>NZ_JAGHFX010000076.1 GCF_017888565.1 Clostridium sp.
ATTTAACCCTAACTACTCCTAATTCTCCTTCTTGGAATATTGATTGATATGGCTCCCAATCTCTAGTTATTGTGGCTTCTATTTTAAATGGATCAAATACTTGTCTGAAAAGTTCACCTTCATTCCCGACTTTATCTCTAGCTTTTATTACTACCTCAATTTGTTCTATACTATCTGGAAATAATTCAAATAAGTTTCTCTTTACTTTATAAACATTATTAGTATTAATAAGATCTTGAGTTACTTTTTTCTCTTCTTCATATTCAGGATAAAATTCAGCCCAAATTTTATCTACACCACTACCTTTTTCTATTATATTAGAAACACTCATATCCAATACAAAAGTATTCTCATTATAATCATAAGTTACTTGTCCAATTGGAGGAGTTTTATCTATTTTTACAGTTATATCTTTAGTTGAAACATTTCCTACATTATCATATGCCTTTACTGTGTAATTATTTATACCTTCATATTCTATATAAAACCACAAAGAATATTGATCATTTGCTATTTCTGTACTTTTATCGTCATATAGTTTTATTGATCTTAACCCACTTCCATTATCGTCCGCAGACTGATTAATTATTATATTTTCTTTTGTCCAACCATAAATGTTATTTATATCTGTTCCTTCGATTTTAGGTGGAGTTTTATCTATTCTTACTATTAAATTCTTAGTGGAAATATTTCCAGCATTATCATACGCTTTTACTATATATTCAGTTTCTCCTTCTATACTTACTGTGTATTTTAAAGAACTTATCCCAGCTGATAATTTTTTATTTTTACTATCGTATAATTCTATTAATTTAATTCCACTTCCATTAACGTCAGTAGCATTTTGACTAATTACAACATCATTTTTTGTCCAATCATAAACCTCATTTATATCATTTCCACTTATTACTGGTGGAGTTTTATCTATTTTTACAGTAAAAATGTTAGTGGAAAAGTTTCCAACATTATCATACGCTTTTACCTCATAATTGTGTATTCCTTCATCACTTATGTATAAAAATAATGAATCCACTCCAGAATCAATTAATTTATTATTTTTATCATATATTTTTAGTGATTTTAAACCACTTCCTTTTCCATCTGAAGCAGATAAATTTTTAGTTACATCTTTATTAATCCAGCCCTCGCTAATACTTCCATTAATTTCAGGTGCTTTCCCATCTATTTTTATAGTTTTTCCAGTATCAATAATAGGAGCTGTATAATTATCTAATTTACTAGTGAATTTAAGTGAATAGTTTGTCCCATCATTTATAGCTGAAAATGTATGTATGGCTGATATATAATTTCTATTATTTGATTCACTTTTAATAGCTCTATTAATACCTATTAATTTAAAGTTATTTTTGAATTCATCATTAACTATTGCCATATCAGCTTTAACATTATATTCTGAAGAATTTAATAGTAAACTCATTGTATCGGGATAATTTTTAGATATACTTGACATATATGCATTTGTAGTTATATTTATTTCAGAATTAGGTTTAAACCAATAGTCATTATAATTTTTATAATAATTAGAGCCATTTAGGGTTAATGTCTCAGGAATAGGTTGATACTTTTCATAGTATCCCGGTAATATAAATTGATATACATACCCCTCTTGAATTTTTGAGTAATATACCATCCAATAGGTTTCAAAACCAGCAACATTAACCCCTAAAACTAATGAAGGCTTATCTGATTTACTAGGTTCTTTACCCAAGTTAATTTCTCCTAAAAGTTTATCAGCTAGTTTAATTAATACATTAATATCTCTTGAGTTTTTTAATATTTTTAACTCATCATAAACACTTTGGAATTTAGAGCCTAAATCCCCCTCTATAACTATCCCTTCTGAATTAGGTTTATAGTGCTGTGGATCATTCATTATTAGTGGTAAATTAGACATATACTCATAAGTCTTTTGAGTATTCAATCCTCCTGCTCTAATTATATTAAACCCTTCACTTAACCCTGCAGTAGTCTTAAATCTTACATACCCACCCATTATGTATAAATCCTTTATATTCTTTTCCTGCAACTCATGTTTTACATCCGAATCAATATTCTCCCCATCATTTAAATATATAGGATAATTTCTATTTGAATCTGTTCTACTTAATGCTGAAGCTGATTTTGCATCAGCCAATTTTGCTTCAGCCGCTGTTGATGCAATATATGCCCTATTTGGATTCTTATACTGTATATTATTCCAATCAATAATATCCTTTTTTATATCATAAGATATCATTTCTGAAGAAACAATTGGAGTTGTATTTCCTCCTATAAATGTAGAAAGGTAATCAAGCACCAATCCATTGGGACTATCATACCATGTTGTATATCCAATTGATCCATCAGGAGTCTCTTCGCTATATGTATAATTACTCCAATATCGTCCAGAATTGTTTACATCATACATTAGCTTTTGCACATATATTGAATCTTTTATTTTAGGCATCCTTGATTCATATGTATATGACGTCTTGACCTTCTTCATTATGTCAGATCCATTAATATCATTTTTATTAAATATATTTGAACCACTATATGTATATCTTGGTTTAGTATCTTTATACCACCCTTCAAAATTATTACTTGCATTAACATTATAAGTGATTTCAAATAAACTAATAATAAAAAATACCATAAAAACTACTAAATACTTATTATATTTTTTCATTCACACCTCCATAAATCACTGTTGTATGTAATCAATATAATACATATATTATATACACCATTAAGTATTTTGTATATATTTTTATATTGTTATTTTTAAATACATTTTTTCAACTAATTTACTATATATGTTTTTATGCATTTATTAAGTTTTTTTATAATAAATTTATGTACTTTATCATATATAACTATTATACAGTTATCTTATAAAACTAAAAATTCCTTGCTTATCAGCTTAAGATAGTTTTTATCCTAGTTATATTAGCTTTTATAAATATTTCCCTATAAAAAAGATTAATACTCCAATTACTGAAACATTAACCTTTTTATCTTCTTTCTCTGAATTATTTAATTTATGCAGTACTAACTTTTCTTACTTATATTGATTTAACTATAATTTAATATTATTATTCTTTTATACAGTTTATTAATTATTTTATTATGCATTATATCCTATAAGTTTTTTCCTTGTTCTTTTAAATATTCTTCTAACAATCCTCTCTCATATTCATCTTCTGGTATTATTCCTAATTCATCATATACCCATCTTATTTCTCTTTCTAACCTTCCACTTTCACTATTTCTCTCATATCCATATTTAATTCTAAATCTCCAATCACTATCTAACTCAAAAATAAATAAACACCCTGTAGGTTCATCTGCTTCTTTAAATTCTAACCATAAATTTTTATTACTTTCTAAAAGTTCTATTAGAAGTACCTTAAATATTTTCCTACTTACATTATATTCTTCTGGAATATTTCCACTATGATGAACCTTAGAATCACTAGTAAAAAAGTAAAAACTTGCAGAACTTACAGCTCCAATTTCTTCTCCATATAGCACAATTTTATTCTAATGACATGGTATCATTTCATCTAACTTTTCTTCTATTTGACTATAATATTTAGTTAAATTGCTTTCCTTAATCATATTTACCCATACTCCTTTAGTTCTTAAATATTTCTTGAATCCATTTTCCATTGCAATCTTATATTCTACTTCAAATGATATAGGTATCTGTGATGTCCCACTATATAGGCTCTATTTTTACATCCACTGTTTTTCCATTATCTACAGCTTTAGCTCACTAATTTTCTATTAATCCCCATTTATCTCACTTTAATGTAGCATCTATTGGTACTGAATTATCTAAATTACCAGAACTTTTAAATATACTTGCTATTAAATACCCCATCATCAATATCTATTTTACCATTATCTTTTCCAACGGTTCTTTGATCTTAAGAGTCACTCTTAGCCTTACCTGCATCAAGACTTACCTCAACAGTAGAAATTCTACCGCTTGAATCTGTGACATATTTAAACCTTCTTCTGTAACATATTCAACATTTGATTTTAAAATTTTTTTACTATTTAATTTGGTATATTGATCTCCATACTTTACTTTTTCAACAGCATTAGTCTCCTCCTTGGGGAAGAGTCTGTCTTTTTATCTTTAGTGGTAGAATTGAGTATTTTCAACCCTTGCCACTATTTTATCATGCTACCTCATCAATTTCCATAATTAGTAAAATGTATTCAATTTTATTCTTCATCATTCCGTAAATTAGATTATCTACTATTTAGATTTTCATCTCCCCCTTACTCTCACTCTAATTGAATGTAAAAAAATATCGACACTATTGTAGTATCGACATTTCAGTTACAACGATATTTTCTTGTACTTTAGGTTGAAAGGGGCTTAAGTGGTAAAGATTTTAGAACGTAATTTTCAGCTTTATCAACTATAAATTGCTTTTCAATTTTATCTGCCACTCTTCCCCACTTTACCCACTACTAACTGCATTACTTAAGTTATGCAGTACTAAATTTTCTTACTATTATTGATTTAACTATATTCTGCTATTACTATTTTTTATGCAGTTAGTTCAACTATAAAAATTCATAATTTATCTTATACTATTTACTATTTTCCAATTTAATTTTTTCAAACCACTCCATAGCAATATCATCAGCAGTCTTAACTGGATCATTCGAATAAACTAAATCATATTCATATTCTACTCTAAGATTATTTTTTGATACATCATAAACTAACTTTATTTCTGTAGGCATTTCTCTTTGATATTCTTTGCATAATTTCAGCATGCTCTTTATATCAGTATTTAAAATTTTAATTACGCCTTTTTGTCTCTCAACAGATGTATCATATTTTTTTTCTGTATTTATTAGAGCATCATTTAATTTATGACGTTCTAATACCTTTCCATTAATATTATAAAAATAATCACTGGATACGACCCCTTCTTCAAAAGAACCGTAAATATATATTTTTTCTGCACGGTTATCTACATATTCCAAACATATAGATACCATATCAGCCTGTAATTCACTGAAATAATCTTCAAACACCTTACTCATTACATTAATCTCCTAACTAATTTAATATATCTCTCTCAAAATATTTACCATCTATTTCATACTGCACATTAAATTCTGATGGTCTCAAACCATCTCCATCATATTTAATTTCAACATTCACTTTTACCTGCTTTCCTTCTTTAATAGCTGTAGCCCATTCATTTTCTATCTTCTTATATTGACTTAGATTAACATTGGAAGCCTGCGAAACCAAGTTATCCAATTCTGGTGAACCTCCAAACCTATCACCAGCTAAATGCCCTGCATGGTCTCCCTCCAATTTCCCAGGTGTATCAGGATTATGAGGAAGCCTACTCTCTCTATTCGTCAATTGTAAGTTATCCGTTTCAAACTTACTTATCCTTCCCATATCATCAGTTTCATATAAATAATCATATTCTCCTGCTTTATACTTAATATTAGGTTTTAGTTTACCTGCTTCATTAAATGGTTTAACTTCTAAATCAGCTTTACTTACCCCCTCTATACCATCTCCACCATTAACAATTTTATTATAGTTCTTTTGAATATCATTTAAAGGAGGTGTATCAATATAATCTAATTTACCTATGTCTTTTATATCACCTATTCTAACTCCATCTGCTACAAACTCTGGTTCAAATCCCATCACTTTTCTTATATTATATCCTATATTATCAATTTGATCTCCTATATTCTTAATTC
>NZ_JAGHFX010000077.1 GCF_017888565.1 Clostridium sp.
AGTAATCAATAAAGATTTAGGAGGAAGTAATGTATAGCTTAATACAAATAAGTATGATTATATTTCTAATGCTTTTATATGCCTTAATTGGAGCAGTTCTAGTAATGTCAATAATGGCTATTATAACTTATTTAAAGAGAGATAAGGCTTATTTTAGAAGGAAAATAGATAAGTTTATAAAGGAGTGATGGAATATGGGATTAATTTTAGATATGGTAGATAAAGTTGTTCCAAGGGTACAAGAGAGAGTAAGTAAAGGTGAAGAGCTTAGAAAAGTATTATATGAAGAATTAGAAAAAGAAATGGCTCATTACTCTACCGACCAAAGTAAGAGTTATGAGCACAACAAAATGTTCAATGATTAGTATATCAGAAAGGAATAAAAAATGATAGATGCAAATTATTATGCAATCATACCTGCAAATGTTAGGTATGATACGAAAATATCAGATAAAGCTAAATTGTTATATGGTGAAATAACAGCATTAGCTAATAAGGAAGGATATTGTTGGGCATCAAATGCATATTTTGCTGAGTTGTTTGGGGTTAATAAGAAAAGTATATCAAGAAACATTCAAGAATTAGTAGATAGAGGATATATAATTTCTAGAATTATTTACGAAGGAAAAATGATAAAAGAGAGACGTCTTTATATTAATAATCCAACAAATAATATTATTGGATGCACTGAAATAATTTCACCTATCCACAAAAAAGAGGATACCCCTATCTACAAAAAAGAGGATAGCCCTATCCACAAAATTGTGGAAGAGAATAATACAAGTATTAATAATACAAGTATTAATAATATATATAGTCAAATTATAGATTATTTAAATAAAAAAGTTGATACGAAGTATAGGAGTACAAGTAAAAAAACAAAAAGCTTAATTACTGCTAGATTAAATGAAGGGTTTACAAAAGAAGATTTTTACAAAGTTATAGATAATAAATCAAGTGAATGGTTAGGTACAAATATGCAGCAGTATTTAAGACCAGAAACATTATTTGGAACAAAATTTGAAGGATATCTAAATCAGAAGGCAGGGGTGATTAGTAATGGAGGAAACAACAGGATTCGAAGCATTGGACAGAATATTAAAAAGAGTCAGGAGTTCGAAGTTCCAAGAAAAAAATCAAGATATGGAGAACTTAACGAGGAAGATAGAAAAAGAGCAATGGAGCTCATATAATTGTGAGAAGTGTAAAGATACAACATGGATTTTAAATGAAGAAGGAAATGTAATAAAAAGATGTAAGTGTTATGAAATGATGAAGCTTAAGGAACAATGGTCTGAAAGTGGCTTGAAAACAGATGATTTAGATAAGACTTTCAAAACTTATGAACCATGGAATAACTTAACTAAGTATATGAAAAGTGTTACAACTAATTATTATTTAAGGTTTAAGAAGATAGAGAAAACTAAGCATAATTCAATTTTATTCTGTGGACAACCTGGATCTGGCAAGACACATTTAACTATTGCATTAGCTAATAATTTTATTGAAAAAGATGGGAAAAAAGTTATTTACATGCCTTATAGAGATGTTATTACTAAATTAAAGCAAAATATTACTGATAAGGAATATTATAAAAATTTAGTTGGTAAATACCAGCAGGCAGATATATTACTGATAGATGATCTATTTAAAGGCAAGGTTAATGAAACAGATATTAATATAATGTTTGAGATTGTAAACCATAGATATATTAATAAATTACCAATGATAGTTTCTACAGAATATTTTGTAGAAGATATATTAGCTTTTGATGAAGGGATTGGTAGTAGAATCTATGAAATGGCAAAAGATTTTATAGTTGAGGTCAAGGGAAAAGAAAACAATTATAGACTAAGAGGATAAAAAATGTCTTTTTATAGAAAAAAGTTATATGAGGAGGAAAAAGTAAATGATAGATTTAAATAAAATTGTAAATGAAACATTAGTGAACTTAGAGAAGGAAAAGTTTGTTGAAACTGTAGTTGAAAAAAGAATTAAACAAACTATAGAAAGTGTAATTGGAGATATATTTGATTCATGGAGCAGTTTTGGGAAAAGTCTTAAAAAGCATATAGAAGAAAATATGAATATTAATTTTGATAGCTTAGGATTAGAAGGATATAACCAATTAATATTAACAGTTATAAAAGAAAGGTTAGAGAGTACTATAAAAGTTAAAGGTTTAGAAAAAATAAAAGAATCAATAGACGAAATGCTTAGTGATGTTAAGTCAGAATATACTCTAACTGAAATAATAGAAAAGGCCAAGGAGGATACAGCTAAAGAAGATTACGAGCGTGATTATGATGAAAAAGTAAACCTAATAATAGAAAAGAGTTGTTATGGATATATTCATATCTATTTAGATAATAAAGATGAAAAGCCATATGGTAAATGGGATTATAGTTGTAGTTTAGCACTAGATAAAGAAGGTAAAGCATATAGTATAAAGCTTAATGGTAAAGAAATAGACAGTAAAAAGATAATGGATGGATTATACGGATTAGATAACATTTTATTTAAGATTTATGCTTCCGGTGCAAAAATAATTTTAGATCAAGGGGAAGAAGCAGATGATTATGAGGATGTTTTATATTATAGATTTGAGGATTAATAATTAAGGAGCAGGAATATGAATATTAAAAGAATAACAACACATCTTTTAAAGCTTTACAGAAGAAAAGAAAGAATACTGAAAGCTAAGTATGAAGATGGTTACTTGGTTACAGATGGATATATAATATTTTATTTAAAATCGAATGAAATGGAAATAAATCCGGAATTGATAAGGGATGATTCAAGATTAATAAATGAATGGAGTAAAGCGATAAAAAATTCTTATAGATTAGAGTATGAACTTTCACAAAAGAAATATGGGAAGATTACTGACAAATATTCTAATAAAGAATTTGGAATAAATGTTTATATTGCTGAAAATATGTTTCAGTTTTTCGATTTATATTCAATTGAATTGTATGGTAGAACTCCAGTATCGCCAGTAGCAGTAAAGAAAGGGGAAGAGATTATAGCAGCAATATGTCCTATAAGAATGATAGATGAATTTTAAAAACAATTGATAATAAGAGTAAAAACAAAAATAATTATATACTCATATTATCATATGAAAGTCAAATAAGAATATTTAGGGGGAATGTAAGTAATGGAATATATAAGTGATATTAATATACAAGAAGCGGTGATTCATGTTTTAGATTCAAATGGAGAAGAGCCTATATTAAATGAATACAAGTTAGAGCTTAATGAGGATACTTACGGATACTTATATAAGCACATAGAAAAGTCATTAAATGATGAAGAATTGAAATATGCAAAATTTAATGAAGAAAGAAATATAGTTAAGGAATTAGCACAAGATTATTTAACTGGAGAAGAAGAATTAATCAATGTATCTAAAGAAGTAGCAACTCAATTATTTATAATTATGAAAAGTAATATAGAAATACCTTCATGTGATTTAATAATGGTTTCTTTAATAACAGATCAAGGACCAATGATAGGAATACTTAAATTAGATTATAAAAAGAGTTTCATACATCACATAGATTTTATTGGAAATAAAGTAGGTGTTGATTTAGTGGCTCACTCGACTGGTTTACCAGCAAGTAGTCAGAAGATAGAGAAGGCCGCATTTATTAAACCTATTAAAGAAAATAGTAAATTTGATTTATTAGTATTAGATAAAAAGAAAAAGAAGGTTAATGACGATGAATATGGAGCTAATTACTGGCTAGATAACTTTTTAGGTTGCTTTCAAGTAGTAAATGAAAGAGATGAAACAAAAAATTTTATAAATCTAAGTGAAAGATGGATAAGACTAAATTATTCAGAGAATGCGGCAGAAGCAGAGAAGGTAAGAAGTGAAATAAGGAAGCATTTAGAAACAAAGGACACTATAAATATTAATGAGTTTGCTAAAAAAGTAATAAAAGAAGATGGATTTATAGATAACTTCAGAATGTTTATGCTCGCACATGTTGATGAGGAAATAAAAGTGGATAAAGTCTATGTAGAAAAGAAGATAAATAAAATCAAATTAAAAGTAGATAGTGATATAGAAATTACCATAAGTAAGGGAGCTTATGAGGATAAATCTAAATTCGATATAGTTGAGAAGGATGATGGAAGTATAGATCTGATAATCAAAAATGTAATTCATTATATAGAAAGATAATAGGTACATTTTATCGTAAGGAGTTTTAGTTGTGAAAGTGGTTATATGGTTAATAGCAGTACTATTTTATTGGGCATTGATATATGGAGCTACTAGAAATGATAAAGAAGAGTAATTTGGATTTATTACGAAGTAAAGGAGAAAAGAATTAATGAGTATAAAATTAAGTGAATTAAAGAATGATGATATGTTATTAGTTGGAGAAAATCTTGTAATTAGCAAAGAAGATTTTGTTAAAGAAATAAAGGAACACGAAGGGAAAGAAGTTTATACAACTACAGAATACAAAGCGAGTATTGACGCTAAAGATATGCTAGAGAGTGCAATAGAATGTGAAGCTTTTAATATGTATGAGGATTGGGAGTATGACGTATGGGATGATATAACAGAAGAAGATATAAACGAACTTCAAAATGTTATAGATAGGATATTAGGTGAAAGTAGAAATATTGCTTATATTGCTGATAATAAAGTAGAAATTGATATTTAGTTAATACGCAATTCAGAAATAATGCGTAATTATAGAAATATTACGAGTGGATCTTATATGGTCCACTCTATAGGAGGTATAGATATGAGAGATATTAAATTTAGAGCTTGGGATAAAAAAACTAAGAAAATGAGAACTGTAGAGAGTATAGGATTCGGAGAATTGAGTTATTACAATGAAGGTTATCCAGTAGTTAATATGATAG
>NZ_JAGHFX010000078.1 GCF_017888565.1 Clostridium sp.
AAGAGCAGAAAGTAATTTTAGAAGGGAAAAATGCAAGTTTACAAGTTAATGTTGAAATGCTACAAGGAACTATTAATACTTTTAATTCTATAAAGAAAACTGAAATTGAAGCTATTAAAGATAATGAGGCTACAATAAATCAATTAAAGATAGATAAGTTAAAAGCTGAATTTGAAAATGAAATATCTAAACTTAATAATAATATAGTATCTTTAGAAAAAGATATTGAATTAAAAGAATCTGAATTAAAATCATTAAATAATGTAATATCTTCTAAAGATTTAGAAATAAAAACTTTAATTAAAGGGAATAAACAATCTAAAAAAACAAGTAATAAATAGAAGGAATATATCCTCCTATTTATTGAAGGTAAATTAAAGTTATTGAGGTGAGAAAGTATGAGATATAGAAAAGTTGTTTTAGACTTTGAAACTACTGGATTAAGTTCTAAATATGATGAAATATTACAAGTAAGTGCTATAGATCTGGACGGAAATGTTTTAATAAATGAGTATTGTAAGTCTAAAAATATTAGCACCTGGGAAGAAGCAGAAGAAATACATGGTATTAGTCCAGCTATGGTTGTAGATAAAAAGCCTTTTGAAGATTATGTAGAAATTTTAAGTGATATATTAACTAATGCTGCTGAAATTATTATTTATAATGCAGATTTTGAAGTAGGCTTTTTAAAGAAGTATGGAGTTAAGTTTAATACTAACATTTATGATTTGATGTATGAATTTGCAGAAATTTATGGGCAATGGAATGAATATTATGGGAACTATACTTGGAAGTCATTAGATGATTGTTGCTTATATTATGGTTATTACTTAGGTAATGCCCATGATAGTTTAGAAGATTGTAAGGCTACTTTATATTGTTACAACAAGGCAATAAACAATGAGAGTAGATATGAAGGGAAAGAATATATCGGAAAAACAGTTAAAGAATTTTTAGGTGAAGCATGGGTAAGGGTTAATAATAATGCTATAAAGTTAAGAGTTTATCCTATTGGAGCAAAAAGAATTAAAGGTTATTTTTATGGTGAAATTAAAGCTTATGATGATTTTAAATACCAGGAATTATTAGATTATAAAATACATGATATATCATATAATTCACCTAAATCTTTTTCTATTTGGGTAGATAAATGTTTACAAGCTGATTTTGATTTATTGTTAGAAGATGTAGAAAAATTGAAGGAAAAAAACTCTGATTTAGAGAGAAAGAATGATGAATTAAGAAAAGCTAGATATGAAAATTATAGGTTATATAGAGAAGAAAATGAGAAGGTTATAAAATTAGAGAAAAAAATAAATAAGATGAAGGAAAAACTAGGCTTAGTATTGAAGGAAAAAAAGAAAGTACCAGTTTTTAATAGTTATGGTTTCTATACTGCTGAATATTGCAGAACTACTAAAAAGCCAATGATCCAGCCAAGTGAATATAGAGCATTTAAAGATGTTTTATTATCCAAAACTAGATGTAAAGAAATTAAGCAGCCAGTTCGTGAAGGAGAAGAAATTTATGCTTTTCTTAGAGTAAGAAATGGTTATTGTTCTTTGTATTATAGAAATGTTAAAGAAGGGAATAAAGATGATTAAAATTAGATTAACTTATGCTTATGATGAAGAAAAAGATATTGCAATAGAAAAAATTAAAGAGAATTTTGAAGTTTTAAATATAAGCAGAGAGTATAAAGGTCGTGGAAATAATCAATATTCAAATATTTATATTGATGCTAATATCATAGAGCAAATATCTAATGAATAAATTGATTACATTGCGAACTAAATGATCTTTAAAAATTTAATAATTCTGTATTTATATTTCATTAATAGATTAATATAGTAACGGCTTAGCTTCTATAGACTATTAGTAAAATATTGACATATAAATATTGAAAGTATTATAATTGTTTTGACAATAAAACTTGTCAAAATGAATATAAAACTTTACAGGGAGGATTTATGAAGAAGGATGAAATTTTACAAAAAAGCCGACAATCTAATAATGATGAAGGGATGGAATATGCAGAGAATCGAGGTCGTAAGATAGGGTTTATTGCATTTGCAATATTATTTATATTTATTGCTATATTTAATTTGTTTTTAGGTGATCCTAGGACATTTTTCGCTATATCTCCACTTTTTTGGATATTTATTGCTGGTGAAGCTTATGGAAAGTTTTGTTTTACCAAAAAAGGAGTATATCTTATTACGACAATAGCAGCAGGTATTTCTTCAATATTATTTACGGTAAAATTTATATTGACTACATTGAGGTAACTATATTATGGATGAAAGCTTAATATTAAAAAATAGATTAAAAGTAGCACGAGCTGAAAAAGGTCTTTCGCAGAATGATTTAGCTAAGTTAGTAGGAGTATCACGCAATACAATAAGTTCGATTGAAACGGGTCAGTTTAACCCAACTGCAAGACTTGCATTGATACTTTGTATTGCATTAGATAAAACATTTGAAGAGTTATTTTATTTTGAATAAAATATTAAAATATAATTTATAATGGAGTTTTAGGAGGTAAAGTATATGGAGTTTGGTGGGTGGTCATCATGGGGAGTTATAACATTAATTATTTGTATTGTTGGATGTGGTGTATTAGTTAGTAAGAAAAATAAAAAATGATTAAGAATATTAAACTTATTATAAAAATATCGTATTATTCAAAAGTGAATATGCGGTATTTTTTAGTGCGTAATTCAAAAATAAAAAGCAATATGAATTAAGTACGAACTAAGAGAATCTTGAAAATTGAATAATATAGAATTGTTAAAATATGCTATAATAAATTCATAATTGTCTTAAATAACAAATTAGTTGGAG
>NZ_JAGHFX010000018.1 GCF_017888565.1 Clostridium sp.
TGATTATTATAATAATGACCGTTGTCAGTGGAACTTAAAAAAGCTGACTCCTGTTCAATACAGAAATCAGCTCTTAGCTTCCTAACTCTCTTTTTTAAAATGTCCTTGACATAGGGACCAGTTTAGTACTATCCCATACACATTTTTTATTTAAATATTAATTTATCAGCTAAACTTACTATTTTTTGCTTGGAATAACAAGAAGATAATTTAGATAGTTTGCAGCGCATTTTTTCTAATTCCTTTGGATTAGAAATTAAATTATCTATTGCTAAGTTTAATTCTAAAAGATTATCTATATATAAAGCATATCCATTTGAGGTTAAAAATTCTACATTTTGCGTTTCCTGACCTGGAATGGCAAATGGAATTAATAAAGGTAAATTTTTAGTTATTGCTTCAGTAACTGTAAGACCACCAGGTTTACTTATTATTAAATCTGAATATTCCATTAAAGAATCAACATCTCTTGAAAAACCTAATATATGAAGTTTTTTATCTTTAATTGAATATTTATATTCCTTAAGTAAATCTTCCTTTAAATTTTCATTTTTCCCACATACAACTGTTATTCTAAGCTTATTTGAGTTATTCAATAATTCTTTTAAAACATAAGAAATGTTTTTTAATCCCATGCTACCACTCATCAACAAAATATTGAAATAGTTATCGGTTTTAGTTGCTTTTATATCGGACTTATTCTCTAAAAACTCATCTTTAACAGGAATTCCAAAAGTAAATATCCTTTTAGAATCTATGCCTCTTTTAGCTAAATCCTCTTTTGTATTATCACTTGCAGTGATATAAGCGTCTATATTTTTATCTATGTATGTAGAATGAGCTTTAAAATCAGTTACTATAACTATTACAGGTTTATTTAAGCCTTTTCTTTTAAGAGATCCCATTATATTTACTGCAAATGGATGCGTAACTAATATTATATCTGGACTAATTGAATTAATTAGTTTAGAGATCTTTCTTTTAGTAAAGCAAAAAACTAAAGATAAAAGCCTATTTGTAAAACCTGTATCAGTAAGTTTATATGCAAATCCATAAGTTTTTGGAAAAAAAGATGCTGATATTTCATATCCACTAATAAATAATTTAGTTAATATTTTACTATTATTTCTTAAAAAATCATGGCGTATAACTTCATATCCAGAGTTTTCAAATGAACTAGATATTGAACTTGCAGCCTGATTATGACCTTCCCCTGTAGAAGTTGTTAATATTAAAATTTTTTTCATGATTAAATAACACTCACTTTTCTAAATAACATAATATAATTAAGGTAATAGTATAATTATATAGTAGTTCCATAAAAATAAATAATCTGATATATCTGTATATATTAAAATTAAGAAAATTATTTAAATATAATTACCATTATATTATATTATAAAAATCTATGTAAAACATAAAAAAATAAAATTCTAAGATAAAATTAAGAAATAAAAGAAAAAATGGGAAAGACTATGTCTTTCCCAGAATTTCCTATTTGTTAAGATTAAATCTCTTATTGAATTTGTCAACTCTTCCGCCAACATCAATAATTTTTTGTTTACCAGTGAAGAATGGGTGGCATTTAGAGCATATTTCTACTTTTAGTTCATCTTTAACTGAACCAGTTGTAAAAGTATTTCCACATGCACACTTAACTACAGCTTCGTGGTTGTATTTTGGATGTATGCCTTCTCTCATATTTTTCACCTCTTTCAACTACTTAAATAACCATTTGAGTATATCATAGGTGTTTTATTGAGTCAAGGAGATTACATAATAAAAATATCTTTGATTAGTTATTATATAAGATGCTATAATTTAAATATATCTAATGAAAAAGGAGAAATAAAATGAGTAAATTATATTTTAGATATGGAGCTATGAATTCAGGAAAATCAACACATCTTATGCAGGTTGCTTATAACTATGAAGAAAGAGGTATGAATGTTGCATTAATAAAACCTTTCACAGATAAAAAGGGTGGGGAAAGACTAGTTTCAAGATTAGGTGTTGAAAGAAAAGTAGATTTAGTTATTTATGATCAAGATAATATATTAGAAAAAGTTCAAGAGTATAGAGAAAAAAATAAAAATATAGATTGTATATTAGTTGATGAAGCTCAGTTTTTAAAATTAAAACAAATAGATCAATTATTTGAGATAGCAGTTGTATTAGATATACCAGTAATATGTTATGGATTAAGAACTGATTTTAAAATGCAAGGGTTTGAAGGAAGTACAAGATTATTATTACTTGCTCATAGTATAGAAGAAATGAAAACTATATGTAAGTGTGGAAGAAAAGCTGTGTTAAATGGAAGAAAAATCAACGATAGATTTGTTTTTGAAGGAGAACAGATTGCAATAGATAATGTAGATAATGTTGAATATGAGTCTTTATGTGGACACTGCTATTTTAAATATAAAAATAATTTATAAATAGAAAGAGTGGTAAAATGAGAAAATGTGAAGTTGGAGGCCAAGCAGTTATTGAAGGAGTTATGATGAGGGGGAGTAAAGGACAGGCTACAGCAGTTAGAACTCCAAATAAAGAAATAAAAATAGAATTTAAAAAAATAGTACCTATAACTAAAAAATATAAATTTTTAAATATTCCATTTATTAGAGGGATATTTGTGCTTTTAGATTCGCTTATTACTGGAATTAATACATTAAATTATTCAGCATCATTTTTTGAAGATGAGGATGAAAGTGAATCAAAATTTGAAATTTGGCTAAAAAATAAATTTGGTGAAAGAAGTAATGATTTAATAATTGGAGCAACTATGATATTATCATTTGCTATTGCTGTAGGATTGTTCGTAGCATTACCTACAGCAATTGCATCACTGTTTAGTTATTTAAATTTACCAGCTATAGCTTTAAATTTAATAGAAGCGGTAATTAGAATTACGATTTTACTTGTTTATATGTATTCTATAAGTAAAATGGATGATATTTATAGGGTATTTCAGTACCACGGAGCTGAACATAAATCAATTTTTTGCTATGAGTCAGAAGAAGAATTAACAGTAGAGAATGTAAAAAAATTTAGTAGATTTCATCCAAGGTGTGGAACAAACTTTTTATTTTTAATTATGTTTGTTAGTATATTAATATTTAGCTTTACTGGATGGGGGGGATTTCTTGAAAGGTTAATACTTAGAGTGCTATTAATTCCAGTTGTATCAGGAATAACATATGAGTTAATTAAGTGGCTTGGAAAAAATGATAATAAATTAGCGAAGATAATAGCATATCCAGGATTAAAACTTCAAGAGCTTACAACAAAGGAACCAGATGATGATCAAATAGAAGTAGCTATTGCAGCTCTTATGAAGGCAGAAGGACTTAAACCTAAAGAAAAAACAATAGGTGAATTATTAGATAAAGCATCTAAGGAATTAAAAGAAGAGAATATAGATACTTATATTTTAGATTCACAGTTATTGTTAGGTAATGTTTTAGCAAAGGATAAATTGTATATAATAACAAATAGGGATAAGAATGTTTCTTTAAAAGATGAAAAGGAATATTTGGGTTTAGTAGAGAAAAGAAAAAATAAAATGCCTATCAAGTATATTTTAGGTGAAACAGAGTTTATGGGATTAGATTTTAATGTAGAAGAAGGGGTCCTAATTCCAAGAGGTGATACAGAGGTATTAGTAGAAGAATTATTATCTATCATAAGTGAAGAAGATGAACTAAATGTTTGTGATTTATGTTCTGGAAGCGGAGCAATTGGAATATCTCTTGCAAGTTATAGAAAAAAAATAAATGTAGAAGAAATAGATCTTTATGAGATTCCAGAAAAAATAACTAAAAAAAATATTATAAAGCATGGATTAGAGGATAGAGTTAAATTTATTAAAAGTGATTTATTAAAGGAGCCAATAAGTCAAGGAAAGAAGTATGATATAATAGTTTCAAATCCTCCATATATTAAAGCTGATGAAATAAGTAATTTAATGGATGATGTGAAAAAATATGAGCCTCATACAGCACTAGATGGTGGTGATGATGGATTATTATTTTATAAAAGAATAATCGAAGAAAGCAAAATCACACTAAATAATGGAGGGATACTAGCTTTTGAAATTGGTTATGATCAGGGAGAAGAGGTTAGTGATTTGATGAGAGAAGTTGGGTTTTACAATATAAAATTGGTAAAGGACTTGGCAGGATTAGACAGAGTTGTGCTGGGATACTTTAAATATTGATAAATTTCTATCTCTTGTGATATAATAGGGAGATATTAAAAAATATAGTACGGAGTGATATTTATGTTATTAGATAAATTGGCTTTTATAGAAAATAAATATGATGAATTATCTGTAAAGATATCAGATCCTTCAATAATGGCTAACCAAAATGAATGGAGAAAGCTATGTAAGGAGCATGCTGATTTAGAAGTCATAGTTACTGCATATAGAGAATATAGAACAGTTATAGATGATTTAGCAGCTAACAAAGAAATGTTAGCAGAAGAAAGCGATAGGGAAATGAGAGAAATGCTTTCAGAAGAAATCTCAGACTTAACAGCGAGAGAAGAAGAGTTAGAAAAGCATATTCAAATACTTTTATTACCTAAGGATCCAAATGATGATAAGAACGTTTTTGTAGAAATAAGAGGTGGTGCAGGTGGAGATGAAGCCGCTCTATTTGCAGCAAATTTATTTAGAATGTATACAAGATATGCAGAGACACAAAGATGGTCAGTTGAATTAATGAGTGCTAATGAAACTGATATTGGTGGATTCAAAGAAGTAGTATTTATGATTAAGGGATCAGGAGCATATTCTAAGCTAAAATATGAAAGTGGTGTACATAGAGTACAAAGAGTCCCAGATACAGAATCAAGTGGTAGAATTCATACATCTACAGCAACAGTAGCTGTTCTGCCAGAAGTTGATGATGTAGAAATAGAAATAAACGAAAAAGATTTAAGAATAGATGTTTATAGATCTTCTGGTAATGGAGGACAATGTGTTAATACAACTGACTCAGCTGTAAGAATAACACATATACCAACTGGAGTTGTTGTTGCCTGTCAAGATGAAAAATCACAGTTAAAGAATAAAGAAAAAGCTATGAAGGTTTTAAGATCTAGATTATATGAAGCGGCAGAAGCTGAAAGAAATGCTGGTATAGCAGAAGATAGAAAGAGTCAAGTAGGTTCAGGGGATAGAAGTGAAAGAATAAGAACTTATAACTATCCTCAAGGAAGAGTTACTGATCATAGAATTGGGTTAACACTTTATAAGTTAGAGTCATATTTAAATGGTGATATAGAAGAAGTGATTAATGCATTAATTACAGCTGATCAAGCTGAAAAAATGAAAAAAATGGGTAATACAGACGCTATTTAATAAAAAGCCTTACATTTTATAATGTGGGGCTTTTAAAGTAGGTGGGAAGAATGAAAATAAACAAAGCATTAAAAAAAGAAAAAAATCATAAAAGGAACTTCTTTATATTAATGTTCATGCTATTTACAATACTTCCTTTAGTAGCTTTATTGGCACAAAATAAGAATATGTTTTTATGGGCTTATTTAGCGCTTATAGAGGGATTAATAATAATATCGTGTATAAATAAATTGAATTATCATAGGTTAAGATTTTATTGTAATAATAATAAATTAAAATTTAAAAGTGGATTATTTTCAAAAGAATCAGTTATTATATGTGATAAGGTAGCAGTTGTACATACTGATAAAACAAAGGAAGAAATGGATATTATATTAATATCGACTGTTAGATTTAGAAATAAATATTTAAAGCCTGTAACAAAAGCCTTCATTAAGAGATATCCAGAAGCATCAGAAGAATACTTAAAAGTAAAAAAAATAAATCCAGAAGAAAATTACTATTTTCAAGTTATAAAAAAAGGTGCTTTAAAGAAATATAATTTATTAGATGAGATATATAAAAATTGTGTTAGGGCATCTTATACATCTTCAGCTATAGAAAATATAAAAATAGCAAGAGAGCAGATAGAAATATAAAGAGAAAGAAGGTAGAACTTTTGGAAACAAAGGTAGCTATTATAAAAGATATTAATAAAGATATTGAATATTTAAAGGAAGCAGCTGACATTATATATAATGGAGGAGTTGTTGCATTTCCGACAGAAACAGTATATGGTTTAGGCGCTAATGCGTTAAATGATGAGGCGGTAGAAAAAATATTTAACGCAAAAGGTAGACCACAAGATAATCCTTTAATAGTACATGTTTCTTCGAAAGATATAACTAACTTAGTTAAAGATGTTCCAGAGGTAGCACAAAAACTTATGAATAGATTTTGGCCAGGTCCTTTGACCATAATTCTAAATAAAAAGGAAGTAATTCCAAATAGGACTAGTGCAAATTTAGATACAATAGGTATAAGAATGCCAAACGATAAAATAGCATTAAAGCTTATAGAATTATCTGGATGTCCGATTGCAGCGCCATCAGCAAATATATCAGGAAGGCCTAGTCCAACTGAAGTGGAACGTTGCATTGAGGATTTAAGTGGAAGAATAGATTATATCCTTGGAGGAGAAAGAAGTAATGTAGGTGTTGAGTCAACAATAGTGGATTGTACAGTTAATCCTCCTATGGTTTTAAGACCTGGTGGAGTAACTTTAGAAATGCTACAAGAGGTTTGTATGGATATAAAAATAGATAAAGCAATACAAGGAAAACCTGATGAAAACTTGAAGCCTAAAGCACCGGGGATGAAGTATAGACATTATGCTCCAAAGGCCAAATTAAAAATAATAAAGGGAAATAAGCAAAAAACTATTGAAAAAATTAATGAAATAGTACAAAATTATATAGAAAATCAAAAAGAGGTTGCGATACTATCAACAGATGAATTGTGTAGTTCTTTTAATAAAGGTAAAGTGATTTCTTTAGGAAGTGAAAAAAATCTATATGATGTAGCAAGAAATTTATTTGAATCACTTAGAGAATGTGATGATTTAAATGTTGACATTATATTATGTCAAGCCTTTGATGAAAAGGGTGTAGGTCTTGCTATAATGAATAGATTAAATAAAGCCGCAGGCTTTGATATAGTAGAAGTATAATTAGGGAGGGAAGGGGGCACCTTTCCTTTTTTATTATATAAATTTATCATTATAATGGTTAGGAGGTACATTCTTATGAAGATAGCAGTAGGTTCAGATCATGGTGGAGTTGAATTAAAGGAAGAAATAAAAAAATATCTTGCAATAGAAGGATATGAAGTAAAAGATTTTGGTACTAACTCTACTGAATCATGTGATTATCCTGATTATGCATTACCAGTGGCAGAAGCAGTAGTGGCAAAAGAGTTTGATTTTGGAATTTTAATATGTGGAACAGGTATAGGTATAGGCATTGCAGCAAATAAGGTTCCAGGAGTTAGGGCAGCATTGTGTTCTGATACTTTTAGTGCTCATGCAACAAGAGAACATAATGATGCAAATATATTAACTCTTGGTCAAAGAGTAGTAGGACCAGGGTTAGCATTAGATATAGTAAAAACATTTTTAAATACTGAGTTTCAAGGTGAAAGACACCAAAATAGAATTGATAAAATAACAGAGATAGAGAAAAAATATTATAAATAATAAAAATTAAAAGTGCTGTAGGAGGAATATAAATGAGCAAAGTAACACAAATAGATCACCCATTAATATTACATAAATTAGCTTTCATAAGAAATAAGGAAACAGGTTCAAAGGATTTTAGAGAATTAGTAGAAGAGGTTTCAATGCTTATGGCTTATGAAGTAACTAGGGATTTAAGCACTGAGGAAGTAGAAATAGAAACTCCAATTTGTAAAACAAAATGTAAGATGTTATCAGGTAAGAAAGTAGCTATAGTACCTATATTAAGAGCAGGACTTGGTATGGTAGATGGTATGCTTAAGCTTATACCAGCAGCTAAAGTTGGTCATGTAGGACTATATAGAGATGAAGAAACTCTTCAACCAGTAGAATACTTCTGTAAGCTACCTCAAGATATAGCAGAAAGAGACGTAATAGTAGTAGATCCAATGTTAGCTACAGGTGGATCAGCAGCAGATGCTATAACTATGTTAAAGAAAAGAGGAGCAAAAAATTTAAGACTTATGTGCTTAATAAGTTCTCCAGAAGGTGTTGAATTTGTTCAGAAGGCTCATCCTGATGTAGATATATATGTTGCAGGAATAGATGAAAAGTTAAATGAACATGGATACATAGTTCCTGGACTTGGTGACGCAGGAGATAGATTATTTGGAACTAAATAATAAATTAATAAAGAGTAGCTTAAATATAAGCTACTCTTTATTAATTTATTAATTATCATATAAGATATAGTATTATTTGTTTATTTATATTTAAAAGTGTATAATTAGATAAACATGTCACTTATAAGGAATGTAGAGTTAATTAGAATAAAGCCTTAAATAAATAGAAATATTAAATTATATAGTAGTGGAAAATTTATTTTTAATTTTAATTAGGAGGAACCTAAAATGGATAAGAAGAAAATAATAACTATATTTGGTACTAGGCCTGAGGCAATAAAAATGGCTCCTTTAGTAAAGGAATTAGAAAAAAGAGAAGGAATTGATTCAAAAGTTTGTGTAACAGCTCAACATAGAGAAATGCTAGATCAAGTTTTAGACTATTTTGATATAGAACCTGATTTTGACTTAAATATAATGAAGAGTAAGCAAACTCTAACTGGAATAACTAATAGAGTTTTAGAAGGCTTAGAGGAAATATTTTTGCAAGAAAAACCAGATATGGTTTTAGTTCATGGGGATACTACGACTACATTTTCAGGAGCTCTTGCAGCTTTTTATCAACAAATAAAAGTTGGTCATGTGGAAGCAGGACTCAGAACCTTCGATAAGTATTTTCCGTTTCCGGAAGAAATGAATAGAAAGCTTACAGGGGCTTTAACTGATTTACATTTTGCGCCCACTAAAAGTTCAAAATCAAACCTTTTAAGAGAAGGTGTAAATGAAGCAGATATTTACATAACAGGTAATACAGTTATAGATGCAATGCTTCATACTGTTAAGGAAGATTATATATTTGAGAATGATATATTAAATAAAATAGATTTTAAAAATAAAAAAGTAATAATGATAACAGCACATAGAAGAGAAAACTGGGGAGAAGGAATAGAGAATATTTGCGAATCTTTAAATAAAATAGTAGATGAAAATGAAGATGTTGAACTTATATATCTAGTTCATTTAAATCCAGTAGTAAAAGATGTTGTATATAATAAATTAGGAAATAAAGATAGAGTACATTTATTACCTCCATTAGATACTCAAGAAACACATAATTTGATGAGTAAATGTTTTATGGTAATGACAGATTCAGGTGGATTACAAGAAGAAGCCCCACATCTAGGAAAGCCAGTATTAGTTCTTAGAGATGTTACAGAAAGACCAGAGGCTGTTGAATATGGTACAGTAAAATTGGTTGGAACTGATATAGATAAGATAGTGTTAGAGGCTAATAATCTAATAAATAACAAAGATGCTTATATAAAGATGAGTAAGGCGGCCAATCCTTATGGTGATGGGCTAGCATCAAAAAGAATTGCGGATATAATAGAAAATTATTTTAATATAAGAACAATGAAAATAGAGGAATTCCTAATATAAATATAAAAAAGATAAAGTTTTGCTGTTGATTAAAAGGAATAAAGTGGTATAATTAAATTGTGTTAATTGTTTAACAAATTAGACAATTCTAACGATTTATGGAGGAGATGTGGATTATGAGAGAAGTTGTAATTGCAAGTGCAGTAAGAACTGCCATTGGTTCATTTGGCGGAGCTTTAAAAGATGTATCAGCAGCAGATTTAGGTGCAATAGTAATAAGGGAAGCAGTAACTAAAGCAGGTATAAAAGGTGAATTAGTAGAAGAAGTGGTAATGGGAAATGTAATTCAAGCTGGACTTGGACAAAATGTTGCAAGACAAGCTGCGGTAAAGGCTGGATTACCAGTAGAAGTTCCAGCTATGACAATAAATAAGGTATGTGGTTCAGGATTAAGAACAGTTGCTTTAGCAGCTCAAATGATAAAAGCTGGAGACGCTGATGTAGTAGTTGCTGGTGGAATGGAAAATATGTCTCAAGCTCCTTATTTGTTAAAAACATCAAGATGGGGCCAAAGAATGGGTGATGGAAAAATGGTAGATTCCATGATTAATGATGCTTTATGGGATGCATTTAATAATTACCATATGGGCGTAACAGCAGAAAATATAGCTAAAGAATGGAATTTATCAAGAGAGGAGCAAGATGAATTTGCACTTAACTCTCAATTGAAAGCTGAAACGGCAATTAAGTCAGGCAGATTTAAAGATGAAATAGTTCCAGTAGCTATACCTCAAAGAAAAGGTGAACCAAAAGTATTTGATACTGATGAATACCCAAGATTTGGAGCTACAATTGAAGGAATGACTAAATTAAGACCTGCATTTATAAAAGATGGTACTGTAACAGCTGCTAATGCTTCAGGGATAAATGACGGTGCAGCAGCATTTGTAGTAATGAGTGCAGAGAAAGCAGAAGAATTAGGAATAACTCCATTAGCAAAAATAGTTTCTTATGGGCAAAGAGGATTAGACCCATCAATAATGGGATATGGTCCGTTCCATGCTACTAAAAAAGCTTTAGAAGTAGCAAATCTTAAAGTAGAGGATTTAGATTTAATAGAAGCTAATGAAGCATTTGCAGCTCAAAGCTTAGCTGTTGCAAAAGATTTAAACTTTGACATGAGTAAAGTTAATGTAAATGGAGGAGCCATAGCTTTAGGTCATCCAGTTGGAGCATCTGGTGCTAGAATATTAGTTACATTACTTCACGAAATGCAAAAGAGAGATGCTAAAAAAGGTTTAGCAACTTTATGTATAGGTGGAGGAATGGGAACAGCACTTATAGTTGAAAGAAAATAATTCATATAAATATAAAAACTCTTGATATAGCATCGAGAGTTTTTATATTTATATGAATTATTAAAATAGTAATAGATAATAATAGTATATGAGAAGAAATAATAAATAAAATAGATATATTAATTAGAAACTCATTTAATGGTGAAGTGAGTTGAAAATGAGATTATTAAAAACTTATAAAATGGTTATTTTGAATAAAAAGATGCAGATTATAAAAGTCTATAAAAAACTAAAAAAAAAAGAACAAAATAAAAAAATGAATAATCAAATAAATGTTTATTCATTTTTTAAAATAATAATATATAATTAATTATCCTAAAAGCTTCTAAAAGCTTCTAAAGACTATTTTGAAATACATATTATGGAAATAAAATATAAAAAAATTCGTATGAAAATGATATCAGTAGCAAAAATCTATATAAAGAATATTGGAAAAATTCTGAAAATTGAATAACATTCCTTTAATATTACTATATATGAAGAAAATAGAAATAAAAGTGAAGTTACTTAAGTAAAATAGGAATAAACTCATTAAATCATCAAATATAAAGATTAAATGAGTTAAATGAATAAAAATAAGATTTTCATTAATGTTTTCAGAGTACTATAATAACAAGAGTTAGTTAGGGGTGAGGATAAAATGAGTAGAGAAATGAATAAGTTAATATTTAAGTTGGTAAAATATGATTTAATAGCAGGATTCATTTTTGTACTTATAGTATCCATTCTGATTAATTTAAAAGTGGCGCTTATTTTTTTATTAGGTTTAATGATATCATTATTAAATACAATAAGTAGTGGCTTAATTTTAGAATATTCTTTAAATAATAATAAAAAAATATTATTAGCTTTTAGTTATATTATAAGAATAACTACTATCATTATTATAGCATTGCCATTTTTAAATAACTTAATACAACTAATGGCATATCTTATAGGATATTTATCACATTTTATTTTTATTGTATTATATTCGATAAGAACAGGGAAAGGGAGTGATTAGGTGGAACCACTAGAACCTATATGGTCTTACGCTATTGGACCCATTAAAATTGAAATAGTTCCTGAAGTGGTAATGCAGTGGATAACTATTGTATTAATAGCACTTATCGCTATATGGGCGACAAGGAATATGAAGCTTAGACCTAATAAAAAACAAGCTGTAGTGGAATCTATATACACTATGTTAAAAAATGTAGTTACAGCAAATATGGGAGAGGAATTTTTAGACATTATTCCTTTTATAGGTAGTTTAGCAGTATTTTTATTATTTATGAATTTTACTGGACTGATAGGATTACCTGTACCTACCAAGAACTTTAGTGTAACAGTAGCATTAGCTTTAATAACTTTTTATATGGTACAGTTTTATACGATTCGAAAGTATGGTTTGAAAAGTTATTTTGGAGGATATACGTTCCCTCTAGCTATAATTACACCAATAAATATATTAGAAAGAATAATGCTTCCTGTATCATTAGCACTAAGATTATTTGGTAATATACTTGCAGCTACATTCTTAGTAGAGTTGTGTTATGAAGCACTACATCATATAGGATTTATAGCTCAAATAGGAATACCTGTGCCTTTACATGCATATTTTGATATTTTTGATGGTGGTATTCAAACAGTAATTTTTGTAATGTTAACCATGATAAATATTAAAATGATAGCAGAACATTCAGGACATACAGAACATTAAATTTAATTAAGTATTATATTAATTTATCAATTATATAATTATTATTTTGTTTTATCTTAAAGGAGGATTTTATTATGGAAATATCAATGAGAGCATTAGGAGCAGCAATAGCTGTATTAGTAGGTATAGGAGCTGCAATTGGAATAGGAAATGCAACAGCTAAGGCTGTAGAAGGAATATCAAGACAACCAGAAGCAAGTGGTAAGATAACTACTGCATTAATGCTTGGATCAGCTTTCGCAGAAGCAACTGCAATTTACGGTTTATTAGTATCAATCCTTTTAATTTTCGTTGGAGTAAAATAGTGTCTTAGGGCTCCAGAAGGGAGGCAATAGTATATGTTAATGGAAATAAACCCTAGTACCCTTATAGCCACTATAATTAATTTTATTATTCTTTTTGCAGTTCTAAAGTATTTCTTTTTCGATAAAGTTAAGGCTATTATTGATGAAAGGGAAAATCTTATAAATGAACAATTAGACAATGCTGAAGAAGAAGCTGAAAAGGCTAGAATGCTGGCTATAGAAAATGAAAGAGTATTAAAAAGTGCTAGAGAAGAAGGGAAGTTAATTACAGAAAGACATAAGCAAAAAGCTGAAAAGATATATGATGAAATAGTTGAAGAAGCTAATCAGGAAGCTAAAATTATCTTAGAAAGAGCTAAAGTTGAAATAAATAGAGAAAAAGAAAAAGTAGAGTATCAATTAAAGAAGGAAGCTATAGATTTAGCTATTGAACTTTCTAAAAAGGTTATAGAAAAAAATATAGATGAAGAAAAGAATAGAGAGTTAATTGGAGAATTTATTACTAAGGTAGGTAATTCATAATGTATGAATATTTAGACCGAAGATATGCATTAGCTCTATATGAAGTAGCTGAACAAAAAGGGAAAGTTCAACAGTATCTACAAGATTTAAGAGAAATTTGTAACCTTATAGAAACAAATAAGGAATTCTACGAAGTAATTAAGCACCCTCAAATTAGTACTAAAAAGAAAAAGAGAACTTTTATAAATATTTTTAAAGGACATATAGATGAGGAATTATTATCATTTTTATTAATTCTTATAGAAAAAGATAGAATACTTTATTTAAAGGAAAAGCTTAATGAAATGGAGAAAATTGATTTAGAGCGAAAAAACACTCTAAATGGAATTGTAAAAACGACGCTTCCTTTAACTGAAGAAGAATTCAATAAGTTAATAAAAACATTAGAAGAAAAATATAATAAGCAAATTATATTAGAACAAGTCATTGATGAAAGTATTCTTGGGGGAATATATGTAAGAGTTAATAATGATGTTATAGATGGAACGGTTAAATCTAAATTAGATGAACTAAGAGATTTAATGCTTAGAACAGAATAGAGGTGAAGGTATGAATATTAAGCCTGAAGAAATAACTTCCATAATTAAAAAGGAAATAGAAAGATATGAAAAAGAAATAAAAACTGTAGATTCAGGTACTATAATCCAAATTGGTGATGGTATAGCAAGAGTTTATGGATTAGATGATTGTATGGAAGGTGAATTATTAGAATTCCCTAATAATGTTTATGGTATGGCTCTAAATCTAGAGCAAGATAACGTAGGTTGTGTTCTTTTAGGACCAGAAGAAGGAATTAGAGAAGGCGATATAGTTAAAAGAACTAATAAGATAGTTGAAGTACCAGTAGGTGAAGCATTATTAGGAAGAGTAGTTAACTCATTAGGAGAGCCTATAGATGGAAAAGGACCAATAAATAATTCTGGTTATAGAGCGATAGAAGTTTCAGCTCCTAGTATTATAGATAGAAGTTCTGTTAATGAACCTTTACAAACAGGGATAAAAGCAATAGACTCTATGATTCCGATAGGTAAGGGGCAAAGAGAACTTATAATTGGAGATAGACAAACAGGGAAAACAGCTATAGCGCTAGATACAATATTAAACCAAAAAGGTAAAGATGTAATATGTATATATGTTGCTATTGGACAAAAACAATCAACAGTTGCAAATATAGTTAATACTTTAGAGGAATTTGGTGCCTTAGATTATTCAATAGTTGTAAGTGGTACAGCTTCTGAATCAGCTCCATTACAATATTTAGCGCCTTATGCAGGATGTAGTATGGGTGAATATTTTATGCATCAAGGAAAAGATGTGCTTATAATATATGATGATCTTTCTAAGCATGCAGTAGCTTATAGAACTATGTCACTATTACTTAGGAGACCACCAGGTAGAGAAGCTTATCCGGGAGATGTGTTCTATATTCATTCAAGACTTTTAGAAAGAGCTGCAAAGCTATCTAAGGAAAATGGTGGAGGATCATTAACAGCTCTTCCAATAATAGAAACATTGGCTGGAGACGTAACGGCTTATATACCGACTAACGTTATATCAATAACAGATGGTCAAATATTCTTAGAATCTGATTTATTCCATTCTGGGCAAAGACCAGCAGTTAACGCTGGTATATCAGTGTCAAGAGTTGGTGGAAATGCTCAAATTAAAGCGATGAAACAAGTTTCAGGAACTTTAAGGCTTGAATTAGCTCAATATAGAGAACTTGAATCTTTTGCTCAATTTGGTTCTGATTTAGATAAAGATTCTAAAAAGAGACTTGAAAAAGGTAAGAGATTAGTAGAAGTGTTAAAACAAGATCAATACTCCCCTATGGCAGTAGAAAAACAAATTGTAATTTTATATGCAATAGTAAAAGATTTTCTATCAGATGTAAAAGTTAGTGATGTAAGAAGATTTGAGAGAGAACTTTTAGAATATATAGATACTCATCATAGAGAGTTATTAAAGAAGATAGTAGATGTAAAATCATTAACAGATGAAATAAAAGTAGAATTAGAAAACTATATAGTAGAGTTTAAGAAATTATTCTTACAAGATGCATAGCTTAAATAGCTATGCACTTCTTTAGGAGGTGGAAATTTGGGATCAGCAGGACTTATAGAAATAAAGAGAAGAATAAAGTCGGTTGAAAGTACAAGAAAGATAACAAAAGCTATGAATCTTGTAGCCACTTCTAAACTTAGAAAAGCAAGGAAAGAGCTTAATGATAATGAAGAATACTATAGATTATGTGAAGATATATTAATTAATTTAATGTCAGCATTACCAGAAGACTATGAAAGTTCTTTCTTTAAGAAAGCTTCTAAAGATTTAGATAAACTATATATTGTTATAGCTTCTGATACAGGTCTTTGTGGAGGCTTCAATGGAAATATAGCTAATAGTATGAACGAAATGATTAAAGACAAAGGATCAGCTAGAATAGTTGTTGCAGGAAGTAAGGGAATTTCTTATATGAAGAAATATGGGTTTGATACAGTTAGAGAGTATGTAGAAATTCCAGATATACCTACAATAAAAGAAGTAAGATCTATATACGATGATGCTTTATATATGTTTAAAACTGGAGAGATAGGTGAAGTCAATATAGTATTTACAGAATTTATATCTCCTATAAAGCAGGAAGTAAAAATAGAAAAGTTATTTCCATTAGAAATAGAAAATAAAAAGTCAGAACAATTTTTAATTGAACCTAGTTTAGAAGAGGTTTTAAATTCAAGTTTAGATGTATATTTTAAGAGTAAATTAAGAAGAGCTATGTTGCATTCAAAGGTTAGTGAACAAAATGCTAGAATGACAGCTATGGATGGAGCAACACAAAATGCTAATGATATATTACAATCTCTAAATCTTAAGTATAATAGAATAAGACAAGGAATGATAACGCAAGAGATATCAGAGATTGTAGGAGGAGCAGAAGCTCAAAAATAGTAAGGAGGTATTACTATGCCTGAAAGAGTAGGAAAAGTAGTTCAAGTAATTGGACCAGTAGTAGATATAAAATTTGATTCAGATGCACTACCTAACATTTATAATGAAATTAGAATAGATATGGGAGAAAAACTACTAATAGTTGAAGTTGAACAGCATATGGGAGACGACATTGTTAGAACCATAGCTATGGAATCTACTGATGGATTAAAAAGAGGAATGAAAGCTACTGATATGGGAAGATGTATATCTGTTCCAGTTGGTAGAGAAGTATTAGGAAGAGTATTCAATGTTCTTGGTCATCCTATTGATAATGCTGGAGATGTAGATATTAAAGAGATGTATCCAATTCATAGACCAGCACCAAGTTTTAAAGAACAATCTTTAGAACCACAAATGTTTGAAACAGGAATAAAGGTTATAGATTTATTAGCTCCATATCAAAAAGGTGGAAAGATAGGACTATTTGGAGGAGCTGGGGTTGGTAAAACAGTTCTTATACAAGAATTAATAAATAATATAGCAAAAGAACATGGAGGTCTTTCTGTATTTACAGGGGTTGGTGAAAGATCAAGAGAAGGTAATGATTTATATTATGAAATGAAAGAGTCAGGGGTTATAGATAAGACAGCTTTAGTATTCGGACAAATGAATGAATCACCAGGAGCAAGAATGAGAGTTTCATTAACTGGATTAACTATGGCTGAATACTTTAGAGATCAAGGTCAAGATGTTCTTTTATTCATAGATAATATATTTAGATTTACTCAAGCGGGATCAGAGGTTTCTGCTTTATTAGGAAGAATTCCTTCAGCAGTTGGATATCAACCAACTCTTGCGACTGAAATGGGAGCCCTTCAAGAAAGAATAACATCAACTAAAAATGGATCAATTACATCTGTTCAAGCAGTATATGTTCCAGCAGATGACCTTACAGACCCAGCACCAGCGACAACATTTACTCACCTTGATGCAACAACGGTTTTATCAAGAAGCATAGCTGAACTTGGAATATATCCAGCTGTCGATCCGTTAGAATCAAATTCAAGAATATTAGACCCAAGAGTGGTTGGAAGAGAACATTATGATGTAGCTACAGAAGTAAAAAATATCTTAGAAAGATATAAAGAATTACAAGATATAATTGCAATTCTAGGAGTAGATGAACTATCAGATGAAGATAAAAAAGTTGTTGCAAGAGCAAGAAGAGTTCAAAGATTCTTATCACAACCATTTACAGTAGCTGAACAATTTACAGGTATGCAAGGAAGATATGTGCCAGTAAAAGAAACTGTAAGGGGATTTAAGGAAATTTTAGATGGTAAATATGATGATTTACCAGAAGCAGCTTTCTTATTTGTAGGATCTATAGAAGAAGCTATAGAAAAAGCTAAGACCTTAAGATAGGGGATGGAATTATGAGTAAAACTTTTAAAATAAGTATAATCGCCCCGGGAAAAGAACTATTAAAATTAGAGGCTGAAAGCTTAATTACTTTAACTAAAGATGGTGAAATTGAATTCAGAGCAAATCATACTCCTATAATAATAAGTACTATTCCGACTACTACATTGATAGTAAATGGAAATAATAAAGAAAGAATATTTACATCATCAGGAATAGTTTATTTAAAGAATAATGAATTAAAATTTTGCTGTGATGCTGTAGAGAAAGAGTCTGATATAGATGTAGATAGGGCAGAAAAGTCAAAGGAAAGAGCGGAAAAAAGGTTAAAAGAAGATAAAAATATAGATATTGAAAGAGCTAAAAGAGCGTTGGCAAGAGCTAATGCAAGAATTAGTACTATAAGTATTAATAATTAGCCTTAAATAGAGGGATAAAAGAAATGGAATTTCTTTTATCCCTCTATTTTTTTATAATCAATTTAGATATGTATAAATATGACAATTAATCACAAATTTCAACTAAATCTATATATTATATTATAGCTATTAATTTTGAATAAAAAAAAATAAACTGGACAATAATTAAATAGAAAGGTAGGGGGATATTGTGAAGAATATTATGAGATTAATGTTTGTTTTAAGCTTATCTTTATTAATTATTGGTGCAGTTCCAATTAGATCTAATTCACACTCAGATAATTTTGATTTTATGGAAACTGAATTTATAAAAAACAGTAATTTTATTCAAAATGGTATTAAGGTGGAATATAGTATAAATCAACCTATTGATAAAGAGTTATCTTTGCTTAAAGACAATTTTAAAAAAAGTTTTGGAGAAGATGTACAATCTAATGAAAATATCATTGTTTATAAGGACTCAATTAAAGAAATAAAGGCAGTAGTGTGGAGTAATAATGAAAATATCAAAGTTCAAATTACTTATATAAATAATGATAAAGATGCTAATACTTTTCAATTGAAGAAAGAATTAAAACAAATACAAAATATTGCAGCAAAAAATATAAAATATTTTAATTTTATAAAGGTAAAAATAATAGAAGACCAAAAGCAGAATCTTTTAGATATACTAAAGAAAAATATAGATATGGAAACTCTAGAAGTGTTAAATATTCATAATGGGTCAGTAGGAAAAGCAAAGCTATATGATGGAAATAAAATTAATATAGGGTTTACTAAATATGATACAGGAGAATATTTAATTATTGGAACACCAGTGATATTCGTAACATACTAACAATTCATTATGGAGGACAATATGGAAAAAATTATAGTTGAAGGTGGTAAAAAACTAAGTGGTGAAGTGAATATTAGTTTGGCTAAAAATTCTGTTTTACCGATAATAGTTGCAAGTATTTTAAGTCCCAATGATATAATTATTCAAAATGCACCTATGTTAGAGGATGTAGTAGTTTTAACTGATTTATTATCAGGAATGAATTGCCAAATTGAAAATAAATCAAATGGCGATCTTAGAATAAATACCTCTAGTATTAAAGAAGCAGATATGAATAGTGAACTAATAAGAAAGATGAGAGCATCTTTTTTAATTATGGGACCTATGTTATCTAGATTTGGAAGATGTAAAATATCGATGCCGGGAGGATGTAACATAGGTAGTAGGCCTATTGATTTACATTTAAAAGGCTTTAAACTTTTAGGTGCAGAAATTGAAACTGGACATGGTTTTGTGGAGGCTAAAGCAAAAAAACTTAAAGGAAATAGAATATATTTAGATTTTCCTTCTGTTGGTGCAACTGAAAATATTTTAATGGCATCTGTTTTAGCAGAAGGGACAACAATCATTGAAAATGCAGCTGAAGAACCAGAAATATGGGATTTAGCGAACTTTCTAAATTCAATGGGAGCAAGAATTCACGGAGCTGGAATGGGCAAGATAACTGTAGAAGGGGTCAAAGAATTAAAAGGAGTAACTTATAAGCCGATATATGATAGAGTTGAAGCTGGAACATTCATGGTAGCAGCAGCTATAACAAATAGTAAGATTACTATAAATGGGGCTAATGAAGATCAATTAAGACCAACTATTGAAAAATTAAAAGAATGTGGGGTAAAATTTAAGAATATAAAAGAGGATGTTATGCTAGTTGATGGAACCGGCAAGAAAGGCCCTGTTGATATAAAAACATTGCCTTATCCTGGATTCCCTACAGATATGCAAGCTCAAATGATGACGTTATTAGCTGTAACAAAGGGATCAAGTATCATAACAGAAACTGTATTTGAAAATAGGTTTATGCATGTTGCTGAATTAGTAAGAATGGGCACTAGTATAAAGATAGATGGAAGAACTGCAATAATAGAAGGCGTTGAATCTTTAACCGGTTGTGAAGTGAAAGCCACAGATTTAAGAGCTGGAGCAGCTATGATATTAGCTGGGCTAGTAGCACAAGGTGAAACTGAAATTAGTGACATATATCACATAGATAGAGGTTATGTGAATATAGAGGAAAAGTTTAGAGGATTAGGAGCTAATATATACAGGGTTGATAGATAAATATATTTAAAATAAATATAGCTATATTCACCTAAATAAAGAACTTAGAGTTAAATCTAAGTTCTTTATTTTTGTATATTAGTTCAAAGTAACTTAACATAAAAAATAAAAAATAAAGTATACTTAATAAATTTTTACATATATTAAATTGTATTTATTTAATTAGGAGGCGGTGTGATTGAAAAATAAATTAAATTCAATAGAAGGAATGGTATCTCTTATCTTTTTTAGCACTCTAGTTTTAATATCTATGATTGCAATTCCAATGTTTGTAATTAAGTCTTCTCCAGTCAATGCACTTGAAGAAAAACAAGTAGATAATACTGATATAAATACTGAGACAAAAGAAGATAATTTTGTAACTCTAACTGGAAATGATGTTATAAAAGTTCATTTGACAAAGGAGGATAAAATAATAGAAGTTCCATTAGAAGAGTACGTAAAGAGTGTAGTATCAGGAGAAATGCCAGCTAGCTTTGAATCAGAAGCTTTAAAAGCACAGGCTATAGCAGCAAGAACATATGTAGCAGCTAAAAGAACTAGACCATGTAATGAAGCGAATGGGGGAGATGTATGTGATACTACTCACTGCCAAGTATATATAACTAAAGAAAGTAGATTAGAAAAATGGGGTGACCAAGGGAATGAAAATTGGGCAAAAATATCAGAAGCTGTTGATGCTACAAAAGGAATGGTTTTAACATATGATAATAAATTAGTACAATATCCACAATTTTTCTCTACAAGTTCAGGAATGACAGAAAATGCTGTTGATGTATTTTCAAGTGATGTTCCTTACTTAGTATCAACAGAAAGTAAAGGAGAAGAAATAGCACCTAAATTTACTAGTGAGTTTCCATTTGATATATCTAATTTCGTAAATGATATAAATTCAAAATATGAAGATGCAAAAATAACTGAAGGGAATCTACAAAATGATATAGAAATTTTAAGTAGAAGTGATGCTGGAGGAGTAAAAGAAATAAGATTTGGAGGAGCAAAAGTTAAAGGTGCTGATTTTAGACTAGCATTTGGATTAAGCTCAACTAATTTTCAATTTAGTATAAGTGGAAATAAGATAATATTTACTTGTAAAGGCTATGGTCATGGGGTTGGTATGAGTCAATGGGGAGCAAATGTTATGGCTAAGGATGGAGAGAAATATGAAGATATATTAAAGCATTATTATACAGGCACTGAGTTAAAAGAGGTAAAGTTTAATTAATTGTTGTTATTAATGGATGAATAGAAAATGTATAGATAAATCTAATTACTTAAAGCATAAACATATTATAAGGAAGTAAGATATAAGGCTATATGAAGTAGCATTATATCTTACTTCCTTTTCATTTTAAAACAATAAAATTATAACTTGTTAATAAGTACTATTAATTCTTAATTTTTTAAGTATGATTACTAGAAATGTTGGGAAATGTAGAAATTTGATGTAAATAAATCCATATTTAATTGTATTAATTTATTAGAACGGGCAAGAATACAAAAAGGAGGTGTTGATATGGACCAAAATAAGAAAGATAAGGTAAAAGACTTTTTCAGAAAGGAGGGCTTTTATTTAGTACTATTCCTTTGTTTATGTGTAATTGCAACTGTTGCTGTTGTTACAACAAAGAAAAATAAAGCATTAGAACAAAGTAATCAATCACAAAATGAATTTACTTTAAATGTTGAGGATAAAGCAACTTCAGAGGTGCAAAAACAAAATGCTGATAGAGTTGAAAATACTCAAAATAATGAATTAGCAGAAGGACAAGAAAATGAAATAGCATCAGGAGAAGAAGATGTTAATGTTTCTACAGGAACTAATGTAGAAGTGAGCTTTGCAAATCCTTTAGATGGATCAATTGCAAGAGGATATACTTATCCAAAGCCACAATCTATGAGTGATGGAAGTAGTAGAAACATCAGAGGAATAGATATAAAAGCTAGCGTTGGAACAGAAGTTAAAGCCGCAGCTGTAGGTGAAGTAAAAGAAGTTTCAAGCAAAATTGAAGAAGGAAACTATGTATTAGTTGCCCATGCAAATGGATTATATACAAAGTATAGTAATTTATCTAAGGACATAAGGGTAAACGTTGGAGATAAAGTAACAGAAGAAACAGTTATAGGAACTGTAGGAGATAGCTCTAAAATATTTACAAATAATGAATTTGGTGAACATTTAAATATTCAAGTTCAAGATGTAGATGGAAAAGACTTAGATCCAACAACATATTTTACATTTAATCAAGAATAATAAACATTCATCAGTCATTAATCTAAAATGGCTGATGAATAAATTAAATTTTAATGGTCGCGTATTAATAAGCTATCCAAAGGGAGGTAATATTTTGAAAGATTATATAGAAGAAAGAGTTTTAGAAGTAGCAAAATATATTATAGATTCAAAAGATACAATTAGAAAAACTGCAAAAGTATTTGGAGTAAGTAAAAGTACTATTCATAAAGATATGACAGAAAGATTACCTAAGATAAATCCAGCTATAGCAGAACAAACTCATTCGATATTAGAGTTAAATAAAGCTGAAAGACACATAAGAGGTGGAAAAGCTACCAAGATGAAATATAAGACAGCAGAGTAGTAATTGATTACAAAATTAAATACAAATATATTGAAGGATTACCATATTCCATATATAATAAGAAATAGAACGAATATTGTAAAATAAGAGAGATTTCAAATATTATATAGTGTGAATAGAGTAGGAGTGAACAAGGAATGTGGTTTTGGAGAAATAGGAGCGATTTAGGAATAGACTTAGGTACGGCGACTGTTTTAGTTTATGCAAAAGGTAAGGGAATAATATTAAAAGAACCATCAGTTGTTGCAATAAATAAGAATAATAATAAAGTGCTTGCAGTTGGTGAAGAAGCAAGAAGAATGATTGGAAGAACTCCAGGTAATATAGTTGCGGTAAGGCCATTGAGAGATGGTGTTATATCAGATTATGATATAACAGAAAAAATGTTAAAAGAATTTATTAAAAAGGCGTATGGAAAGAGTAAGATTACGGCTCCTAAAGTAATGGTATGCGTTCCGTCTCAAGCAACAGAGGTTGAAAAAAGAGCAGTAATTGATGCTGCAAGAAATTCTGGAGCTAAAAAAGTTCATTTAATAGAAGAGCCTTTAGCGGCAGCAATAGGTGCAGGATTAGATATAACTAGGCCAAGTGGATCTATGGTTGTAGATATCGGTGGAGGTACTACTGATATAGCTGTAATATCTCTTGGTGGAGTTGTTGTAAGATCATCTATTAAGGTAGCAGGTGATACATTTGATGATGCAATAATAAAGTATGTAAGAAATAAGTACAAGATAATGATAGGTGAAAAAACTGCAGAAGAATTGAAAGTAACTATAGGGTCAGCATTTAAAGGATCAAGAAATTTAACTGCAAATATGAAAGGGAGAAATTTAATTACTGGGTTACCAGATGAGCTCTCTATTTCAACAGATGAAATAGTATATGCATTAAGAGAATCAGTGTCTTTAATTGTTGATAGTGTTAAATTTGTATTGGAAAAAACACCACCTGAGCTTGCTGCTGATATAATAGAGAGGGGAATCCTGATGACGGGTGGAGGTTCTTTATTAGATGGATTAGATAAGCTAATAGAGCATGAAACTGGTGTTACTGTTGAGGTTGCAAATAATTCAGTGGAATCAGTAGCAGAGGGAACAGGTAAAGTTTTGGGATATTTAGATAAAATAGATACAAGTTCTTCAGATAATGAAATAACATTAGTTGATTAATTTATAGATATTATTAAATACATACATTAAATTTATAAAATTATTAAAGGGGAGTTTAAAAACTCCCCTTTTAATTATGAGTAAGATTATATGCATAAATAATGGCAGATGAAATTATCTTTGACATTTCCATAACCAAATGGAGACGAATACTTCTAGATGTAAAAAATTCAGCATTTTCACTTGAGTCAATAATACCGATTATAGAAGCTACACCAACGTCAGGTAAATTTTTACCTACTCCTTTTCCAGGATGTATTGGATAATCTCTGGTATGTATTTCACCAATAGAATTAGATTCTCCTAAGCAGGCATCTATTCCTATTATTAAAGATTTTGGATGTAATTTATTAATTTCTTTTAACCTATTATTTATATTAAGAGCATGTATTGGAGATTCTATAGTTCCGTACACTGGAAGAGGAAAATTTTTTTCTTTTAAAAATGTACCAACCATTGGACCTAAGCAGTCACCAATGCACTTATCAGTACCTATACATACAATAACAGTATTATTCGTAATATAGTCTTTGATAAATTTTGCTATTTCGATATGAGAATTATAAGAATTATATAATACTTTATGCTTCACTAAAAATTCACCTCCGCTTATACAATATATGTTTCAAGATTAATAAATATAATAAAATGTATAAAAAAACATAAAAAGGAAATTAATTAAATAAAAGGAGATGAATAAATATGAAAAAAAGATTTTTTTATATAATTACTATAATTCTTGGAGCCATTATCCCGATATACTATTTATTAATATGGGAGCCATTAAAAAGTGAAGAGGTTATAAGTAATAATTCCATAGGAGCTATTAATGAAAATGTTTTAAATGATGATGAAGTTTCAAATGGTAAAGATATATCAAGTGATGGGAATAAGAAAAAAATAGATAATAATAAAAATGGCTTTAATAATAAAGGGGAATCTAATATTAGAAAGAATAGTAATTATAATGAAAATATACTAAATAATAAAAAGGAAATAGAAGCGATATCAATAAAGCAAAGTGATATTGAAAATAATTTGTTTGCCGAACTAGAAAAAAGTGAAAAGTTGGAAATAGACAGAATGTTAAAAAGTTTATCTATAGTAGATATAGTGAAGGTGAATGATTATTTTTCTGATAAATATGATAACGATAATATAAGAGAAGGGTTTTTATTAGTAAAAAAGAGAATGTCCTTATTGGATTATGAAGAGTTTAAGAATATTCTAAGTAGATATACTGATTTGGATATTATTGAAGAAAAAATTTTATAATTTGAAAGTTAATAAAAATATGTATTTATTTTCGTAGTAAAAATTCAAATAATTATTAATAATAAATAAAAAATTATAATGCCTTGGGTAAATTTATTTTTAGGACAATATAAGACAATAAAAAAGTGATATTAGTATTAAATAGGAGAAAATTAAAGAAATATAGAAATAAATAAGTATAATCTTTATAAATGAGTTAATAACGCACTTGAAATTAAGATACAATAAATATATACTAATCATTGTCAGTTGAGGCGACAATGTTTACTTAACTGAAATTAAATAAATTTTAATGGGGGAGTTCCCGAGTGGCCAAAGGGGGCAGACTGTAAATCTGTTACGTTTCGTTTCGATGGTTCGAATCCGTCCTCCCCCACCACAAAAGACAAGAATTCTTGTCTTTTTTTTATATTTGCAAATAACTTAATATTTTGTTAGTTAAGTAAATTAAATATGCAATAAATTTGATTTTTAAGTTGACTAGTAGTATTAAAGGTGATATACTCTAAAAAGTAAAATTTGATATTAGTTCTTATCCAGAGAGGTGGAGGGAGAAGGGCCCGATGAAACCCGGCAACCTACTTTATTAAGTTTAAGTGTGGTGCCAATTCCTGCAAAGTAATTTTGCAAGATAAGAAAGATTAGGATTTTTAACGTCTCTTCTTATCGAAGAGATTTTTTTATTTTATAAATTAATTCAGAATTAATATCAAATAAAATGAAAGGAGAAATGAAAATGAGAAGATTATTTACATCAGAATCAGTTACAGAAGGGCATCCAGATAAAATTTGTGACCAAATTTCAGATGCAGTATTAGATAGCATTTTAGCTAAAGATCCTATGGCAAGAGTTGCTTGTGAAACAGCTGTTACTACAGGTATGGTACTAGTTATGGGAGAAATATCAACTAATTGTTATGTTGATATTCCAAAGTTAGTTAGAGAAACGGTAAAGGAAATTGGATATGATAGAGCTAAGTATGGTTTTGATTGTGAAACATGTTCAGTTTTAACATCAATAGATGAACAATCAGGCGATATAGCTATGGGGGTAGATGAAGCTTTAGAGTCAAGAGCTGGACAAAAGGATGATGTTGAGGCTGTTGGAGCTGGAGACCAAGGTATGATGTTTGGTTTTGCAACAAATGAAACAGAAGAATACATGCCTTTACCAATAGCAATGGCTCACAGATTATCAAGAAGATTATCAGAAGTGAGAAAGAACGGAACTTTACCATATTTAAGACCAGATGGAAAGACTCAAGTTACTGTTGAATATGATGATAATAAAGTTGTAAGAATAGATGCAATTGTAATATCAACACAACATAGTGAAGATGTATCTCAAGAGCAAATAAGAGAAGATTTAATGGAACATGTAATTAAAGCTGTAGTTCCAGCAGAATTATTAGATGATACTACTAAGTATTACATAAATCCAACTGGTAGATTCGTTGTTGGAGGTCCACAAGGAGATAGCGGATTAACTGGAAGAAAGATAATAGTTGATACTTATGGTGGATATGGAAGACACGGCGGTGGTGCTTTCTCAGGAAAAGATCCAACTAAAGTTGATAGATCAGCAGCTTATGCAGCAAGATGGGTTGCTAAGAACTTAGTTGCAGCAGGAGTTGCAGATAAGTTGGAAATTCAATTAGCTTATGCTATTGGAGTGGCTAAACCAGTATCAATAGAAATAGATACATTTGGAACTGGAAAGAAATCAGAGGCAGAAATAATTTCAATAGTTGAAAAGGTATTTGATTTAAGACCAGGTGCTATAATAAGAGATCTAGAGTTAAGAAGACCAATTTATAAGCAAACAGCTGCATATGGACATTTTGGAAGAAATGATTTAAATTTACCTTGGGAAGATTTAAATAAAGTAGAAGAAATAAAGAAATATCTTTAAAATAATAAAGTAGAAGATATAAAGTATATTTAAAATAAAAAATGCTCCAATTCGAAATTGGAGCATTTTTTTATACTAATACTTTACCAGCAACTATGACATTTTTTATATTTATGTCTTCATCAAATAAAACTAAATCAGCATCATAGCCTTCTTTTACAAGACCTTTTCTATCTTCAACTTTACAATGTCTAGCAGCATTAAAAGTTGCCATTTTTACAGCTTCATTTAGTGAAAGTCCAACATTTTTATATACATTTCTAACAGCTTTGTCTAGAGTTAATATTGAGCCAGCTAAGCTTCCACTTAAAAGTCTTGCAGCTCCATCTTTAACAATAACGTCTTGACCGCCTAATGCATACATGCCGTCAGGCATAGCGCATGCCATCATTGCATCAGTAACTAATAATACTTTATCAGTTGTCTTTTGATTGTAAGCTATTCTAAGTGATGGATATGATATATGGATACCATCAGAAATTGTTTCTGTAGTTATCTCACTATCAAATATAGCACCTACAACTCCAGGTTCTCTATGAGCAAATGGTGTCATTGCATTAAATAAATGAGTTGAGTGACAGCAACCACATTTAATTCCTTCCATAGCTTCATCATAAGTAGCTTTTGTATGACCTATAGAGCAAACTATTCCTTTTTTTGATAATTCTTTTATTAATTCCTTAGCCCCTGGAACTTCAGGAGCAATTGTAATTGATACAACGGCATCTTCAGCATCTCCTACCATAGCATTAAAATTCTCAAGCGTTGGAGGGATTAAGAAATTAGGATTTTGAGCTCCGATAGCTTTTGGACTAATGAAAGGCCCTTCAAGATGAGCTCCTAAAACTATAGCACCATCAGTGCCATTTTCTTTAGCTTCCTTTATAACTCCCATAGATTTTCTTATATCATCTACTGATACTGTCATTGTAGTTGGTGTGAAAGCGGTAGTTCCATGTTTAACTATAGTTTTAGAAATTTCATTGATTGCTTCAAATGTACCATCCATCGTATCGTGTCCACCTGCGCCATGTATATGAACGTCTATAAATCCAGGAGATAAGTATAGTCCTTCTGCATCAATTACTTCAGAGTCATTAATATTACTTGGATTTATTTCTTTTATTTTTCCATTTTCGATTAAAACAGATCCCTTTTCTATCTTATCAAGATATACTATGTTACAGTTTTTAATTATCATACGAGCACCTCCATGTTTTTAATATAAAATTCAATTAATAACTAAAACATTAATAGTTAGAAACGTATTCAAATATAGTATTAAATTGAATAATATAAGTTTATTAATTTATATATTTAATTATATCACATTAAATATAATAAGATTTAAATAAATGTATAATCTTTATTACAACTTATATATGATATAATTATATAATAAAAATAGTGAGATTAAAATATTATTAGAAGATTTGGAGAGATAACATGGAATGTCTAAACGGAATAGTAGAATCTATTGTATTCAAAAGTGATGATACAGGGTATGTTGTATCAAAGGTAAGGATAGATAAAGATTGTATAAATGCAGTTGGAATAGTTCCTTTTTTAAAGGAAGGGCAACATGTTAAGTTAAAGGGACAATGGGTTCTTCATAAGCAATTTGGGCGTCAGTTTAATATAGATGAATATGAAGAAGTGTTACCAGATTCAATTGATGGAATTAAAAAATATTTGAGTACAGGTATAATTCATGGAATAGGTCCTATAACTGCTAAAAAAATTGTAGATAGATTTAAGGAAGAAACTTTAGATATATTAGAAAATCATATTGAAAGACTTCAAGAGATTGAGGGAATTGGAGAGAAGAAATTTAGAATAATTTATGAATCTTATATAGAGCAAAAGGATTTAAAAGATATAATAATTTATTTTCAAGGTCATGGAATGACAACTAATCAATGTATAAAAATATATAAAAAGTTTGGTGTAGATGCTAAGGCTATTGTTTCAGAAAATCCTTATATTCTTTCAGATGAAATATCGGGAATAGGATTCATAACAGCAGATAGAATAGCAAAGAGCCTTGGAATAGAATCAACATCACCATTTAGAATACAAAGTGGAATAAGATATATATTGAATCAATTTTCAGCATCAGGTAATACATATATGCCTAAAAATAATTTAATTGATGAAGTATCTAAGATATTAGCTGTGCCAGCACAAATGGTAGAAGAAAACTTATATAACTTAGCACTAGAAACAAAAATAAAAATAGAAAAAATTAATAATATAGAAGCAGTATTTTCATTGCCATATTATTACTGTGAATTAGGTGTTACAAATAAGATAATTACATTAAGTATAGAAAATTTTAGAACTATAAATACAGATGTTGAATTTGAAATTGAAGCTTTTGAGAGAAAAAATAAAATAAAATTTGCAAACTCCCAAAGAGAGGCTATTGTAGGTGCTTTTGACAATGGGATAGAGATAATAACTGGAGGTCCTGGAACTGGAAAGACTACAATTATAAAATCTATCATAGAAATATATGAAAATAATGGTATGAAGGTTTTATTAGGGGCACCAACAGGAAGAGCAGCTAAGAGAATGACTGAATCTACTGGTAGAGAAGCAAAAACAATTCATAGGCTATTAGAAATGGGAGTAAGTGAAGATGAAAATTCTTATTATGGAAAGGGAGAATCGGAACCATTAGAAGCTGATGTAATTATAATAGATGAGGCATCTATGATAGATATAATGCTTATGCATAGTTTGCTTAAAGCAATAAAACTTGGAACAAGATTAATAATAGTTGGTGACGTAGATCAATTACCGTCAGTTGGGGCAGGAAATGTATTAAAGGACTTAATAGAAAGTAATTTTATAAAAGTGGTAAGACTTAAAGATATTTTTAGACAAGGAGAAGAAAGTCTTATTGTAACAAATGCGCATAAAATTAATAATGGTGAAATGCCGTATATAAATAGAAGAGATGGTGACTTCTTTTTTGAAAATAAAGACAATGTGGATTTAATATTATCTACCATAATAGATTTAATAAATAGAAGATTACCTAACTTTAAGAAAGCGTGGGATAAGTATAGGGATATTCAAATATTAACACCTACAAGAAAAGGAATATTAGGTGTGCAAAATTTGAATAATAAACTTCAAGAAGTTTTGAATCCTAAATCACCTAGCAAGAAAGAAAAAGAGTTAAAAGAAGTTATTTTTAGAGAAGGAGATAAAGTGATGCAAACTAAAAATAATTATTCTTTAAAATGGATTAGAGTTAATGGAAGTGGGGAGAATGAAGGTGTAGGTGTCTTTAATGGAGATATGGGCTTTATTCAAAGTATAAATGAAGAAGAGAAGACAATTACTATAATTTTTGATGATGAAAGAAAAGTTATTTATGATTACATATATTTGGATGAATTAGAGCTAGCATATGCAATTACTATACATAAAAGCCAAGGAAGCGAGTTTAAGGTAATAATTACTCCAGCGTTTATGGGATCACCATTGTTAATGAATAAAAATTTATTATATACAGCTATAACTAGAGCAAAAGAACTTGTAGTTGTTGTTGGTATTCCAAAGGCTTTAAAACATATGGTATCTAACACAAGAAGTATGGAGAGATACTCTTCACTTAGAGATAGAATAATAGATATTACCAATCAAGACATGTTTAGTGAATAAATAAGGAGAGGTTAAATGTTAGATAAAAAATTAATAAACCTAAAAGAGTTTAATAATTGTACATCTAAGATAAATAAGTGGTATAACAAACAATCAAAAATACTAACTATAATAACTAATCCATATAATAGTACATTTATATTTCTACCGTTAATAAAGTCGATACTAAAACAAAATAAAAAAGTATTATATGTGTGGGCAGGAAAAGATTTTAATAAAGAAATAATAGAAGATTTAAAAATAAGTGATTATAAATTTAGATATTCATATATGGAAGAGAACGAAGGTAATGAGGATTTAGTATTTGTAAATTTTGAAAATATTAATAAAATAAATAATTGTTATGAACTATGTATAATTGACGATATAAGTATATACTCACTTATTTCAAAGGAAGAGTTTAGACAATATGTTGAAGATTTATATTTATGTAGTAAAAGGATGATAATATTGTCTATAGAAAAAATAGTTAATATGGGTAGATGTATATCAGTTTCCGATTTGACTAGAAATACGCCTTTTGTAGAGCCTAGAATGATTACAACTAGAGTAAAATTAGATGAGGATATGCCTTATACACTATATGATTATTTAATGTGGTTTAAAAGTAATAATCGTAAGGTTATAATATATGTTCCCAGTGAAGAAAAAATTAATAAGTTATTTGATTATTATACACAAGAACTAAAGATTAAGGATATAAAAATAGTAAAATTTTTTAGAGGTGAGAATATAAAGAAGATAGACTCTTTACACAGATTAAAAAATAAAAGTGTTTTTATTATCACTAATAATATTAGAGAATATAAAACAGGTTCAGAGAGTATAGATATAGTTGCATTATTCTCTGATGAAATATTTTATAGTTATAAAAAAATAATATATTTTTGTGCTGATGTGGGAAAAGACGCAAGCGATAATAAAATAGGAGAAGTAATCCTTGTTGGAAAGGAAATATCGGAGGATATGGACTTGGCTAAAGAAATGGCAAGGGGATATAACAAAGAAATATGGGAAAAGGGCTTATTGAACTATTAAGAGATATTATAGATGAATTACTAGATATAATATATCCACCTAAAAATAAATGTATTTCCTGTGATAATGAAGTTATAGGATTATGTCCTATATGTAAAAGTAAGATAATGAGAGTAAAGGAAGAATCTAAGGTATTATCATATGGATATTATAGTGGAGTAATGAAAAAATAATACTTGAATTTAAATACAATAAAAATTTTTTAGCTGGAAATATATTAGCAGATTATTTATGTGAGTTAATAAATGAAAATAATATTAATGTAGATGCAATATTATTTATTCCTAGCAGTAAAAAAGCTTTAAAAAATAGAGGATTTAATCAATGTGAATTTATAGCACAAAAGATAAGTAGAAGATTAAATAAACCGATATATAGAGATATAATTAAAGTAAAAAATATAAAAGAGCAAAAAACTTTATCAAAAGAAGATAGATTTAAAAATATAGAAGGAGCTTTTGGGATTAAGAACAATAAAAATATAAAAAATAAAAATATAATTTTAATAGATGATGTAATAACAACAGGTGCGACATTATTTGAATGTGAAAACCTACTAAAAAAAAGTGGGGTTAATTCTATAAAAATGTTGACAGTTGCAAAAAGTTATATATAATAATAATGTAAAGTTTAGGTCTGTGGATGAAAGTCGATGCCAGTCGCAGGCAAAACGATCCACGTAAGTTTGGAAAAATTCCTAATGAGCATGGTGCGGTATAGAAGTAAGTCCTACCAAGAAAATTGAGAGGGTTAGTAGTGAGAGGGTAATTCCGAGTAGCAAAAGCTCCAGTAGGCGAGTGTGGGGTCAAAATCCAGGTCAGCTAACTTTACGAAAAAATAGCCATTAGTATTTACTAGTGGCTATTTTTTATACATATAAGAGCAGAGAAATTTAAAATTTTTTAAATTAAAAAATATATAAAACAAAGAGTAAACAGAAGTTTTATTGAGTAAAATAAAGTGAATTTTCTGTCAATTGCTCATATTCATCTTGATTGAAAAGGTTTCTAAGTAGTATAATATAAACATAAACAAACAAGTTTAAGACTACTGAGTAAGGTTTAAGCTTATAGAGAGGGGATGAACTTATATGAGAGTTTCAGTAATAGCAAAAAATACTACAGCAACACCAGCATTAAAGGAAATGGTTGAGAAAAAGCTTTCCAAGGTAAAAAGATATTTTGATCCAGAGGTAGAAGCAAAAACTACTTTATCAGTACAAAAAAATAAACAAAAGGTAGAAATAACAATACCGTTTAATGGAATAATACTAAGAGCTGAAGAATCAACTGAAGATATGTACAAATCAATTGATTTAGTAGTTGCAAAGTTAGAAAGACAAATTAGAAAACAAAGAACAAAATTATCTAGAAGAAACAATGAGTCATTAAGATTCCCACAAGCAGAGGAAGTTGCTTTAAGCGATGAAGTTGCAGAGGCAAATGGAGAAGTTGTTAAAGTAAAAAGATTTGGAGTTAAACCTATGTCAGTTGAGGAGGCAGTACTTCAAATGGAATTAGTAGGACATAATTTCTTTGTATATCAAGATTCAGAAGCAAATAAGGTATGCGTAGTATATAAGAGAAAAGATGGAGATTATGGCTTATTAGAACCAGATTATATTTAAAATTTTATGAATATTAAATTTAATTAATAAAAGGAAGTGCAATGCACTTCCTTTTTAGTTATAATGTTATTAAAAAGTAACTTATTTATTGAATTAATTGTTAGTAAAATGGTATAATTTATAAATGAAATTCAATAAATTAAATTTGATAAATAAAATACATGAGATTTGATAAATAAAATGCATGTACATGATTAAACTAATTAATAAAATAAAACGATTGGAAGGAAAATTATAATGGGATTTTTGGAAAAGTTATTTGGGTCATATAGTGAGAGAGAAGTTAAAAAGTTACAAAAAATTGCAGATAAAATAGAAGCCTTAGATCAAACTATGCAAAGCTTATCAGATGATGAGCTAAAAACAAAGACGGAGGAGTTTAAGAAAAGATTAGAAAATGGTGAAACTCTTGATGATATATTACCAGAAGCTTTTGCGGTATGTAGAGAAGCTGCATGGAGAGTTTTAGGTATGAAACACTATAGAGTTCAACTTATAGGTGCTATGGTTCTTCATCAAGGAAGAATTGCAGAAATGAAAACTGGAGAAGGTAAGACTTTAGTTGCAACATTACCAGTATATTTAAATGCATTAACAGGAGAAGGTGTACATCTAGTAACAGTTAATGATTACCTAGCAACAAGAGATATTGAGTGGATGGGTAAGTTATATAATTTTCTAGGATTAAGTACAGGATGTATAGTTCATGGATTAACATCTGAGCAAAGAAGAGAAGCATATGCTGCTGATATAACATATGGAACTAATAATGAGTTTGGTTTTGATTACTTAAGAGATAATATGGTAATTTACAAAGAAGAAAAAGTTCAAAGAAAATTGAACTTTGCAGTTGTGGATGAAGTTGACTCAATACTTATAGACGAAGCTAGAACGCCACTTATAATTTCAGGAGCTGGAGAAAAATCGACTAAATTCTATAACGTTGCAGACAATTTTGTTAAACAATTATTAGCTGAGACAGATTATACAATTGATGAAAAAGCTAATTCAGTAATGTTAACTGATTCAGGGGTAGAAAAAGCTGAAAGAGCATTCGGGATAGATAACTATGCAGATGCAGATCATTTAGAATTACAACATTATATAACTCAAGCATTAAAAGCTAATTATGGAATGAAAATAGATAAGGACTACATGGTGAAGGATGGTCAAGTAATAATAGTTGACGAATTTACAGGTAGACTTATGGAAGGTAGAAGATATTCAGATGGACTTCATCAAGCTATTGAGGCTAAAGAAGGAGTTAAAATAGAAAGAGAATCAAAAACTCTTGCTACAATAACATTCCAAAATTACTTTAGAATGTATAATAAGTTATCTGGTATGACAGGTACAGCATTAACAGAGGAAAATGAATTTAGAGAAATTTATGCATTAGATGTAATAGTTGTTCCAACCAATAGACCAATTGCCAGAATAGATAAGAGTGATTTAATATATAAAAATACAAAAGGAAAGTATAATGCTATTATAGAAGAGATAATAGAATCTAACAAGAAAGGTCAACCAGTTCTAGTTGGTACAGTAAGTATAGAAAAATCAGAGTACTTATCTTCTTTACTAAAGAAGAGAGGTATTAAACATAAAGTGCTTAACGCTAAATATCATGAACAAGAAGCTGAGATAATTTCTCATGCTGGGGAATTAGGTAGCGTTACTATTGCTACTAATATGGCAGGTAGAGGAACTGATATTAAGCTTGGAGAAGGTGTTAAAGAAGCTGGTGGACTTAAAATAATAGGAACAGAAAGACACGAATCAAGAAGAATAGATAACCAATTAAGAGGTAGATCAGGTCGTCAAGGTGATTCAGGGGAATCAGTATTCTATATTTCTTTAGAAGATGATTTAATGAGAATATTTGGATCAGAAAAGATCCAAGGGCTAATGGAAAAGTTAGGATTAGAAGAAGATGAAGCTATTGATCATAAGATGGTAAGTAAAGCTATAGAAAATGCACAAAAGAAGGTTGAAGGTAATAACTTTGACATAAGAAAGAATCTTATCGGTTATGATGATGTTATGAATATGCAAAGAGAAGTTATTTACAAACAAAGATCTGAAGTTTTAGAAGGAAAAGACTTAAGAGAACAAATTAATGGAATGGTAAATGAAATAGTATCTGATGCAGTTAAAACTCATTTAGATGGTGTAAATGAAAACTTTGAAGAAGAAATAGGAAAGTTAATTCAATACTTAGAAGATATATGCTTACCTCATGGAGTAGTTAAAGTTGAAGATTTAGTGGAATTATCTAATGATGAAATAATTAGTAAGTTATTAGATATATTAATTAAAGTTTACCATGAAAAAGAAGAAGAATTTGGTGAAGAGCACTTTAGAGAAGTTGAAAGAGTAATACTTCTTAGAGTAGTAGATCAAAAATGGATGGATCATATAGATAACATGGATCACTTAAAGCAAGGTATTGGACTTAGAGCATATAAGCAATTAGATCCAATACAAGCATACCAAATGGAAGGTAGTTCTATGTTTGAAGAAATGATTAATGGAATAAAGATCGATACAATTAAATTCTTATTCCATATTCAAGTTCAAAAAAACGTTGAAAGAGAAAGAGTTGCAGAAGAAACATCAGCAAGCCATGGTGGGGATGATTCAGATGTAAAAAAACAACCAGTTAGAAATGAACCTAAAGTAGGTAGAAATGACTTGTGTACATGTGGAAGTGGTAAGAAGTATAAAAACTGTTGTGGAAGAGAAGTATAAAAAAGTGCCCTTTGGGCACTTTTTTAAAGCTAGTAAGCTATTTTCAATAAATTTAAAAAAGATAGGGTGATTATATGATAATTAAGTTAGAATCAGAATTAGCTAAGCTTAATGATATAAAGAAAGTTATAAAAGAAATGGGGGCTTCTCTTTGACAAAGAAGCACTAGAAAAGCAATTAAATGAATTAGAGCTTCAAATGCAGGAAAATAGATTTTGGGAAGATATAAAAAGAGCCGAAGAAGTTACAAAGGAAAGTAAAAGAATTAAAGACAAAATAGAGATGTATGAATCGCTAGTATCAAGAGTTGAAGATGTAGAGATACTGGCGGAATTAATAGATGAAGAAGATGAAGAATCTATAAATGAAGTTATAAGAGAAATAAGGTCTATAGAAAAAGCTGTAGAAGGTTATAGGATAGAACTACTTTTATCAGGAGAGTATGATAGAAATGATGCTATATTAACTTTACATGCTGGAGTAGGTGGAAGTGATGCAAATGATTGGACTGAAATGCTACTTAGAATGTACACAAGATGGTGTGAAAAAAGAGGTTTTAAGGTAGAAACTATTGATTATTTAGAAGGCGATGAAGCTGGAATAAAGAGTGTAACATTAAAGGTGAAAGGCGAATTTGCATATGGTTACTTGAAGGCTGAAAAGGGAATTCATAGATTAGTAAGGATATCTCCTTTTAATGCAAATGGTAAAAGGCAAACTTCTTTTGCATCAGTTGAAGTACTTCCTGAATTAACAAAAGATCAAGATATAGAAATAAGAAGTGAAGATCTAAAGATAGATACCTATAGAGCAAGTGGTGCTGGTGGCCAACATGTAAATAAGACTGAATCAGCAATAAGAATAACACATTTGCCAACTGGAATAGTTGTTCAATGCCAAAGTGAAAGAAGTCAGTTTTCTAATAAAGATACAGCTATGTCTATGCTTAAATCTAAACTTATAGACTTAAAAGAAAGAGCTCATAAAGAAAAAATAGAAGATTTAACAGGTGAGCTAAAGGACATGGGATGGGGAAGTCAGATAAGATCATATGTGTTCCATCCATATAACATGGTTAAAGATCATAGGACTGGAGAAGAAACGGCTAACTTAAATGCAGTTATGAATGGTGAAATAGATAACTTTATTAATGCATATTTAAAAAATAATAACTAGAAAATTTAATGGAATTGAAGAGCACCTTTGAATATTAGATATAATCCAATATTCAAAGGTGTTCATTTTATTAACTTATTTTCTTCTTTTTTATATATGATATAAATGGTGCTGAAGCTAAGAAGCCAAATATTATTGCAAATACAAATAATGAAGTTTTATTATGGAAAAATAAAGTGATTGCTCCATAACAAGATTCATTTATTTTATCTTCTATAACACTATAAGCACTGTTTATTGCATCAACACTTATATAATCAACAGTATCATTAGGTGTGTGAATTTTAGTCATATCACTATGAGAAAAGCTTAAAGCATCTATACCTAAATTATTGAAGCTGGCATGATCACTTGAATCTTCGTAAACAACATTAGTATCAATATTATTTTTTTTAGAGATTTTTTCAACAGAGTTAAGTAGTTCAGAATCCTTATCTTTATAAGAGGCTCCAAGCATTAAAGTAAGCGGATAATTGTCGCTACCTATCATATCAAAATTAATTACTTCGGCATCTTTAAGTTTTTCAAGATTATTTTCTGCAAAACTTTTAGAGCCAAGTAAACCAAATTCTTCAGCATTTAAAGCAACGAAAATTATATCTCTTTTTGGAGTTCCAAAGCTAGTAATAGATCTTTGTAGCTCTAATAAAAAGGCTGTTCCAGAAGCATTATCTAAAGCACCACTATAAGTATTTTTTAAACCATCTTGACCTAAGTGATCATAATGAGCAGTTAAAACAAGAGGGGGAAGATCGCTAGAAGATCCTTTTAGAACTCCAACTATATTTACTAGCTCTTTTTCAGAAGTTGAAAATGGTAAATTAACAGAAACTGTTAGCCCAGAGCGAACTGAATCCAGTATTTTATTATAGGTATCAGTTGTTATTGAAACTATCATATCATAAGGAAAGTTACTCATAAATGAGCTTCTAAATGAAAAATCATTATTAGGAGCTACATAAAATAAACAATTTCCTTCATCAGTTACAACTTCTATTGAGTTTGTATAAATATTTACTTTATCATCCTCAGAAAAGCTTAGGCTATTGATCTTAAAATTAAGCATATCCTCTTTGTAGTCAACACCATACTTTAAGGTTTCAATAACTTCATCATCTAATGATATTTTAAGATATGGAGAGCTATTATTGTTTATTGGACATAGTGCTTTGAAGCTCTCTTTATAACTTTCATTAAGTGGAACTAGTTTGTTATCCTCAAAGTTTTTTCTTATTATTTCTCCAACAAGTAAATTACCGTCACTACCAGCTAGTCTACCACCATAAGTTTCAGAAGAAAATATCGCAATATTTTCTTTTACATTATTAGCATTAAAAGGCGAATATGTAAAATTAAAAAATATAGAAATAGATAAAAGTACTATGCTAGTAACTAGCGATACAGAATAAAACAATTTTCTTTTCATAAAATATACCTCAAATAATAGTTATATTTAATACTATTACTCGAGGCATGAGATTATGAAAAAAATAATTGAAGTCATTTAGGCCTTTTTATAAACTAATTCTATAAATCCATATATTAGAGAAAAAAGAATACATATATAAATAAAGATATTTATTTGGTTTGTAACTATTGAAAAAACACCACCAACTATTGATGAAAATAATATTACGCAGTTTATAAACTTAGATAATCCAGATTTATTGACTATTATTTCCTTTGTAGAAGAAATAAGTATAAGTATTAATGTTAAGAAATACAAAACATACTTTAAAGTAGTCGAGAATTCTATCACATAATATTCATTTAGTATAATAAAGACTATAAAGAAGATAAGGAGTATACTTATTATTTTATTAATTATCATTATAAATTTATTCATATTACCACCCGTTTGTAAAATTTTTACAACTTAATTATAAACTTAATTTTACATAATATCAATATTGTACTTAAAGTAAATATTCAATATTTATTAATATATTTATAAAAATAAATTATATGTTACATAAAAGTGTGATATTGTATTATAATATCATTATGTAAAATTTGGAGAAAAATTTTTGCTATAGCATAGGAGGACTTTATGGTAGATATTGTTGAAAGATTATCATCTGAATTAGGAATAAGTATAACCCAAGTAAAGAATGTAATATCACTGCTTGATGATGGAAATACCGTTCCTTTTATTTCAAGATATAGAAAAGAACAAACAGGTGCCTTAAGTGATGAAGTATTAAGAAAGTTTCAAGAAAGACTTATATATCTTAGAAATTTAAAAGAAAGAAAAGAAGATGTTTTAAGACTTATAGATGAGCAAGGAAAATTAAATGATGACATAGTAAAGGCATTGGAAGATTCAAAGACTTTAACAGAAGTAGAAGACATATATAGACCTTATAAGCAAAAGAAGAGAACAAGAGCAACTATGGCGTTAGAAAGAGGATTAAAACCACTTGCAGATATTATATCAAGCGGTGAATTTAATGCTGATTTAAATAGTGAAGCACTTAAATTTCTTGATGAAGAAAAGGGTGTTAATAGTAAAGAAGATGCAATTAATGGAGCTTTAGATATAATAGCAGAACAAGTATCTGATGAAGCGAAATATAGAAAGTGGATAAGGGAATTAGTATTCAGAGAAGGTAAGATACAGTCAACAGGTGAAAGCGATGAACATACACCATTCGAGATGTATTACGACTATAGTGAAGAAGTAGCTAAAATACCACCACATAGAATTCTAGCCATAAATAGAGGAGAAAAAGAAAAAATATTATCAGTAAAAATAGCAGTGAATGAAGATAAAATAATAAGTTACTTAGAAAATGAAATATTAAAAAATAATAGCATTACTGATGAATATTTAAAGTTAGCAATAAGAGATTCTTTAAAAAGATTGATATATCCATCTATAGAGAGAGAAGTTAGAAGTGAACTTACTAATATAGGTGAAGAAGGAGCTATAAAAATATTTAAGGAAAATTTAAAGGCATTATTAATGCAACCTCCTATAAAGGGAAAAGTAGTTATGGGGTATGACCCGGGATTTAGAACAGGTTGTAAGATAGCTATATTAGATAGTACTGGAAGGTTCTTAGATAAGTCAACAGTATATCCAACGGCTCCGCAAAACAAAGTTAAAGAAACTAAAGATATATTAAAAGATTTAATAAAGAAGTACAATGTAGAAGTAATTTCATTAGGAAATGGAACTGCTTCAAGAGAGTCAGAAGAAGTAGTATCTGAAATAATATCAGAAATAAAAAAGGAAACAGGGAAAGAAATAGCATATGTTATAGTTTCAGAGGCTGGTGCATCAGTTTATTCAGCTTCAGAGCTTGCTACTAAGGAATATCCAGATTTAGATGTTACAGTAAGAGGAGCAATTTCTATAGGAAGAAGGTTACAAGATCCTATGGCTGAGTTAGTTAAGATTGATCCTAAAGCCTTAGGGGTTGGGCAATATCAACATGATGTTACACCTAAAAGACTCGATGAATCATTAAAGGGTGTTGTTGAAGATTCTGTTAATAAGGTTGGAGTAGATTTAAATACTGCAACCCCATCATTACTTACTTATGTTGCTGGTATAAATTCAAGCATTGCAAATAATATAGTAAGCTATAGAGATGAAGCAGGCGGATTTAAAAATAGAAAAGAGCTATTAAAGGTAAAAAGACTTGGACAAAAAGCTTATGAGCAATGTGCAGGGTTCTTAAGAGTTATGGAAAGCAATGAAGCTTTAGATAATACATCAGTTCATCCAGAATCTTATGATGCAGCAAGAAATTTAATTAAATTATTAGGATATACAAAAGATGATTTAAAAGAAAATAAGCTTAAAGATATAGATGAAAGAGTAAAAGAGAAAGGTATATTAAATATTTCTAAAGAATTAGAAGTTGGTGAACTTACTTTGTCAGATATAATAAAAGAACTTAAAAAACCAGGTCGTGATCCAAGAGAGGAAATGCCAAAACCTATTTTAAAGACTGGAGTAATTGATTTAAAAGATTTATCAGAAGGTATGATACTTATGGGAACGGTAAGAAATGTATCTGATTTTGGAGCTTTTGTTGATATTGGAGTCCATCAAGATGGCCTTGTTCATAAAAGCCAAATGGCTAATAGGTTTGTAAAGCATCCATTAGATATTGTTAAAGTTGGAGATATAGTAAAGGTTAAAATATTAGAAGTAGACAGTAAGAGAAATAGAATCTCACTATCAATGAAAGACATTACTGAATAATAGTTATAAATTGAGAATATAAGGGCTACGATAACTAGATATGTTCCATAAGCTAAATAGATACGCAGGCATTAAATGCTTAGTGAAGCTAGCTGAACTTAGTATGAAAGCCCATCTACTGAAGCTTGTCTGAAGTAGATGTTCCTATTAAATTTTTGAATAACTACTATGCCAAGAGTTTTGGTTAACTCGCTGCGCTCAGACAATTAAGCAACATTAAAGCCTAGTAGTTCTTCCTTCGCCAAGTACTTCTAATTGCTCGCTATATGCTTATTCCACCGTCTATTTATCTTCGCCAACTTATATTCTGTCACTTTACACCGTTAAATTAAGAATTAGCCTCATTAAGTTTAATTCTCAATTTATAACAATTGTTAAAAAAGATACTTGCAAAAAGGTATAGTAAGGCATATAATATGAGTGTAAATAAATTATCTTCAGGGCGGGGCGTAATTCCCCACCGGCGGTATAGCCCGCGAGCTAAGTTTTAGCATGATTCGGTGAAACTCCGAGGCCGACAGTATAGTCTGGATGAAAGAAGGTAAGTGGTTAGATATTGCTTAATATTTATTTTAGGCACATCTTATTTCTTATGGATTTTGAGCCCTGATGTATTTTAATATATCAGGGCTTTTTTATTTATTAATATGTATCTAATTAAGATAAGATGGGTAAATTATTAAAATAGATTGTTAAATTAATGTCATTTCACTGATTATGTAATCTAACCCATTGCCCCAGGGGATAGACTTTTGGGAGGAGAAAAAATGAATAATCAACAAAACAAAAACCTAAACAAATTTATTAAAATTTCACTTTTAGGTGCAATAGCAGTGGTGCTTATGTACTTTGATTTTCCAATACCATTTCTACCATTTCCATGGCTCAAAATTGACTTAAGTGATATTCCAGCACTTATGGGAGCATTTGCTTTTGGACCGATGGCAGGTATTGTTGTAGAATTGATAAAGAATTTATTAATTTTAATAGTTAAGGGAACATCAACGTATTTTGTTGGAGAACTTGCTAATTTTATAGTAGGAGTTTCTTTAGTAGCTCCAGCAGCATGGGTTTATCATAGAAATAAAAGTAGAAAAAATGCATTACTTGGAATGGCATTAGGAACATTATCAATAGAAATTATAGGGATAATAGCAAATGTATATTTATTATTACCTGCATTTGGAATGAATATGGTAAAAGATGAATTAGTTCAATATGTTACTATAGGATTACTACCTTTTAATGGAATAAAGTCTATATTAGTATGTGGGATAACATACGTATTATATAAAAGAGTTTCTTCATCTATTTTTAAGGTAGATTCAAATTTTGATAATTCTAGAAAAAGTAAATTAAATTCGATATAAAATAATAAAGCTAACTATTAGATTTTTAATAGTTAGCTTTATTTAGTATCATCTGTCTTTTTTAAGTATTTATTTTGATACATTTTATTATCAATGTAATTAAAGAAATCATATATGTCATCAAAGTCATCAGAATAAATACAATATGCAGAACTAAATTTAATAGCATATTTGCTATTGGAATTATGAGATTCAATTATAGAATTTAATAATCTTAAATCACTTTCAATTTCTTGTGTGCAAGTATTTTCTATAATAACTAAAAATTCATCTCCACCCATTCTAATTATCTTTGATTTTTTTCCAAAGGATTTATTTAATATAAGGACAAAATCTTTAAGGACCATATCACCAGCTTGGTGACCATAGGTATCATTTATATATTTAAATTCATCTAAATCTATATTTATTGCACCTATCCCATATAGATTGATGTTAAATTTATTTATTTTGGAAATAAAGCTATTAAAATAATTTCTGTTGAAAGCTTCAGTTAAGGAATCTGTTTCTAATAGTTCTTGTTGCACTAAAATATATGTAAATACAAGGATAGTTGCGATACTGTTCCAAAATAATAAAAATTGAGGTATTAATAATTGTATTACTAATGCTAAAATCGGAAAAATATAAAGTATGTGCAAAAATTTACATATATCCTTAGAGAGATTACTTCTTTCTTTTATTAAGATTAAATAGCTATTAATATAATATAGTGTGTAAGTTAAGAATGGAATTATAAAAAGTTTTTCACGGTTATATAAATTTGAATTATCGACTGAAAAAATTATATTGTATTTTAAATTTAAAATAAGTATTGTGGTATTTATGATCAAAGGTATTTCAAAATAGCTTATTTTTATCTTAAGAGTAATGATTTTTTTACTGATCCATATCAATAAATATTTGTTCCACATATATATAGGAATTGGTGAAGCTATAAATAGTAAGGTATTAATTAACTTATTAATACATATAAATTTATAGTTTGATGTATTAATATTTATAAAGACTCTTAGAATTTCTAAAATTAGTATAAAAGAGGTTATTGTACAAATATTTAAGAATAGTTTATTAGACAATTTTTTCATATCAAGCTTTACATAACTATGAAAAATGAGCATAAGTAATGTAAAAAGGCACATTATATTAACCTGAGTTTGAATAATCCTATCCATTTTAATTCCTTACATGATGTAATATTATATATTATTTATAGTATATGTATGAATGGAATTATATATTGATAAAATTACTTTGAAATTCAATACTATATAAAATTAGTTGCAACAGTTATTAAATATGATATAATTTAAAACAGTTGCATACTATATTAGGATGAAATTTAAAAGAGATAACAAATAATATATAAGAAGGAAGCACAAATATATATTGTTTAAATAAAAGGAAATATAAATTTTTCAAGGAATTAGCTCAACTTTAAATTTTATATGAGTAGTTTCTTTTTTTTTATAAATATATAAATTATGTATATTGAAATAAGAGATTTTATCCGATGAAATTAAACATAAAATTAAGAAGAGGTGATTAGATGGGAACACAAGAATTACTTGCAAAAGAGCCAATAGGAAAACTATTATTAAAATATTCTGTACCAGCTATAATAGGAATGATTGTAAATGCATTATATAATGTAGTTGATAGAGTTTTTATAGGAAATATACCAGGGGTAGGTTCATTAGCAATTACAGGTGTTGGTGTAACAATGCCAATTACAACGATTATACTTGGATTTGCAATGCTTGTTGGAGTAGGTGCCACAACAACAATATCAATAAAACTTGGGCAGGGAAAGAAAGAGGAGGCATCAAAAGTTATTGGAAATGCTATAACATTAGCAATTGTTTTATCTCTTATACTAACAATTGGAGGATTGGTTTTTGGAGATATAATTTTAACAAAATTTGGTGCTAGTCATGAAACTTTATATTATGCAAAAGCTTATATATATATAATTTTATTAGGAACAATATTTAATATGGTAGCATTTACTTTAAATAATACTATAAGAGGGGATGGAAATCCTAAACTAGCGGCAACTATTATGGTAATTGGATGCGTAACTAATATAATTTTAGATGCAGTATTTATATTTATATTTAATATGGGGATACAAGGTGCAGCAGTAGCTACAGTTATATCACAACTTGTAACAGCAGTTATAGGGTTATGGTACTATATTAGTGGAAAGTCTAATTTGAAATTTGTTAAATCAAGTTTAAAGTTAGACAAACAAATAACTTTAAAGATATTATCAATTGGAGCAGCACCATTTGCTATGCAAATAGCAGCAAGTTTAGTTCAAGTTATAGCTAATAATGTTTTGAAGGCGTATGGAACTGATATAGCAATAGGTGCTATGGCAACTATATCATCTGTAAGTTTAATGTGTTTAATGCCTATCTTTGGAATAAATCAAGGTGCACAGCCTATAATTGGATTTAATTATGGTGCAAAACAAGAAGAAAGAGCTCAAAAGGCATTTAAACTTTCAGCTACAGTAGCTACAATAATATTAGTAATTGCATTTATTGCAGTTCAATTATTCCCTGAGGCGATAATAGGAATATTTAATAAAGATCCTAAGTTTGTGGATATATCAGTTAAAGGAATGAGGATATATCTACTTATGCTTCCAATAGTGGGAATATCAATAACTGGTTCAAATTACATACAATCTATAGGAGAAGCTAAAACTGCAATGTTTTTAAGTTTACTTAGACAGGTAATTTTATTAGTTCCTTTTATAATTATCCTTCCAAGAATTTTTGGATTAGGTTTAGATGGAGTATGGATTGCTCAGCCAATAAGTGATGTATTATCAACTGCAATAACTATTTTTATATTGGTAAAGAGTATGAAAGTTAAAGCAAAAATAGAAGATGAAGAGGAATTGCTTAAAAAAGCAAATTAATAAGAAACAGGTATAAACATTAAAGTTTATACCTGTTTCTTATTATAAAAGTAAGTCATTAAAATTGCATCTTCTTTATTATCTTCATAATATCCCTTTCTAAGACCATTTTCTATAAAAGAAAATTTTTTGTAGAGATTTTGGGCAGAAATATTTGAAACTCTAACATCTAAATTTATTAAAGAACAATTTAAATCCTCACAAAGAACTATTAAGGAAGAAAGTAGTTTACTTCCAATTCCAAGCTTTCGATAGTTTGGATGAACAGCTATATTAGTTATATCAGCTTCACCGACAACTATCCAAGCACCAACAAATCCAACTATTGAATTTGATTCTAAATTTTTAGCAACTATATATTTTGCTAAGGGATTATTTAATTCACCAGTAATAGAACTCTTGCTCCAGGGCATAGAAAAGCATAAATTTGTAACTTCGAATACACCATCAATATCTTTTTCAGTCATCAAACTATAGCTTATTTTCATTTTCTAATGCTAACCTTTTTTCTAATTCTCTTTGTGCTTGAGGCTTTTTTAGATAAAAAGGAGAAGAGTTTAATTCATCAGACACATTTTCTGATAATAATTTTATACCTAAATCTCCTAATGATGATGCTCTTATTATACTAAGATGATTAGGGGCAAAGCATGCATTAGGAAGATTAGTTGATAAATATTCCTTATGCTTAGTTAAGCCATCTCCAGTAAATATGACTTTTTCACCTTTTTCCTTTAGAACTTTAACTAATTCATCTAGATCAAGTGCCGAATAATCAATTAATTTTTCTAAGCTACCATTATTATTTTTATATAAGCATGTATAAACACTATCTCGTAAAGCATCCATTATAGGACAAATAATGCCATCAAAACTTATAAGAGAATATGCAAGGGCATCTAAGCTAGAAATGCTAATATAGGGCTTGTTTGAACCGAAACTTAACCCTTTAACTGTAGCCATGCCTATTCTGAGTCCAGTAAATGATCCAGGACCTTTTGATACGACAAATCCGTCTATATCATCAATTGATAAATTAGAATCTTTTAATAATTTATCTATCATGTCCATTATTAAAGTAGAGTGTTCCATTTTATTATTTAATGTATATTCTGCTATTAAGTTATTTTCATCTAAAAGAGCAGCTGTTGCTACTTTAGAGGCTGAATCTATGCTTAAAACTATCATAAGACTAACTCCTTTATATAATCATATCTTTCTCCATATGGAGTAATAGAAATTTTTCTGAAGTTTTCACCTCTTGATAAGTCCTTTTCAATTAATATATGTAAGTACTCTTTAGGTAAAATTTCTTCTATGTAATTTGCCCATTCAATTATGGAAACACCATCAGAAAATATATAATCATCAAAACCTATGGCATAAATTTCATCAGGGTCACTAACTCTATAAACATCGAAGTGGTATAGTTTTAGTCTTCCAGAATCATATTCATTAACTATAGTAAATGTTGGACTTGTTATATGATCATCAATATCTAAACCCTTAGCTATTCCTTTAGTTATGTGAGTTTTTCCTGTTCCTAAATCACCAGTTAAGCAAATTATATCCCCAGGATTTAGTAGTTTACCTATAGAAAAACCTATTTTTGTGGTTTCTTCTATATCATTAACATAAAAATGCATAAGAAGGCTCCTTTCTAAATATTCTATATTAATATATTCTATCCAAAATACGAAAAAAAAGAAAGGTAAAATAATATACATAATATGGTATTTGAGGGTTATATATAGTAAAATATTAATATAATTGGAATTGTAATTAATATGTAATAGAATTGTAATTTTTATTTATAGGTGATAAGATATTATGAAAGTATATAAGTTGTAATAAATATTTGACATTTAATCAAGCTATAATTATATGATAGAATTTAAAGAAAGTTAGAATTTTAGCAACGTATATAAAAAATTATGTAGTATGTGATTGTATTTTGATATTTTGAGAAAATAGATATATCAATTAAAACATCTACAATTATTTGTTTCCTGGAGGAAAGGTTTATGAAGAAGTTAACATATGCTTTAGTTATTTTTACTTCTATTTTATTTTTGGGGCTGACATTTTCCTATAATCCATTAATGGCTAATCCTACTGATGAATTTGATGAGGAAAAAGAGACGTTTTTAAATATATTAACAGTTAACAAAGAACAATATAAGATGACTAAAGCATTGGTTGGAAATAAACATAACGTTGAATATTTGTTTAGTAATGAAAGTGATATGGAATCTTTTGAGGTTAGTGATAATGTTAAAAGTAACATATTAAATATGGAGTTATTTATATATAATGGATTAGGCTATGAAACTTGGATAGATGATATAATAGATAGTGCAAAAAATTCAAGTATAGGTATTATAAATATGAGTAGAGGTATAAGAGCAATTACTAGAGAGTTATCTGATGATAATAAAGAAAATCCTTATTATTTATTAGGATTTAATGAATATAAGATTGCTTTATATAATATAAAGACAGCATTGCAAGAAAGAGATATTATAAATAGAAATTATTATGAAGAAAATTATAATACCATTATTCAGGACTTAGATGAATTTTTAACTAAATCAAAGGAAGAATTAAATAATTATAAGAATTATTTAATTGTTACAGATAGTGACAAGTTTGATTATTTATTTAGGGATCTTGGAATCCAAGTAGAAAAGATAAAGAATAATGAAGAGATTAATGACATAGCTAATGAAAGTAAGAACTCTAACATTATATTTATTCATGACAATAAATTAGGAAATTTGGATGACTTAAAAAATAAAATTTCAATAAGTTGTACTTTTATAGAATTGAGTACTGAAGGGGACAATAATATATTAAAAGATAATGTTACTAAGATTATTAATAGTATAAAAAATAAAAACTAACATTAATGGTTGATTTTTATGTATACATAAGATATAATAATTATTGTTGCAAAGGGGTATAGCTCAATTGGTAGAGTAGCGGTCTCCAAAACCGTTGGTTGTGGGTTCGATTCCTACTGCCCCTGCCAAATAAATCGATAATGATAATTATCGATTTATTTTTTTAAAGATTTTTATTAGTATAAATTAAAAAATATATTTAAATAATAATGGAGTTTTTTAATATATAAAATTTAGTAACTTAAACAATATATTAAATAATACATAAAAAATTTGAAAGATAAGTAAATTATTTTATTGACAAGTGTTAAAATGTCATGATAGAATAAGTTTTGTTGAAGGGGTATAGCTCAATTGGTAGAGTAGCGGTCTCCAAAACCGTTGGTTGTGGGTTCGATTCCTACTGCCCCTGCCAAATAAGAGAGTGTAGATATTACACTCTCTTATTTTTATTATTTTTTATTATAATTATTTATTTTTTTATAAAAAAATGTAAATAATTATGTAAATGTACTATAAATTTATATAAATATAAGATAAATCTGATATAATATATTTACTTAATTATAAGAATCTTAAAATTTTACGAGGGATGAATATGAGAAAAAGGTTATATAAAGTTATACTTATATTTATAGTAAGTATTATTATGATAATAAATATGAGCGCTACTAATACATTTGCCATAACAAATGATGATAAAAATATAAATTTTAAAAGAATAACAATAGAAGATGGATTATCACAAACATCAGTAGAGTATTTATTCCAAGATAGTAAAGGATATATGTGGATTGGAACGGCAGATGGATTAAATAGATACAATGGAAATAAATTTGAAGTATTTAGATATAGTAAAGATAAGCCAAATAGTATAAGTGGTAATTATATTTCTGCAATAACTGAAGATTATGAAGAAAATATATGGGTAGGTACATCTAGAGGACTAAATAAGATAAATATGAATACAAATGAAATAACAACATATTTACCAGGAATAAATGGGTGTAATTTATCAAACTACAATATAACAGAAATATTAGTAGATTCAAAAGGCGATATATATATAGCAACAGAAGACGGATTAAATTTATATAATGAAGAAGATGATAATTTTACACGATTATATAATTCAGTAGATGAAATAAATTCATTAAGTAGTCAATTTGTATATTCTATTGTAGAAGATGGCTATGGTGATTATTGGGTTGGAACTGATAATGGTTTAAATAAAATATCAAATAATTCAAAAGAAATTATTAAATACTATTCTGATGGAGGAGATAACTCTATTAGTGATAATTTCATATTTAAGCTATATGCTGATAATTCAGATAATATCTGGATTGGTACATATAATGGAGGGTTGAATAAACTTAACATAAAAACTGGTAAAATAGAAAAGTTTGAAAATGATCCTCATGATGACTCTTCCATAGCAGGAAATTTTATAAGATACATATTAAGAGATAGCAGAGATGAATTGTGGATTGCAACTAATAATGGATTAAGTAGACTGAACGAGGAAGAAAATAAATTTATTAACTATAAATCTAAAGTATATGATCCGCAAAGTATAGTTAGTAGTAATATATTAAGTTTATTTGAAGATAAATCAGGAGCAATTTGGGTTGGAACTTATGATGGGATAAGTTTATTTAATCCTAAAAATTCATTTAAAAATTATAAAAATGATCCTTTTAATGATAATTCATTAAGTGAAAATATGATGGCTGGGATATATGAAGATGATGAAGGCCTTTTATGGGTCGGAACAGTGCATGAAGGATTAAATGTAATAGACAGAAAAAGCGGAAATATAACTAAATTCAAAAGCACAGATGATGAATTTTCTTTAAGCAATAACAATATAAGAGATATAGTTGGAATAGGAAATGAAATTTGGATAGCAACAGAATTTGGATTGAGTAAATATGATAAATTAACAAAGAAGTTTACTAGATATTATGATGAGGATAATGAAAATAGCTTAGTATCTAATGATGTTAGAACACTATATATTGATGATGAAGGTATTTTATGGATAGGGACTAGAGATGGACTATGTACTTTTGATAGAAAGAGTACATTTAAATCATACAAGAATATTTTGATTCAAAATGGAATAACTGAAAATATGTTTTCGGATATAATTCAAGATAAGGATGGAATTATATGGATAGCTTCATCCTTGGATGGTGGATTAATTAGATTAAATAAAAATACAAATGAGATAAAAAGCTATAGAAATAATGAAGAAGATAAAGATAGTATAAGCTTTAATGCATTAAAAGCTATAGCAGTCGATAGTAAAAATAATATTTGGATAGGAAGTCAATATGGATTAAATAAATTCGATAGAAGTACTGAAAAATTTCATAAGTATACAGAAAACTCAGGTTTATCAAATAATTTTATATATGGTATTTTAATAGATGATGATGATAATCCATGGATGAGTACAAATTATGGTATATCAAAATTTGATATAAGAAATGATAAGTTTGTTGATTATAATGTTACAGATGGATTACAAGGAAATGAATTTAATGGTTACTCATATTTTAAAAGTAATAGTGGGGAAATGTTTTTCGGTGGAATTAATGGGCTTACTTGTTTTTATCCAAGTCAATTAGAGGAAAAAAAATACTCACCTAATGTAATAATTGATAGTATCTATAGTGGTGAAAAAGAAATTTTAGATATATCAAAGATAAAAATAGGATATAAAAATAGTAATATACAATTTAACTTTTTTATGCCTGATTATAGAAATGTAAGCAAAATTCAATATGCATATAAATTAGATGGATTAGATGAAAATTGGATTTTTTCTGATGATAGAAACTATGTAAGTTATACAAACTTAGATTCAGGTACATATAAATTTCGAGTTGTTGCAAGAAACTCAAGCGGCGATTGGAGTAAGGAGACTACGGTAAGTTTTAAAGTTGAAATGAAGCCATGGGAAACACCATTAGCTTATGTAATATATACTTTAATTGCCTTTTTAGTAATATATATAATCTGGAATAGAGTAAAGATATTAGATAGTTTAGTTGAACAAAGAACTCATGAGTTAAATAATAAGTTTAAAGAAAACAAACAGTTATATGATAAGCTAATAAAAAATGAAAAATATAAAAATAATTATTTCGTTAATTTATCTCATGAATTAAGAACTCCACTTAATGTTATTATATCAACTCAGCAATTAATAACTAAGTTAAATGAGGACGATAATCATATACCAAAAGAAAAGATTTCATATTATATGAGTACTTTAAGAAGAAATTCAGATAGATTATTAAAGCTAATAAATAACATTATAGATACATCGAAAATTGAGTCAGGATCATATAGGCTAAATATAGAAAAACATGATATTGTCTATTTAGTAGAGGAAATTGTTCTATCTATGAAGGATTTTATTGAAGCAAATGGGATAGAATTAATAATTGATCCAGAAGTGGAAGAAAAAATAATATACTGTGATAGTAGTGAAATAGAGAAATGTATTGTAAATCTAGTTGGAAATTCAGTTAAGTTTACTCCAAGAGGAGGAAAAATAGAAGTAAGAATAGTAGATTTAGATAAGAAGGTAAAAATATCTGTTAAGGATTCTGGAATTGGAATAGAGAAAAAATATCATGAGTCTATATTTGATAGATTTGGACAAGCATATAATGATATTTCAGAAGAATATGGAGGAAGTGGCCTAGGATTAACGGTAACGAAGCAGTTAGTTGCATTACATAATGGAGAGATATTTGTTAAGAGTGAACCTGGAAAGGGTAGCGAATTTATAATAATATTACCAGTTAAATATTAGGGATATTATGTGTTAATTTTATAGTGATTTTAAGTGTATTACTCATGGAAAAATATTCAAAATCATGATAGTATACGCTTGACAGTAGTTGTTCACAATGATATTATAATAAATAAATAAGTATGTGGATTGTTACTGTAAAGCAGGCAATACCTAAATTAAGATAATGTTTTATCTTAATTTAGGTATTTTATTTTCCAAGTGTTAGGAGAATGAAGGTAATATGATTGTAGAAAAGGTATTAAACAATAATGTTGTTATCTCAATAGATCCAAAGACTAAGAAGGAAGTTATCCTTATGGGGGCCGGAATAGCCTTCAATAGGAAAGTAGGGCAAGAAATAGAAGAAGATAAAATAGAAAAGATATTTGTAGTAGATGATAAGCGAATGGGTAATAAACTTAAAAAGCTTATAAATCAAATACCCGACGGGATCTTTGAATTATCACATGAAATTATATCTTATGCAGATAGAAAATTAAATAGAAAGTTAGATAAACAAATTTATATTTCTTTATCTGATCACATTGCTTTTGCAATTAAGAGGTATAAAAATAAGGTTAAAATTAAAAATGATTTATTAGATGAAATAAGAAGAATACATAAAGAAGAATTTAAAATAGCACTATGGGCTGTAGATTATATAAATAATAGATTAAAAATAGATTTACCTGAAGATGAAGCGGGGTTTATTGCTTTACATCTTGTTAATGCAAGTTATCAAGAAACTGCAAAAGAATCAGTAGTTGCAACTAACATAATTAAAGGGGTATTAAACAGAATTAGATATTACTACTCAGTTGAATTTAATGAAGAGGATTTAAACTATGATAGATTATTAACTCATCTTAAGTATTTTGCAAAGAGAGTAATAACTAACAATCAAAATAATGATAATAATAGTGAGTTTTAGGAAATAGCATCAAAAAGTTATCCAGAAGCTTATGATTGCGCTAAAAAGATACAAGAGTATATAGAAAGTAATTATGATTATAAAGTAAATGAAGATGAAATAGTATATTTAACTATGCATATACACAGGGTTATCTCTGTATTAAGAAGTAATCATTAGTATGTTTATTAAGACTTAAGCCAAAGAATTTAGTGCTTAAGTCTTTGTTTTAATATGAGATTAATTAGGAGGAAAAATGAATACTATATTTCTAAAAAAATCTTTTGGAGTTCTTCAGAGGGTAGGTAAATCATTAATGTTACCAGTTGCCTTATTGCCAGCAGCTGGACTATTAATGGGGATTGGAACATTACTACAAAATTCAAACATAATAAGTAATATTCCAATTTTATCAGGTGAAACTTTTCAACTAATTGCTAATATAATGTCATCTTCAGGTGATATTATATTTTCTAATTTGCCACTAATATTTGCAGTGGGAGTAGCTATAGGTATGAGCAATGGAGATGGTGTTGCAGCCTTAGCAGCTATAGTATCCTTTTTAATAATGAATATGACTATTGGAATAACAGTTGGTATTGACCTATTAAAAGTTGATACTAATCCAATGTATGATATGGTACTTGGAATTCCTACTCTCCAAACAGGAGTATTTGGTGGTATAGTAATTGGGATGGTTTCTGCTATTATATATCAAAAATTTTATAATATAAAGTTGCCAGAGTTTTTGGGTTTTTTTTCAGGAAAAAGATTTGTACCTATAGTAGCTGCAATAGCAGGATTAATAATAGGAATAATAATGGTAGTAATTTGGCCTCCGATACAAAACTTTCTATTGGCTTTTTCAAGGAGTATGATAGGAGCTAATCAAACTATCTCGGCTTTAATTTTTGGAATTGTAGAAAGAGCATTGATACCTTTTGGATTGCATCACATATGGTATAATCCATTCTGGTATCAGTTTGGAGAATATACTAATTTAGCTGGACAATTAGTAGTTGGAGATCAGGCAATATTTTTTGCTCAATTAAAGGATGGAGTAAGATTTACTGCGGGAACATTTATGACTGGAAAATTCCCATTTATGATGTTTGGTATTCCAGCAGCAGCGTTAGCAATGTATCATGAAGCAGATAGCAATAATAAGAAACTAGTAGCAGGTATATTGTTTTCAGGGGCCTTAACATCTTTCCTAACAGGAATAACAGAACCTATTGAATTTATGTTTTTATTTGTTGCTCCAGTTTTATTTGGTGTACATTGTATATTTGCTGGTTTATCATTTATGATAATGCAAATATTAAATGTTAAGGTTGGGTTGACATTTTCAGGTGGCCTCATAGATTTTATATTATTTGGTGTTATTCCTAATAGAACAAAATGGTGGTGGATAATAATAGTTGGAGTGGCATTTGCAGCTATTTATTATATGGGATTTAGATACATAATAAGAAAGTTGGATTTAAAGACGCCTGGAAGAGAACGAGAAGAAAGTGAAATTGATATAGATATTTCTGATGGAAACTTAGCTTATGAAGTATTAGATGCTTTTGGAGGCAGAAAAAACATAAAATATTTAGATGCTTGCATAACTAGAGTTAGGGTTACAGTTAAAAATATAAGCTTAGTAAACAGAAGTAAACTTAAGGCATTAGGTTCGGCTGATCTGATGATAATAGGTGGGAATGTTCAAGCTATATTTGGTCCTAAATCTGATATGCTTAAAGAACAAATGAAAGATATCATAGATGGAAAAGAGGTAAAGGTTAAAAAGAAAAAGAAGATAGAAAAAATGGAAAAAGGATTAAAAATAGAAAGTTCCATTATGATGCCTGTTACAGGAAAACTTCTAAGATTAGAAGAGGTTCCAGATCCTATATTTTCTATGAAACTTATAGGTGATGGCTTTGCTATAGATCCTAAAGAGAATGTTTTAATATCTCCAATAAAAGGAATGATATTGATAATTTCAAGAACATCTCATTCCATAACAATTAGAAGTCTAGATGGGTTTGATATATTTATTCATATAGGTATAGATAGTATTAATTTAAACGGAAATGGATTTAAAGCCTTTGTACAAGAAGGAGATATAGTTAATGAAGGAGATTTACTAATAGAGTTTCCTTTAGATGAAATAAGAGAAAAGTTAAAATCACCAATTATACCTGTTATATTTAAAGGGCTATCTAAGGAAAAATTTATATATTTTAATAATGATATAGATGTTATGTCTGGAGATATTAACAAAGTTGAAATACATGAAAAATTAAATAATTAAAATTTTAGGAGCAATTTTTATAGTTTAAAGATTGTTCCTTTTTCTAAAAAGAATAATATATTGAATAATGAGCAATATTATTAAAGTAATTAAAAATGTTGGAGGGTGAAGAAGGAAATATCTATGAGCAATAAAAAGGAACAGGTAGTTTATAATTTTTATACTAAAGGTGAAGAGATAGCGAATGCTATAACTCATGGAGTAGGAGCTATACTATCTATTATAGGAAGTTTATTTTTAATTATAGCAGCAGCAAATTCAGGAAGTAATTATGCTGTTGTTGGAGTTTGGATATATAGTATTTGCTTAATAATATTATATCTTGGATCAACTTTATATCATAGTATTCCAGGAGCTTTGGCTAAAAGAATACTAAGGATATTAGATCATTCGTCTATATATTTATTGATAGCAGGAACATATACTCCTATTATATTAATACTGATGAATAGTGATAAAAAATCTATGCAAATATTATTAGCACTATGGATAATTGCATTTCTAGGGATAATATTTAAGATATTTTGGATAGATAAGTTTTCTGTTTTATCAACAATACTATATATATTAATGGGTTGGATCATAGTACTTAATGTTAAAGTAGTTTTACTTTTAGTACCTATGAAAATATTAATATATATAGTATCAGGCGGGCTTGCTTATACTATAGGATGCATATTTTATGCGTTAGATAAAATGCCGTACAATCATTTTATATGGCATCTATTTGTAATTGCAGGAAGTACATTACATTATATTGCAATATTTTTAGGAATATTATATTTATAATTTAAAGAGTGTAGTATTAGAAATATATTTAATAGAAAATTTATTCAATTTTAGGTAAGTTTTATTGCTTTAAAAAAGTTAATCTCTTATTTTTATAAATGGGCTCACGAAACGCGAACCCCTTTTAAACCATTGATTTTACATGCTTAAAGATGTTTTTAAACTTAAATGGAAACTTTTGTGATTATCTATATATGCGCAAAAAGGAAAGCTCGAATTAGAGCTTTCCTTTTTATAGACTAATATTAAAATTTATTTTGATACAGCCTATTTTAGCTAGGTTCGGTTTCATTAGGTAATGGAGCGCTTTCAATATACAGACCTTTTTTATTTTTTAACCATGTAGAATAGTTAGTCTTAAATTCGGATTCTCTATTTTCTAAAATATAGTTATAAAAATATTCTAGAAAAGTTGCTCTTGGAATATTATCTGTTAATACTATTCCACCAATAGTAATTTGATCATTAAGTATAATTGAAAGAGATTCATTAGATGGATTTTTCATCATTTGAAACATTGACATAAACATAGTCGTTCTACCATCTCCAGCGTCGCAATGAAACAGTATATGTACATCATCAGCTGTAGTATTAACAAAGTTTATAAAGTCATCTACTGTTTCTGGAGTTGGAATTGAATTATCCCTTACTGAAATTCTTTTATAACCTAATCCGAAATTTTCACAAGTTTTATCTTCACTTGATACAACATTGGCTTTCAATGATTCTAAATATTCGCCTGTCGTTTTAAAAATTGGAATATTATCACCTAGTGGTATCTTTGATAAATCTTCTTTTTCTATTTTTAATGTTTCTTGAGAATTTAAATTACTATTTATAAGCTGAAAAAAACTATAATAGCTTATTGGGTTATCGTCAATAAATCCATGAGATTCTTGTCTTAAGTCAACTACAGTTATTTTAGGACTATTTATAGCTACTTTTATATTATCTATTTGGCTGGGTCTAAGTTGAGCACAACCTGAAATATTAAGTTCCTGGATGCTTCTAAATCTAGGAGGAAGTTTATAATTTTTTTTAACATCTAATATTAAAAACTTATCCTCAAGAAATGGAAGGGTATCTGGTGAATTTATAGTTGCCATAGATATATTAGATAGATTAAATATAGATAATAACGTAGACAAAGCAATAAAAATAGAAATTGATTTATATTTAATATTTTTAAATTTAAACATAGAAATCTTCATAAAGAACCTCCTATTAAGTATATTCATTAAATATTTTGTGCACAAAAAGATAAAATATCCTTCATATAAAATATTCTAAAGTAGCTATAATTTACTAAGAATATAAACCTAGATTAGGGTTAATATAATAGTGTAAACAAAAAACTTTTAAATGAGAGGGAGTTCAATTTTAAAAGTAGTTTACAAAACCAATAGCCAAAGGAGGAATTACAAATGGCAAAAACATTAGTTCCAGAAGCAAGAAAAGGATTAAGTGCATTCAAGAATGAAGTTGCAGCAGAGTTAGGAGTTCCATTTAGCGATTACAATGGTAACCTAACATCAAAACAATGTGGTTCCGTTGGTGGCGAGATGGTAAAAAGAATGGTTGAACAATACGAAAGTTCATTAAAGTAAGCCACCAGAACAAATTAACTAAAGGTTAAAAAGACAGGATGGATATACCGCCAAAGAATTTAGTATTGTAACCATTCAAAAAAAGAAGAGGTATTTCTAAAATAGAAATTATATTTTTATTTTAGATACCTCTTTTTTTATGTAAAAATTTATAATAATAACTTTATAATATTATATTTTAATATTATAAGAAAAATAGAGAAATATAGAGATAATTAATAGTATATAAAGATAATTTCAGATAATAATAATGGTTGGTTATTATTGGAATGGAAAGAAATTCAGTATTAGTGTATTATTTAATTAATACACTAATACTGTAGAGGAAGGAGATAAAAGATGTTACTTGAATTAAATTCAAAAGAGCCGATATATCTTCAAATAATTGCTTATATGAAAAAAAGAATAGTTTCTGGAGAATTAAAAGGGGGCGAAAGAATTTTGTCTGTAAGAGAATATGCAAGCGAATTAAAGGTTAATCCAAATACAGTTCAAAAGGTTTATTCAGAGTTAGAAAATGAAAAGTTAATATATACTCAAAGAGGAATTGGGAAATTTGTTACTGAAGATGAAAAAAAGATTAATGCTCTAAGACAAGAGATATTTAATGAAACTATAGATAAATTTATTGCGGATTCTAGAGAATTAGGATTCACCAAAGAAAGAATATTAGCAGTTATATCAGAAAGATATAAGGAGGACTAAGATGAGTAGTTTATTAGAAATAAAAGATTTATATAAAACAATAAAAGGAAAGAAAATATTAAATGGAGTAAGTTTAAGCTTAGAAAAAGGAAAAGTTTTAGGAATAATGGGGCCTAATGCACAAGGTAAGACAACTCTTTTAAACACAATACAAGGATTTTTAAAGGTTGATAAAGGGGAAATAAAGCTTGATGGATTATCTATAGGAACTGAAACTAAAAACTATATTGCATTTTTACAAGATAAAAATATTTTTCATAAAACAATGAAAATAAAAGATGCAATAAATTTATACTCAGACTTCTTTAATGATTTTGATATGGAAAAGATGAAATATTATTTGGATTTCATGAATCTAGATATTGAAGCCAAAATAAAGGATTTATCAAAAGGAACAAGTGAAAAGTTTAGCTTATCATTAACTTTAAGTAGAAAAGCTAAGTTATATTTGTTAGATGAGCCTATATCAGGTGTTGATCCTGTTTCAAGAGAAAAGATTTTAGATGCTATATTAGAAAATTTATCAGAAGAAAGTTCTATGATAATAACTACTCATTATATTGGCGAACTTGAGAGGGTTTTTGATGAAGTCGCTTTTTTAGGAGATGGGAAAATAATAGAATCTGGAGATGCTGAAGAGCTGAGAGAAAAATATAAATTATCAATTGACGAAATTTATAGGAAGGTATTTGCAGAGTAGATTGAAGAAGGAGGAATAATATGAATAATGTTTTAAATATTTTAAAATATAATTTTGGAAAATACAATTCAGGTATAAGTAAGATATTGTATGTAATTGCTTTTGTAATTTTGTGTATATTAACTTTAGGGATATTTATAAAAATACCATTTGTTGGAGAGCTGATGTCAATTATGAATATTGTATTCATTTCAACATTTTTAGGAATAAATTTCATTACCTCAATAATAAAGTTTATATCACAAATATCAAAGGATAATGGTAAGTTAATTTTTACTTTACCAATAAAAGCTTGGGAATTTATGATTGCTAAGTATCTAGAATTTATAATTTTACAAGGAAGTATTGCTGTTATGGCATATATAATATCAAGTCTTTCTAACAATACAATGGCAGAAGTAGTTAAGATGGCATCATTTGGAGTGGCTTTTGGGACTACAGCAGCATATATTGTAATTACTTCTTTTATAGTAATATTTTCATCATATATTTATAATGTAGGATTATGTGTACTTGCTGTTATAGTAGGTGGTGGAATTATTCAAGGATTTGTTTCAGAAATCAATAGGTTTATAACTAACTTATTTCCATATATTTATTTAAAAATTGGATCGTTTATAGAAATTGATTTGATATCTACGCTTTTGGGGATTTTATGGGTAGGTATTCTTGTGACAATGGCAGTGAATCATCTAGATAAAAAATTAGATATTATTTAGGGGGATATAATTATGAAAAAGATATTTAAGATTTTTTTAGCATTATCATTAAGCGTTGTATTAGTTGGTTGTAGTGTTAAGTTTGGAATAGAAAGTAGAAACAATGATAATGACACAGATTCAACTAATTATAGTGGAGAAAGTATAAATAAGGTTGAATCAATAGAAGGCATAAATAAACTTAATATAAAAATAGAAGTTAGCAATGTAGAGATAATGTACTATGAGGGTAAGGATATTGAAGTTTCGGGTACTTTGGGAAAGCTTTCTAAAGGAGTTACAATAGACAAAAGTTCGGATGAAGTAACTATTAGTGAAAAATCAAAAAAATCTAATAGTGTAATTAGAGACTCTGCTAGTGATTTAAAGATAAAGATACCAAATAGTTATAATGGAAATATAGACTTAGAATTTGGTGTTGGAGAATATGAAGTTAGGGACTTAAAAGTTGATAATATGAATGTTAGTTCAGGAGTAGGAGAAATAGTTATAAAGAATATTTCATTTAATAAACTTTATTTAGAAAGTGGAGTAGGAGATGTTGAATTAGAGACAAAAGAAAGAACAGGAGACATAGATATTAGAGGGGGAGTTGGAAGCGTGGATGTATCATTAGGAGATGTAAATGGTAACTTAACGTTTGAAGGTGGAGTAGGAGATACCAATATAAGTATTCCATCAAATTCTCCAGTAAGCATAAAAACTGATTCTGGGCTTGGAAATGCTAATATAAGTGCTAAAACATCTGGAGAAAATAAATATATATTTGATATCAGCATGGGAATTGGAGAAATAAATATAACAAATTAAATTGATGCAGGTAACTTTGCCTGCATTTTTATTTTTATCAAATAAAAATGAAATTATCTAATTACTGGTTTAAATAATTGAAGTCATAATATATTTGTTAATATATTTATTAGAAATTTAAAGTTTTGTTCAAATTAGATAATATTACTAATATAAATTATTATTATGTATATATGTGCTTAATATTGTACAGTAAGATGAAAAATGATAAAATGAGAACAAAAGTTCGTTGAGAATAATTATAATTAAGGTGATAATATGAAAAAAGTTAAGATATTACAAGCAGGAGACTTACATTTTGATACTCCATTTAAAGATTTAAATAAAAATATAGCTTTAATAAGTAAGGAAGAACTTTTAGAAGTTTTTAGTAAAATTATTAACATGTGTATAGAAAATTCTGTTGATATCTTACTATTAACTGGGGATATTTTTGATAATCTAACAGTAAACAAAAAAACACTAGTTTTTATTAAAAGTCAATTAGAAAGAATAATTAATATAAAAGTATTTATATCTCCTGGGAATCATGATCCTTATTACGAAAAATCATTTTATAAGATGATAGAATGGCCAGATAATGTTCATATATTTAAAAGTTCAGTTGAAAGTGTAGTTTTGCAAGATTTAGAAACTGTTGTATGGGGAGCAGCGTTTAATACACATCATGTTAAAAAAAGTATGTTAAAAAATATTTTAATAAATGAAAAATACATAAACATAATGTTGATACATGGTGATATATCAAACAATGATGAAGGAAATGATTATAATCCAATTACATTAAGAGATATAGAAGATAGTAGATTAGATTATATAGCCATAGGTCATAGACATAATTATAGTGGGATATTAAGGCAAAAAGATACTTGTTATGCTTATGCAGGATGTCCTCAGGGAAGAGGGTTTGATGAGCTTGGAGATAAAGGTATTATAGCTGGAGAAGTTTCAAAAGGAGCTGTAGATCTAAGATTTATTAGAACATCAAAAAGAAATTATTATGTAGTTGATGTAGATATAAGTAATTCTGTAAGTTATGAAGAAATAAAAGAAAGAGTAATAAATTCTATAAGTGAGGAAGAAAGAAAAAATAATTTATATAAAGTTATTTTAAGGGGCGAAATAGAATCTTATATGAATTTAAATGAAGATATAGTATTTGAGAAGATAAAAGATTATTTTTATTTTGTTAAAGTAATTGATAATACTGATGTAAAGCTAGATTTTGATAAAATATCAAAGGATTATTCCATTAAAGGAGTTTATGCGAGAAAGCTACTAGATAAAATGGAAGATGATGATTATGATGATGAAGTTCTAAAATTAGCTTTAAAGATAGGAATACAATGCTTATCACATGAGGAAGTGAATTTGAATGATTATAAATAAGATACATATTATTTCTTTTGCTGGATTAAAAGATAAGATAATTGAGCTAAGTGATGAAATAAATTTAATATATGGTGAAAATGAGAAAGGTAAAAGTACTATTCAAAATTTTATTAGGATTTGGCTGTATGGTATGAATTCTAAAAGAAGTAAAGATATTAAAAGTAATGATAGAATAAGATTTATGCCTATTGATGGGGATAAGATAAGAGGTGAACTTCATGTATCACATAATAATAGAAAGTATATTATAAGAAGAAGTTTTGGATTAACTAAGAAGGAAGATACATCAGAGGTATTAGATGCTGAATCTGGAGATATAGTTTTAGATATACCAAAAGATGAACCTGGAAAGTACTTTTTAAATGTAAACTCGTCTACATTCTTGAAAACATTATTTATTAGCCAATTAGGAGTATCAATTTCTAAAGATAAGGAAGAAGAAATAATAGATAGGGCAGCAAATTTGTTAGGTAGTGGAGAAGAAAATGTATCACTACAAAAGGCATTAGAAAAGTTAGATAATATAAAAAAGTCTATAACTACAAGTAGAAAAAATGGAGAGTTGGATTTACTTAGAAATAAATACAATTTGCTAAATGAAGAAAGATATGAGGCTTATAAATTATCAGAAGCATGTATAGATAAAGAACAGGCTTTAATTATTTTGAAAGATGATAGGGAAGAATTAAGAAAAGAACTTAAAAATTTAGATATATATAAAAAATATATGAAAAAAGCTAAACTTCAGAAAGAATATGAAGAAATCACTGAATATTTAAAGAAAAAAGAAGAGTTAAAGAAAAAAGAAAGATATATAGAAGAAAGTATATCTTCTAGAAATGGTGTAATAGATGAAGTTTTATTAAATGATATAAAGGATGAAAACTCTTTGTATTTTAGTATATTAGATATGAAGTCAGAAGAGGAAAAAAAGTTAATAAGCAGTAAAGAAATTTATTCAAATAAGAGAAATGAATTTGAAAATTTATTTTTTATAGAAGATTTATCAAGTGAAGATAAGAATAAGTTTATGAAAGCTATTATGGAAAGAGAAAATCTAAAAGAGAAGATTAAGAACTATGAAACTCTAAATGGTGATATAAAGTTTATAAAAAAGGATATAGAAAAGAAGAAAGACTATATAGGAAATGCCATAAACTTTAAAGATATAAGAAATGAAATAGGAAAGTTATTAGAAAAATATGAAGATAAGTTAAAAGAGCTTAAGTTTAAATTAGAGAGCTCTTCTAACAATGCAAAAGAAAAAAATATAGATATTAAATTGAAGAGTCAAAATAGGCTTATCAATTTATTAATTATAATTTTTTCTATTATTTTAGCTATATCGATTTTTTTATTTAGAAATAATTTGTTTTTGATAGTTATATTAACAGGAGCTCTAAGTCTTCTTGTATTTAAATCTTTTAATCTAAGAACAGAAATAAATAAAAGTGATAAACATAATAGTTTATTTAGCATTGATAAATTGGAAGAAGATATAAAGGATATAGAAAAGGATATTTTTAAATATACAAAGTTGGTTGGAGCAACTTCGTATGAAGATTTTATTAGAAAACTAAAACTTTTTGATGAGTTCATTTTGTATGAAGAAAAGCAAAATATAAAGATAACAGAAAAGGAAATTCAAGTTTCTGTTCTAAATATAAGGACAGTTGAAGAAAATTATAAAAATAACGAAGAGTATATAGAATATATATTAGATCTAGCAAAAACAAGAGATGTAAATGAAGTAATATTAATGCTATCTAAATACGAAGAAGTAAATAAGGATATTTTATCTTTAAAAATAGATATAGAAAAGGAAGAGCAATCAATAAATAAATTAGAAAAAGAGCTTGAAATAAGAGAGAAAAGAATAAGAGAAAAACTTGAATTTATAGGCTTAGAAGATATAGATTTATTTAGTTTAGAAGAAAAGTTGCTAGAGATAAAACAAAAGGTAATGCAAAGAGATGAAATAGTTAGAACTTTAGAAAGTATAGATGAAACCTATAAAGCTTTAACTAAGGATAAGGATATTGATGCAATAAAGGAAGATTTAAAGGATATAATTAATGAAAATATAAATTATACTTATTCATCAGAAGAGGAGATAGATAATCAGATTTCAATAAAATCAAATGAATTAATAGAAATCGAGAAAGCTATAAAAGATGTTGAAAATGATTTAAATAATCGATTTATAGGTAAAAGGGCTATACCGCAAATAGAAGAAGAAATAGAAGATGTAAGAGAAAAGATTAGTAAGTTTGAATTGAAGCTAAAAGCCACTGAACTAGCTATAGAAAAAATGAATGAATCTATAAGAGAAGTTAGAGGAAACTTTGGCAATATTTTAAATTCTACTGTTATAGAATATTTTAAGGATTTAACAAACAAAAGCTATGATGATGTTATGGTATCTGATTCATATGATATGAAAGTAAGGAAGGGGTCAGAGGTGCTACCTGGCGCTATTTTAAGTAATGGAGCAAATGATCAACTATATTTATCATTAAGGCTAGCCTTTATTAATATGATATATAAGGAAATTGATTTTCCGGTTATATTAGATGATGCTTTTGTGCAATATGATGATACTAGAACTGAAAAAGCTATTAATCTACTTTTAAGCTGTAAATTCAAGCAGTTATTAATATTCACATGCCAATCAAGAGAAAAGTATATATTTGAAAAGAAAAATATAGAAATTAATTATATTTCGCTGTAGTATTGACAATAATAGTATAAGAAGATAAAATTATACCAATGAATAATGCAAATCATTTGCAAAAGAGGTGGAGAAATGAAGAAAAAATTAGTAGGTGTAATTCTTGTGCTAGGAATTATATTTTCTTTTTCTGGATGTGTGGATAAAGGTAATGAGAATAGCAGTGAAAAATTAAGAGTAGGAGTTACAATCAATCCGCTAAAGGATTTTACAGAAGCTATAGGTGGAGATAAAGTAGAGGTGTTTTCAATAATACCAGATGGTAGTGATGCACATAGCTTTGATCCAAAACCAAAGGATTTAAAAGATTTAATAAATACTAATATGTTTGTGTATAATGGGCTTGACATGGAAGAATGGATAGATTCTGTTTTAAACACAGTTGAAGGTAAAGATATCAAAATAGTAGAAGCTAGTAATGGGATAGAGCCAATTAGTATATCAGAAGAGGATCATGAGCATGAAGAGGGAGAAGAAGAGCATAAGCATAGTGGAAATGACCCTCATATGTGGCTAAGTTTAAGCGATGCAACAAAACAAGCTGAGAACATAAAAAATAGTTTAGTTGAAATGGATCCGGAAAATAAAGATTACTATGAAAGTAATTATGAAAAGTTAAAACAAGACTTTGCTAATTTACAAAATGAATATGAAAGTAAGTTTCAAGAAATAACAAATAAGGATTTTGTTACTGGACATGCAGCCTTTGCTTATTTATGTAGAGACTTTGGATTAACACAAAAAAGTATAGCTGATGTATTTGGAGAAGGCGAATTAACTCCAAAAAATTTAGAAACATTGATAAATTACTGTAAAGAAAATAATGTTAAAGTTATATTTAGTGAATCTACAGCAAGTGCAAAAGAATCAGAAACTTTAGCAAGAGAAGTTGGAGCTAAAGTAGAGAAGATATATAGTCTTGAAACTAAAGAAGATGATAAAGGTTATTTAGAAGGTATGAAATATAATTTAGAAACTATATACAATTCATTAAAAAATTAATCTCTATATGTAAAATATAGTATTTTCAATAAAGATTTAAAAGATATCGGATAATAGGTATTAAGAGTTCCTATATCCGATTTTTATTATCTATTAGAAAATGTATATAAGTTGTAATAGATATTCTATATTTATATTAATTATATTTATAATTGATAGTATTGAAGTAAAGCTATTGTTTTAGCAACTTGTATAAAAATTTAAATACTATATGCTTTCAATTTTGTTGATTTACTTAAGTAAGTCTATTAACTTTTAATAATATAGAACTATAGTAATGAAGAAAATTAATTGAAACATATAGATTTTAATATGGTAAAATTATTAAGTAAGGTATGATAAAATTGTTAAGTAAGGGTGGTGTAAATTATGAGTAAGGCATTAAGTTATTATGAAGGTGAAATTTCAAAATATGAAGAGAAAATAAAAAATATAAATGGAATTATAACTAAGCTTTCTACCGTAAGATTGATAATAGTTATTATGGCTGTATTATTGGCATATTATTTTTACAAAGGAGAAAGTATAGCATACTTAATATCATCTATAGTTATATCTGTAAGTATATTTATTGTAGTAGCATATTATCATAACAAAAGAATTCAGGAAAAAAGAGAGTATGAAATTTATATAAATATAAATAAGAATGGTATAAATAGAATAAAAGGAACTTTTAAAGAAAAGGAAGATAAAGGAGAAGAATTCTTAAGAGATGATCATCCATTTGCAAGTGATCTAGATATATTTGGAAGAAACTCGCTTTTTCAAATGATTAATTCAACAAGGACTAAGTTTGGAAGGTCTAAATTATCTGAAATGTTAAATTTAAAGGTAATTCCAAGTAGAGAAGAAATATTAAAAAAGCAAGAAGCTATAAATGAGTTAGGTAAAAAAGTAGAGTGGAGACAACGTCTAGAAGTTAAATCTACTATTAAAAAGAGCGGAACAAAAAATATAAATGAACTTTTAGAGTGGGCAAATGGGAAAAGTGAAATAAAACCATTATTTAAGATAGTTCCCTATTTATTTATTGTAATTACTATGATATCAATAGTATTAGTAGTTTTAAAAATCTTACCAATAAGTTATGTAATTTTAGTTTTTATGATTAATTACTTAGTAGTAAAAATACTTACAAAGGACCTAGTACAAATAATAAAGTTATTTGATAAACATAAAAAAGATATAGAAGCATATACAAATTTATTGATACTTATAGATAGTGAAAATTTCGATTCTGTACTTTTAAAAGAGCTAAAGAATAAGATGAAATCCTCAGGTAAAAGCTGTGTTGAAGAAATGAAATCACTTAAAAAACTAGTTGATTGGTTAGGTGATAGTTCATCTAATGCATATTATTTATTGTTAAACGTGACTGTATTATCAGATACTTTTATTCTAAGAAATTTAGAAGAGTGGAGAAGGTTAAATGGAGATAAACTAGGACAATGGCTTAATATAATGGGTGAGTTTGAAGCTTTATCTAGTATATCTAATTTATCATTTGATTTTGATGAATGGAGTTATCCTACAATTAGCAATTTAGACGTGGTTGAAGGTATAAATATAGGTCATCCTATGTTAGGGGAAAGAGCTGTAGTTAATAGTTTCACTTTAAATCATGATTCAAAAGTTGCTTTAATAACAGGTTCAAATATGTCTGGAAAAAGTACTTTTTTAAGAACTATTGGTTTAAATCTACTTTTGAGCTATATAGGAGCTCCTACTTGTAGTAATGGATTTACTTGTGGAGTTTTTAGTATATATACATGTATGAGAACTAAAGATAACTTAGAAGAAAGTATATCATCATTTTATGCTGAAATATTAAGAATAAAAATACTTATTGAAGCTGCTAAAAATGGAGAAAAGGTGTTTTTCTTATTGGATGAAATTTTTAAAGGTACAAATTCAAAGGATAGACATGAAGGGGCACAGGTTCTTATAAATCAATTAGTAACTAACAATGCTATAGGGCTTGTTTCTACTCATGATTTAGAATTATGCGATTTAGAAAAAACAAAGAAATGGATTAAAAATTATAACTTCCAAGAATACTATGAAAAAAATAATATCAAGTTTGATTATAAATTAAGAGAAGGAAGAAGCAAAACTCAAAATGCAGTTCATTTAATGAAGCTAGCGGGTATAGAATTTAATGATAATTAAATTGAACTATAGAAACTATCTTTCTATAGAAAAACTACTAAATAAAAATGTAAAATTATTGATGTAATTTAAATAACTAAAAATTAATTAATAAAAAACTCCTTTTGGAGTTTTTTATTAATTTTACATTTTGAATGTTAAAGCATATGTTGTATAGATAGTACTTTCAAATTTATTATTGTAAAAATTCTAAATAATAGTGAAAAGAATTTAAGAAAATGGCATAATATACCTATAATAATAATTAATGAGAGGTATGCAAATGGCGTTTATAATAATTGATTTAGAATTTAACAATCTAGAAGGAATACATAAGTATTATCCAAATATATTTGAAGATTATCCGTATTTACAAAATATAGATTTAGATAATGAAATAATAGAAATAGGTGCAATAAAACTAGATAATTATATGAAGCCGCTTGAAGAGTTTAAGACATATATAAAACCATCTGTTATTCCTGTATTAAATCCAAAAATATCAGAAATAACAAACATTAAAGAAGTGGATTTAGAAAAAGGGGTAACATTCGAGGTAGGAATTGAAAATTTATCAAAAATTATAGGAGATGGAGATATTATTTGTTCTTGGGCAAAAGATGACATTATAGAAATAATTAATAATGCAGTATATCATAAATATGATAATTTAGATTGGCTTAAAAATTACCTTGATTTACAAGAATATTCAACAAAAATATTAGGTAAAAAGAAATCACTTAGCTTGAAAAATGCCTTGGAAGAATTAAAGATAAGAATAGATAATAATAAATTACATGATGCTTTAAACGATGCTATTTATACTTCTTTAGTATTTAAAAGGATATATAATTCAAGAGCATTAAAAAGTTATATAATTAAAGATATCTATAATATGCCGGCAGTAGAGTTAAAAAACTTATCAGAGTATAAATTAGATTTAGATAAAATAAAATACAAATGTCCTAAGTGCAATGTACATTTAGAGATTGAGTATGATTTTATACCTATAAAATGGAGATTTGTATCTCTTTGTAAATGTCCTAGGTGTAATAATAAGATTTTAAATGAAGTAATAGTAAAAAAGACATTTAGTGGGGAAGAGGTATATAAAGAAATTTCTACTATTGTTGATGAAATAGAATATATGAATTATAGTTATAAAATAAAAAAAACTAGGTGATAAATTAATAAAATATTAAATAATTATAATTTTAAAACAATTACATTATAATTATGATAAAATGTATATGTGGCTTAGTTTTAAATTATAAGTATGGGAGATTGATAAAATATGAATATAGCATTTTTTTTAACACCTAAAAATGAGGTTATATATGAATATTTAGATGCAACCATGAGACAAGTTATAGAGAGAATGGAACATCATGGATATACAGCTATTCCCTTAATAGATAAAGAAGGAAAATATGTTGGAACATTAACAGAGGGTGATTTGCTATGGAAGCTTAAAAATACCCCTGATTTAAATTTTAAAAATACTGAAAATGTTAGAATTATAGATATTCCAAGAAAAAGAAAGCATAAAAGTGTTTCAATAAATGCAGATGTAGAAAGCTTAATTTCACTTGCTACAAATCAAAATTTTGTACCAGTAGTAGACGATGAAGGAATATTTATTGGTATAATAAAAAGAAGTGATATAATTAATTATTGTTATGGTGAAATGAGAAAAAAGAAAATAGTATAATCAGAATATATAGGAGGATTGGTTATGATAATAGTTATTTCTCCTGCAAAAACTTTAGATTTTGAAGAAATAGATAATAACTTACCAATGAGTAAGCCGAGGTTTTTAGAAAAGTCGCAGGAAATTATGAATGAGTTAACTAAATATGATAGTTACTCTTTAGAAAAGCTTATGAAGATAAGTACTAAATTAGCAACATTAAATAAAGATAGGATTGAGAAGTGGACAACTAATCTAGAAACTTCTAAACAAGCATTATTAGCTTTTAGAGGTGATGCTTATAGGGGGATGGACGTTGGTAGTTTATCTCACTCTGAGCTTTTTTATGCAAATGATCACTTAAGGATTTTATCTGGTCTTTATGGAGTTTTAAGACCATTCGATGGAATAAATGAATATAGGTTAGAAATGGGAATAAAGTTACCAGTTAATGATTTAAAAGATTTATATGAGTTTTGGGATGAAACTTTAGAAGAAAGTATATTAGATGAAATAAAGAATCATAAAAATAAGACTATAATTAATCTAGCATCTAAGGAGTATTTTAAATCTATTGAAGGATTGGATAATAGAGAAGAAGTCAATGTGATTACAATAACATTTAAGGAATTTAGAGGTGATAAGTATAAAATAATTTCCTTAAATGCTAAAAGAGCTAGAGGTATGATGTCTAGATATATAATTCAAAATGAGATAGAGGATATAGAGGATGTCAAAAAATTTAATTTAGATGGATATGAATTTAATGAAGAAATGTCTACTGAAAAGGAATTAGTTTTTACTAGAGAATAGTAAAAATGTAATAGTTAGAGAAGTGCTTTAGTAGGTTAATTTTAAATTTTGTAATAATAGATTAAAAAGATTTATATGTTGCATATTTTAATAGTATATGATTGTTAGAATAAGTAAATTATATGAGAACAAAGGGGGTCGCGAAACGCGATCCCCCTTGTTATATATTGAGAAAATATTTAACTACACAAAACTTTTTTTCTCTAAGAAATAATAATTGAATTTAAGCTTGTTCATAAGTTTCAACAACTAAATTAAATTCTTCTTCATCAGTTATTTCACCAAACTCATCAGATGAGATTCCAGGATAATAATAAAGAATAAATTTATCGCTAGAATCACTAAGGTTTTCTAGTGCTATATACAATCTATCATACTCACAATTTTCTATAGTAGCAAGAACCTTATATCTACTAGCTTTACCAGTATTGTTATTAGTTAAATCTAAAATAAAGTCTTTATGAAAGCGAACATTTAATTTAGATTTATCGCAGGTCTTTATATATGAATTAGATCTACATCCACTACAACTTTGAAATTGACATTCTTTTATGCAATTTAAACATGCACATCTAGAACAATTTTCAAATTGATTAAATACAGCTAAGTTATTTTGTTTATAGTCAGTTAATTTTGCTTTACTATTATCTTTCTTGAAAAAACTGAATTTTTTATTTTTATTAGAGTATTCTGCATCATTTAACATATCCATATATTCTTTTAATATAGAAAGTTTAGAATAATACTTTCTCTTTTTTAAGATGCTTTCATCAAGAAAAGGACTAACTTCACTTATAGCATAAGTTATATCAGTATATGTTTTACCAACGGTAGCCTTTTCCTCATTTATAAAATCAATAGTACTGGACATTTAATCACCTAATTTGCATTCTTGTATTTTTCAAGTTCTAAATCAAGATCAACAGTATCTAAAGCTTCAAATTCACTATCAAATGTATCAACATCTCTAAGTTCACCTAAACCGTTTGCTAGTGATTCATGCTTTTGAATTTTTCTTTCAATACTATCTATTTCAATTGAATTTGATTTTGTTTGAACATTAGCAAGAACTTCATTAACCTTTTGAGTAGCCTTTGCATTACTATATCTTGCAGCAGCTTCATCTCTATAATTTCTTGTTTTTTCAATTTCTGATTCTAAAGCAGCTAAATTCTTTTTTATAGCGTCTGCTTGTGCTCTTGCAGTTTCATAACTAGATTTTAAACTTGTATATTTCTTTTCAGATTCAAGCTTTTTAGATAAAGCTCTTTTAGCTAAATCTTCATTGTTTTTAGATAAAGCTAATTTAATCTTATCTTCAAAATCCTTAACTTCTAACTCAGCAGATGCCATTTTCTTTTTAATTTCATGTGCATTTCCTATAATTTGTGCAGAGTTTAATTTAGCTGTGTTAAGCTGCTTTTCCATATCTCTAATTTTTTGATCTAATAACTCTATTGGATTTTCCATTTCATCTAAAGTTGAATTTACCTTTGATTTTAACATATTTGACATTCTTGTAAAAATACCCATAATTTGGCCTCCTGAAATTAATATTTTCTATTCTTTAAATAAATTCGTATTACAATAACTATAATTATGAAGATAATAGCAAGTGTGAATATAGAACCAAATGAGATTCCGCTTCCCCCTCTACTAAAACCAAAGTTTCTCATAGCAGAAAGGCCATAAGCTATTTCTCCAAAAGAAAATCCTTTATCATAACTAGTTGTTGTATTCCTATTATCTTTATCTTGGGTGCTTTTGTTTTCACTTGTCGAACTATTTGAATTTTTCTTTTCATCTTCTGTAGTTGTACTAAATGATCCAGATGAAAAGTTTTTAGAAGTTCCAGATTTACCCTTATCTACATTGCTAAAGGAACCACTTTTATATCCACTAGATGAAGTTGAGGTGGATTTTGAGTCGGAACTTGATGTACTTGATTTACTATTACTGCTACTATTACTAGATTTAGAACTATTGGAGCTCTTTGAGCTATTACTAAATGAGCTGCTTTTAAAACCACTAGTTGATTTAGAAACATTTGATTTACCACCACTGGATTTAAAGCTACTAGAACTAGATTTAGTACTTGATTTAAAGCTGGAACTAGATTTAAAGCTTCTAGAGCTTTTAGGTTTTGCAGAAACAGTTATTTCTCCATGAGTAATATTATCAAATACAGATATTGTATCAATAAGGAAACTAGAAGTAAGAAAAACAAAAGTTAAAAGTAGCGTGAAAATTAGTTTTTTATTATTCTTTTTTATAAATTTCACCTCCAAGAAAAAGATTGTATTTACATAGTATAGTAAAAATAATAATTTTTCAAAGCTGATTTAAAGGTAAATAGTAGCAAAAATTAAGAGAAGTATTAAAAATCTAAATGCATCTCGCTATATCGTAATAATACTAACATTTAATATTAAACTATATCATTTTAAGAGTTAATAATTAACCTTTTGAAAAATAAGCTAAGATTTTATTATAATATATTTAATTATAGCATATATAAATAACTTATATAAGTTTAAGAGTAATTACATATTTATTTTATGAGGGCAAATATAGTAAATAATTTAGTGATATAAAAATTTTTATATGGCTATTTATATTTAAATATAATATTGTATAGTATATTAGTAGGTTAAATAAATATATTTAAGATTATAAAGATATTAATAAACTTAAAGTCTTGTAATCAATATCATATTATTCTAAAATTAATTTATAATACAACATTTTTAAGGAGTGAAATACATGACAAATCAAAATTTAGAAGAAACTATGGGAGATTTATTAAAAGACTTCGATGTTAAAAGAATAAGAACAGGTGACATATTAGATGGAGAAATAATTGATGTAAATGATAAAGAAGTTATGGTAAATATCAATTATGCATTCGATGGAATGATTTCAAAAGAAGATTTAACTAGTACAGATAAAGATCCTAGGGAAGTTGTAAGTAAAGGAGATAAAATAAAAGTATATGTTTTATCACCTAACGATGGAGAAGGATATGTTAAGCTTTCAAGAACAAAGGCTTTAGAAATAACTGAAAAAGAAGAAATTGAAAAAGCTTTTAAAAATGAAGAAAATATAACTGTATATGTTAAAGAAGAAGTTAAGGGCGGCTTGGTTGCTTATTATGGTAATATAAGAGTATTTATACCAGCATCACTAGCTTCAAGAGAAAGAATAGAATTAAGTACATTAGTAGGAAAAGAATTAGAAGTTAGAATTATAGAGTTAGATTTTAGATCAAGAAAGATAGTTGCATCAAGAAGAATATTAGAAGATGTTATATATGAAAATAAGAGAAAAGAGTTATGGAAATTAGTTAAGTCAGGAGAAAAAAGAACTGGTGTAGTTAAAAAGCTAATTAAAGCTGGAGCAATAGTTGATATTGGAGGAATAACTGGTTTAATTCACTTAAATGATTTATCTTGGGGAAGAGTACACAGAGCAGAAGATGTAGTAAATGTAGGAGATAAAGTTGAAGTATTTATTGGGGAAGTAGATACTAAAAATGAAAGAGTATCATTAATATTAAAAGATATAGATAAAGATCCATGGGAAACAAATGTATCAAACTTAAAAATTGGAGATCTTTTAGAAGGTAAGGTAGTTAAATTCCTTAACTTTGGAGCATTTGTGGAACTATTCCCTGGAGTAGAAGGTCTAGTTCATATAAATGAAATAACAGATGAAAATATAGCTAAGCCATCAGATGTATTAACATTAGGACAAAATGTAAAAGTTAAAGTTTTAGATGTTGATAAATTAAATAAGAGAATATCATTAACTATAAAAGATGCTGAGGAAAAATCTAAGGAATATTTACAATATAATGATAATGATGAAGGTGTATCATTGGGAGAGTTATTTAAAGGATTATTTTAATATTTAAAAATAAATATAAATTTATTGAGAGGAACTTATTTATTATTAAGTTCCTTTAGTTATATAATAAAAGTTAATAATAGTAAATATTATGATTTTGAATATAGGTTTTTAAGTGAGCTGAAACTTAGTTTTAACTGAGTTTCTTTTTTTATTCACAAATTAAGAGGATAAAATATAGATGTTAAAAAGTAAATATAAGTTTTAACTCTTATGTTCACAAGTTATTTAAAAAATTGAAATTAACAAATATCAGGAATAATCTTAGAAAGTTTATATGCAAGTAACTGATGGCTTTCCTTACTGAAATGTATATAATCATAGGGATACATAGTCATACCTTTGATAGAAGATGAATCTAAAAAATGGCACTTATTTCTCTCTGCAACTTCTTTGTACAGAGAAGCAAGTGCTTTGGATTTTTCTGCACATCCTTTTCCCATTTCACCTGAAACAGAAGTGTTTTCATAACCAATTTCAATTGGAAGTGGTGCAATTAATAGGATATTAGGATTGCTTTTCCATACCCCAGTAGTTGAGATTGCCTTTTGAGTAAGGCGCTCTAAGCCTCTTGAAATGTTTTGAGACGTAGCAGAGAATCGTTCCTTAGTATCATTTGTTCCAAGCATAATTATTAATAAATCAATAGGCTCATGTGTCAATAAGCTTGGAGAAATATATGAAATTCCATCTAGACCTTCAAAAAGTGGATCGCTAAAGACAGTTGTTCTTCCACTAAGTCCTTCTTCTTTTACAGAATAATTATCTCCAAGATATTTAGATAAAAGACATGTCCATCGTTCGTCTTCTGTAAAACGACCGTTATTTGAAGAGTTATATCCATGAGTATTAGAATCACCAAAGCATAAAATAGTTTTTTTCATAGTTACCATATTTTTATCCTCCTTTAGATATATATATAAATAATAATATGATAATAGCATATATTTTGGAAAAAACAAACAAATAATAAAAAAAATTTTTTTTTATGGAAAAATGTTGAAAAAAATTTTCAAACATGATATATTCTCTTTAGAAAATGTTTACAAATAATTTTCGCTTGTATAATTTAAAAATACAATTTTATATTTAACTAATTGATATGAAAAATTAGTAGAAGTTATTAAAAGTAATATTGTGACTTTAATATGGTTTAAAAGGGAATGTGAGATTAAGGGTATGATAATCTATTAAAATTTAAATAAATTTTATTATGGGAGGGTATATTAATGAAAAAGAAATTATTAGCTACTCTACTTGCTGGAGTGATGTCTGTTTCACTTATAGCGTGTGGAGAAAAATCCAGTGATGGCTCAAACAGTAATGACAGTGGAAAAACTCAAATAACATGGTGGGCGTTTCCAACATTTACTCAAGAAAATGCAAGTGATGCAGTAGGAACATGGGAACAAAAAATAATCGATGCATTTGAGTCAGAAAATCCAGACATAACTGTAAAATTAGAAACAATAGACTTTACTTCAGGGCCTGAAAAAATTACAACAGCAATTGAAGCGGGTACAATAGCAGATGTTTTATTTGACGCACCAGGACGTATAATTACTTATGGAAAAGCTGGTAAATTAGTAGAATTAAATGATATGTTTACAGATGAATTTGTAAATGATGTAAACAATGATGCATTATTACAAGCTTGTAAAGCAGGAGATACTGCTTATATGTATCCAATAAGTTCTGGTCCCTTCTACATGGCATTTAACAAAGAAATGTTAAAAGAAGCAGGAGTTCTTGATTTAGTAAAAGAAGGATGGACAACTGATGACTTTGTAAAGGTTTTGGAAGCCTTAAAAGCTAAGGGATATAATCCAGGATCATTATTCAGTAATGGACAAGGTGGAGACCAAGGTACACGTGCTTTCTTCACAAACTTATATAGCACTAGCATAACAAATGATTCACTTACGGAGTATACTACAAATGATGCTAATTCAGTTAAATCAATGGAATTAATTAAGAGGTTAATAGAAAACGGTTCATTAATGAATGGCTCTCAATATGATGGTTCTGCTGATATTCAAAACTTTGCAAATGGACAAACTGCATTTACGCTTTTATGGTCATCAGCTCAACCAGGCACACAAGCTAAATTATTAGAAGCAAGTAAAGTTGATTACTTAGAAGTAACATTTCCATCAGAAGATGGAAAACCAGAATTAGAATACTTAGTAAATGGATTCAGTGTATTTAATAATGGTGATGAAGCTAAAATAGCTGCCTCTAAAAAATTCATCCAATTTATTTGTGATAACAAAGAATGGGGTCCAAAGAACGTTGAAAGAACAGGTGCATTCCCAGTTCGTAAATCTTTTGGTGAAATATATAGTGATGAAAGAATGAAAGAAATTGGTTCGTGGACAGAATATTATTCTACTTACTACAATACAATTGATGGATTTGCTAAAATGAGAACTCTATGGTTCCCAATGCTTCAGGCAGTATCAAATGGAGAAGCAGAACCAAAAGCAGCTTTAGATGATTTTACTAATAAAGCAAATGAAACAATAAAAAAATAAGTGTATTAAAATAATATCTTCTTGTACATTATTTTAATGTGCAAGAAGATATTTTAAAAATATTACTTTTTAGATAAGTGATTGGAGGGAAAATATGAAAGTTTCAAGCAAATTAAAGATGAGAGAGACTATTGTGTCATACTTTTTTCTTGCTCCTGTATTAATATTCTTTGTAATATTTGTTTTGACTCCTATGATTATGGGATTTGTTACAAGTTTCTTTAATTATACAATGACTGATTTTATATTTGTTGGAATAGATAATTACATAAATATGTTTAATGATAAAGTATTTATTAAATCATTAATAAATACTCTAATAATTGTAATAGGATCCGTTCCGATTGTAGTAATCTTCTCTTTATTTGTAGCTTCACAAACATATGAAAAAAGTGCATTTACTCGTTCTTTTTTTCGTTGTGTATTTTTCTTACCTGTTGTTACAGGGAGTGTGGCTGTTACGGTTGTATGGAAATGGATCTATGATCCTTTATCAGGTATATTAAATTATATTTTAAAAACAGGAAATATTATTGACCAGAATATTAGCTGGTTGGGCGATAAAAGATATGCATTAATTGCAATTATAGTTATATTACTTACTACATCAGTTGGACAGCCAATTATACTTTATATAGCATCATTAGGAAATATAGATAAGTCGTTAGTAGAGGCAGCTCGTGTAGATGGAGCCAATGAGTTCCAAGTATTCTGGAAAATAAAATGGCCAAGCCTATTACCTACAACACTTTATATAGTAGTTATAACAACAATTAACTCATTCCAATGCTTTGCTTTAATTCAGTTATTAACATCGGGTGGGCCAAACTATTCTACTAGTACAATTATGTACTATCTATATGAGAAAGCATTTAAACTTTCCGAGTATGGATACGCTAATACAATGGGAGTATTCTTAGCTGTATTAATTGGTCTTATAAGCTTTGCACAATTCAAAATTCTAGGTAATGATGTAGAATATTAGGAGGGAGAGAGCATAATGAAGAAAAAAATCACACCTTTTGGGGTAATAACAATAATACTTTTGAGTATCTTAACTATTATTTTTGTATTTCCTTTCTATTGGATTATGACCGGTGCGTTTAAGGCTCAGCCTGATACGATTAAAATTCCACCACAATGGTGGCCAACAGCTCCAACATTGGAGAACTTTAAACAATTACTTATTCAAAATCCAGCAGGAAAATGGTTGTTTAACAGTATTTTCATTTCATTAGTTACAATGATTTTAGTGTGCATAACATCTTCACTTGCGGGATATGTTTTGGCTAAGAAGAGATTTTATGGTCAAAAACTTTTGTTTTCTGCTTTTATTGCAGCAATGGCATTACCAAAGCAAGTTGTATTAGTTCCTTTGGTGAGAATTGTAAATTTTTTAGGGATGCATGATACATTAGCAGCTGTAATTCTTCCATTGATTGGATGGCCTTTTGGAGTATTTTTAATGAAACAATTTAGTGAAAATATTCCTGGTGAATTATTAGAGTCAGCAAAGATTGATGGTTGTGGTGAATTTAGGACATTTATAAATATTGCATTTCCAATTATAAAACCTGGATTTGCAGCATTAGCAATATTTACATTTATTAATACATGGAATGATTACTTTATGCAATTAGTAATGCTTTCATCAAGAAATAAACTTACAGTTTCACTTGGTGTAGCAACTATGCAAGCTGAAATGGCAACAAACTATGGATTGATAATGGCAGGTGCAGCCTTATCAGCAATTCCAATAGTTGCTGTATTTCTAATGTTCCAAAAATCATTTACACAAGGTATTACAATGGGCGCTATAAAAGGTTAATTTATATAAATGGAACTATCGAAACACAATGACCTTTAATTAGCAGGTATGTGAAAGGTAGTTCCATTTTAAATTTTTATCTGATAGTAAAAGGAGATATTCAGATGATATATGATGGTATAAAAAATATTGGTAAGTATAGAGGACAATTTATATGGTTAGATAAAGCAATTAGTTTTTTAGAAACAACAGATTTGAAATAGTTTCCAATTTGATGTACAGGAATAGCAGAAGATAAAGTGTTTTTGAATGTAATGGAAGCTGAAGCTAGAGAAGAAGATGAAACAAAATTTGAAATACATAAAAAATATATGGATATTCAAATTGACATAGAAGGAACAGAAAATATTAAAATTGGCTTAAAAATAGAAAATGTCATTGAGGCATATAGAGAAGAAATAGATTTAGAATTAGTTAATTGCATTGAATCTACAATGTGTAGTTTAGGAAAAGAAAGATTTATTATTTGCATGCCAGATGAACCTCATAAGCCAGGAATTGCTACAGGAGAGAATATTTATCTTAAAAAATGTGTAGTAAAAGTAGCTGTGAATTAGTAGTTAAAATAATTGATAGGAGAAGAATATGTCAGGAAATAGAGGGTATTTATCAAGTAAAATATTTAATCTAGATAATGGAATTATGCGCTTTTTTTCAAGAATATTAGATATGGTGGTATTGAATCTTTTGTTCATTATATGCTGCATTCCTGTTGTGACAATAGGAACATCGTTGACTGCTATGTATTCAATAACATTAAAAATGGTAATAAATGAAGAATCGCATATTATAAGAGGATTTTTAAAATCATTTAAGCAAAATTTCAGGCAAGGAACAACGATTGGAATGATAGCAATTATAATAACACTCTTTATTATAATAGATTTAAGAATTATAGGAATAACTGGGAATGATAGATTGAAAGTATTACAAGTGCTATGTTATATAGTAGCAATTTGGGGATATATTATATTTTTATATGCATTTCCGATTTTATCTAGATTTGAAAATACAACAAAAGAAGTATTTAAGAATTCATTTGTAATTAGTATTGTTAATTTTAAATGGACTATACTATTTATGCTTCTTAATGTTCCTTTTATGTTGATGCTATTTTATTCTGGAGTATCTATGTTTTTACTTTTTACAATATTAATTATATGTGGATTTTCTGGCTTAGCGCTAATTCAGTCATTTATTTTCTATAAAATATTTAAAAAATATGAAAATTATGAAGGTCTTCAAGAAATGAATTTGAAATAATGTTATACAGAAAGGAAAGTATTATGAATAATAAAGTTAATAGTTTAAAAGGCAAATTAATAGTCTCATGTCAAGCATTGCCCAATGAACCACTTCATTCCTCATTTATAATGGGAAGAATGGCACTTGCAGCCAAAGAAGGTGGTGCAGCTGGAATTCGTGCAAATACAAAAGAGGATATTGCTGAGATACAGTCACAAGTGGATCTTCCCATTATTGGAATTATAAAAAGAGATTATGATGATTCTAAAGTTTATATTACGCCAACTATGAATGAGATTGATAAATTGATGGAAGTAAAGCCAGATATTATAGCACTGGATGCTACTTGTGAATTGAGACCAGAGAGAAAGACATTAGATGAATTCTTTAAAGAAGTAAAGAAGAAATATCCAGATCAACTTTTTATGGCAGACTGTTCTACTGTAGAAGAAGCTCTTCATGCAGATGAACTAGGATTTGATTTTATCGGGACAACAATGGTTGGTTATACAGAACAGAGTGTAAATCTTAAAATCGAAAATAATGATTTTGAGATTATTAGAGAGATTCTTTCAAAAGCAAAACATCCAGTAATAGCAGAAGGTAATATAAATACACCGCAAAAAGTTAAACGTGTAATTGAATTAGGATGCTATAGTGTTGTAGTTGGCTCTATTATAACAAGACCTCAGCTTATTACGAAAGCATTTGTAGATGAGTTACGATATAATAAATAAATTAGCCTTGTGTGGCGAAAGGAGATTATTATGAGAGATTTAAATAAGTATAGAGGAGTAATTCCTGCATTTTATGCATGCTATGATGAGAATGGAGAAATAAGTCCCAAAAGAGTGAGGGAGCTTACTGAATTTAACATAAAAAAAGGTGTTAAAGGTATTTATGTAAATGGATCTTCTGGAGAATGTATTTATCTAAGTGTAGAAGAGAGAAAGCTTATTCTTGAAAATGTAATGGCAGTTGGAAAGGGAAAACTTACCGTGATTGCTCATGTTGCATGTAATAATACAAAAGATAGTGTAGAGCTTGCAAAACATGCAGAAAGTTTAGGTGTAGATGCAATTGCAGCAATTCCTCCAATATATTTTAAACTTCCTGAGTATGCAATTGCAGCTTATTGGAATGCTATGAGTAATGCAGCGCCAAATATAGATTTTATAATATATAATATTCCACAGCTTGCAGGTGTTGCTTTAACACAGGGTCTTTATTCAGAGATGCGTAAGAATCCTAGAGTAATTGGTGTGAAAAATTCCTCTATGCCAGTACAGGATATTCAGATGTTCTGTGCAGCTGGTGGAGATGATTATATTGTGTTTAATGGTCCAGATGAACAATTTATTAGTGGACGTGCTATTGGTGCAGAAGGAGGCATTGGTGGTACATATGGTGTTATGCCAGAATTGTTCCTGAAACTTAATGACCTTATAATTGGAAATAAAATAGAAGAAGCTAGAAAACTTCAGTATGATATTAATGAAATTATCTATAAAATGTGTTCCTGCTATGGAAACATGTATGGAGTAATAAAGGAGATTCTTCGTATAAATGAGAATTTAGATATAGGAAGTGTAAGAGAACCACTAGTAGCATTGAGTTATGAAGATATTTCAACTGTAAAAGAAGCTGCTCTTATGATTAAAACAGCTATTAAAAAATATTGCTAAATTTAAAGTCTTAAAAGAGGTGAATTTGTGAAGAATTATGTAAGTATTGATATTGGAGGAACTGCAATAAAATACGGAGTCATTGCTGAGGATGGAACAATATTAATAAAGGATAATATAGATACAGAGGCAGAGAAGGGTGGCCCTGAGATTCTAAATAAAGTCTTTAAAATTGTAGAAAACTATTTAGAAGAATATAAAATAGTAGGAATTTGCATTTCAACAGCTGGAATGGTTGACACTGAAAAAGGAGAGATTTTTTATTCATCTCCTTTAATTCCTAAGTACACAGGAACAAAATTTAAAGAAGAGTTAGAAAGAAAGTTTTTGATACCTTGTGAAGTTGAAAATGATGTTAACTGTGCTGGATTAGCAGAGAGAATTTCAGGAGCAGCTGTTGATAGTAAAGTAACATTATGTCTTACTATAGGTACTGGAATTGGAGGATGTATACTTATTGACGAAAAAGTATTTCACGGTTTTAGTAATAGTGCGTGTGAGATAGGATATATGAAGATGTTTGATAGTGATTTTCAAACATTGGGAGCAACTAGTATTTTAGCAAAAAAAGTTGCAGAGAGAAAACAGAGTTCAATAGAAATATGGGATGGATATCATATTTTTGAAGAAGCTAAAAAAGATGATGCCATATGCATAGAAGCTATTGATGAGATGATAGAGATAATTGGAATTGGAATTGCTAATTTGTGTTATGTAATTAATCCACAAGTAGTTGTGCTAGGTGGGGGAATTATGGCTCAAGATACATATCTAAAACCTAAAATTGAGAAAGCACTAAAAAAATATCTTTTGCCAAGCATTGCTAAAAAAACAAGGCTGGAATTTGCAAAACATAAGAATGATGCAGGAATTTTAGGAGCATTCTATAATTTTAAAAATAGATATTAATAAAAAATTCAGCTTAAGCTGAATTTTTTATTAACTTATAAGTTTGATGTATAATAATGTGTTAACTTGGCTAGTTGAATAAACAAGCAAAATTATACTAAACTTTCTCTATCTTAAGCATATTTGTTCCACCGGTAGTAGCACTTGGCATTCCTGCTGCAACTATTATATCATCACCTTTTTCAGCAATAGATAAGTTAGTAGCCACTTTTTTAGCTTCACTTAATATTTCATCAGTAGTAGTAAATACGTCACATTTAGTAGGGAAAATACCGAAATTAAGATTTAAGCCTCTTCTAACTTCATCATAAGGAGTTATAGCAATAATTGGGCATTTAGGTCTATATTTTGATATAAGTTTAGCTGTTGCACCGCTATTTGTAGCAGCAACAACTGCCTTTGAATGTAAAAGGTTTGAACTTCTACAAGCAGAATAGCTAATTGCTTCAGAGAATGATGTTAATGAAGGTTCTTTTAATCTTTTATTTAAGTAGTTATAGTCTAAGTTGTCTTCTGTTTCTATTGCAATTCTAGACATTGTTTCAGCAGCTTCTATAGGATAATTTCCACTTGCACTTTCACCGCTTAACATGATTGCATCAGTTCCATCAAAGATTGCGTTGCATATATCACAAGCTTCAGCTCTAGTTGGAAGAGAGTTTCTAATCATTGAGTCTAACATTTGAGTAGCAGTTATAACTATTTTTCCAGCTTCGTTACATTTTCTGATTATGTTTTTTTGAATAATAGGAACTTTTTCAATAGGAATTTCAACTCCCATATCACCTCTAGCAACCATTATTGCATCTGCTGCTTCTATAATGGAATCTATGTTATCAACACCTTCTTGATTTTCTATTTTAGCAATAATTTGTATATAGTCACCACCATGAGATTTTAATACATTTCTTACATCTTCTATATCAGAGGATTTTCTAATAAATGAAGCTGCAACAAAATCAACCTTATTTTCACATCCAAAAACTAAATCTTCCTTATCTTTTTCAGTTATTGATGGTAGATTTATTTTTACATTTGGAACATTAACACCTTTATGATTTTTAATAGTTCCACCTACTGTTACGGTGCAATTAATTTTATTTCCGACTACATCATCTATTCTAAATCTTAACAAGCCATCATCAACTAATATTTCACCGCCGACTTTAACATCTTTATATAAATCTGTATAAGATATAGAACATTTTTCAGTATCACCAAGTATTTCATCACCGCAAATAAAAGTAAAGTCTTGGCCTTCTTTAAGGTCAACTCCGTCATTTATAAAATTATGTGTTCTAATTTTAGGTCCTTTAATATCTAGGATAATAGCAGTAGGGGCATTTAAGTCTTCTCTTACTTTTTTTATAAGATTCATTTTTTCTTTATGTGTTTCATGAGTTCCATGAGAAAAATTTAATCTGGCAGCACTCATTCCTATTTCGATAAATTTTTTTAGAGTTTCTTCGTTATCACTTGCAGGTCCAATTGTAAAAATCATTTTTGTTTTTTGCATAAAAATCACCTCACATTTTAATTAGCAAACATAATATTAAGAATATTTCGAATAATTATAATAAAAAAATAGAATTTAAGTATTATATATACTATGATATACTTAAAACTATATATTAATTCTAACATAATTTACTAGGAAGGGAGAAAAAAACATGAATATTTTACAAAATTTAGAGCCAAAGAGCGTTTTTAAATACTTCGAAGAAATATCACAAATACCTAGAGGATCAGGAAATGAAAAGGATATAAGTGATTATTTAGTTAATGTTGCAAAGAAATTAAATTTAGAAGTAATACAAGATGAAGCATTAAATGTTATTATAAAGAAACCAGGGACAAAGGGATATGAAAATTCTGAAACGGTGATACTTCAAGGTCATATGGATATGGTTTGTGAAAAAAATAAGGGAACAGACCATGATTTTCAAAAGGATCCATTAAAATTAAGAGTAGTAGATGATATGGTTTATGCAACTGATACTACTTTAGGAGCAGATAACGGTATTGCAGTTGCATATGCATTAGCAATTCTTGACTCAACAGATATACCACATCCGCCAATAGAAGTTTTAATAACAACAGATGAAGAAACAGGTATGTCAGGTGCTATGGCAATTTCAAAAGAGCATATAAATGGGAAAATATTATTAAACTTAGATAATGAAGAGGAAGGTCATTTATTAGTAAGTTGCGCAGGGGGAATAAGAAGCAAACATACATTAAATGTTACTTTAGAGGATGCTGGTGATTATAATAACTTCTTAAACATTGCAGTAAGAGGATTAAAAGGTGGCCATTCTGGAATGGAAATAAATAAAGAAAGAGGAAATTCTAATAAGATAATAGGTAGAATTTTAAAGTCTTTATTATCTTTAGATTATAAATTAGTTTCAGTAAATGGTGGATCTAAAAATAATGCTATACCAAGAGAATCAGATGCAATAATAGCATTAAAATCAGAAGATGTAGCAAAAGTTAAAGAATTAATAAATAATTGGAATAAAGTTTTATTAAATGAATTAAAAACACAAGATCCTGGTGTTAAAATTAGTATTTTAGAAAATACAGAAAATATAGAAAAAGTATTTACAAAAGAATCTACTGAAAAAGCTGTAAACCTATTATACTTAATACCTAATGGAATAAACACAAATAGTGTAGAAATAAAAGATTTAGTAGAAAGTTCAACTAACTTAGGGGTTGTTACTACTGAAGGTAATAAAGTAGAATTTGATAGTGCTATAAGAAGTTCAGTTGCATCATTAAAAGATGAAATAGTTTTAAGAAGTAAAACTATAGCAGAACTTATTGGAGCTGATTTTGAAACAACTGCAGGATATCCAGAGTGGCAATATGATAGTGAATCAAAGGTAAGGGGAATTTGCCAAGATGTCTATAAGAGAATGTATGGAAAAGATGCAAAAATAGTTGCAATACATGCTGGAGTAGAATGTGGGTTATTTAATGAAAAATTAGGAAAGCTAGATATGATTAGCTTTGGACCAGATCTTTATGATGTTCATACACCACAAGAACATATGAGTATAACATCAGTAAAAAATGTTTGGGAGTACTTATTAGAAGTACTAAAAGAATTAAAATAAATTTATGAATAATTAAATAAACGATTAAATATAAATAGCTAGACTATAAAATAATAGTCTAGCTATTTATATTTAACTCTTAACTTTTCACTTATAAATTGCTTTGCAATTTATAAAAATAAAAAAAATAAGTTACATAATGAATATTATTAAATCTAATTGAATATATATTTAATATAAAAAGAGGGGGATGATAAAATGAAGTACACAAAATATCATTACAAAAAGAAAAATGAGGGAGCTAAGTTTTTGACGTCCTTGGCTATGACAACACTTGCAGCTGTAATTATAGGCTTAATTGGAGCTTGGGTATTACTTAAGATTATTCCTGATATTAATAAAGGGAATGGAATAACACAAGAACCAGTAGTAAATGCAAATAATAGTACTGAAAATAATGGACAGCAAGTTCAAGAACAAAAATTTGCATTTATACAATGTGGTTATTTTTCAAAAGAGGATAATGCAAAACAGGTGTTAGCAAAAATAGAAAACGAATTTAACTCTTTTATGATTAAAGATGAAACAGGGAAATTTAAGGTCATAGCTGGTATAGCCAAAGAAGAAGATAGTTCGAAAATAACAGAAGAATTAAAAGCAAAGTCAATTGAAAATGCCAAAATAGGTATATCATTAAATAAAAATGATGAAGTTCAAGGGCAAATAGGAGCTATAACAGAAGGATACCTACAAATAATAAATACTGCAAGTGAAGATGAAGTAAAAGAAATAAATACTAGCGATTTTAAAAATTGGACAAAAGAATTAAATGAAGTTAATGAGGGGGATGGAGTAGAAGTTCTTAAGGAATATAAGGCACATATAGAGACATTACCAGAAACAATTAATAAGGAAAATATAGTATCAGAATTAGAGTATATCTATTCTATTTTAGTAAAATGGCAAAAATAAAAAATGCCATATGGATAAAAATAACAAAACTATTACAAATAAATAAAAATTAAATAAAGAAAGACAAAGCTACTTGTTTGGAAACTTATATAATGATACACTATATAAGATATAAGATAGGGGAAAATGGCTTTGTCTTTATATCTTTGCATTGCTAATTTAAGTATTTTAAGACTTAAATGATTAAACCATACCGTTTTGTCAATACTATAAAATATGTGTAAAAATAGGATGTGATAGGTTTGAATTATGTTTTAGCGTCAGGCTCAGAAAGACGACAGGAACTATTACATAGAATAGTAGATGAATTTAACATAATAGTAAGTGACTTCGATGAACATAAGATTTTATTTAACGGGAATGTAGATGAATACGTAATTGATTTAGCTAAGGGAAAGGCTCTTAGCGTTAAAGAGAGTCTAAAAGAAGAAGCTATAATAATTGCAGGAGATACAGTAGTAGTTTTAGATGATAAAATCTTAGGAAAACCTAATAATGAAGAAGATGCATACAGCATGTTAAAACAACTTAGTGGAAGAACTCATAGAGTTTATTCTGGATTAGTAGTGATAAACATGTACAATAATAAAATTGAACAAGAATCTCTTTATACTGAAGTTAAATTTTCTAATTTAACCGAAGAGGAGATAAAAAGTTACATAAAGACTGAAGAACCGCTTGATAAAGCAGGAGCTTATGGAATACAAGGGTATGGTGGAGTGTTCATAGAAGGTATTAATGGGTGTTATTATAACGTAGTAGGATTACCGTTAAATCTTTTGAATAAAATGATTAAGAAGGTTAAATAATAGGGATTTAGGGTATATTTATTAATAAAATTATTATTATTTTGAGGAGTATTTATATGAATAATAGTATAAAAGTTATAGATATGCCAAAAGAAGAAAGACCTATAGAAAAATTGCTTATAAACGGGCCTGAAATACTAAGTAATGCAGAGCTTCTTGCTGTAATTTTAAGGACAGGAACAAGAGGGGAAAATGTAATTTCTTTAAGCACAAGAATACTTTCAGAGTTTGATGGACTTAATGGTTTATTAGACATAGGTATTAGTGAAATTACTAGTATAAAAGGAATAAAAAATATAAAAGCAAGTCAAATATTAGCTATTGGAGAGCTCTTTAGAAGATTTAATTCATTAAATCTGATAAGAGCTGATAAGAGTATATCTTCTCCAAGAGATATAGCAAAGCTTTTAATAAATGAGATGATGAGTTTAAAGCAAGAGATTTTGAAGTTGATAATGTTAGATACAAAAAATAATATTATAGGTATCAAGGATGTTTTCAAGGGAAGCCTTAATACATCTATAGTGCATCCGAGAGAAATATTTAAAGAAGCTCTTAAAAAAAGCAGTTCGAGTATAATTATTTGTCATAATCATCCATCAGGAGATCCTACACCAAGTAAAGAGGATATAAATATTACATTAAGATTGAAGGAATGTAGTAAAATAATAGGGATAGATTTATTGGATCACTTAATAATTGGAAAAGATAAGTTTGTAAGTTTAAAAGAAAAAGGAATAATTTAAGCGAAAGGGGAATTCATATGGGATTTTTCAGTAGTAATAAGGATATGGGAATAGATTTAGGAACAGCAAATACGCTTGTTTTTGTTAAGGGGAAAGGTATAGTTTTAAGTGAACCTTCAGTTGTAGCTATTAATAGTGGAACAAGAAAGCCTTTGGCTGTAGGTGCTGAAGCTAAGCTTATGATAGGAAGAACACCTGGGAATATAGTAGCTATTAGACCATTAAAAGATGGTGTTATAGCTGATTTTGACGTAGCACAAACAATGTTAAAAAAATTAATAGAAAAAGTAACTAGTAAGAGTGCATTTACTAGTCCAAGAATTATAGTTTGTTATCCATCAGGTGTAACAGAAGTTGAAAGAAGAGCGATAGAGGAAGCAGCTAAATTTGCAGGCGCAAGAGATGTTGTATTGATGGAAGAACCTATGGCAGCAGCTATTGGAGCGGGACTTCCAGTTGGAGAGCCAACAGGAAGTATGATAGTTGATATCGGAGGAGGTACAACAGAAGTTGCTATAATTTCGTTAGGAGGAATAGTAACTAGTAAATCATTAAGAGTAGCTGGTGATGAATTAGACCAAGCAATAATTGCATATATTAAGAAAGAATTTAACTTAATGATTGGAGAAAGAACAGCAGAACAAGTTAAAATGGAATTAGGTTCAGCATACAATACTGACGAAGAAGAAATAAGTATGGAAATCAAAGGAAGAGATATGATTACTGGACTACCAAAAACAGTTACAGTTACAGATACTCAAATTAGAGAAGCATTAAGAGAACCTGTATATGCAATAATAGAATCAATAAAGACAACTTTAGAAAAGACACCACCTGAATTAGCAGCAGACATAATGGAAAAAGGAATAATGTTAGCTGGTGGAGGAGCTCTACTAAGAGGGTTAGATCAATTAATTAACCACGAAACAAATATGCCTGTTCATATAGCAGAATCACCACTTGATTGTGTTGTTTTAGGAGCAGGAAAAGCATTAGATAACTTTGATGAATTAAGTAAGAGTCAAAGAGGTCAATAATGAAGCTTCTAAAAAATAAACTGGCAGTTACTATAATAGTACTGTCAGTTGCCTTTTTAGGCATAATTATTTATACAATGAATAATGAAGAAAAAGGTTTTGTTTCCAGTGGTGTAGGTAGTGCTGTTAATCCTCTTCAAAAAGTAGTTTATTCAATAAATGATAAGATAAAAGGTACATTAGATTTCTTTTTAAATTTTTCAAAAATAAAAGAAGAAAATGAAGAATTAACTAAAGAAAATATAGATTTAAAAAACAAATTATTAGAATATGATAAGTTTAAAGAAGAAAATGATAGACTTAGAGAAGTTTTGAATTTTAAAAATTCAAAGAATAATTATGATTATTTAGGGTGTGAAATAATCGGATATAGTGGAGAAAGTTTTTCAAGTGGATATGTAATTGATAAAGGCGAAAATGATGGCTTGAAAAAAGATATGATTGTAATTTCAAACAAAGGTCTTGTTGGACAGGTTACCAGTACTGGGTCTAATTGGGCAATAGTTCAAAGTTTGCTAAATGAAAATATAGCAGTTTCAGTAATGGTGAATAGTACAAGAGAAACAACTGGAATATTAAAAGGATATGTAACTCATAGCAACCAAAACTTAACTAAAGTTACTAATTTACCAATAGATTCAGAAATAAAAGAAGGCGATGTAATTCTTACGTCTGGGCTTGGTCAAATATATCCTAAGGAAATTAGAGTTGGAGAAGTTATATCTGTAGAAACAGATGAAATTAAGGTAATGAAAACAGCTATAGTTAAGCCTTTTGTTGACTTTAATAAGCTAGAAGAACTTTTTGTAGTTATTCCTAAGGAAACAAGAGAAGTAAAATATGATAATTAGGGGTAAATATATGAAGAAATGGATTTTAATTTTAATTTCATTAGTACTTTTAATATTAGATAATTCTCTTATGCCTTTTTTAGCTATAAAAGGAGCTTATCCAAGTTTACTTTTTGTTTTTGCAATAGCGTATTCTATAATAAATGGAAAGTCAGAAGCTGTCTTTATTGGGGTTATAACTGGATTAATGCAAGATATATTTTTCTATAGTGGTTTTGGTATAAATTCATTAATAAATATGCTTATATGTTTAATAGCTGCAATTATAGGCGAAAACATTTATAGACAAAAGAAACTCATACCAGTAATATCCGTTATATTCTTATATGTATTGAAGGTATTAGCAGTGTTTACAATATTTAAGTTTATGGAAAGATCTATAGACATAAAAATAGGAATGTTTACTGCTTTATATAGTTCAGTGGTAATGTTTTTAGGATATAATTTTGTTTTAAGACTTTATGATATTGAGTATAGGAAAAAGTCATGGAGGTTTAAATGATAGTAAATAAACCGAAAAAGAAAAAGAAGATTTCAAGATACACTGTTTTAAATATTATAATGCTAGCACTTTTTACTATAATAATGGCAAAACTATTATATATTCAAGTTTATAAACATGAAGATTATAAAGAAAAGGCAGATATAAGTTCTACGAGGTTTATATCAGAAAAAGCACCAAGAGGAAAGATATATGATAGTGAAGGCAATGTTTTAGCAACTAATATTCAAACATATACATTAACATATACTAAACCAAATGATGAAAAAGAAAATTTCTATGAAACTATGGATAAAGTATTTAAAATATTATCTGAAAATGGGGAGAAGTTTCAAGATGATTTAATGCTTAAGATAGATAGTAGTGGGAAATTCTATTTTGATTTTAAGACTGATGATGCAGATACAAAAAAAATAGTAGAAGTTAGATTTAAAAGAGATAGAGGGTTAAATGAAGCTATAGAAAAAGAGCTTTATAAAGATAAGCAATCAGATTATACAGATGAAGAAATTGCTAAGGTAGATAGTGAGTTATTAAAGATATCTCCAGAGGAAACTTTTTATCGATTAGTTAAGATTTATGATATGCAAGAACTTACAAATCCAGCACCTGTTCAAGAAGATGGAGAAAGTGATAAGGATTATAACGCAAGAGTTGATGCATATAATGACAAGATGGAAGCTTATGATGATATGTCTGGAAAGGAAATATTAGATGAGCTTTTAACAACATATTCAATTAATGATATAAGAAATTATATAGTAATAAAAGATGCTGTAAAAATGCAAAGTTTTAAAGGCTATAGAGCTGTTACTATTGCTTCTAATATAAAGCAGGATACCGCATTTATAATATATCAAAAGTTAAATGACTTAGCAGGTATAGATGTAAGTATAGAGCCTATCAGATATTATCCTTATAACAATTTAGCATCAGGAGCTTTAGGATATTTATCATCTATAGATTCTTCTAAAGAAACAAATTATGAATTAAGAGGATATGATGTATCTACTGATTTGATAGGTGTAGCTGGAATAGAATCAGCTTTTGAGAATCAATTAAAGGGAACTAAGGGTGGAACAACTGTTAAAGTTAACTCAAAAGGAAGAGTGACAGAAGAGTTATTTAAACTAGATTCATACCCAGGAAACAATGTTCACTTAACAATAAATAAAGATGTTCAATATGCTGCTGAGCAGGCAATGAAAGATACTATGGAACGCATTAAGGGCATTGCTCCAAATGCAACTAGAGGTGCTGTTGTAGCAATAGAAGTTAATACTGGAAGGATAATTGCAATGGTTAGTTATCCGGGGTATGATCCTAATATTTTTTCAATACCAGGAATGTTAACAGAAGATTTGTCAAAGCAGTATTTTGACCCAGATATAGATAGTTTTGCTAAGGAGTATATGAAAAGAACTGGAGCTACAGGAGATATTGATGAATTATTCCCTATAGATGAAGATACAGGAAAAAGAACTGATAAGATAGATTCATATCCAAAGAATTTTTTTAATTATGCAACTCAAGGTTTATTACCACCAGGATCAGTATTTAAACCACTTACTGCTGTAGCTGGATTAATGGAAGGCGTAGTTACTGAATATGAGTCTATGAATGATACAAGTGGTACATGGAGTAATGAAGAGTTGCCAGAAGTGCGTGAAAATTTTGAAAGGGTAGCTAATGGGCAAACTGATTTAAGAAAGGCTTTACAAGTATCATCTAACTATTATTTTTATGAACTTGGATATAGGTTATATAAGCAAAATGGTGGGGATATTAATGCTTTAGATACTCTAGCAAAATATGCATGGAAGTTTGGATTAGGAGCAGAGCCTGGTACACAAGAATGGAAATATCCTTCAACAGGACTTCAAATACAAGAGGAGTTTGGTCAAGTATATAACTTTTATTCTTGGAAGAAGCAAATACTTGATACTCCAATGTTTGAAATAGTTGATGCATTAAAGGCTGGCAGTTATTATTCATATTCATTTATACCATTTGATATAGAGGATAATGAAAATGACTCAGATGAATTAAAAGAAGCTAAAACTGCGCTTAAATCTCAAATGAAAGATGCATTATCTAAGGTTGGTACGGATGAAGAAATAAAAGATAATACAAAATTTGCAGAAAGTATTTTACCATATATTAAAAAGATAATGGACATATCTCCTCAATTTAAGAGTGCTGTTGAAGAAGCATCAAAGAAAAGAACTGTAGATATTGATGAAGAAGCAGGCGTTATTTCAGATGCAATTGCATTCTATACTATAAATAATAAACCAGCAGAGATGAAAACAGCGGGTCAAATAGTATCAAGTGCTATTGGGCAAGGTATAAATAACTTTACTCCAGTTCAGCTTGCAAATTATGTTGCAACTTTAGCAAGTGGAGGAACAAGATATAAAGTTACTATTGTAGATAAGATAACATCACCAACAGGAGATGTTATAAAGGAATATAAACCTGAGGTTGTTGATAAGTTAGAAATACCAGAAAACTATTTGCAGGCTATAAAAGATGGTATGTATAGAGTAAACACTAGTCCAAGTAATGGAATGGCATATCAAAGCTTTGCTAATTTTCCTATTAAGGTTGGAGGAAAAACAGGGACAGCCGACTTTAGTACAGATGAACAATATGTTATTCAGGGTAGATTAGCATATGGTAACTATATAAGTATGGCACCGTTAGATGATCCACAAATAGCTATTTTCTCTACTATTTATGATGGTAAAAAAGGTAGTGAAAGTGCAACGATTCACAAGGCTATATACGAAGCTTTCTTTAAGGAGGAGTTATTAAAGCTTGATCCTTCATATGCTTCTAAATCAGAATCATTTAGAAAATATGTTTTAGAATCACCTCTTAAAGATAATAAAGATGATAGTATAAAGCTAGATAATGGCTCAACAAACACAAATACTAATACAAATAGTAATAGTACAAATAATCAATAACCAATAAAAACCATGTTTTTGCATGGTTTTTTTTATTTTATTATAAATTATGTAAATTATTATTGTTAAGTGATATAATATGATTGTATAATTATAGATATGTAATAAGATTTATGATTACTGAAGCTTTAATTATTGGTGGAGGGTGACCAATGAATGACGATAGAATTCAAATAAAAGGTACAAAAGAAGGTATCAATGCAACTATTGATATGGAGAGATTTAATGACTTTGATGAAATGCTGGAATTGTTAATGGATAAGCTAACAGCAGGGAAAGGATTTTACAAAGGGGCATCTCTTAAAATTGTAGCTAATTTAAAGAATGTAAATGAAAATGATATTTTAAGATTAAAAGATGTTTTATTTGAAAAAATACAAATAAAAGAATGCTCGTTTGAAGAGGCTAAACGAGAAGAGCAAAAAGAAAGTAAAATTTTTAATGGAGTATATGAAGGAAAAACTAAATTCATAAAGAAAACAATAAGAGGCGGACAGTTAGTAAGGTATCATGGAAATATTGTTATAATAGGTGATATAAATAATGGAGCTGAGGTTTATGCAGGGGGAAATATAATTGTTTTAGGAACAATTAAAGGACAAGTGCATGCTGGAGTAGGTGGTAATAAAAAAGCTATAATTTCTGCTTTTAGTCTTCAACCAGAAATACTCCAAATAGCGGAGATTGTTACTATAGCGCCAGAAGATGGTATAAAACCATCATATCCGGAACTAGCAAAGATTAAAGACGATATTATCGTGGTAGAGCCATATTTACCAAAGAAATATATATAGCGTTGGAGGGAGAAAAAAATGGGAGTTTCTATAGTTATTACATCAGGTAAGGGTGGAGTTGGAAAAACAACAACAACAGCTAATATTGGTACTGCTTTAGCTGCATTAAATAAGAGAGTTGTAGTTGTAGATGGTGACACTGGTCTTAGAAATTTAGATGTTTTAATAGGGCTTGAAAATAGAATAGTTTATACAATAACAGATGTTATAGAAAATAGATGTAGACTTAAGCAAGCTTTAATAAAGGATAAAAGATATCAAAATTTATGTTTATTACCGACAGCTCAAACTAAAGACAAAGATGATATAAGACCACAAGATATGTTAAAGTTAATTAATGAATTAAAAGAAGATTTTGACTATGTTTTAATTGATTGTCCAGCAGGAATAGAACAAGGTTTTGAAAATTCAGTTGTTGGAGCTGATAGAGCTGTAGTTGTAGTTAATCCAGAAATAACTTCAGTAAGGGATGCTGATAGAGTTATTGGTAAATTAGATGCTAAAGGATTGGATGATCATGCAGTAATAATCAACAGATTAAATTATGAAATGACTCAAAGAGGAGATATGTTAGATGTTTCAGATATAATTGAAACTTTATCAATAGAACTGTTGGGTGTAGTTCCTGATGATAAAAACATAACTGTTTCAACTAATAAAGGTGAACCTATAGTTCTTGATGATAAATCAATAGCGGGACAAGCTTTTAAAAATATAGCTAGAAGATTAAATGGAGAAGAAGTACCTCTTTTAGATTTGAAAACAGGGGGAGAAGGCTTCTTTGCATCAATAAAAAGATTATTTAAACGTTAGTAGGGGGAATGAGAGGTGGAATTTTTTAGAAAACTTTCAAATAAACCAACACCTAAAGAGGTGGCAAAGGATAGACTAAAACTAATATTAATACATGACAGAGGGGATTTACCTCATGAAACCCTAGAAAAAATAAGAATGGAAATATTAGAAGTACTATCTAAGTATGTAGAAATAGATTCTGAAGATGTTGAGATAGCTGTAAGCAAAACTGAAAATGTTGAAGGAAATAATCCGGCTTTAGTAGCTAATATTCCAATAAAAAACATAAAATAACTATAAGAGGAAAAGTAGATACACTTTTTCTCTTTTTTAATTAAATTTAATTAATATTTTCTTAAATTTTAATTATTTATCTCAATTATTATGGAGAAAGCATTAATTTTTGGATATAATAATTCTTAGGTTGAAAGATGGAGGTGAAATATGTTTTCAAAATTTAAAATAGACTTTAAGAAGTTAAAAGAAATAGATAAAGTAATGTTATTTTCAATGGTAGCATTAATGATATTTGGAATAATTAATATATATTATGCTAGTTCGGCTGAGTATGGAACATTATTCCTAAAAAGGCAATCGTTGTGGTTTGTTGTTTGTTTAGTAGCTTTATATTTTGTTGTAGCAATTGACTATACATTATTAAAGTCATATACTCCTCTTTTTTATTGGGGATCTATACTTTTGCTTATAGTTACTATATTTATAGGAACTGATATTAATGGAGCAAGAGGATGGATAAGACTTGGACCATTATCCTTTCAACCATCAGAATTAGCAAAAATGGCTACTATAATGATGCTAGGTAAGACGTTAGAAGAAATGAATGGGACAATAAATGAGTGGAAGAACTTTTTAACAATGGCTTTTTATGCTATAGTTCCAGCAGTGTTTATAGTTATACAACCAGATATGGGAATGACTATGGTTTTATTCTTTATAGTTCTAGGAATATTTTTTATTGGTGGACTTGATTTAAAAATTATTGGTGGTGGGCTTTTATCACTATTTTTAGTTGTTATAATAGTTTGGAATTCGGGCATAATAAAACCTTATCAAAAGAATAGAATAACTTCATTTATGAATCCAGAGTCAGATACATCTGAATCAGGTTATCAACTTAGACAATCCCTTATTAGTATAGGTAATGGAGGAGTCTTTGGATTAAAAGGATCTGCGACTAAAGATACGAATATAGGATATGCAGCTCAGTATGTACCAGAAGTTCAAACTGACTTTATATTTGCGAGTATAGGTGAACAATGGGGACTAGCAGGCGCAGCATTTTTACTGCTGTTATATGGATTACTCATTTCAAAAATGATAGCAATAGGAAGAACGGCTAAAGATACTTTTGGTTCAATAATTTGTGTAGGGCTTGTTGCATATTTCTTATTTGCATTACTACAAAATATAGGTATGACTATAGGACTTATGCCTATTACAGGGATAACATTACCTTTACTTAGTTATGGGGGTACTTCATTACTTACAACTGTAATGTCAATAGGATTAATTTTAAACGTAGGAATGAGAAGAAAAAAAATATATTTTTAATAATAATGAAAGCTATAGAAGGCTATAAATCTTCTATAGCTTTTTTTATTTAGAAATTCAAATTATAGCGTAGGTAGCATAAATCATTATAATTGAAAATATAAATACAATATTAAGATATAGGAGTGAGGTGTATGGAGAGGTACAGCGAGGAATATAAGGAATATTACGATAAAATAAGAAAAAAGGTAAAAGGAAAAACTGATAAGAAAGAAAAAATAATTAGTACGAGGGATGACGTGTATCCAAATATAAGAAATGTCCAAAACTTTAGTTATCAAAGGGGGAGTTATGGAGCTGGAATACCTAAGAAAAGTATGGGATATATAGATAAGTTTATCCTTAGATTAATATGCACTTTTTTATTATTTTTAGGAGTTTTTACATTAAAAACAATACCAAGCAGTGATGCAAAAAAACTCTATAATATATGTAAGACCACAGTAGATGCTAATTTTAATTATGAAAATGTATTATTAAGCATGGATAAGATGGGAATTGATTATAAAAGTGTAATTAATGTTATAGAAGAAAAATATACTGATGTAATGGGGGAAATAAAAAATTTAGATAATGGTGTTCCGAGTTTTAAAGAAGAAGGAATAAAAACAAATGTAGATGAATCGATAAATAATAATGAGTCATCAAAGGTAGATGGGTTGTCTGACGAACAAGATGAAAAGAGGGTAGATGAAGAACAAAGTACGGCAACTGGAGATACCAATACGAATGATCTATAAATATCAATTATGATTTTAAATTTTCAAGGCGTTAGAAGTAGAAGGTGATTTATATAGAGAGGTAGCAATTTTTAGGGAGATATAAATGAAGAGAGAGACAAAAAAAATATTGGCAGAAATAATATTAATAGTTTTAGTTTGTAGTTATAATAGAATGTTTATATTTGCATTAATATGGGTGTTTTTACATGAACTAACGCATATACTAGTTGCATTAAAGTTTGGTTGCAAGTTTTATAATATAGAGTTTCATGTATTTGGAATGAAGGCGGAGCTTATAGATATAGATAGTTTAAAAGAAAATCAAAAAATTATAGTTTATCTATCTGGAGCCTTATTAAATATAGTTCTTGCGATATTTTTCTATATTATAAATATTAAATATAATTCTAGTTTTATAGAAACTAGTATGAATTTAAACATAGGATTAGCAGTATTTAATTTATTGCCTGCTTATCCATTGGATGGATCGAGAATATTAGAAATTATTTTATCAAAAAAAATGTTATTTAAAAAAGCTCAAAAAATAATTAGTATAGTTAGTTTTTCAATAGCAACCTTATTTATTATAATATCAGCTATTATTTATATATTCCTACATAGTATAAATTTAAGTATGATTATAGGTGCAATAATAATAATATATATTACTAGAATGGAAGAGCATACTACAATGTATATAACTATGAGTAACGTAGTTAAAAAAAGAAATAAACTTTTAAAAAGTAAATATATAGAAAATAAATCCATATCTGTATACTACAAGCAGGGGCTTGTTAATGTATTAGCTTTAGTTGATAGAAATAAATTTAATACATTTTATATCTTAGATGATGATATGAAGCTTATTTATATATTAAATGAAGATGAGCTAATTGATGCATTAAAGGTTTATGGAAATATGACTTTGGAGGAGTATATAAAACAGAAATTGTTTGTATCCTAAAATGGGATAAATTTATAATGTGTATATAGTGAGTAATAGATTTACTTTTTAGATGTATATATGCTAGAATAGAAAAGATATAAAGGAAGTATAGAGATATACTTCTTTTTTAATGGATTATTCTCACTTTAGGAGGAAAGATTATGAAGAAAATTACAGACCATATTTTACATAAGGTTGAAAAGCCATCAAGATATGTTGGTGGTGAATTGAATCAAGTAGTTAAGAACCCAAAAGATGTTGATATAAGATTTGCATTTTGTTTCCCAGATGTATATGAAGTAGGGATGTCTCATTTAGGAACAAGAATACTTTATCATACAATAAATGAAAGAAAAGATACATATTGTGAAAGGGTATTTGCACCATGGCCAGATATGGAAGCGGAGCTTAGAAAAAATGAAATACCACTAATGACATTAGAAACAAAAGATGCTCTTACTGAATTTGATATATTAGGATTTACACTTCAATATGAAATGAGTTATACAAATATACTAAATATGCTAGATATGGCTGGTATCACAATCAGAGCTTCACAAAGAGGAGAAGATGAACCGATAATAATGGCAGGGGGACCTTGTGCATACAATCCAGAACCTCTATATGACATAGTAGACTTCTTTGAAATTGGTGAAGGCGAAGAGGTTATGAATGAAGTTCTTGATGTATATAAGAAGTACAAGGGTAAAGGACAAAAGAAAGAATTTTTAAGGGAAATATCAAAGATTCAAGGTGTTTATGTTCCTTCTTTATATGATGTTACATACAAGGAAGATGGAACTATAAAAGAATTTAAGGCAAAGTTTGAAGATGTTCCAGCTAGAATTAAAAAGAGAATAGTTAATAATTTTGATAAAGTAGATTTTCCATTAGATATGATAGTTCCATATTCAGAAATAGTACACGATAGAGTAGTTTTAGAAACTTCAAGAGGATGTACAAATGGATGTAGATTCTGTCAAGCTGGTATGATTTATAGACCTGTCAGAGAAAAAACTACTAATACATTATTAGATCAAGCAAGAAAGATGATAGATGCAAGTGGATATCAAGAGGTTTCTTTAGCATCATTAAGTATTTGTGATTATTCAGATATACAAAATCTTGTAAGTAGTTTAATTTTAGAGCATGGTGATAAAAATATAGGGGTAGCCCTTCCATCTATAAGAGTAGATGCCTTTTCTGTTGATTTAATAAAAGAAATACAAAAGGTTAGAAAGACAGGTTTAACTTTTGCACCAGAGGCTGGATCTCAAAGAATGAGAGATATTATAAATAAAGGACTTACAGAAGAGAGAATATTAGAAGCAACTAAAAGTGCTTTTGAATCAGGTTGGAGTACTATTAAGCTTTACTTTATAGTAGGACTTCCTTATGAAGAAATTGAAGATGCGGCTGGAATAGGTGAACTTGCAGAGAAGATGGCTGCTGTTTACTATGGAATTCCAAAGGAAAAGAGAGCTAAGGGATTAAAGATTACTGTAAGCACATCAATACTTGTACCAAAGCCATTTACTCCATTCCAATGGGCCCCTATGGCTAGACCTGATGAAGTTTGGAAAAAAATTGATGCGGTAAAAGGTGCAATAAAAACAAGAGCTATAAATTATAATTACCACGAACAAAAGACTTCATTTATGGAAGCTGTATTTGCAAGAGGAGATAGAAGAACTTGTGATCTTTTAGTTAAGGCTTTTGAAAAGGGAGCTAAGTTTGATGGATGGTCAGAGTACTTTAATTACGATATATGGATGGAAGCAATGAAGGAATGTAATATAGATGAAGATTTTTACGTATATAGAGATAGAAGTTATGATGAAATACTTCCATGGGACTTCATAGATATTGGAGTAAATAGAAAATATCTAGAAGTAGAAAATGAAAAAGCAAAAAGAGCAGAACTTACACAAAACTGTAGAAAAGGATGTACAGGTTGTGGAGTAAATGTAAACTTTAAAGAAGGGAAGTGTTTTGAAGGTGCGTTATGTAATTAAGTTTACTAAAGAATCTAGTGTAAAATTTATATCTCATTTAGATTTAATGAGAACAATACAAAGAGTAATAAGAAGAGCTAATCTTCCGATGGAGTATTCAAAGGGATTTAATCCACATATGGCATTATCTATAGCACAACCTTTATCTGTTGGAGTTTATTCTGATGCTGAATATATGGATATAGTTTTAGTTGAAGAATTAGATGAAAAAGAAATTATAGATAGATTAAATGCTAAAACAGCATCTGGAATTAAGTTTTTAAATGCAAGAAAAGTTATAACTAAAGAAGGGGAAAAGAAATTACCTCAAACTATGGCTTTAGTAGATGCAGCTAGATTCACTATAAAGATGTTTTGTACAGATTCAAATGTAGTTGAAAGTAAAATTAAAGAGCTTATTGATAATCCAGAATGGAATACTATAAAGAAAAGCAAAAAAGGTGAAAAAGAAGTAAATCTAAAGACAATGATAAAAGAAATGAAGCATTGGATAAATAATGATGAGTTAATTTTAAATATATTAATATCATCAGGAAGTAGAGAACATTTATCACCAGACTTAGTTGCAGAATATATAAAGAGCAATATTCCAGAAATAATGGAAGATGCTTTTGTAGATATAAAGAGAGAAGAAATGTATGTATTAAAAAATAATAAGTACATACCGATATATAAATGTATTTAGGGAAGTGTATCTTATGAGAGAAATTTTCATTGAAAGAGATGAGCCGCTTTTAAGAGTTGCTATAAAGGATAATAATGTTTTAAGTGAGTGCTTCGTAGAGGAGCACTCTTCAGGACCTAAAATGGGTGAAATCTATAAAGGAAGAGTAAAAAATATAGTGACCGCTATTAATTCTATTTTTGTAGATATAGGTTTAGAAAAAGAAGCGTATATGTACTTTAGCAATGAAATTAAAAGCGAAGGAATAAAAAAAGGCGATGAAATATTAGTTGAAGTAATAAAAGAGCCAATAAACAATAAAGGTGCTAAAGTAAGTAAAAATATAAGCATACCAGGCAGATTTATGGTTTTAACTTTAGGGGGAAGTGGAATTAGCTTTTCCAAGAGAATTAGTAGCACAGAAGAAAAAGAAAGAATATTAAAGGCTATTAACAATATAGATGGATATAGTATAACAATAAGAACAGAAGCAGTTCATGCAAGCGATGAAGATTTATTAGCAGAAAAAATAAGTCTTTTATCAGAATTAGAAGTAATTATTAAAAAATTAAGGTATAGTTTAAAGCTAGGAAAAGTCTATGGAGAAAATATTATTTTAAATAAAGTAATAAGAGAAAACCTAGGCAATGAATGCAAGATAATTTTAAATCATGAAGAAGATTTAAATGAGGTAAAAGCATTGTTAGAAAACAATGATAAAGTTAGTATCGAGAAGTTTAATAATACTAGAAGTTTATTTGATTACTATGGAATAGAAAAGGAAATCCTAAAATTAAGACATAAAAAAGTAGCTTTAAATTGTGGTGGAAATATAGTAATAGATAAAGCAGAAGCTATGTATGTTATAGATGTTAACTCATCTAAAAATATTAAAGGTAGAAATTTTGATAAAACTATATTAGAAACAAATATAGAGGCTGCTAAAGAAATAGGAAGACAAATTAGACTTAGAAATCTTGCTGGAATAATAGTTATAGACTTTATTGATATGAGAGATTTTTCTCAAAAAGCCTTAGTTATGGATGCTTTGAAGGAAGCTTTAAAAGAAGACAAAGGTAATATGAAAATATTCCCTTTTACAGAGCTAGATCTTGTTCAAATAGCTAGAAAAAGAAGAGGAAAATCAATATATGATTATTTAGAAGAAGGCTGTAGAAGGTGTAACAAAGAAGGGTATGTTTTAAAGCTATCATATATAGAAAAGTTGATAAGAAATGAGATAATTAAATGCGAAGAAGAAAATTCTATAAATTCATTTTATATAGAATTAGATAGCAATTATGAAGAAATGGTAAAGGGAGATATTTTTTCGTTTTTAAGAAATATAACTTCATTAGATAAAGAAATTTATTTGAATTTTACAAATGGAATTGAAGGATATAAAATAGAGCCACTTATATTTAATAGCCAAAAAGAAAATATAAAAAAATTTAGAGTAAGTGGCTATGAAAAATATGAATAAACTTCTTTACAAGCAACATAATATTATGATACAATATCAGATGTTAAACCGCACATAAGAGGTTTTTATCTAAACAAAGTTTAGAACTTTGTACCTCGGTTGGCGAGACCGTAATAAGAGGAGGTGTTTTTAATGTACGCAGTATTATCTACAGGAGGAAAACAATACAGAGTTCAAGAAGGAGACGTAATATTCGTTGAAAAACTTAACGCTGAAGTTGACTCAACAGTTGAATTAACAGAAGTATTAGCAGTTTCAAATGGTGATGCTTTAAAGGTTGGTACACCAGTTGTAGAAGGTGCTAAGGTTGTTGCTAAAGTTGTTGCTCAAGGCAAAGCTAAGAAGGTTACAGTATTCAAGTATAAGCCAAAGAAGGACTACAGAAAGAAAACTGGACACAGACAACCATACACTAAGTTAGTAATCGAAAAAATCGAAGCTTAATTATTATGATTAAAGTAAAGATTTTTAAAAAAGATGATTTATGCCTTGGATTTAAGATAAAAGGTCATGCTTTATCAAGAGCTGAAATAGAGAAGGTCGGAGATGCTTATGATATGATTTGCAATTCGGTTTCAGTATTATCTCAAAGTGCCTTAATAGGTATTGAAGAAGTACTAAAGCTCAAAGTTAAGTATGATATAGATGATGGTTTTTTACATATAAACTTATCTAATCTTAATAACGAGGATATAGAGAAGTGCCAAGTATTACTTTTAACTTTTGAAAAGAGTATAGAAAGCTTGATACAATCTCTTAAATTAAGTTTTGGAAATGAAAAAGACAGTGAATATATAAGAATGTTGAAAGAGGAGGTGCAATAGTATGTTAATAATGAACCTTCAATTATTTGCCCACAAAAAAGGGGTAGGTAGCTCAAAGAACGGTAGAGATTCTGAATCAAAAAGATTAGGAGTTAAAGCTGCTGACGGGGAGTTCGTTTTAGCTGGTAACATTTTAGTTAGACAAAGAGGAACAAAGATTCACCCAGGAACTAATGTTGGTAAAGGTGGAGATGACACTCTTTTTGCTAAAGAAGACGGAATCGTTAGATTTGAAAGAATGGGTAGAGACAAAAAGAAAGTTAGCATTTACCCAGTGAATGTTGAAGAAATAGCAGAATAATATTATTTTTTCTAAAAAGCACCCTGTTTTAGGGTGCTTTATTTTGTAAGAAATATAAATGGGCAATTGACAATGAATAAAACTTGCCCATTGTACACTGTCAATTGTCCATTAATTTAATGGATTAGAAATTAATTTTCGTGTGATATAATAAACATTAAAAAATAGTGAGATAATATAAAGTAAGTACGTGTTTATATTATTATAAATAATTTCAAGAAAGATGGGTGATTTTATGTTTATAGATAAGGCCAAGATATTCGTTAAATCCGGAGATGGTGGAAATGGATGTGTGTCTTTTAGAAGAGAAAAATATGTTCCGCTTGGAGGTCCAGATGGAGGAGATGGCGGAAAAGGTGGAAGTGTAATATTTGAAGTAGATCCAGGTTTAACTACACTTTTAGATTTTAAATATAGAAAGAAATTTGTAGCTGACGCTGGTGGTAAAGGTGAAGGTTCAAAATGTTATGGTAGAGATGGAGATGACCTTCATGTTAAAGTACCTATGGGAACAATAATTAGGGATTTTGAAACTAATAAAATTATAGCAGATCTTTCACATAAAGATGATACTTTTGTAATTGCAAAAGGAGGAAAAGGTGGAAAAGGAAATTGTAAATTCTGTACACCAACAAGGCAAGCTCCACACTTTGCAGAACCAGGTATGCCAGGTGAAGATAGATGGATTACATTAGAACTTAAATTACTTGCTGATGTTGGCTTAGTAGGATTTCCTAATGTAGGAAAATCAACTTTCCTTTCAACAGTAACAGCAGCAAAGCCAAAGATAGCAAACTATCATTTTACAACATTAAAGCCAAACCTTGGAGTTGTAAAGGCTGAAGGTATGAATGCTTTTGTAATGGCTGATATACCAGGAATAATTGAAGGTGCTGCTGAAGGGGTTGGCTTAGGTTTAGATTTCTTAAGACATATTGAAAGAACTAGACTATTAATACATGTAGTAGATATATCAGGAATAGAAGGTAGAGATGCTTTCGAAGACTTTGTTAAGATAAATGAAGAACTTAAGAAATATTCAGTTAAACTATGGGATAGACCTCAAATAGTTGTAGCAAACAAAACAGATATGCTTTATGATGAAGAAATTTTTGAAGACTTTAAGAAAAAAGTAAATGAATTAGGCTTTGATAAGGTATATAAGATGTCTGCAGCAACAAAATCAGGTGTTGAAGATATAATTAAAGAAGCTGGTAGAATGCTTTCAGAAATTCCAATTAAGGACTTAGAAATAAGTGATGAAGAAAGATTCGTACAAGAAGAAAAGAGATTTACATATGATGTATCTATCGAAGATGGAGAAGATAACAACAGAGTATATGTAGTTTATGGATCATTTGTAGATAGATTATTAAATTCAGTAAATATTCATGACGCTGATTCATTAAGATATTTCCATAAGGTATTAAGAAACAAAGGTGTGTTTGATAAATTAAGAGAAATGGGAATAGAAGATGGAGATATGGTAAGACTTAACGATTTTGAGTTTGAGTATATTTTATAGGAGGATAAAGAATGATAACAGGAAAGCAAAGAGCATATTTAAGAGGGCTTGCAAATAACTTAGATCCAATATTCCAAGTTGGGAAAAATAGAGTAGAAGAAGCTTTTTTAACACAATTAACTGAAGCTTTAGAAGCAAGAGAGCTTATTAAAATAAAGGTACTTGAAAATAGTGGTTTAGGAGCTAGAGAAGTATCAAATTATATTTGTGAAAAAATTGGTTGTGAAGGAATTCAAGCTATAGGAAGTAAAATAGTTTTATATAAAAAATCCTCAAAAAAACCTAAGATAGAAATACCTAATAAATAGAGAATTTTTATGAAAAAGATTGGCATAATAGGAGGAACATTTAATCCTATTCATTTAGCACATCTATATATTGCATATGAAGCTAAATGTCAATTGAATTTAGATAAAGTGATTTTTATGCCAGCAGGGAGCCCGCCTCATAAAAGAAATGAGGATATATTAGAGGCTCCTTTAAGGTATGAAATGGTTAAAGAAGCCATAAAAAGTTATGAGGATTTTGAAATAAGTAATTATGAAATAGAAAAAGAAGGTTTTAGTTATACATATGAAACCTTAGAAAACTTTAAATCTAGGGATAATATATTGTACTTTATTACTGGAGCTGATTGTCTTATAAATATAGAAAAATGGAAAAATCCAGATAGAATATTTAAGACTTCTAATTTAGTAGTATTTAATAGACCAGGATATGATGAAGAGTCATTAAAATTACAAAAGAATGAAATTGAGAAAAAATATAACACAAGTATCAACTTTTTAGATATAATGGACTTAGAAATTTCATCATCAATGATAAGAAAGAGAATCAAGGAAGGAAAGAGAATCAACTTTTTCATTCCCAAAGAGGCTCTAGATTTTATTAGAAAAAATAATATATATAATTATTGCGAAAATATTAAAGATTGATGAAAGTATAATGATATTTAAGGAGAAGATATATGCTTAGTAAAGAAGAAATGAAGAGCTATCTTAAAGAGCATTTAACAGAAAGTAGATATAACCATACTTTAGGTGTGGTTGAAACTGCAATGAGATTAGCTGAAATAAATAAGGTAGATAAAGATAAAGCTGAAATAGCAGCATTAGCTCATGATATAGCTAAAAATATGACAATCTATGAGTTAAGGGATATCATAAATAGAAATAGTATTAATTTATCATATGATGAAGAGAAAACTCCTGAATTATGGCATAGTATTGTTTCACCGATACTAGGGAGAGAGATTTTTAAAATAGAAGATGAAGAAATATTAAGCGCTATGAGATGGCATACTACAGGAAAAGAAGATATGAGTAAATTAGATAAGATAATTTATATGGCTGATATGATAGAGCCAGGTAGAAATTTTCATGGAGTAGATTTAATTAGAAAAGAAAGCTTTGCGGATTTGGATAAAGGCCTTCTTCAAGGATTAACTCATACTATTAAATATTTATTAAATAAAGGGTTTCCTATTGATATAAATAGTATAAAAGCTAGAAATTATTTATTGCTTAATAAATAAAAACTAAATTTATTTAACTATGAAAAAAATCAGAGAGGATTTTAAGGATGGGGAGTAGGAGAGAGAATCTGGAAAACAGAGAAAGAAGAAGACCTTCTAAAGATGAACAAATTAAAAGAAAAAGAATTGAAGCTAGAAGGAAAAAACTAAAAAGAAAGAGAATAGTAACATCTATAGTAACTAGTTTATTAGTAATAATACTTGGAAGTGCATTGTATATATATAGCTTCTTATCAGGTTTAAAAACAAATAATTTAGGTACTGGAGTTGCACCCATATCATCAAAAGACCCTATTAATATTTTGATTTTGGGTATGGATGTAGGAGATACAGACAATCAATCTAATAAAGCAATTAGAAGAAGTGATACTATAATGGTTTTAAATTATAATCCTAATACTAAAAAGACGCATGTAATTTCTATACCAAGAGATACTATGATTGAAGTAGATGCTTATTTAGATACTGGAGAATATCAAAGATATTGGAAAATAAATGCTGCATATGCTTTAGGTGGAGAAGAAGAAGTAAAGACACATGTGGAAGATTTATTAGGTATAAGTTTAAATTATATAGTAGAGGTAGATTATAATGCCTTTAGAAGTATAGTGGACGCTTTAGGTGGGGTAGAAATGCTTATAGAACAAGATATGTTCTATGATGATGAAGCTCAAGGCCTTCATATAAACTTTAAGGCTGGAGAAACTGTTCAGTTAGATGGTAAAAAAGCAGAAGAGTTCTTTAGGTGGAGAAAAAATAATGATGGAAGTGGATTAGCAAATGGTGATTTAGATAGAATTAAAAATCAACAGCAATTCATGAGTAAATTAGTAGATAAAGCTTTAAGTCCAACTATAATTTTTAAAGCACCAAAAATATTGAAGGCTATAAGTGAAAATGTTGAAACTAATATTCCAGCTAAGAATTTAATTTCTCTTGGTATGAAGATTATGAGATTGAAATCAGAAGATATAATTATGACTACCCTTCAAGCTGAGCCAGCGGATATTTATGGGGAATCCTTTTTAATTGCTGATAAAGAGCTAAACAGAGATTTAATAAATGCATTAAATACAGAAAACTCTTCATTAGCACCAGTTATAACTTCAATAAACAAAGAAGAGCTCAAGGTACTAGTATTAAACGGAACTAAGATTGATGGATTAGCATCAAGTGCAAGAGATAGTTTACTTTCACTTGGATATACAAATATAGAAGTTGGAAATACTGATAATGTAGAGAAAAGTGTAATTCAATCAGATAATAAGGAATTAAAAGATTTGCTTAAAAATGATACAGGGATACAAAAGTTTGAAAAGATAGGTAAATCAGAATATAAACAATATGATGTTGTAATATTATTAGGTAAAGATTATAACTTATTTGGAAACTAAAAGGGGATGTCGCAGAAAGCAGTTTAATGTAAATTGTAGATTTGTGCGACAGCTCCTTTTTACTAGGAGGAAAAATGAGTACTATAAAGAAAGTTGTTTCAAAAGAATACGAAGGAAGAAAAATTAGAGAATTTTTAAAAGAGGAACTAGGATTATCTTCTAGGTTAATTAGAAGTGCTTCAGTAGACAAAAGAATTTTTGTAAATAATAAAGCTGTAAAAATGAATTATATGCTAAAAAGCAATGAAGAAGTTTTGATTGATTTAGTAAAAGAAGAAACTCAAAATATAGATCCTGAAGATATACCAATAGATATTGTGTATGAAGATGAAGATATAATAGTTGTCAATAAAGGACCTAATATGGTAGTTCACCCAACTAAAAGGTATCAAAGTGGTACATTAGCTAATGCTTTGATGTACTATTTTAAGGAAAGTAACCAAAAGTGTATTGTTAGGCTAGTAAGTAGGTTAGATATGGATACATCAGGACTTATTATTATAGCTAAAAATCAGTATGCACATATGGAATTATCTAAAGAAATGACTTTAAATAATGTTGAAAAAAGATATCTTACAGTTGTACATGGACATATGGAAAATGATGAAGGAACTATAGATTTACCAATATATAGACCAGAAGAGGAAGGGACTATAAGAAGAGTTGTAGATGAAAGAGGACAAAGAAGTATAACTCATTATAAGGTTATAGAGAGATTTAAGGATTCAGATTTAGTTGAATGCTTATTAGAAACAGGAAGAACACATCAAATAAGGGTTCATTTAAGCTCATTAGGACATCCTATTTGGGGGGATACCTTATATGGTTATGAAGAAGATGGGGAAATTATAAGTAGGCAAGCACTTCATGCCTATGGATTAGATTTTAAATCTCCAAGAACTAAAAAGGAATTAAGTCTTAGAGCAAGAATACCAGATGATATACAAAAACTTATAGAGAATTTAAAGTAGTATATAGTTATATAAATGTAGTTGCCTTTTTTAAAATTAAAGCAACTACATTTTAATTTTTTAAGTGATATTTAACTATAAAGATGTAGTTACTTTTTTTTTATAAAAGTAACTACAATTTATTTTAATATGAAAAGAAAAGTATGTTGTAAAATGATTTATAAAATCATTTTACAACATACTTTTTATTATTATAAATTTGGGGGTTATTTAAACCTAGGTCTTCTTCTTCTAAGGTTTCTTCTTCTTATGGATAAAATTAAGTATCTGATAAGAATTACAAAGATAATTGTTACTACTACAGCAATAACAATAAATTTAGGTGTAGATACTAGAGCAGAAAACTTTTCTTTTATTTTAATTTGGTTATTATATTCTCTGTTAGCTCCACTAACTAAATCTAAGGATGATATAGTTTCTCCATTGACATTTATCTTAGCTTTGAAAAGAGCATCACCTTTATTTATATTTTGTTTTCTTATATCTTTTTTTGAATAATTTACAGTATATGATGGTATTTCTTCTGATTTGTTCTTAGTATAATATAAGTCATCTTTAGCAAGTAAAGGGATAGAAATTTCATCATTAATTTTATATGTATCAAGAACGTCATTTTTATTTATAAGTTTTATAGTTTCAAAATTATCAAAACCATAATTAAATAATGGGCCTATATTTGTATAGAAGTTGTCCTTATCAGTAGCATTTAGGAAGGTTGCTACTAAAAATTGCCCATCTTTCATAGCGGTAGCAGTATATGTATGATTTGCTTCCGGAGTATATCCATTTTTACCAATATAGGCATATTGATAATAATAAGGAGTATATTCATTAAAAAGCTGGTTTCTATTTGTAGCCCATTTTTCACTTCCATCAGAAAATGGATGATTTACATATTTGTAAGATTCGGTTTGTGCAATTCTTACAAGATCTTCATTTTGATAAGCAGCTCTCATTATAAGTGCTAAATCATAAGCTGTAGTAACGTGTCCATCTTCATGTAAACCACTTGGATTTTTAAAATTTGTATCTAAGGCACCAAGTTCCTTAGCTTTAGCATTCATAAGTTTTGCAAATTCTTCATTAGATCCAGAGATATACTCAGCCAATGCTTCAGCACAGTCGTTTCCAGATTCTAATAAAAGACCAAGCATAAGTTCTTCAACAGTATAAACTTCTCCTTTAGCTATACCAATTGCAGATCCATCTACTAAAGTTGGTTTTTCACCAATAGTAACTTTATCACTTAACTTTGCATTTTCTAAAACAATTAATGCAGTCATTACCTTAGTTGTTGAGGCAGGCTCATATTGAGTATGCTCATTTTTAGAATAAATAATCTTACCTGTTCTTCCATCCATTAGTACTGCACCTTCAGAATATACTGGAGGTAATTCAGTAGCTTTTACATTAACAGCAAAAATACTGTATATAAAAATAGTAAATAGGAAGATTCTTTTTATAAACTCTTTCATATTAATTCTCCCACAATAAACTTATTACATATAGACAAAAATATTTTAACAGAAATAAATGAATCATTCTATATTTTATAAATATTTAAACAAAATTCGTTAAATTTTTAATAAAAAGTTAATAATTAAGATAAAGATTTATCAATTAGAGGTGATTTATGGATAAAGGAATAGAAAAATTTGTGACTAAACGAAATATAGTATTAAGTATATTAGTTTTCTTATGTGTGATAACATCATTTATCTTATACGGAAGGAATAAATCAAAGGTATTTAAAGACGAGTATATGAAAAATATATTTGTAGAGGAATAAGCTCCTGATGATGATAGTGTTGAAGTTAATTCGGAGTCTATAAAAGAGGGAAATGGAGAAGGTCAACTAACTAAAAGCACTAAAATGATAATTGTTGAGATAAAAGGAGAAGTTGTTAATCCAGATGTTTATGAAATAAGTGAAGGAAGTATAATTAGGGATTTAATAACTAAAGCAGGAGGATTAACTAATGAAGCTAACATAGATAAAATAAATAGAGCTGATAAATTAAGAGATAATCAACTTATAGTTATACCAAATAAAAATGACTTATCAAATGGAAATACTAATATAAATATTAGTGCAGAAGGCAGTGGTTCAGGAGATGGAGCCATTAATATTAATACTGCAAGTCTAGAAGAGCTTCAAAAAATAAATGGAGTAGGAGAAGTTAAAGCGAAAAGTATAATTGAGTATAGAGAGAAAAATGGAGGGTTTAAATCAATAGATGAAATGAAAAATATAGAAGGAATAGGTGATAAAACTTTTGAAAAGATGAAAGATAAAATAACAATATGATTTAAAAAAAATTCAAATCTATAATGTTATAGATTTATTATTTATGATAAAATTAAATATATAATTATCTAATTTAAGGGGGGAGAATGGGATATGGATATAGTTTTAAATACACTTATGAATTTAGGATTAAGCTTATTATTTGGAGCGGTTGGAATATTAGTATTAGTGATTGGGTATAAAATATTTGATGCTATAATACCAGCTGATTTTAATAAAGAGTTAGAAAAGGGGAACATAGCAGTGGCTATATTTTTAGCTGGAGCTTTAATTGGAATAGCAATAATAGTGTCACAAGTTGTAAAATAAGTTAGTGTAATATGGGTGAGGAGTATTATTCTTTGCCCATTTGTTATTATGACAGTTATGTGACAGAGGCTTTTAAATTGGAGTCTTTAATGTTATAATAAATTGAATTTAGGAAACTATAAATACAGAAGATTAGAAAAATCCTAGGGGGGATTATTATGATAAGAAAATTTTTAATGATGTTAATTAGCGGAATAATGGTTACATCACTAGTAGCTTGTAGTGGAAATTCAAATGATAAGGTAGCAAAAACAGCTCAAGAACCACCTAAAGTTGAAGAAAGGAAATTTATAGGCGAAGGTGTGTGGGCAGAAGACTATACAAAAGATCAAGTAACTGTTTTAAATGATGAAATAAGATCAAGAATAGAAGAAGTAGCTACTTTTTATGATTTAGAGTATTCTAAAGAAGAAAAAGTTACAGAAGAAAATGGGGAAACTATAAACGATAACCATATATATATAGATAATTTAAATCCTGAACCAAACAGAATGGAAAGTATGTATTATGGATTTAAGATGTATGGAGCAGATATGTCTAGTGGAAGCTTAAATTTAAAAATAGGATTTAAGTTAGATATAGACTTAATAAAAACTGAAGAAAAGTTTAATATTGAAGAAACATCTATAGCAAAGTTCTCAGAAGCTATGACAAATAATCCTGAAAGAGATTATTCAGATTTAGATAGCCAAATAAAAGATATAGTTATAAATCAAAATAGCAATGGAACTATAGAAACAAATTTAAATGGATTAGTAGAAACAATAACAATAAAAGATGATTTCTTGCTATACAAAGTAGATTCTAAAAACTATGATTTTAAAAAATAGTACATACTTTAATTTTTAATTTAGGAGGATATAAAATTGGTAGATAGAGAAGATATAGGAATGGATAATGGAGAAGAAGTGGTTAATAATGAAATAATAAATAATGAAGAGTTAAATAAAAATCTTGAAGATAATAATACTAACGAAAATTATGATAATAAAGATAGTAAAGTTATAGAGGAGTATAATGATATTAATGAAGAAGTAAAGGAAGATGGAAAGTCAGTTAAGTTTATAAAAAGACTTTTAGCGGCAACTATAGATCAAATAGTAGCTATAGCATTAGCTTTACTTTTATTATTAGTTTTTGATCTTATATTAAGATTTGTAGGTCTTTATATTGCAGAAAGGCAGCCAATGTTCTTGATAATATATGTAATAACTAATATACTTTATAGTACAATTTGTGAATCAACAAAACTTGGAAGAACTATAGGAAAAAAGACAATGTTAAAATAAACATTAATTAGGAGATAGCATGAGAAAAGGAAGTACAGTACAAGTCAAAATAGATAAAACAGAATTCCCATCCGTTGGAGTTGGCACTTTAGAAGGAAAAAAGATATATGTAAAAGGTGCTTTCCCAGGACAAGTGGTAAGTGGTAGGGTAAAAAAGAAAAGAGAAGGCTTTGCGGAATTAAAGCTTTTATCTGTAGATGAAAGAGCTGATTATGAAATAGATGCGCCTTGTGAATGCTTTGGAGTTTGCGGTGGTTGCACATCACAAAACTTAACTTATGATAAACAATTAGATTTATTGAGTGAAGAAGTTAAGGCATTATTCAAAGATGCTGATATACCTATGGGAGAGTATTTAGGTGTTGTAGGTAGCAAGGAACAATGGGAGTACAGAAATAAAATGGAATTTACCTTTGGAGATTTCGAAAAAGGTGGAGAATTAACTTTAGGCATGCATATGAAGGGAAAATCCTTTGGGATTATAACTGTTGATAAATGCTTAATAATTGATGAAGATTTTAGAACTGTAATAAGAGAAACAGTAAATTATTTTAAGGATAAAAACTTACCTTATTATAGAGTTATGAAAAGAGAAGGTTACTTAAGACACTTAGTTATAAGAAAAGCAATAAACACTGGTGAATTAATGGTTAATATAGTTACTACAACACAAATAGATTTTGACTTATCAGAGTATGTAGACTTACTAAAATCACAAAATTATAAAGGGAAATTAGTATCTATATTACATACTGAAAATAATTCCTTCTCAGATGCTGTAGTACCTGAAAAAGTAAATTTATTATTTGGAAAAGACTATATAACAGAAAATTTATTAGGTTTACAATTTAAAATATCACCATTTTCATTCTTCCAAACTAATACTAAAGGAGCTGAAAGTCTTTATAGTATAGTTAGAGATTTTATGGGAGAGTCAAATGATAAGGTTGTATTTGACCTTTACTGTGGTACAGGAACTATAGGGCAAATTGCAGCTTCAAATGCTAAAAAAGTAGTTGGTATAGAACTTATAGAAGAAGCTGTAGAAGCAGCAAAAGAAAATGCAAAGCTAAATAATTTAAACAACTGTGAGTTTTTAGCTGGTGATGTTGCAGAAATAATAAAAAATGTTAAAGATAAACCAGATATTATAATATTAGATCCACCAAGAAGTGGAGTGCATCCAAAAGCGTTAGAATACGTAATTAAATTCAATGCTAAGGAAATAATTTATGTATCATGCAATCCTAAAACTTTAGTAGAAAATTTAAAGGACTTAATAGGAGCTGGATACAAAGTTGTTCAAAGTACTGTTAAGGATATGTTCCCAAACACTCCTCATGCTGAGGTTGTTGTTAAGTTAGTGAAGTAATTGTAAATTCTTATAGAACTTTAACTTTTCCAAATACACTTTAGCTTTAATGAAGTTAAAATTAAAGAAATATGAGAAAAATAAAGTAAAATAATAAAAAAATAAAGTTAAAAAATAATAAAAAAGAGCTAAACTAGAAAATTGTTTAGCTCTTTTTTATTAAATTTGAAAATGATAATGAATAATTGACAACATCTGATTAATAGCTTAAATTAAAAATTATTATATAAAAAACTACTAATGATAAAGATTTTAAAAAAGCAGAAAAGTTTATTAGTAGATCTATTATCTTTTTATAACCAGGTAGTTTTTTATAAATTTATCCATTAAAACATATATTGTTAAATCACTTTTTTTAACTGTAGCATTCTTTGCTCTAACATGTTCACTGCTTTCATTAGAAACAGGTATTGTTGTGAATGCTACTATATTATTTTGTAGAAGTTCTAATATTTTTGGATGACCTCTAATAGAAAAAACATTATTATAATAAAACTTTTGGTTGATGAATTTCTTAGGAAAAATGATTGAACATTGTGGCGAAGAAAATATTAAGACCTATAAAATTGATAAATTACTTATAGATTTACTATTTATTAATGATAATTTTGGATATAATCTTTTGCTGAGCTTTGGTAATAAGTGTGAATGTTTGGAACATATTAATATAAGAGAAGAACTTATTAAAAAATAAAAATATGTTATATATAATTAGTTAAAGCGCCACTTAGGTGCTTTTTATTTTTATTTAAGTTATTAGAAAAGCACTATATATATATTTATATATGCGATTATTATTATTTTATTTATTAGATATAGTACGTATTTTTCTGGTGAAAAAATATATTTATAAGATATTGTTGTTTTAAAATTGTGAAAAATTTAGGGAAAACAGTTGACTTATACGAATAATATGTGTAACATATATAATATAATTCGTAATAATAGATGTGGTAACGAATGAAAAACAAAGTGGAGGAATTGTTAATGTTAGAGAAAATATTTAAATTTCAAGAACGTAATACTAATGCAAGAATAGAAATAACTGCAGGTATAACTACATTTATGACAATGGCATATATTTTAGTTTTACAACCTATGTTTATGGGAGCAGCTGGAATGGATGTAGGAGCAGTTACAGTTGTTACTGCTATATTATCAGCGGTATTTAGTATATTTATGGGTATATATACAAATTTACCATTTGCCTTAGCACCAGCTATGGGAAGCAATGCATTCTTTGCATATACTTTAGTTGCAGGTGGAATAGTTAACTGGGAAACTGGATTAGGTATGGTATTTATTTCAGGAGTAATATTTATCCTTTTAACTGTGCTTGGGCTTAGGGAAGTTATAGTTAATTTAATTCCTAAGAATATTAAATATGCAATTGGTGTTGCAGTTGGCTTTTATATAGTTTTATTAGGATTTAAAAATGGAGGCTTAATGAGCCTTGAAGGTGGAAGTATTGCTATGGGAGATGTTAAATCTCAAGGAGTTTTACTTACTATAATAGGTTTAGTAATAGTAGTATTTTTACAGGTTAGAAAAGTAAAAGGTGGAGTTTTAATTGCAATTATATTAACTACTATAATTGGTATTCCAATGGGAATTACAAATGTACCAGAAAGTTTAATTACAATGCCACCATCAATAGAGCCAATAGTATTTAAGCTTGATATATTGGCAGCATTAAAATGGAGCTTTTTTCCACTGATGTTTACATTCTTTGTTGGAGATTTCTTTTCTACTTTAGGAACATTACTAGGAGTTTCTGCAAAAGCAAATCTTTTAGATGAAGAAGGTAATTTACCAAATATAAACAAACCATTTTTGGTTGATGCAATTGCAACAGTAGTCGGAGCATTATTTGGTTCTACAGTTGTTACAACTTATATTGAGTCAGCAGCAGGCGTAGAAGAAGGTGGAAGAACTGGATTTACAGCAGTTGTAGCAGGAATTTGTTTTGCATTAACAATGTTTATTACTCCAATTGCAGGAATGATACCAAGTGAGGCAACAGCACCAGCTTTAATATTAATAGGGTTATTAATGATTACAGGTGTTAAAGATATTGAGTTTAATGATTTCACAGAAGCCTTCCCTGCTTTTGCTACAATAGTATTTACAGCATTTACTTCAAGTATTTCAAATGGTATAAGTATAGGAATTATTTCTTATATGGTAACAAAAGTTATGGCAGGAAGGTTTAAAGATTTAAATTGGGGAATCTATATATTATCAATTCCGTTAATAGCATATTTTATAATATAGGAGATATAAGATGAAAATTTTACCTAGGGACAAAAAAGGACTAATTGAAGCAGCAATAGGAAAGAGACCTTGTGATTTAGTTATAAAAAATGCAAATATAGTTAATGTTTTTACTGGAGAAATATATATTGGTGAAATAGGGATCTATGATGGATTTATTGCGCATATAAGTACAAGCGTTGATAATAGAGATATGGAAAATATAGAGTCTAAGAAGTACTATGATGCAGAAGGTCAATTTGTAATTCCAGGACTTATAGATAGCCATATACATATAGAAAGTACTCTTATGACACCAAGAGGCTTTGCAAGAGAAGTTATACCATATGGAACAACTACTGTTGTAACAGATCCTCATGAAATTGCTAATGTTCATGGAATAAGAGGAGTTAAATATATGCACGATAGCAGCGAAGGTCTGCCGATGAGGCAGTATGTTTTAGCACCATCATGCATTCCGGCTGTTTTAGGACTTGAGAATTCGGGAGCAGAGTTTTTTAGTGAAGAGATTGAAGAGCTTCTTAAATTAGATAGAATCATAGGATTAGGGGAAGTTATGGATTTTGTAGGAGTTATCGAAAATAGCGATAGAATGGTTTCTATATTAAACGAAGCTGAAAAAAGAGGTAGCTTTATACAAGGACATGCACCATTCTTAAGTGGAAGAATGCTATCGTCTTATTTATGTGGGGGAGCAACTACAGATCATGAGAGTAGGACGTCTCAAGAGGCTAGGGACAAAATTAGAAATGGAATGTATGTAGATGCAAGAGAAAGTTCTATATCTAAAAATGTTAGCGAAATAGTTAAAGGTGTAAAAAACTTTAGATATTTAGATAATTTAACATTATGTACAGATGATAGGGAAGCAGATGAAATAATTAAAAATGGACATATAAATGATGTTGTTAAAACAGCAATAAATTCAGGACTTGATCCTATAGATGCTATAAGATGTGCAACTTTGAATTCAGCAAGAGAAATAGGCGTTACTAATTTGGGGGGGATAGCGCCAGGGTATGTAGCTGACTTAGTAATATTAGAAAGTTTACATGATATGAAGGTCAAAGCTGTAATATTTGATGGGAAGTTAGTTGCTGAAAATGGAAAACTAATTACTGAAATAAGTGATAAGATGTTTGATTTAGAGACAGAAAATTCTGTTCATATAAGTAATTTATCTTTAGATGATTTTAAATTAAAAGCTCAAATAGAAAATGGAGAAGCTAAAGTTAACGTAATAAAATATAATAGTCAATTATCTTCGGCTACAGAAATCATAGAAGAAGTGGTTACTATTAAAAATGGAACTGTAGTACTTGATGATAAGGATGATTTAAAATTTGTTATAGTTATTAATAGGCATGGGAAGTTAGATACAAAATCTATTGGATTAGTTAGAGGATTTGGGATAAATAAAGGGGCAATAGGAAGTACTATTTCTCATGATAGTCATAACCTAACTATAGTTTATAGTGATATAAATGAGGCAATGAAAGTTGCAGAGGATTTAATATCCATTGGTGGTGGAATAAGCTGTGCAGTAGATGGGGAGATAAAAGAGCATATTCAATTAGAAGTAGCAGGACTTATGACAAATAAAAGAGCTTCTGAAATAGCTATAGTTGCAGAAAGAATGAAAGAAGTACTTAGAAGTATAGGATTAACAGAAATAAAAAATCCACTTTTAAGAATTGTTACATTAGCACTTCCAGTAATACCAGAAGGTAAGATGTCAGATTTAGGTTTAATAAATGTAAATAAAAAAGAGATAGTTAATATCTTTAAAAAATAATAAAAATATGGATATCTTCAAAAAAGGATAAGTTTGATTTGAAGATATCCTATATTTATTTTGAATATTAAAGTTGATATGCGAGCATTGTTTAAATACTATCATGCTGATAGTATTATTTAGGGCTTAATCTTATGAAGAATATTAAATCGGGGTGAAATTTTTGATGATTATAGTGAAAAAGTCGGTGAGACTTATATTGGGATTTTTATTATGCGCAAGTTCAACAGTTTTTATGTTAAATTCTAATTTGGGATTATCTCCATGGGATGTTTTCCATCAAGGAATATCAAATGTAACAGGAATCACTATAGGACAAGCCAGTATATTAACTAGTGTATTGGTTGTTTTATTAGGAATACTATTAAAGCAAAAGATTGGTATAGGAACATTACTTAATATATTATTTGTAGGAAAGTTCATAGATATTATTAATGAAAGCAATATAATACCTGTAGCAAATAGCTTATTTTGGGGAATTATAATGATGATAATCGGTATGTTTGTTATGGGATATGGATGTTATTTATATATAGGATGTGAAATAGGCTGCGGACCAAGAGATGGAGTAATGATAGGATTAAGTCAAAAACTAAATAAGCCAATTAAGATAGTTAGAGGCAGTATAGAAATATCAGTATTAATAATAGGATTTTTTCTTGGTGGAACTGTTGGATTAGGAACATTTATAAGTGCTGTTGGACTGGGGTATTGCATGCAGGTAATATTTAAGATATGTAAATTTGATGTAGTAAATATTAGGCATAAAGCAATAATGGAAAGTTTAGAGGTAGTTAATATTTTTAATAAGTAATAATATGGATATCTTCAAAAAGACAATTATGATTTGAAGATATCCTATATTTATTTAAAGCACCTAATTTGGTGTTTTTTTATATAAATATTGAATTTATTTAGTATAATTAAGAAGAAAAAACTAAAAAAGTTTTACTGATTGGAAATATATGTTAGAGTTTTGCTGTAGGAATCATAGGTAATTAAAGGGAATATATAATAAAAAGGTTTGAAAAAATAATTATAAAAAGAGGTAAGTTATGGGTGAAATTCAATAATTTTAATATGATAATTTACATCTAAAATAAGTATAATTATTGTTAGTAAACTAATAAATTAAGGAGAAAATAATGAAGAAAAAATATATTAGTATTCTTATTGGAGCATTAATACTTAGTTCTTTTATAGGAGTTTATATATATAAAAATTACAAAATAGATTCTAAAGAAGGAATAACAAATGTTGTAAAAAAAAATAAATATGATGCATCAAAAGAAGTAAATGAAGCACAGGAAATTTTTGATATTACAAAAAAATCAGAGGTTATAACGAATATAGATACTAAATCAAATATAGTTTCTTTATCATTTGAAGGAATTAATAATAAAGAAACTATGGAAAAGATATTAGATTTACTAGAAAAATATAATGTAAGAGCTACTTTTTTTATTCCGGGAGTAGAAGCAGCAGAAGATTCTAGTATAGTTGAAATGATTAAAGAAGGTGGACATGATATAGGAAATGGAACACTTTCAGGAATTAATAATATGGAGAACTTATCAAAAGAGGAATTGATTTTAGACTTTGCTACTACTAATAAAATTTTAAAGTCAATTGTAGATAAAGATATAGAGTTATTAAAATGCAACTCAACAGTTTATAACGATAATGTGTTAGCAGCGGCCTTTGCATCAGGAAATAAATATGTTGTTAGTACAGATCATTATTTAAGCTATCAGAGCTTTAAAAATTATGAGCAAGCCTATGGGTATGTAAAGAATTTATCAAATGGAACTATTTTATCTATAAAATTAGATGGTGTTCTTAATGATTTTGAATATAATAAAGAAATTATGGATAATAAGCCAGCAGTAGATAAACAAGCAGGCATAAAAGAAAATTCAGTAAATAAAGAAGATGAAAGAACTATTGATGAAATAGTAGAATGGATACTAAAAGCTATTAAGGAGCAAGAAAGAGTAGCAGTTAAGTTAAAGGAATTCCCAAGTATTAAAAAATATAATGAATTAAATAATATGGGGATTTATAATAATGAATTATTAAATAATGATATTCTAAATGGTTCATCTATGGAAAATATAAATAATAGCAATAATATTAATAGTGGTAATTATGAAGACAACAAAAATGATGTAGACAAGATTAATTTTAAAGAGTTAATAGATAAAAATAATGGTAGGCTTTCTCCTATAGTTTCAAGGTTTTATACAACTCAAGAAGCTTTATCATACACATTTAGAGGATTAAGTAATGAGAGTGTATTGGATAATGTATTAGAAAGCCTTGATAAGTGTAACGCAAAAGGAACATTTTTTGTTACTAAAAATGAAATAATAAAATATCCAGATAGAATAAAAAAAATAATAAGAGCTGGACATGAAATTGGAAATGGAGGAATAACAGTTAGCTCTAATTTATTAGATAAAACTATTGAAGAAATATGTAAAGAAATATATGAAGTTGATAAGCTATTAAAAGAAAAAGGTATATACACTAACTCATATATGTCTGGATATGGATATTCAAACTCTAAGGTTCAGGAATCCATATCGATAATAAACAAGATTGAAGGACTTGAAAATTATGAATTGATTACTTATACAAAGGCACCTATTATAAGTAAATATAAAGATATGAATGCAGATCAAATTATAAAAGACTATTTTAACGTAAATTCATATGTTTCATTAAGTAAAGGTGAAATAGTATATTTTAGGCTAGATTCTGATTTGTTTAAGGATAATACTGTAATTTCAAATTTAATTGAAATATTAACAGATAACTATGTAAAAAATGGTTATGCCCATAAATATAATAAAGAGCTACAGGCATATGATTTAGTTAAGAAGCCTTTAAATTACTCAGTAGTTGAATTGAAAGATATACAAAGTAATTTTGAAAGGTATAATATTTTAACTAATATAAGACCCATGGAGATGAGGTCTTATGATGAAGCCTTAAATATGATGAAAACTAACTATATAGGAAATAAAGATGTTAATTTAGAAGATTTTAGTGATGATGAAAAGCTAAATATTGATAAAGATGGGACTATAGACACCAATGGAGAAAATGTAATATTTTTTACATTTGATGATTGGGGGGGAGATCCAATAGTAAATGAAATATTAGATGTTTTAAATAAACATAATGTTAAAGCAGGATTTTTTGCTATTTCAAAATATGTAGATATAAATAGTGGTATATCTAATATTAATCCTAATTTACTTAGAACTATTGCCTTAAATGGACATGATATAGGAAGTCATAACTATAATCATGAACTCTTAGATACTAATAAATCGGAGCTGGAAAAATCATTAATTAAGTCTTATGATGTTATGTCTAATATAATAGGGGATTTGAATTCATTAAGACAGTATTTTAGGCCACCAACATTATTACTAAAAAAGGAAGGTTTGGCAGCGGTATTTGAAAGTGGATATAAATATGCGATTAGTGGGAATATTTCTACTCATGATTATGAAAGTACTTCTTCACAAGAAATTTTAGATGCAATTGAGCCAGGATTAGTAGAAGGAAGAGGTAACATAATTGTAATGCATATGAATAATCAAAGCTATTATACTGCAGAAGCTATAGATAAATTTCTTACTAATAATGAAAATGGAGTTTATGGAACGAAGTATAAAATTGCTAAGTTAAGCGATTATTTAGAATAGTAAAAGTATTAGAAAAGGAGTTTAAATAGTGAAGTTTAGTTATAAAAAAAATAAGAATGACACAGGTATTATTAATGATATTCTTTTGAGGCCACGTAGGGATAGGAGATTACTATCTAATGTTCCAGATAAGGAGAGGATCAGAAAAGGCGTTGATCGTAGAGGGCAAAAGATATTAGATGAATCTGTAAGTGATTCGAATACATTTATTGATAGAAATAAAGCAGGAATAAGATATCTAATGCAAACTGATATTAAGATTAGCTGCAAAAGTTCAAAAGAAAATTTTAAATTTATAACAAAGTCTATAGATATTTCTACTACAGGAATGTTAATAGAATTACAAGATAAAAAACAATTAGATATGATTAATGGAGCAGATAAAGTAAAATTGCAGTTTAAAATATTACCTGGAGCTATGCCAGAAGGGTATGAAATGAAGGTAAATATAGATGCCAAAAAAGTTAGAAGTACAATTGATGAGAATGGTAAAATACTTTGTGGAATAGAGTTTTTAGAAACACTATCAGAATATTCTAATAGAAAAAAAGATAAATATTTTTTATTCATATCAAGTTTAATATTATTTTTTATAAGTCTTTTTATAATTTTAATGAGGGCTGAAAGTATAATTTATTTTAAATTTAATAGATGGCTTTATTTATATAGTATAATAGCTGCTGTATTTTTATTAAGTAGATATTTATTTGGTGCATTATATAAACCAGTAAATATAGATACTAGCTATACTCCAGGTGTAACGATAATAATTCCTTGTTTCAATGAAGAGGAATGGATACAAAGAACAATTTTAAGTTGTATTAATCAGGATTATCCAATTGACAAGTTAGAAGTAATAGTGGTAGATGATTATTCACATGATAGATCAGTAGAAAAGATAAAAGAGATAGTAGAAGAGTTAAAAAGGGAAAAAAGATTTGATGTTGAAAAAAGATTGAAGTACATTGTACAAGAAAAGAATATGGGAAAAAGAGAAGCCTTATGTACAGGAGTATTAAATGCAAAGCATGACTTAGTAGTATTCGTTGATTCAGATAGCTTTTTAGATCCTTTTGCAATTATTAACTTAGTGCAGCCCTTTAAGGATCCTAAAATGGGAGGTGTGTCAGGTAGAACGGATGTTGCTAATACATATACAAATACTTTAACTAAAATGCAATCAGTTAGATATTATATTGCTTTTAGAATAATGAAAGCAGCAGAAGCATACTTTGATGCGGTTACATGTTTATCAGGGCCACTTTCATGTTACAAGAAACAAATAATTATAGATAATATGGAAGCTTGGAGAAATCAGAAATTTTTAGGGCAAAGAGCTACATTTGGTGATGATAGAGCAATGACTAATTTTGTATTAAGTAAATATAGAACTAGCTATCAAGATACAGCCATTTGTTCTACTATAGTACCTAATAAATATAAAGTATTTTTAAAACAGCAGATGAGGTGGAAAAGATCTTGGCTTAGAGAATCTATTATTGGTGGAAAGTTTATGTGGAAGAAAGAACCTTTTATGTCCTTATTCTTTTATATTGGATTATTTGTACCTTTAGCAGCCCCAATAGTAGTAGTATATAATCTTATTTATGTTCCAGTAGTTCATAATGTGTTTCCAACAACTTTTCTTGTTGGTGTATTAATGATGGCTTTGATGATGAGCTTTGCGCAAATGTTCTTTAGAAAAAGTACTACTTGGATATTTGGGTTACTATTTTGTTTATACTATGAAGTTGTATTACTTTGGCAAATGCCTATAGCTTGGGTAACATTTTGGAAATCAACATGGGGAACAAGAATGACTCCAAGTGATGTAGAGGCTAAAAGGAAAAAGGAGCAAAAAAAAGCTACAAAGAAATTTAATAAAAAGGGAGGAATTAAAAATGAAAAATAATAGATTTTCTCCTGAGAAAAAAGATAAGATAAAGGTTTTAAGAGGAACATTTCAAGGAATAATATTATTTGTGTTATTAATAGTAATTATAAAGTCTGTTTTTACGTTCTCAGAATATAAGCCTTATGATTATAATGAAGCAGCAAATACTGAAGATAAGGGATTTATTGCTGTATCATATTTTGGAGTAGATAGAACAGGAGATGATACATTAATAAGTACTGAAGTATTAGAAAAGCAATTAAAAGCCTTAAATGATAATGGATATGTGACAATAACACAACAAGATATTCTAGATTATTATATTAAGGGAAAGGCTTTACCTAATAAATCATTATTTTTATTATTTGAAGATGGTAGAAGAGATACAGCTATTTTTTCACAAAAGATTATGGAAAAATATAATTATAAAGCTACAATGCTTACTTACGCAGATAAATTTTCAAAAAATGATCCTAAGTTTTTAATGCCAAAAGATTTATTAGAATTAGTTGATAGCTCTTATTGGGAACTGGGAACAAATGGCTATAGACTTGGATATATAAATGTTTTTAATAAAGATAATAAATATTTAGGACAGTTAACTTCGCAAGAGTTTTCAAAGATATCAGATACAATTAATAGAAAGTATAACCATTATTTAATGGACTTTATAAGAGATGAATATAATATTCCAATGGAAACCTATAGTGAAATGGAAGAACGTATCAATAACGATTATAAAGAATTATCAAAAATTTATACTAAAGAGTTTGGAAATGTACCAAATTTATATTCTCTTATGCATTCAAATACAGGGCAGTTTGGAACAAATGATAAAGTGAGTTTAATAAATGGTAAATGGATTAAAGAGTTGTTTAGTATGAATTTTAATAGGGAAGGCTATTCTTTAAATACAAGGGATAACTCAATTTATGATTTAACAAGAATACAGCCTCAAGCATATTGGTCAACTAATCATTTATTAATGAGAATATTGGATGATACTAAGGAGAATGTAGAATTTATTGTTGGAGATGAAGAAAAAGCAAGGAATTTCAAAAAAGTAAAAGGAGAAGCAGAATTTATTGATGATACTATAATATTAACATCATTAATAAGGGATAAGGGGCTTATAAAATTATTAGATAGTGATAATTATAAAGATATTAAAATTTCATCAGAGTTAAATGGAAATGTAATAGGTTCTCAAGCTATATATTTTAGAGCAAGCGATGATTTAAAAGATAGTTTGTGTGTTAAGCTTGTTAATAATACTATTGAGGTTATAGAAACCTTAAATGGAAGTAAGGAAATATTATTTTCATTGGATTTAAAAGATAATAGGAGTATTGATGATATTGATATAAAAGATCCAGGTAGTAAGAAGATAGATATAGTTATAAATGATAACAAGCTTAACCTGATGGTAGATGGAAAACTTATAGTAGATGGATTAGAAGTTAGAAATACTAATAAAGGTGCTATTTACCTAGAATCAGCATGGGGAGAATATGGATACAGTCAAAGAAATATAGCTGATGATGTATATGACGGAGTATTCAAAAAGTTTAATGTATCTGAAATAAATGATACAATATTATATGATTCATCTTTAAAAGGATTGGATCTTATAAAATATAATGTAAGGATATACTTTAATAAGGTTATAAATTGGTTTGTAAAACATTTATAAACAAGAGGTAAAAATGAATATTAAAGAAAATAAAAGAAAAATAATCTTAATAGGAATTATTATCTTATTAGTTGGAGCCGTATACTTAAAAAGCGTATTGGTAAAAGATAATAGTATCGAAAATCCAAATAAAATTCCTCAGGAGAAAAATTACGATACTTTTCAAAATATAGATAATTTATCTTCATGGATAGTGTATTGGGACTTAAATGTAGATAGCGAAATAAATATGCTAAATAAGAAGTTGAGTAGTATTTCATATTTTGCAGTTAATTTTAATCAAAATAATGATTTAGTTATGCCTGAAAAATTAAAAGCATATTATGATAAGAAGACGGCATATAATTATGAAAAATATATAACGATCGTAAATGATGTAGTTAATGATGATGGTACATCTTCACTAAAGAATAAAGAGATATTAAATATTTTACTTAGTGACAAGTTATCTAGAGAAAATCATATAAATGACATAATTGATTTAGCTAAAGAATATGGATTTGATGGGATAGAAATTGATTATGAGCAAATTAAAGATGATTTATGGCTATGGGAAAATTATATATTATTTATAAATGAACTATATAGCAAAGCTTTAACAAATAATTTAAAATTAAGAGTAGTTTTAGAACCTAATATCCCTATAGATAAGCTTAATTTTACTGAAGGACCTACATACGTAATCATGTGTTATAATTTGCATGGATCATTTAGTAAAGCTGGAGAAAAATCAAACAAAGAATTTATTAAAGAATTAATTGATAAGATGAAGAAAGTTCCTGGAGCAAAAAGTTTTGCAATTCCAACTGGTGGATTCGATTGGAAAGATAATGGTAATACTAAATCAGTATCAGAGATTGAAGCTAAGCAAATATTGAATGAGTATGGCATAGAAGCTAAACGAGATGATAAAAGTAAATATTTATATTTTAATTATACGGACAAAGAAAATATCAATCATGAAGTATGGTACGCAGATCAAGTTACATTAGAATATTTATCTGAAGTTATTATAGAAGAAGGGTATGATGTTAGCTTGTGGAGATTAGGCGGAAATTTATTTGATAAATAAGATATGAAAAAGAGAGTTATGATTTTAATAACTCTCTTTTTAAATAAGTATAGATATAAATATTAACAAATTACTTTTTATAATATTAATAAGTAATGATTTATGGATATAATCACAAAAATTTTCGAAAAATTAAGAATATATTTTTATAAAAAATATTGGTATAATAAAGTAACAATATGTTACAGAAATAAAACAAATTATAAAAAATGATATTTGTTTTATTAATTTATAAAAATAGGCTTTATCTAAAAAAGTATTGTAAAATTATATTAAAGTTAGTTTTAAAAGAATTAATGTAGGGGGATAAGATATGTATAAGGTAGAAATAAATGGAGTTCAAATGAAATTTATAAGGGAATTCTTCGATAACTTTGAGGATGATAAGGTTAAGCTTACAGTGCTTGATGATAGCAATAGAATAAAAATAATTTACTCAGCAGAAACAGGTTTAACCGCTAAGGAGTTAGAATCTTATTTAAAATCAGAATTTAAAACAAAATCAAAATATGGAATGAGTCTTTATTATACAATTCAAGTAAAATAACATATTGAAATAAAATTAAGCTTATTTTTATAAATAGGAGGAAAAAATAAATGAAGTTTGCAAAGGATTTTTTATTTGGAGCAGCATCTGCATCATATCAAGTAGAAGGAGCATGGAACGAAGATGGAAAAGGTCTTTCAAATTGGGACGTATTTTCTAAGATTCCAGGAAAAACTTTTGAAGGCACTAATGGTGATATTGCAATCGATCACTATCATAAATATAAAGAAGATATAAGACTGATGGCAGAAATGGGATTAGAGTCATATAGATTTTCAATTTCATGGCCTAGAATATTACCAAATGGAGTAGGTGAAATAAATCCAAAAGGTATAGAGTTTTATAATAATATAATAAATGAATGTCTAAAATATGGAATAGTTCCATTTGTAACCTTATATCATTGGGATTTACCACAAGTTCTAGAAGAAAAGGGTGGATGGATAAATAAAGAAACTATAGATGCATTTTTAAATTACTCTGAAATTTGTTATAAAGCTTTTGGCGATAGAGTTAAGCATTGGATTACATTTAACGAAACAGTAGTATTTTGTGGATTAGGATATCTAGCAGGAGCTCATCCACCAGCTATAGTTGGAGATTTTAATAAGTATTTCCAAGCTACCCATAATGTATTTTTAGCTCATGCAAAATCAGTTGATTTATATAAGAAGTTAAAACAATATGGTGAAATAGGAATTACTCATGTATTTTCTCCAGCCTTTAGTATAGATGATAAAGAAGAAAATATATTGGCAGCTAATCATGCAAATGAAATCGATACGCATTGGTTTTATGATCCGATATTAAAAGGTGAATATCCTAAATATGTTGTAGATATAATCACTAAACATGGTGTTAAAATTGATTGGACAGATGAAGAGTTAGAAATAATTAAAAATGTCGCAGATAAAAATGATTTTATTGGACTTAATTATTATCAGCCTCAAAGAGTAATGAAAAATAATATAGACGAAGAAGTTGAAAGAAACAGAGAAAATTCAACGGGAGCCCCAGGAAATCCATCATTTGATGGTTTTTATAGAACTGTTAAAATGAATGACAAACAATATACTAAATGGGGATGGGAGATATCTCCTGAAGCATTTTTAGATGGATTAAGAATGCTTAAGGAAAGGTATGGAGATATAAAAATATATATAACAGAAAATGGACTAGGAGATGAAGATCCTATTATAGATGATGAAGTTGTTGATATACCTAGAATTAAATTTATTGAAGCGCATTTAAAAGCTGTAAAAAATGCTATTAAAGAAGGAATAAATATAAAGGGATATTATGCATGGTCAGTTATTGATTTACTGAGCTGGTTGAATGGATACAAAAAACAATATGGATTTATATATGTAGACCATAAAAATAATCTAAATAGAAAGAAAAAGGCTTCTTTTTACTGGTATAAAAACATAATAGAAACCAGAGGAGAAGATATTTAATTATAATAAAATATACTATATTTAAATGGCTGAAGTCTTAAATAATATAGATTTTAGCCTTTTGCAAATCATTAATAATATACTAAGTAGTTTTAAATACAAAATAATGAGCAAATTTACTATGTATTAATAGTATATAAGAAATAAGTGAAAAGTTATTTCGATAAAGGAGATGAGTAATGTTTAGCTATAACAAAATACAAAATTTAAATGAATTAGAATTATCGTTATATAATTATATAATGAAAAATAGTGAAAAAGTAATTTATATGAGAATAAGAGAATTAGCAAACGAAGCTCATGTATCGACAACGACAATTTTAAGGTTTTGTAAGAAGTTAGACTGTGAAGGATTTTCAGAATTTAAATTAAAATTTAAGATGTATATAGAAGAAGGTAAAGAAAAGCACTTAACTGATAATACATCAATGATAATCGATTTTTTAAAGAAAGCGCAAACTAAGGACTATAGAGAAAAGATAGATAAAGTTTGTGATGTATTAGATAAAGCTAATACAATAATATTTGTTGGAATAGGATTTTCGGGCATACTTTCGAAGTATGCTGCAAGGTATATTTCTGCAATAGGAAGAAATGCCGTATATATAGATGATCCATTTTATCCAATTAATATTAAATTCACAGAAAATTATGTGGCTATTGCATTTTCTGTTTCTGGTGAAACACCAACTGTAATAGAACATATAAATAATTTAAAACAAAAAGGATGTAAAGCTATAAGTATTACTAATAATGAAGATTCAACTTTAGCAAAAATATGTGATATAAATATTGGATATTATGTTCAAGAAGAAAAGAATGGAGAGCATGATATAACTACACAAATTCCAGCATTATACATTATTGAAACCGTAGGTAGGAAATTATATAGAAATTATAAAGGATAGATGTCAAACATCTATCCTTTTATAATTAAAAAAACAAATTATATATATCACTATGTGAGAGCTTTATAGCTTATTATAAAGAAATGTGGTGTTATTATTTTAGAAATAATAACACTTAATTATTGACTTAAATCCATATTTTATTTAAAACAAATTGTTATATTTATGGAACAAATTATATAAGCTGAAAGTGTGTTTTTTTAAGATTTGAAAATGATTACAATGGCTATTTAGTATTATATAATATAATAAACAAGCAAGAGAAGGAGGTGGGAATCTTGATTCATAAAAAGTTAGATAAATTTAAAGAGGGTTTTTTATGGGGAAGTGCTTCAGCAGCATATCAAGTTGAAGGGGCTTATAATATTGATGGAAAGGGATTAAGTATTTGGGATACCTTCACTGAATTGCCTGGTACAACTTATAAAGGAACTAATGGAAAGGTTGCCGTAGATCATTATAAGAGATACAAAGAGGATGTAGCTTTAATGAAGGAGATGGGATTAAAAGCCTATAGGTTTTCAATATCATGGAGCAGAATTTATCCAGAAGGAAGAGGTAAGGTAAATGAAAAAGGATTAGAGTTTTATGATAGCCTTATAAATGAACTTATTGCTAATGATATAAAACCTATTATTACAATCTATCACTGGGATTTGCCACAACATCTCCAGGATCTGTATGGAGGATGGGAGTCTAGAGAAATAATAGATGATTTTAATAATTATTGTATAACTCTTTATAAAAGGTATGGAGATAGAGTTAAGTATTGGATAACTCTAAATGAGCAAAATATATTTATAATTTTAGGATATAAGATAGGAATACATCCGCCAAAGGTACAAGATGATAAAAGGATGCTTAAAGCAAACCATATTGCAAGTCTAGCAAATGCAAAAGCAATAGAATCTTTTAGGCAATACGTATCTAATGGAATGATTGGTCCAAGCTTTGCTTTTACTCCTAATTATGCTTATACATGTAAGCCGGAAGATGTTTTAGCAAGAGAAAATGCTGAAGATATGAATTGTCACTGGTGGCTAGATGTATATTGTTTTGGAAACTATCCTGCTTTCGCATTAAACAGATATGAAAAAGAAGGGATAGCTCCAGAAATTGAAGATGGAGATTTAGAACTTTTAGAGAGAGGAAAGCCTGATTTTATAGGAATAAATTATTATAGAAGTGAAACTGTGGAGACAAACCCGATAGATGGAGTAAGTAATTTTGAAGAAATAAATACATCTGGAAAAAAGGGAACATCTAAGGATTATGGTATTCCAGGAAATTTTAAAACTATAAGAAATCCTTATTTAGAAAGAACAAATTGGGATTGGGAAATTGATAATACAGGGCTTAGGATAGGGATAAGAAGAATAAATAGTAGATACAGATTACCAATATTAGTAACTGAAAATGGTTTAGGTGAATTTGATAGGCTAGAGGATAACGATATCATAAATGATGACTATAGAATAGATTTTATAAGAAATCATATTTTAGCTTGCAAGGAATCTATAACAGATGGGGTAGAGTTATTAGGCTACTGTACATGGTCTTTTACAGATTTATTAAGTTGGCTTAATGGTTATCAAAAGAGATATGGCTTTGTTTATGTAGATAGAAATGAAAATGATGAAAGGGATTTAAGACGTATTAAAAAGAAAAGTTTCTATTGGTATAAAAATGTGATAGCTACTAATGGAGAGGAACTTTAAATGTTTAGATTTTAATAAAGATTAAACATAATTATATTTAAATAAGTTTTAGGAGGAGTTATTATGAAAAATATTTTATTAGTATGTGCAGCTGGGATGTCTACAAGTCTTTTAGTAAATAAGATGAATGCAGCAGCAAAAGAGAAAGGAATAGAAATTAATATTGAGGCTTTACCAGTTTCAGAATGTTCAAGTGTTATAGATAAAGCTGATATAGTTTTATTAGGGCCACAAGTAAGATTCCAAAAACCACAAGTAGATGCATTAGTTAAAGGAAGAATTCCAGTAGAAGTTATAGATATGAGATTATATGGAACAATGAATGGAAAAGCAATATTAGATCAAGTATTAAAAACTCTTGGAATTTAACAAGAGGTTTAATAAATAAAAAAATATAAGGGGGAAAAACAATGAGTTTTATGACGAGCTTAGAAAACAGCATGGAAAAAATACTTGTTCCAATTGCAACAAAGTTAAATGCACAAAGACATATTGTTGCAATTAGGGATGCATTCATCTTAACCTTCCCATTAACAATGGCAGGTTCATTAATGGTATTAATAAATAATGTTTTACTTCATCCAGATGGGTTTGTAGCTAAACTTATTCACTTAGGAGATTTAATTCCTAATTTAGCAGACTATCAAGCAATATTTGCACCTGTATTAAATGGATCTTTAAACATTTTAGCAATCTTTATAGCATTTTTAATAGCAAGGAATCTTGCAAGAGCTTTAGGTGCAGATGACTTATTAACTGGACTTACTTCAGTATCAGTATTCTTTATAATGTATCCATCAGCAGTAGATGGAAGTATTACAATGCAATATATGGGACCTCAAGGTCTATTCGTTGCAATAATAGTTGGATTATTAGTAGGTGAATTTTTATCAAGGCTTTCTAAGAGCCCTAAACTTGAAATTAAGATGCCAGAACAAGTACCTCCAGCAGTTTCTAGGACATTTAAGATATTATTACCTATAATAATAGTAACAGTTGGTTTCTCAATTCTTAACTTTATATTAGATAAAGTTACAAATGGTGGCGGAATTCATACTATGATTTATAATGTATTGCAAGCGCCATTAACTAAACTTGGAGATAATATTTTCTCAGTAGTAATAATGGTTTTAGTATCAAATTTATTATGGATAATGGGTATTCATGGACCTAACACAATTGCAGCAGTGAGAGAAACTATGTTTGCTGAACCAAATGCCGCTAACTTAGCTTTTGCACAAGCAAATGGAACAGCATGGGGAGCACCATACCCAACAACTTGGGTTTTAACTGATGCCTTTGCTAACTATGGTGGTTCAGGTATGACACTTGGATTATTAATCGCAATATTTATTTTCTCTAAAGCAAAAGATCAAAGAGATATTGCAAAATTATCTATAGGACCAGGATTATTTAATATTAATGAATCAGTAATATTTGGTTTACCAATAGTTTTAAATCCAATCTATATAATACCATTCATATTAGTGCCTATAGTAAATGTTCTTATTGGATATGGTGCAATAATGTTTAAATTGATTCCACCTATAGCTTATGGAGCTGTCTGGACCACTCCAGGACCACTTATTCCGTTTATAGGAACTGGTGGAGTATGGATGGGACTTGTAGTAGGATTTGTTTGTTTAGCAGTCAGTGTATTAATTTATGCTCCATTTGTAATTGCATCAAATAAAGCTGCTATGAAGATGCACGAAAATGAATTAGAAAACACAGAAGCTATGTAATAAGTTAGGAGAATAAGAAATGGATGAACTAGAATTAGTTGCATTTGAAATTATAAGTAATGTAGGAATGGCTAAATCTTTAGCTATGGAAGCAATAAGAGAAGCCAGGAAGAATAATTATGATGAAGCAGAAAAGAAGATAGAAGAGGCTAAGAGGTTTTTAGTAGAGGGGCATCATGCACATTCTGGATTGATTCATAAGGAAGCAAATGGGGAGAAGCTTGAGTTTTCTTTAATAATAATGCATGCTGAAGATCAGCTAATAAGTGCAGAAACTATAAAAGATATAGCAATAGAGCTTATAGAAATGAATAGGACATTCATAAAGAATTAAATGTTCATATAATATATATGTTAAGGCGGCATTAGGAAAATCTAATGCTGCCTTAGTTGTTTTTAAGTAAAATAAGAAAGAAGGAATAACTAATACTATAGTTATTCTTTGGAGAATTTATAAAAATAAATGCGCATATATTATGGTAGTTATTGCTAGGTTGAGAGTTGAAAAGTAGCACTTTGATTAGTATATTTAGTTGCAAATTGATAAAAATAGTACTGAGACAACTAGTAGGAGGGATAAAATGAAAAATTTATGGAAAAATGTAATTATTATTATCGCGTTAACTTTGATATTGTGCAACTGGAGCTATAGTTATTGGGCTATTAAGCTTGATAATGAAGTTAAAATAACTACTGATAATTATTATGTAGGTGAAGTTGAATATGAAAATTTTAATATTAAAGCAAAGATGATAAGAGAAGTTGAAACAAATCAAATCGGATATTGCTTGGAGATTGATAAAGATTATCCAAGTGGAGAAATGTTTAAGGAAAATGGATATGCAACTAAGCAATTAGCTGGAATATTATCTTCAGGTTATCCGAATAAAAGCTACAATGAATTAAATCTTTTCTCAGAAGAGGAAGCATATTTCGCTACTCAAATTGCTGTATGGAGTTTTGTTGAAGGATATGATGTCAATGGATTTAAGGGAGATACTAGAGTTGTAGAAGCTATAAAGAAGATATATAATGAAGGAATAAGATCAGATGAGCAATCATATAGTAATGAATATATATTATATTATTCTAATGATAATATACAAGACATTGCTCTAATTAAAAATGAAAAAAGTAGGCTAAGAGAAGAACAGAAGAAGGAGATTGAAAGAAAGGCTATAGAAGAAAATTCTATGTATGGTAAATAATCAATAAGTTAAAAGGTAATGGGGGAAACATGTGGGAATATATAAACTTAATAGATATAAGTATATTGAGATTTATTAGAGAATATTTTTCTAGTCCTTTAATGGATTCTATAATGATATTTGTAACTAAATTAGGAGATAGAGGATTTATATGGATAGTAATAGGTGTAATTTTATTAATAAGTAAAAAATATAGAAAAATAGGATTTACAATGTTAATTGCTTTAGCTGTAACAAGTATTATTGGAGAAGGAATCATAAAAAATATTATACAAAGACCAAGAGCCTTTACAACTTTTCCAGATATTGAAATAATAATTAAGGCACCCTTATCATATTCGTTTCCATCAGGGCATACTGCATCTTCATTGGCAGCAGCTGTGGTACTCGGGCATTACATAAAGGACTGGAAATATTTATTTTATTTTTTTGCAGCTCTTGTTGCGTTATCAAGATTATATTTATTTGTACATTATCCATCAGATATAATTGGAGGAATAGCATTAGGTGTTGTCTGCAGTTTAGTTACTATTAAAACTATAGAAAATAATAAATGCAAAAAGCTATCATATAGTAAAAAGTAATTTTTCAATCATAGCTATTGAAATTATAATAATTTCGATTATACCTTCCATAGTAACAATTATAAAAAAGAAAAGAATCAATAGTAGAGTTACAATAAATTTAATTTACTCTTAAGTATAAATTTATTTTAAAGGTAAAAGATAATAATATATATATTTATTTAGGAGGTTCAAATTATGGTAATGGAAGAAATAGAAAATAAAATGAAAAGACTATATAAGCAAGTGAAGTCAGGGGAAATGACTCAGGAGATAGCAGAAGAAATATCAGAATTAGCAGACAAAGTTGGCGACATGGGCGAAAATGCTAAGGAAAGCATGAAAAATATGATGAGTGATATGAAAAAAGCTATGAAAAAAATGAAATAAAATAAAAAGCTAACTAAAAATTTTCAAAAAATTAATACTTTTTAGTTAGCTTTTTATATTGAAATACAAGAGCTGAGAAGGATTTTTTGTAAAAATTCACAAAAAAAATGCATCTAATTGTTATAAAATACTATTGAATAAAAACGATTGCAAGGGTATAATTAAGCTAATATAAAGTAAACAAATAAATCAAAACCATTTTATTATTTTCTGGAAACGTTACCTATTTCACGAAGCTTTAGAAAATATAAAATTGTTTTGTGATGGGGGAGCTTATGTATGGGTTAAAAAACTCTTTTCAAAAAATAAGTGAAGAAATTCAAATTCCCTTCAAGATAAGTGAAAAGGATGGATCTGTAATAGCTAATTTCTTACAAAAAAATAATTCGAAAACTGTAAGTAGTATTTTAAGAATGCCAACAGAGGAGTTATTGCTAGAAACATATGAAAATTACAGTAACTGTATTAGTTTATTAAAATACTGCTTAGAACAAGAGTTAAGCAATGCAGTGAAGTCAAAAGAGGAAATAATAGCGGATATAATAAGGGGAAAAGAATTTTCTAATGACATTCTTAAAGAAGTAATAAAAGACAAGCCTTTTAAATTAATACTTATTTATTTGAAGGACAAGCAATCTAAAGCTATAAAGTTAATAGAGAAAAAATACTTAGAGGATGAAAGTATAATAGTTATTCAAGATGAATATATTCTTATAATAAGCAAAAATGATATCAGTAATGAAATTATTAAGGAAACTCTTCTAGGAATTAAAAAAAATATAAAAGAAAAATGTTATATAAGCTATTGCAAAATTGATGAGTATAATGAATTAAAAGAAAAATTTGAGTATCTTAAAGCGAATTTAGAAATTTGTTTGAAATATAATTTACCATCAAAAATATATACTGAAAACTCATTGCTTCTAGAAAAAATAATAAAAGGCGCAGATGAAAAGGAAATTAATAGAGTATATAGAAAGTATAATGATATTTTTTCTAAATTAGATGATGACCTTATAAAGACTATAGAAATATTTTTTAGTGAAAGTTTAAAAATAAGTGAGTCGGCAGAAAAGTTATATATTCATAGAAATACTTTATTTTATAGAATAGATAAAATAAAGAAAATAGTAAATTATGATATATCGAATTTCAATGATGCAGTAGAATTTAAAATTTTATTTCTATTATGGAAAGAGTCAGGATATAAAAATACATTATAAAACTTTATGGAAACGGTACCGGTAAGGTTACCTGTAAACAATAACATAAATTAGTTGATAAACCTATATGGTTTATAAATATAAAGATCTAAAATTAGATTTTGGGAGGAATTTATTATGGTAAAACGTTCAAAATTATTAGCAGTTTTAATTGCTGGTGTAATTGCTACGACTTCTTTAGTTGGTTGTGGTGGAAAGGGTGAAAATGGTGGTACTACTGATGGAGAAAAGAAAACTTTAACAGTATGGTCACACTTTACTACTAATGAAGTTCAAGAATTTGAAAAGGTAGCTAAAGCTTGGGGAGAAGAAAATAACGTTGAAATAAACGTTGTTGAAGACCAAGGAAAGTTTCAAGAAATGATTCAAGCTCTTCAAAGTGATAATGGCCCAGACCTTGTATTAGGAGTTCCACATGATAACCTAGGAACATTCCAAAAAGCAGGTGCAATTGCTGAAGTTCCAGAAGGAATGGTTTCAGCTGATAAATATACTTCTCAAGGAATTGTTGATGCAGTGACTATAGATGGAAAAGTTTATGCAATTCCATTTGCTCAAGAAACAACAGGAATGTTCTATAATAAAGATAAGGTTAAAGAAGTTCCAAAGACTATGGAAGATTTAGTTGCAATGGCAAAGGAAGTTGGATTTGAATATAACATTAATGATTTCTTCTTTTCATATGCATTCTTATCAGCTGGCGGCGGATATGTTTATAAAAATAATAATGGCACATTAGATCCAAATGATATAGGGCTTGGAAATGAAGGTGCAGTAGCAGGACTTCAATTTATTTCAGATTTAGTTAATAAAGATAAATTAATGGCAGCAGATATCACTGGAGATATAGCTAAGGGTGACTTTACATCAGGTAAAGCTGGATTCTATTTCTCAGGTCCATGGGATGTTTCAGGTGCTAAAGAAGCTGGATTAAACTTTGGAGTAGTTCCAATGCCAACTTTAAATGGTAAAGTTCCACAAACATTCTTAGGTGTTCAAACTTCATTTGTTAATGAAAATTCAAAAAATAAAGATACAGCTTGGAAACTTATGGAGGAGTTTGTTGATAAGGGACAAGATATAGTATATAAAACTGGTAGCAGAATTCCTGTAGCTAAAGATTATGTAATTGATGATGAATACACTAAAGCATTTATGGAACAAGCAAAAGTTGCTATGCCAATGCCGAATATAGTGGAAGTTCAAGCTATGTGGGAACCAGCAGCAAATAACTTAAAGTTATTAACTTCAGGTCAAATAGATGCTAAAACAGCTGGAGAAAATATAGTAAATCAAGTAAAAGAAGGTATCAAACAAATAAAATAATAGTTAGCTAAATAGAGATAGGTTTTTACCTATCTCTATATAAAATAAAGGGGGATTTTAAATGGGCATGAAGAGTAAAAGTCGTAAAGCTTATTATTTCTTAGCACCAGCACTTATTTCAATATGTATATTTACACTATTTCCAGTAATATCAACAGTATACTATGCTTTTACTGATTATACTCAGTTTTCAAAGGGTGAAATTAATTTCGTAGGTTTTTCTAATTTCATAGAAGTTTTAGCAGGCCCTTTTAAGGAAACATTTTTACCTGTATTTGCATGGACTTTAACTTTTGCAATAATATCAACACTTGGATGCTTTTTATTAGGATTAGTAATAGCATTGATTTTAAATAATCCTAATATCAAAGAAAGAGGATTTTACAAAGGAATATTAATACTTCCTTGGGCATTACCAGCATCAGTTGCAATCCTATCATTTCAAGGTTTATTTAATGGTAGCTACGGACAAATAAATAATTTATTAATGCAACTACACTTAATTGAAGAACCTATAAAGTGGCTAACAGATCCTAACTTAGCAAGAATGAGTATTTTAATGGTTAATATATGGCTTGGATTCCCTTATATGATGAACGTTTGCTTAGGTTCATTAGCTGCAATACCTGAAGTTTACTATGAAGCAGCAATGGTGGATGGAGCGACTAAGTGGAAACAATTTACGAATATTACTTTACCTTCAATAGCTAAAACAGCGTATCCACTTATAATATCATCATTTGCATTTAATTTTAATAACTTTGGATCTGCTTATTTAATTACAGGTGGTAATCCTCCAAGGTTAAATACTCAGTTTGCAGGATATACAGATATATTAGCATCAGTAAATTATAAACTTTCAATGCAATTTGGAAGATTTGAGATTGCTTCTGCTCTTAGTATAATAATATTTATAATAATTGCAACAATTTCATTTGCGCAAATGAAGGCATCTGGCCAATTTGAGGAGGTTGATTAATATGCAAACAGAGGTAAATTTAAAAAGTATTTCAAGAAAAAAAGATAAAGTAGTGTATAAAAAGAAATTAAGACCTGATGAAGTAAGGGCAGCTTGGGTTGGTAGAATCTTTATATGGATAATGATATTAATAACATTATTTCCTATAGTAGCTGTAATTTCTGCATCAATGGCAAAAGGAAATGCATTTACCCAGACATCATTTTTTCCAACAGAATGGACTTTAGAGAATTATAGAAAAGTATTTGAAAAGACTAACTTTTTATTATGGCTAAAAAATTCATTGATTATTTGTACAAGTGTTGCAGTTATTCAATTATTATTATCAGTTCCAGCAGCCTTTGCCTTTTCTAAGCTAAGATTTTGGGGAAGAAGAAATGGACTTATGAGTTTATTAATTCTTCAAATGTTCCCAGCTGCTATGGCTTTACCAGCAATAATGGGGATAGTTTTCACATATAATTTAACTAATAAACCATGGGTATTAATATTAATATTAGCTGGTGGTAGTGCATACAACATTTGGCTTTTAAAAGGAGCAGTAGACGGAATTCCTGATGAATTGGTTGAGGCAGCTTATATAGATGGAGCATCAACTTGGAAGGTGTTTTCAGTAATAATATTACCTTTACTAAGAAATATGTTAATAGTTATATTCCTATTTGCATTTATAGGAGCTTATAGTGAATTTATGTTTACTTCAGCAATATTAAAGAATGCAGATGTACAAACACTTGTAACTGGATTACAAAAATTTATTAAGGATCAATTTTCTGCAAACTGGACTATGTATTCAGCAGCAGCAGTAATGGTGGCTACGCCAATTGTAGTTATATTCTCACTTTTACAAAAATATATAGCAGGTGGATTAGTTTCTGGTTCAGTAAAAGAATAATGATTTTATCCTTGAATTGAGTCTTATGGTATAATTAATATAGAAATTAATGGAAACGATACCGAATAATTTGTCGAAATTTGGAGGGAGTTATGATAAACATAAGAGATATTGCAAGAATTGCTGGGGTAGGTGTTAGTACAGTTTCAAGAGTTATAAATAATCATCCAGATGTAAAAGAGCAAACTAGAGAAAGAGTATTAGAGGTAATAAGAGAAAATAATTATATACCTAATAATAGTGCTAGAAATCTTAAAAAAAATAATACAAATAATATAGGCGTGTTAATAAAGGGGGTTTTCAACCCATTTTTCTCAGAAATGTTAGACTCAATAAGTAAAAGAATTTCTAAAGCAGGATATTCTATGATTTTAGAGCATCATGATTATTTAAGTGATGATGAAATGAATAATTTAATATCTATGATAAAGGAAAAGAGATTACAGGGTGTAATTTGCTTAGGAGGAAACTTTACAGACGTAAAAAATGATGATTTTAATGATATAAATGTTCCAGTTGTATTAACCTCAATAAATCATAAATATGGAAAAGAGTTTTCAAATTTTTCATCAGTATCTATAGATAATGAGAAATCTGCTTATTCAGCTACACAATATTTAATTAATTGTGGTCATAAAAATATAGCTATAATGCTAGGAGATGAAAATGACTTTGGAATTGGATATTTAAGAGAAGCAGGTTATATAAAAGCATTAAAAGAAAATAACATTGAGTTTAATAAAAACTATAAAATTCTAGGACATTATGATTATAGAGGAGCATATGAAGAAACAGATAAACTATTGAAGAACAATAAAGATGTTACAGCTATATTTGCTATATCAGATATAATGGCTGTAGGATGTGCAAAGGCTATAAAGGATAATGGTTTAGAAGTAGGAAAAGATGTTGCTATAATTGGATTTGACGGTATGGATATTAGTGAATTTTATAGCCCTACAATTACAACAGTTATACAACCTAAAGTAGAAATGGCAAAGATAAGTGTGGATTTATTATTAGATTTAATAGCTAATAAAACTAATAATAAGCACGTTATATTAAATACAGAGCTTGTTGAAAGAGAATCAACAAATTTCAAAATAAGCAAGTAAAAACTATAAAAACTAATCTATTCATAATAGCACGAGATCTTGCTATTATGAATAGATTATAAATAATATAGATTTAAAATTAATTAGTAATAACTCCTAGTAATATAAATAAATTTCTCTTATGTATTAATATAGTAAGTTGGTAATTTATTATAAATAACTTTCAAAACAGAATAATAATTACAGTACAGAAATAGGTTTTATGAGAAATGAGGTAAAATTTATGAAAAGAAGTAGTGGCATATTGATGCATATTTCATCATTACCAGGTAAGTATGGAATAGGCACATTTGGAATGGAAGCGTTTGCCTTTATAGATTTTTTAAAAAAGAGCGGACAAGGGTGTTGGCAAATACTACCATTAGGACAAACTAGTTACGGAGATTCACCATATCAATGCTTTTCAGCATTTGCTGGCAATCCATATTTTATAGATTTTGATTTATTAGAGAAATATGGCTTATTAGCTAAAAAAGATTATTCAACTTTAGACTATGGATTAGATGAAAATTGTGTGGATTATGCAAAATTATTTATAAATAAAAATAAAGTATTAAGAATTGCATATGAAAATTCTAAAAATAAATATGACAAAGAAATAAATAAATTTATAGAAGAAAATAAATTTTGGTTAGAAGACTATGCTTTATATATGGCAGTTAAGAATCATTTTAATTTAGTTAGCTGGCAAAATTGGAATGATGACATAAGACTTAGAAAGAAAGAAGCTATAGATTCTTATAAGGCATTATTAAAGGATGAAATTGATTATTGGATATTTATTCAATATATGTTCTTTAAGCAATGGTATAGTTTAAAAAAATATGCTAATAGTAATGGAATTAAAATAATAGGCGATATTCCAATTTATGTATCAGAAGATAGTGCAGATATATGGAGTAACCCAGAATACTTTAATGTTGATGAAAATATGTTACCAATAACAGTAGCAGGTTGTCCACCAGATACATTTTCAGAAACGGGTCAACTTTGGGGAAATCCTATATATAATTGGAATAACTTAGATAAGGATGGCTACAGTTGGTGGATAGATAGAGTTAGAGAAAGCTTTAAGCTATATGATGTAGTAAGGATAGATCACTTTAGAGGGTTTGAAGCATATTGGGAAATACCTTATGGAAATAAAACTGCAGAATTTGGACAATGGACAAAAGGGCCAGGAATAAAGCTATTTAATGCAATAAAAAGTAAACTTGGGGATGTTAATATAATAGCAGAAGATTTAGGGATGATGACTGATGAAGTTATTGAACTTAGAGATACAGCAGGTTTCCCAGGAATGAAGATATTACAGTTTGGGTTTGGAGAGGGAGATAGCAGAGATTTACCTCATAACTACCCAGTTAATTGTGTAGCTTATACGGGTACTCATGATAACGATACTGTTTGCGGATGGTATAATGTTACAGGAAGCAAAAAAGAAATAGAGAAAGCTAAAAAGTATTTAAATTTAACTTATGAAGAAGGAATTGCAAGGGGGTTAATAAGAGGAGTTTGGGGAAGTCCAGCTTACTTAGCAATAACAACTATGCAAGATTTATTGGGATTAGGTAATGATGCAAGAATGAATATGCCTTCTACTTTAGGTGGTAACTGGATATGGAGAGCTTCAGCAAAGGATATAAATAATAAGTTAGCAGAAGAGATTTATGATTTAACAAAATTATATGGCAGAACAAAATAATTTTAACTAGATTATTAAAATAATCTCCTATAAAAATTATGAATAAAGCTCATAGAGAATATTCTCTATGAGCTTTATTCATAATAATGTTAAGATATATAATATCTAAAAAATTTAATGTAGGTGGTTTAAAATGAGAGTTCTAGTAATGAGTGTAAAGTTGAGAGCAAGTTGGGTACATTCTTTAAAAGAAAAGAGGATGGTGGTCAAAAGCATAACTCAAAAGCTAAAAAATAAATTTAATATTTCAGTAAATGAAGTAGAAGATCAAGATATTCATCAAAGTATAGTAATTGCTATTTCAGGAATATGTTCAAGTAGTTCGCAGGTAGATTCTACAATGGAAAATATAATTAATTTTATTGAGTTAAATACAGATGCAGAGCTTATTGGTATAGAAAAAGATGTTATAATGTTTAAGTTTTTATAAAAATAAATACATAAAATTCAAATTAATAGGTTGACAATCTAAACCAATAAATGTATATTAGTATCAATAGAAAAAATAAATAATTTGATTACGTTTCTTATCAAGAGTGGTGGAGGGACTGGCCCTGTGAAACCCAGCAACCTGTAATAGGATTAAATGATAAGTCTAATTTGTGTTAGATAAAAGTTTATTCTTATTAAGTTTGGTGCTAAATCCTGCAGCTTTTTAGCTGATAGATGAGAGAATAAATTAATATGTGAGTTTACGCGCACTAGAGATTTATTCTCCAGTGCGTTTTTTATTTTGCTTTAAGTTTCTTTAAAGGGGGAATGGCTTGTGATTAAAATTAATAACTTAAGTAAAAGATTTAATGATGTTGAAGTTATAAAGGGAGTTTCGCTTAAGATAGAAGAAGGAGAGATATACGGAATTATAGGACATAGTGGGGCAGGGAAATCTACATTACTTAGATGTATAAATGGTTTAGAAAACTATGAAGATGGATCAGTTACAGTGATGGGAAGAGAAGTGAAAAATTTAAGTGGATTGGAACTTAGGGAGTTTAGAAAAAAATTAGGAATGATATTTCAAGGATTCAATTTACTAAGTAGAAAAACAGTATCTGAAAATATAGCATTACCATTAGAAGTATGGGGATATGAAGAAGAGTATAAAGAATATAAGTTTGAAAATAAAGAAAAGGGAGTAAAGTCATATAGTTACAAAAAATTTAAAAAAGAAAAAATAAATGAAAGAGTTACTGAGCTTTTAAACTTAGTAGGCCTTTCAGAAAAAGCAGATGTAAAACCATCAAGCTTAAGTGGTGGACAAAAGCAAAGAGTAGCAATAGCAAGGGCTTTAGCATTAGAACCTAAAATTTTACTTTGTGATGAAGCTACATCAGCTTTAGATCCTAAAATAACAAAAGATATATTAGCACTTTTATCAAAGATAAATAAAGAATTAGGTATAACAATTGTTATTGTTACCCACCAAATGGAAGTAGTTAAAGAGGTTTGTGAAAAAGTTGCATTAATAGAAGGGGGCATTTTAAAAGCAGAAGGCAATTCAGAAGACTTATTCTTAAAACCAGGACTTTCCCTTAAGAAATTTTTAGGGGATCAAGATGATGAGCTACTACCTACAACAGGGATTAACATAAAACTATTTTTCCCAAGTACATCATCAGAAAATGCTATTATTACAAAAATGGCTAGAGAGCTAAATGTAGATTTTTCAATTGTTTGGGGCAAATTAGAAAAATTTAGAGATGATGTACTTGGAAATTTAGTAATAAATGTAGAGTTAAATGATAAAGAAAAAGTAATAGAATATTTAGAAAGTAAAAATGTGGTATTGGAGGTGCTTAATTAATGTCAGAAATATTAATACCAGCGTTTAATAAAACAATTGCCATGGTTTTTTTCTCAACATTATTTTCGCTTATATTAGGATTTATACCAGCAATTATATTAGTAGTTACAGCTCCAAATGGTTTAAAGCCTAACAAGATTATATACAGGGTTTTAGATACAATAATTAATATATTAAGAGGGTTTCCATTTTTAATTTTAATGGTAGCAATAATACCATTTACAAAATTAATAGTAGGAAAATCAATTGGTACACCAGCAGCTATAGTACCATTAACAATAGCTGCAGCACCTTTTGTAGCAAGAATAATAGAATCATCTTTAAAAGAAGTAGATTCAGGAGTTGTGGAAGCTGCAAAATCATTTGGTGCTTCTAATACACAAATAATTTTTAAAGTTATGTTAAAGGAAGCAGTGCCTTCAATAATATCAGGACTAACATTAACTATAATAAGTATAATAGGATATTCAGCTATGGCTGGAACAGTAGGTGGGGGTGGTCTTGGTGATGTAGCAATAAGATATGGCTATCAAAGATATCAAACGGATATTATGATTGTAACAGTAATAATTTTAATAATAATCGTACAAGTATTACAGTCACTAGGAAACTATCTATATAAAAAATTATCAAAATAAAGCATATAAAAATTAAATTAATATATAAAGATAATTGTTAAGTTATAAATGATAACTATTAATTAAAAGGATATTGAAGTTGATAAAGCTTCAATATAAAAACTCTGTAAGAGTTTTATCTTCAATTATCAATTATGAATTGTCAATTATCCATTATTTTAAGGGGGTTAAAGAAATGAAAAGAAAATCAATTTTATCATTATTATTAACAGGGGCTTTAGCAATAAGCTTAATAGGTTGTGGAAATTCAAACAATGAATCAGAAGCAGGTTCAACAACTGAAGATAAAACAATAACAATAGGGGTTACTCCAGTTCCTCATAAGGAAATAGTAGAAGAAATAAAACCTGATCTTGAAGCTGAAGGATACACAGTAAACATAATAGAATTTACAGATTATGTAACACCTAATACATCTTTAGCGGAAGGCGAATTAGATGCAAACTACTTTCAAACAATTGCATATTTAGATGAAACTAATGAAGGAAAGGGATTAGATTTAACTTACACAAAAGGAATTCATTTGGAGCCGCTAGGCGTTTATTCTTCAACTATTAAAAGCCTAGATGAATTAAAAGAAGGAGCAACAGTTGCAGTGCCAAATGATCCATCAAATGAAGCTAGAGCTTTAAGAGTACTAGAGGGTGCAGGATTAATAAAATTAAAAGAAGGTGAGTTAGTTACACCAAAGGATATTACAGAAAATCCTAAGAATCTTAAATTTGAAGAGCTTGAAGCAGCTCAATTACCAAGGGTTTTAGAAGAAGTAGGTATTGCTGTTATTAATGGAAACTACGCACTTGAAGCAGGCTTAAATCCAGCTGAAAATGCTTTATATTTAGAAGATGCAACTAAAGAAGCTTCTAAGAAATATCATAATGTATTAGCGGTGAAAAAAGGAAATGAGGATAGCGAAAAAATTAAAGCTTTAACAAAAGTTTTAACATCAGATAAAGTTAAGAAATTTATTGAAGAGAAGTATAATGGATCAGTAATTCCAACTTTCTAGAAATCAAGCAAAATATAAAGACTGAAAGAGTGAGTAAGAAAATAAATTTTTACTTGCTCTTTCATTTTCTATTTAGAAATATAAATATTCATTTATGATATAATAATTATAAACATATAACTAAAATAATTCTTTAAAATAGGAGAAATAAATGAAAAAGGTATATATTTTGCTAATTATTATACTTACATTATTTTTTCAAGGATGTACTAAAAGAGTGGAAATTATAGAGCATAGTAACAATAATACTATAGAAAACAGTACAATAGATGAAAATATGTATGAAAAGATGGATGAAGTATTAGGAAATTATAAGGATAATATATCTATATATTATAAGAATCTAAATACAAAGGAGGAATATACATTAAATAAAGATAGATATTATATAGCAGCAAGTACAACGAAAGTACCTTTATGCATGATGATTTTAGACCAAGTTTTTGAAGGTACATTATCTTTAGAAGATATTATTTATTATGAAGAAGTAGATGGTGAAGGGGGAAGTGGAGTCTTATACTATTTACCAGAAATTCCAAACATAACTATTGAGGAAGCCATTTATTTATCTATAGTTGAATCAGATAATATTACTAAAAATATGCTTAATAGAATAAGTGAAATTTCATTAACGGATTATTTGAGAAATATAACTGAAGATGATAGTATTCCTTATGAAAATTCTATTACAGCAGAACAATTATATAAGGTGCTAGAAAGACTATATAAAAATCCAGATAATAACCCTTACTATGAAAAGCTTATAGGCTATATGAAAGAAACCATTTTCCATGATAGATTAGACAAATATTTACCTTATAATATAGTTGCTCATAAAATTGGAGATTATTATAGGTATTATCATGATTTTGGAATAGTATATGCTAAAGACCCTTATATAATAGTAATATTGACAAAGGATATAGGAGATTTAAGTGAAGAGCCTTATGAATATGGAAGTGAAGATGAAAGATATCTTTTAGATTGGGGTAATGAAGCATATGAAATTATAGCAAATGTATCAAAAGAAATATACTTAATGGTTGAGGAAGATTATTAATAGGTGAAAAAATGGAGAAGTTATATTATATAGATCAATATTTAATAGAATTTGAAGCAGAAATTATAGATGTAAAAAAAATAGATGATAAATTTCATGTGGCATTGGACAAAACAGCATTTTTTCCAGGTGGGGGAGGCCAATCCTGTGACTTAGGTGAATTAAATGGAATAAATGTATTAGATGTATATGAAGAAAATGGGAAAATATATCATGTTGTTTCTCATGATATATCAGACTCAATTAGTGTTAAATGTAAAATAGATTGGGATAGAAGAGAAGATGGAATGCATCAGCATCTAGCCCAACACGTATTATCTGGGTGTTTTTTTAAGCTTTTTAATTCTAATACAGTAAGCATACATTTAGGAAAAGATATTAGTACTGTAGATATTATTGGGCATTTAACTGAAAATCAAGTAAGAAAAGCTGAAAAAGTGGCAAATGATATAATAAGAGAAAGTATTTTAGTAGAGAGTTTTGTGCCTAGTGAAGAAGAACTAGAGAACATGAATTTAAGAAGAGATTTGCCAAATACTGAAGAAGAAATAAGAGTTGTTAAAATTGGAGATTTGGACATAAATGCATGTTGTGGAGTTCATCCAAAGAGAACACTAGATTTGAAGTTGATTAAAATTAAAAGGTATGAAAAAAATAAAAACAATACTAGAATAGAGTTTTTAGCAGGAGAAAGAGCGATTAAGGACTCTTTATATAAAGATAAAGTACTAAAAGATATATGTAATTATTTAAGTAGCAATGAGGAAGAAGCATTAAATAGTATTAAAAATTTAAAGAACAGTATAGATGATTTGAATAATGAAAAGAGAAAGTTAGAAGAAGACCTTATAAACTATGAAATAGAAAATATAATTTCTATTTCAAGTAAAGAAAATAGTTTGATAATTATAAATAAGATATTTAATGAGAGAAGTATTGATTATATAAGAAAATTAGCTAATAGACTTATTAATAGAGGAAATATTATTTGTTTATTTGCTACTATAAATAATAATAAGTCCAATGTACTATTTTCATGTTCTAAAGATTTGGAAGTAACTCATATGGGGCAACTATTAAAGGAATCCATTAAAGATATAAATGGAAAAGGCGGGGGAAGTAAAATATTAGCCCAAGGATCTGGAGAAAGCATAGATATTGAAAAGTACCTTAATGATATCAAGAATAAAATAACAGAAAATGTAATTTAGTAGAAAGCTACTCTGAAATTTTAGAATTAGGAGTAGCTTTTATATTTAGCTAATAATTAATGAAATTATTAAGATTATGAGGCGAGTAATTTTTCTATTTGTCAAAATTAAAGAGATAGAAATTAATTTTGTAACCAAGTATTAAAGTTATAAGTATACTAAATTATGAATTAATACAATATCTGTATATTTATATATAGATAATAGGAGGGACAGAATTGGCAAAATGGGTATTAGATGCAGCACATGGTGGCAGTGACCCAGGGGCAATAGGAAAACATGGTAGAAGAGAAGCTGATATAGTCTTAGAAGCAGTATATGAGGCAAAAAGATTGTTAGAAAGAAATGGAGAAATAGTGTTACTGACTAGAGCATCAGATGTAAATATAGATGCAAAAGACAGAGTAAATATAGCAAATAACTGGAATGCAGATTATTTTGTTAGCTTCCATATGAATTCCTTTGTTGATGAGTATGTAAAGGGAAGCGAAATAGTAATCTTTGAAAAAGGAAGTAAATCAGAAGATTTGGCAAAATTTATTAAAGATGAACTATTAGCAAATCTAAAATCTAATGATAGGGGAATAAAAGAAGCAAGTTATACTGTTTTAAGAGAGACTAATATGCCTGCAGTCATCATTGAAGCAGAATTTATATCTAACGAAGACATAGAGAAAAACTTTAGTAGTATTAAATATGGGTACATGGTAGCCAAAGCGTGCTTAGCTATGGTTGATAAGGTTTTAATTGATATTCCGATAAAAAAACCTAAAACTCCAACAAGAGAAGGATGGAGAATTTGTTTAGGATATTATAGGGATTATGAAGAAGCAGAGGAAGAATTAATTAGATTAAATAAGAATGGAATTAAAGGAGCTTATATTGTTCCATACCCTGAAAGTAATGGAAAGAATGAAAAAATGACAGAATAAAAAATTTAAGGGAATAACTCAGACAAGCTGAGTTATGAAAAATGAAGAAGTGAAAGAATGAAATAATAAAAAAGTTAATGAAAAAACTCCCTGAGGGGAGTTTTTTCTAGTTAATAATTTATAATGGATAATTGAGGGATAATTTAGGCGAGCTGAATTATGTAAAAGGTAGTAAATATTGATAAAGGAATATAAGAAATATAATTGGGATTAATTGTAATATGGAGGGGCGCATGATATTGGAGTAGCTGAAAATGGAATGCCTATCTTTAAGAATACAGATAAAGCTTTTAAACAAGCTAAGGCTGACTTCGATGATGGCTTTAAACTGATAAAGGATCAATTTAATCTTAAGAAAGTAAGTAAGTTGTATTGGAAGCCATATAAAACATATGGTTGGCAAGCAGAAACTAAAGATGAAGAATTAAGAAAGTAATGTGGAGAAATAACAGTATTCCTTGATATATATGAAAATAGCTTTGAGTAGAATATTCTTAAAGAAACATTTTTGGAGTAGTTAAATCAGTAATTCGAAAGGGTATCACGTTTCGTGATATCCTTTTGAAAAAATTAATAGAGAATGTTTTATTTAAAGAATATCTTTTAGCTGCAAAAAAAAGTAGTTGAAAAGGGAGTCGTGAAACGCGACTTCCTTCATAAAAATAAGGAATTAACTTTTAAGGCAATAAAGATTATGTGAAATTGAATAAAATAAATGAAAAACCAAGTAAGATATATGCTTGTTTTTTTATTTGTAATAAATCCATTTTAAAATTATAGTAGCATTTTTAGGAAAGTGTGATATAATATAATTAAGTAGTAAAAAATATTTTAGTAGTAAACGAATATAGATTAATAAAATAAAAGGAGAAATGAAAATGAATTATCTAGATTTATATTTACAAAGGAATAATAGTAAGAGATATGATATATATAAAAAGACTGGAGTTAGTCAACAATTACTTTCAACTCATACAAATAAGAAAATAGAAAAGTATTCTAATAAGATAATAATGGCTTTAGCTGAAGCTTTAAATAAAACTCCAGGTACTGTATTGGATGAACTTATAGCTTTAGAAAAGGAAAATCCAGCATTTGAAGCATTTAATCCATCGGAATTATTAATTGGATTAGAATATAAATACGATATTATAATTATAAAAGGAGCTTATTGTAATGAAATATATAAGCTAATGAAAGGACAACTTTCAGAAACAGAAAGTATGGGCTTTGAGCTAGGTAGTGCTGGAGGTGCAACTGTTCTTGCTTATGCAATTAATATGGTTAGAGACCTGTTTAGTAATTCCGATAAGGTTCAAAAAGAAATAGAAAGAAAAATAATATCATACAAATTAGTAGAAGCAAGTCATGAGCAATTAATTTTAAAATTAAAACAACTTGATTATTAGAATTTAAAATAGAATATTAATAAAAATATTATAGGATAATACTTTTATTAAAAATGTTTTTTGATATGGAAAAGTAGAATAGTAAAATAGTAAAATAGGGATAGTATATGTATTTACTTTTATAAAAATTCATATACTATCCCTTAATTTATTTACTAATTAAATTTTTTATTAAATATTTTGTAGATTTCTTTTTCATCTAATGTTTCTTCTTCTATAAGTTTCATAGCTATTTTATTTAGTATTTCTTTATTATTCTTAAGTAGTTCTAAAGTTTGATTATATAGTGAATTAACAAGTTCTCTACATTCTTCAACTACTGGGTTTCCATAGCTATTTGAAAGTGGGCCAAGACTTGATAGTTTTAATAGGCCTAATGTTTTTCCCATACCATATTCTGAAATCATAGACATTGCCATTTCTGTTGTTTGGCTTAAATCACCTTGAGCTCCCGTTGAAATTTTATCTTGTCCGAATATAATTTCTTCTGCAGCTCTTCCTCCTAGCAGTACCATTATTCTGTTTTTTAGATAATCTAATCTTTGATAAGAACTATCTTTAGGTATAGTTAATGTATAGCCTCCAGCGCCTTTAGTTGTTGGGATAATGGTTATTTTAGAAACCTTATCTTCAGGTGTCTTTATTAATGAAACAAGAGCATGTCCAGCTTCGTGATATGAAGTTAATAACATATCCTCTTCAAGATAATGGCTTCTTTCTTTTTTCTCATAACCAGCAAGAACTATAGAGTATGCCTTGTTTATATGATCTTGTGTCAACAACCTAGAATTTTCTTTAGCTGCGATAATGGCAGCTTCATTAATTAAATTTTCTAGTTTTGCACCTGAAAAGTAAGCTGTTTTTTTAGCTATATCTTTTAAATCAAGATTATTGTAAGGCTTATTTTCTAAATGCAATGATATTATTTTTTCTCTTGCACTTATATCAGGTAACGAAACCTCTATATGTCTATCAAATCTACCAGGTCTAAGTAGTGCTGAATCAAGAGTATCTAATCTATTAGTTGCAGCTATAACAACTATTCCTTCTTGTTCACCAAAGCCTGACATTTCAGTTAATAGAGCATTTAGAGTTTGATCTCTTTCATCATTTCCACTAGAAGCGCTTGAACCACCTCTTTTTTTTCCTATTGCATCTATTTCATCGATAAAAATAACAGCTTTACCTTGAGATTTTGCCTTTTTAAATAAATTTCTTATCCTAGCAGCCCCAACCCCTACATATACTTGTACGAAGTCAGATCCACTTAATGCGTAGAATGGAACTTTAGCTTCACCTGCTACTGCTTTAGCAAGTAATGTTTTACCTGTACCTGGAGATCCATAAAGGATAACTCCTTTAGGCATTCTAGCACCATAATCTTTATACTTTTGAGGATTTTTAAGAAAATCTACTATATCCATAAGACTTTCTTTTGCTTCTTCATTACCAGCCACATAGTCAAAGTTTAGAGCATTTTGATCTTCTGAAAAATCTTTAACATCTAAATTAGTCATACTTGAGGTTCCAAGTTTTCTTTTATTAATAGTTACAAAAACAATTGAAATAATTGATATTAAAAGAATACTTGAAGCAACTGTTTTTGTGGGACTTGTACTATTTTGATCTAGTACTTCTATATTATTTTTTAATAGATCCTCTTTCAAAGTAGGACTATCAGGATTATTTGTTGAATATTTTGTTCCATCTTTCAAAAATACAGTTAAATTAGAGTTACTATTAACAATAACCTTAGAAATATTATTACTAGTTATATCTTCTAAAAAAATTGAATATTGTTTACTATAGTTAGCTTTGGAGCCAAAACTTGCATATCCTAAAATTAATGTAGAGATAATAGCAGTAACTATTGGTATCCAAATTATGTTTTTCTTTATTTTGTTCATCATTACCTCCTAAATAGAAGATGAATTTTTAAGAATATTGTAACATTTTAAAAAATTTAGTCTACTTAAAATCATATATTTTTCCAATGTAAGTATTGGTGCATTTGTAAAATTGAAAAGATATCTTTTAAAACTCTTACAAATGGAGTATACTTTAAGTTAAATAACTGACTAATTAGACTAATATCTTTAACGAGTAATATAGCAAGGGGAGATTTGAAAAATGCTTAGCTCAACTGTATTAATGGCAGAAGATATTACTGAGATAATTAATTTAAAAGGAAAAGAAAAAGGAATAGAGGTAACCCATATAGAAATTACTAATGGAATAGAATTTAGAGGAAAGATTAGGGCAAAAATAAACTCGAGTTTTAGAGGCGCTGTATATATAAAAAGTTTTTCTAAAAATAAAATAATATTAGAAACTCAAAAGTTAAATATAACTAGCTTAGGATTGTTAAAGGGAGCAAGTAATATAATATTAAAAGCTGTTGTCAAAATGCTTGGGGAAGATTATATCAATATAAAAGATAATAATATAATAATCGATTTAGGTAAAATAAATGGTGATAGCACGTTATATAATACATCTATAAGCGATTTGTATATTAAGGATAAGGCTTTGTATATAATTGGGACAAACTTAGACATGTACTTAAACGCATAAATAACTTGTATAATAGGAGGTAATTATGAATATATCTGGGGTGAAGGTTTCATTAACAGGAGAAGACTTATTAAGTATTATAAATGATTTCGTGAAGGTAGAAGGATTAAATTTAGCTAAGATTGAAATTGATGAGGAAATAAAATTATTTGGGAGCTACGTTAAAGGTTTTAAAGTAGATTTTATTGCTGGATTAAAAATTAGAAGAGTTGAAGATGGAATTATTCATGGTGAAGTTTCTTCATTTAAAATAGCAAAAATTAAAGTATTTTCTTTGTTTAGAAAAATGGCATTAAAATATACTCTTAAATCATTGGAAGAAAAGGGTATAAACTATGAAGATGGAAAAGTTGTTATAAATTTAAAAAGTTTATTAAGAGATGTACCATATGTAGATTTAGATATTGCAGATATACATATTAAGCAAAATATATTAAATGTAGATGTAACCAATATAAATATTTCTTTAGAGGGAGCAATTAAAAAAGAAGAGCCAGAAGCTTTTGAGGCTGAAGAGGTTATTGAAGAAGTCAATGAAAACATAGAAAAGGTTAAAGATTGTTATAGTAATGGAAGAGGGTATTTAGAAAATAAATTACCTGAAAAAATAAAGACATATAGCGATTATTTATTTATAATACCTGATATGGTAGCTTTATTATATAGATTATTAAAAGATAAGAGAGTGCCAGTAAGGACTAAGCTAATAATATCAGGAGCAATTGCATATATTGCATTTCCAACGGATATAATACCAGATAATATTCCTTTTATAGGTAAAGTTGATGAGATAGCAGTAGCATTTTTTGCTATTGACAGAATTATAGCTGATGTTTCAATTAATGTTATATTAGAAAATTGGGAAGGAAAAAATGATATAGTTTTAGTTATTAAAAATATAATAGAATACGCTATTAACTTTACTGGTGCAAGAAATGTGGAAAAAGTTTATAATTTTGTGGAAGAAGTAATGTCGTTATAAAAATTATTTATAATATTAAGGAGCATAGAGTATGGGCAAAAAAGTTTATGCAATAAAAGAAGGATTTAATTTTACTACTAATGAAAAGGTAGAAAATATAATAGTTAATACATGGGCCGAATGTTTAAAATATGTAAAGGGTGTTAAAGGGGCAAAATACAAGAGCTTTGAAGATATAAATGAAGCTAAAAAATTCTTAGAAGAAGGTAGTAAACTATTAAAAAAAGGTATAGATAAATACCCAGAAGATTGCTTGCATATTTATGTTGATGGAAGTTATAGCGTAAGTACTGAAAAGTATTCTTATGGATTAGTTGCTGTTAGAGATAATGTTGTAGAATATATAGAATCTTCAGCTGCAAAGGATAATACTAAAAGTAATATTAGACAAATTGCAGGAGAATTAGAAGCAGCAATAAAAGGCGTCGAATATGCAATAAGAAATAAGGATAAGAAAGTAGTTATATTCCATGATTATGAAGGGATTGCACATCATGCTACTGGGTTTTGGGAAAGAAGAGAAGAGTCATCTATTAATTACTATAATAAAATGAATGAATTAATTAAAAGTGGCATAGAAGTTATTTTTGTAAAAGTTGATAGCCATACAGGAGATTTATTTAATGAGATTGCTGATGAAAAATGTAAGCAAGAGCTATCAATTGTTTCAGATATGGTAGTTAATAAATGGCTAGATAAAAACGAATTATATGTAGCTAGTAACAAAATTAAAAAAGATATTTTAGAAATTGTTAATGGAAAAGAAGATAAAATAATAGTTGTAGAAAATAGTGAAGAGGATGTGGCTATATCACTAGATTCTTTTAATAATGAGTATTCTGATGATACAGAAAATGAAAGCAGAAACATAATGGACCAGTTAAATATATTTATGAAAAAAATATCTCTTGAAAATCAATTAGATGTATTAAAGTATGCGGAGTATTTATATAATAAACAAAAATAATATAGATTCCATAATTTTCATAGAGTAAAGATAATAATATTACTAATAATAAATATATCTAATCAAAAAATATTTATAGAGGTGATAATTATGGCAAAGATGATGAGAAATATGGCAGCTGGTGCAATGCTAGGAATGGCAGTAAGCGCTATGGTTTTACCACAACTAGATAGAAGAACACAAAAGAATATAAGAAAGGCTAGTAAGAGAGCAATGCATATGGCTGGCGATGCATATGAAACAATAATGGATTATATGAGATAAAAGAGTAGTAAATCTACTCTTTTTTTGTTGTTAGTATTAAAGTGGTACTATAACCTATGTAATTTTAATAACAATATTTTGAATTTTTTATAGTATTTTAGATATATTTAATGATATAATAAATAAAAAATGAAAAAATATTCTAAATTTGAGTATAAAATTTAGAATTTGACGAAAAAAATTTAATTCGGAGAGTAAGCTTATAACAATTACTGTTTGAATTGGTTAAATTATGATATAATTGAATAAAAAACAGAAAAGAAAAATATTAATTTATAGTTGTGAAAAGGAAGAGTATTTATGGAAATTCTTGCATTAGGGGAAAAAATAAAGAGGAAAAGAAAAGAATTAGATATGACCCTTAAAGATTTAGCTGGAGATAGGATAACCCCTGGACAAATAAGTTTAGTAGAATCAGGGAGATCTAATCCCTCTATGGATTTATTAGAATACTTAGCAGGTGCATTACAAACTTCAGTTGAGTATTTAATGGAGTCTGAAGAAACTCAAGCGGAAAAAATTAGTATTTATTATGAACAAGTTGCTGAATCTTATATTTTATCAGGAGATTATATAACAGGAGAAAAATATATAGAAAATGCTTTATATTATGTAGAAAAATATAATTTAGAATATAGAAAAGCGAAAATACTATATCTAAGGGCTCAAATATATATGGCTAAGGACGAATTAACTTTAGCACAACAATTTTTCTTATCATCAAACGTAATATTTATTAAAAATAATAATTATGAAGAAATTATAAATACTTTTTTGAATTTGGGGAAAATAACATTAATGTTAAAAGCATATCATTCTGCCAATAGTTATTTAAGACAAGCTGAAAAGGTCTACTTAGATAACAGTATTGGAAATGATTCATTGCTTGGAGAAATATATTATTATATGGCGAGATCCTATTTTAAAACAGAAGATATTGGAAAGGCCATAGATTATTCATTTTTAGCAAAAAGTAAATTTGAGCAAGTTCATAATAGAGAAGAATATGCTAAAACTTTACTATTAATATCTGAGGAATATAATAAAAAGGGAGATCTAACTAATGCTATTAAATATTCTCAAAAAACTTTAGAAGTATATAAAGAGTTAGATGAACTTAATAATATATCTGAAATTGAGAATAACTTAGGTAAACTATTTTATGAATTCGAAAATATAGAAGAATCCTTTAAACATTATGAAATTTCTAAAGAAATAAGAATAAGAAGAAAAGACTACAAGATAGTAGATACTCTAATAAATATATGTGAGAATTATATTAAATTGAAGAATATTTCTAAGTGCGAGGAAGTATTAGAAGAAATTGATTCATATATAGAAGAAGAGGATATGGATAAATTAATAGATTTAAATATATTATGGTATCGAATTTATACAATAAAAGAAATGACTAAAGAAGCGGAATATATTTTATTAGATACTTATAAGTTATCAAGAGCGAGTAATTTACAGAAGAAATCAGCTCAATTAGCAATTATGATAGGAAAGTTTTATATAGATAATAAGAGAGATTTTGAAGCAGCTAAATATTTAGATGAAGGAGTTAATATTTTTAAGGAAATAGGAATACTTAAAAATTAATTCAAGCGGGGGTTTAAATGGAAATATTATCAACTGGAGAAAAGATTAAAAGAGCAAGGGTATATCAAGGGATAACTTTAAAAGAATTATGTGGAGATAAAGTATCCATATCAAAAATGAGCTGCATTGAAAATGGTAAAATAAAGGCAGATAAAGATATTCTAGAGTATATATCTAACAAGCTTACAATTGATTATAACTATTTAGTTAGAGATGTTGAAGAACAAATAGTTAGTAATCTTGAATTAATTAGAAATAATTCAATACCAGAAGATGAAATAGATGATGTGATAAACCATAATTTAAATTATGCTTTAGAATATTCCTATGATGATTTAGCCTTTGAACTTATGCATATACTGTTTAATTTTTATGTAGAGAAAAATAAGGTTGAAAATATACAAATCATAATATCTCAATATTATGATTTATACCAAAAAAATAATACTCGTGAAAATACAATAACTTACTATATAGATATGGCTACTTTTTTTTATAGTATTAAAGAGTATAATGAAGCGATAAATTATTATAGTAGAGCAAGAGAACTTATAAAAGATTCTGATAAATTCGATAAAGAAAAATATTCATATATTTGCTATAAAGAAGGAAAAGCTTATGACAAATTAGGATTATTAGAAGAAACATATAGCTCCATAAAAGAATCGGTAGAGTACATAAATTATATAGATAATGATATAGAAAAGGGGGACATATATCATTACTTTGCTTCTGCATGCATTAGGTTAAAGAAAAATGATGCAGATAAATATATAAAATTAGCTTATAAATATCAAAAGGAAAATCCAATGATTTTGGCTTTAGCAAAAGGAAAAAATGGAGAAAGTTATTTTTATGTAAATGAAAGAGAAAAGGCTATTAAAGAAATTAAAGAGGGAATAGAGTTATTTCCGCCTGATAATAAGGTGAATTATGTTAAGTTTTTGAATAAATGTATAAGAACTCTTTACAATAATGAAGAGTATGATACAGCATATGAAATTACTGATACAACATTAAATTTGGCTATTGATACAAATGATATAGTATTAGTAGAGGATTCATATTATTTAAAAGGAATGATACTTCAAAAGAAGGGGTTATATATTCAAGCAGAAATGTATATGAATTTATCTTTAGATTCTTTATTTAAGTTTGCTAATAAGGAAAAAAGATATGAAAGATATTTAGACATGGCAGAAATGTATTATAAATTAGGAGAAGTGAAAGACTCCTTAAAATATTTTACGTTAGCCATGAAAATGGAAAAAGAATAAATAAAAGGTACATTAGCCACCTTTTATTTATTCTTTTATTTGAACATTAACTTTATTTATCATAATAAAATCCTATAAATTTAACATTTGTCTACAATATTTATTTAATTTGTATAGTTTATTTAGATGGATGTAAAATTGCTGTTAATATGCTTAATATTGAGTATTTTGATAATATACCAGGCATAAAAAATAAGCCTCTCATTAAATAATCAATCCTTTCTAAACTTTTTAGTTTATTATTATGATTAAATTATAGTTTAATATAAATATAAAAGCATTGACTTAAGTGCGGATATTTAAGTACATTTAGGTTATTGAAAGTTAAATAAGTAAATTAAAAAAGTACAAAGAAACCATAAAATTTGGTTTCTTTGTACTTTATTTAATATTTTTTATTAAAATTAGCTTAGCAGCATAACCTCTAAGTTCGGTAATTATATTTAATATTGTATTTTTCTTTGAATATTTAAATTCTATCTTAGGAAAAGATGCCTTGTGTAAAATTTCTTTTTCTTCTTTATTAAGTCTATCAGGGGAGCCCATGGATAACCAATAATTGTAGGAAGATCCGACTCTTTCACTAATTTCATAAGTAATTATTCTAGATGATTTTTTGATATTTTCAATATTTAAAGAAATTTTTCTTTTATATATTTTTCTTTTACCGCGTTTAGTAAATATATCTTCAAAATTTTGCATTTCATTTAATTCATCATTATATGAGTATAATAAAATGCAATATTCATCTTCTTTTTTAGTTACAATATATCCATTTTCCATTGCAACTATTTCGTCTCCTAATTTACTAAGAAGGTAATATGCATAATAGGATGGCTTTCTAATTCCCATATCATTAACAAGCCCAGGAGATCCTATAAATACTTCATTTGTCAAACTTATTTCTTTTTCTAAAACATCAAAAGCTCTTAAAAAGCTTAAAGAGTTTTTATTAAAAAGGGTATTATGAATTATATATGGAAGCATATAAGCAGTATCATAAATTTTATTTAGACTTTTATTGCATATAAAATCATCTTCAATAACATCTAAATTATATTCTTCAGCTAAAAAAGATTTTAGCGGCTTTTTTATATCTTCTGATATAATTGGTGTAAATTGAAATTTAAATCCAGAGACATCAATATAATCTATTTCTGAAAAATATTCAAAAAAACTAGTTAATACTTGCTTGTATTTATCAAAAGTAAAATTAGAATTATCAATTAGTATAAGTGGCTTTAAACCTATATAATCTAAAAATTCTATTACACTTTTAGCCTTATTCCAATTATAAAAGTCAGCTTTAGGAAATACCCCCATATCACTATTAAACATGTTTTCAAGTCTTGCATAATTAAAGTGAAGTTCTTCTTGAATTTCTTCAAGAATATCTTTATTATCTTCTAATAATAAATCAAAGGCGTCATCTAAGTTTATAACTTCCCTATAATCCTTGTCGAATTCTCTAAGACTATCATCCATATTTATATGAATTTTCCATAGTTTATTTTCATAATTAAAACGTTCATAATCATCTAATTCAGAAGATAAATATTCAAGGGCATCTTCAAGATTTAATATTTCTATGTTTTTAATTGATTCTAGTTCTTTTTCAGTTAATTTATTTTTTTTTCTATATTGAAGTGGAGTACAACCATAATAATTTTTAAAGTTTTTATTTAAATATCTTACATGAGAAAAACCAACTTCATCTGATATATCCGAAATACTTAAATCACTATCTAATAAAAGTTTAACTGATTCTTCAACTCTAGTTTGATTAACTAAATCAGTAAAACTATACCCAGTTGCATATTTAATCTCATGAGATAAGTAATGAGGACTTAAAAATTCTTTTTTAGCAATTTCTTGTAAAGTAATATTACTATCATAATTATTAAATATATATTTAGAAATTCTGTGATATCTAGCTAGCTGTTCAGTTTTCTCTTTTAACTCTTCCTTTTCATAAGTTAAGTAATGGAAGTTATTTATAAGATGATACAATAAATCTATTAAAATTGATTCAATTTCCTTATCATAATCGTCAATCTTTTGAACAGCCTCACATAAAAGTTTAGCTAGAAAATTTCTAAGTAAATCATATTCTTCACCTTCTTGAGCACCATCATCAGTAGAGTTTGTATAGAAGAATATATTGTTTATATCTTTATAGTATTTCTCAAAAAAGTATGGATCTATATGAAATATTAATACCTTATTATCTTCGTTACTGTAGATTCTGTGAGATTCATCAACATTTATTATTTCTAGTTCTTTTTCAAGGACTTCAAAGGAGTCAGTATCTATAGTAACATTAATACTTCCACGTAACACATATAGTATTTCAATTGAGTTATGCCAATGTATTGGATATTCTCTTATATTTGCATATGATATTTTAATTGGGGAATCTGTTGGATAGCTAACAAATTCTCTTCTCATAAAATCACCTCCTTTCTAATAAATCTAAATTATAATTTAATTATAGTCTATTTACAGGTAAATAGAAAATTTTTAGGAAAATAAAAATAAACTTTGACTTTCTTTGACTATTGTATTATTATATGAATATAGGTTATATTAAATATGCTTAAATAAATGAATGCGAGGAGGAGTGAAGCATGAACATTGATAAAATGACCTTAAGAGTGCAAGAAGTGCTAAATAATGCTAGCTTATTAGCTGTTAAATATAGTCATCAACAAGTAGAGTTAATACATCTATTTGCAGCATTAATAGAACAAGAGGATGGATTAATACCAAACATTTTAACTAAGATGGGAGTCAGAGTTAAATTATTAGATGAAGATGTGAATAAAGTATTAGATAAAAAGCCAAAGGTTTTAGGAGATGGAGCTAACTCCTCCGGGGTTTATGCTACAAGGCAAATTGAAGAAGTCTTAGTTAAGGCTGAAGATATAGCTAAAAAGTTTGAGGATTCTTATATAAGTGTAGAGCATTTAATGCTTGCAATAATTGAAGTAGATAAAAATGGAGAAGTTAAAAATTTATTAGATAAATATAATATAAATAAGAAGAATTTCATGGAAGTTCTAAAAGAAGTAAGAGGAAATCAAAGAGTAGAAACACAAGACCCTGAAGGGACTTATGATGCTTTAGGTAAATATGGTACTAATCTTACAGACTTAGCTAAAAAACATAAACTTGATCCTGTTATAGGAAGAGATGATGAAATTAGAAGAACTATTAGAATACTTTCAAGAAGAACAAAAAATAATCCAGTATTAATTGGAGAACCAGGAGTTGGTAAAACTGCAATTGTAGAAGGATTGGCAGAAAGAATAGTTAGAGGAGATGTACCAGAAGGATTAAAAGATAGGATTATTTTCTCTTTAGATATGGGTTCACTTATTGCTGGAGCTAAATATAGAGGTGAATTTGAAGAAAGATTAAAAGCTGTATTAAAAGAAGTTCAAAGTAGCGAAGGCAGAATAATCCTATTTATAGATGAAATTCATACTATAGTTGGTGCAGGAAAAACTGATGGAGCTATGGATGCAGGTAATTTAATAAAGCCATTACTAGCAAGAGGAGAGCTTCATTGTATAGGAGCTACAACTTTTGACGAATATAGACAATATATAGAAAAAGATAAAGCACTAGAAAGAAGATTCCAACCTGTAGTTGTAGAAGAACCTACAGTAGAAGATGCTATATCAATATTAAGAGGATTAAAAGAAAGATTTGAAATTCATCATGGTGTAAGAATACATGATACCGCATTAATAGCAGCAGCCAAATTATCTAATAGATATATTCAAGATAGATATCTACCAGATAAAGCTATAGATTTAATAGATGAAGCTGGAGCAATGATAAGAACAGAAATAGATTCATTACCAACAGAATTGGATAACATAAGAAGAAAGCAGTTCCAATTAGAAATTGAAAAAGAAGCTTTAACTAAAGAAAACGATGAAGGCTCTAAGAAAAAGCTGGCAGCATTAGAAAAAGAAATAGCAGAATTAAAAGCTAAAAACGATGAAATGACAGCGAAATTTGAAAAGGAAAAAGGGGCAATAGTTAGTTTAAGAGATTTAAAATCTAAATTAGATGATGCAAGAGGCGATTTGGAGGCTGCTCAAAGAAACTATGACTATAACAAGGCAGCAGAAATTCAATATAGTGTAATTCCAGCATTAGAAGAAGAAATTAAACAAAAGGAAGTAGATGTAAAAGAAAACTATGAAGGAGCTCTTTTAAAAGAAGAAGTAACAGAAGAGGAAGTTTCAAAGATTCTTTCTAAGTGGACTGGAATTCCAGTTACTAATTTATTAGAAGGGGAAAGAGAAAAGCTTCTAAGATTAGAAAGTGAAATGCAAGGAAGAGTAATTGGCCAAGAAGAGGCTATAACAGCTGTTTCTAATGCAATATTAAGAGCAAGAGCAGGCTTGAAAGATGTAAATAAACCAATTGGTTCATTTATATTCTTAGGTCCTACAGGAGTTGGTAAAACAGAACTTGCAAAAACTTTAGCAAGAAACTTATTTGATTCTGAAGAAAATATAATAAGAATTGATATGTCTGAGTATATGGAAAAGCATTCTGTATCTAGATTAGTTGGAGCGCCTCCAGGATATGTAGGATATGATGAAGGTGGTCAACTTACTGAAGCTGTAAGAAGGAATCCATATAGTGTAATATTATTTGATGAAATTGAAAAGGCACATGAAGATGTATTTAATATATTCTTACAAATCTTAGATGATGGTAGGTTAACAGATAATAAAGGTAAAACTGTTGATTTTAAAAATACAATAATAATTATGACATCAAATATAGGAAGTAGCTATCTTTTAGAAAATAAAAATGAAGATGTAGTTGATGATAACATAAGAGCTCAGGTTATGAATGAAATGAAGTTAAGATTTAAACCAGAGTTTCTAAATAGAGTAGATGACATAATTATGTTTAAGCCATTATCAGAAAATGGAATCAAGAAGATAATAGATATATTCTTAAAAGAAGTTTCAAGTAGATTAAAGGATAAAAATATTACTTTAGAAGTAACAGATGAAGCAAAGACAATTATGGCAAAAGAAGGTTATGATCCAGTATATGGAGCAAGACCTTTAAAGAGATATATACAAAATAGCCTAGAAAATAATTTAGCAAGAAAGATTATAAAAGGTGAAATTGGATATGGATCAAATGTAGTTGTTGATGCAGAGGAAGAAGAAATAGTAATTAGGTGAGAATATAAAGGCTAAGATAAATAGATATGTTTCATAAGCTAAATAGCTATGAAGGAATTGAATACTTAGTAAAGTGTAGCGTAGATACGACTGAGCTTAGTATGAAAGTTGATCTAGTGAATACTGCCTGAAGTAGATATTCCTATAAATAATAGAAAAACTACTATGCCAACAGTTTTGGTTAACTCGATGTGATCAGAGAATTAAGCAACGCTAAGGCCTAGTAGTTTTTCACTTTTTACTTTTAACTATTCATTAAAAAATTGCAAAGTAATTTTAAAAAAAAGGTGTTGACAAAATCCGACCTTTTGCGGTATTATATACAACGTAGCAAATATGCGTGTTTAGCTCAGCTGGATAGAGCAACGCCCTTCTAAGGCGTGGGCCAGGAGTTCGAATCTCTTAACACGCACCAAGCTATGGTTTACTAGCTCAATCGGTAGAGCACTTGACTTTTAATCAAGGTGTACCGGGTTCGATTCCCGGGTAAGCCACCACTTGCGGAAGTGGCTCAATGGTAGAGCGTCACCTTGCCAAGGTGAATGTTGCGGGTTCGAGTCCCGTCTTTCGCTCCATAAGAAAA
>NZ_JAGHFX010000079.1 GCF_017888565.1 Clostridium sp.
AATTAGTGATATATATTATATAAATAAAAAAATATTCAATTTCGAAAGGTAGTATATTATGAAAAAATTTAGAACTATAGAAAGTATATTTAGAGGTACAGAACCTCACATGGTTGGAGATGGATTTAGAGTTTCTCAATACCTACCAACAGGAATTAGCTCAATGGATAGGTTATCTCCATTTTTATTACTGGATTATCATTTACCACATTATTATGAACCTTCTAAAACTAGGTTAGGAGTTGGAGCTCATCCACATCGTGGATTTGAAACAGTTACTATTGCTTACAGTGGTAAAGTTGAGCACCATGATAACAATGGAAATCATGGAATTATAGGACCTGGGGATGTTCAGTGGATGACTGCTGCATCAGGAGTGCTTCATAAGGAATATCATGAAGCAGAATTTAGTAAGAATGGTGGAGTTTTACACATGATTCAATTATGGGTTAATCTTCCTAAAAATCAAAAGATGAAAGATCCTAAATATCAAACTTTACTAAAAGAAAATATGGGAAAATTAAAGCTTGATAATAATCAAGGAGAGATGAGTATTATTGCAGGAGAAGTAAATGGAGTTAAAGGGCCTGCAAGCACATTTACTAATATAAATATGTATAATGTAAACTTAAAAAACTTTGGTAAGGTTAAATTAAAGGAGGCTAGTAATTTTAATACAGGAATACTTGTATTAAAAGGTGATGTTAAAGTAAATGAAGAAAGTGATGCTAAAGAAGGTGACTTTATTTTATTTAACAATGTAGAAGGCGATATTTCAGTAGAGTCAAAAAGTGAAGAATCCTTATTTATTGTATTAAGTGGAGAACCAATAAATGAACCTATTGTTTCTCATGGACCATTTGTTATGAATACAATGGAAGAAATATTTCAAGCATATGAAGATTTTAGAAATAATAAATTTGGAACAGAAAACTTTTAAGATATAAATAGATAAGATGAACCTATATAATATAAGTCAAAATAGATTTATATTATATAGGTTTTTAATTTATTTAATAAGAAAGATATTTTTTGAATCCTATTATTTTTATTAAAAAGTAAATTTATTATAGTACTTAATTCAAACTTATATATTAAATAAAAATACATGTTTTAGAAAAATTTAAGAAAAATATACAAAAGCTGTAAGAGTTACATGTTATTATATAATTAGTAAATATTAACAGAGGATTTGCAAGGAGAACTATATGAGTTACTTATTTAAATATTACAATAAGCAATATGACAAGTTTATGAAAATATTTAATTTAGATAAAAATAAAGAAATAGTAAAAGTAATAAAAGATGTTAATAACTTAGAGATTTTAGATATTGGTGGGGGAACAGGAACTCTTGCAGATATTTTAATAAATTTAGGCGCAAATGTAACTATTCTTGATCCAGAAGTTAAAATGACTAACATAGCTAAGGAAAAAAATAATAAAGTCAATATAATTAATGGATATTTAACTAATATAACATTAAATGATAATTTATTTGATTTAATTATAATGAGAGATTCATTTCATCATATCCAAGATAAAGAAGAAACATTAAAAGAATGCAAAAGCTTACTAAGTGATAAAGGAAAAATTTTAATTTATGAATTTGATAGAACTCATATAATAACTAAACTTATATACATTTTTGAAAGATGTTGTTTTGAAAAAGTTAAAATGCTATCTAAAAGTGAAATAAAAAAATTAGCTTCAAAGTATTTTAATGATGGTGAAATAATTGATATATCAAGTTATGAGTATATATACTTTGGAGAAAAATCAAACTAGAGGAGTTACTTAATGAATACTTTAAATGGGAATATTCAAAATTACAAAATTATTATTATCTAAAAGGTACACAAACTTAAATGATATAGCAAATTCCTATACAAGAGTAAGTGAAAATTATAATGAGTCTTTCTTAAAGGAAATGCACAAATACAATAAAGAAATGTTAGATAAGCTCATTATAAGATATATTGATAATAAAGATAACTCATCTCCTAAAATTCTAGATCTCGCTTGTGGGACAGGCTTTAATAGTAATTTTTTAAATTCGAAAATTAACAGCTCAAACTTTACCTTAGTAGATATATCAGAAGGGATGTTAAATGAATCTAAAAAAAATTTAAGTTTAAATGCTTACTTCATAAAAAGTGATATGTTATCTTTTTTAAAAAGTTCAAAAGATAATAGTTTTGATATTGTTATATGTTCTTGGGCAATTAAATATCAAAATCCACATGAAATTATAAAAGAGGTTTCTAGAGTTATAAAAAAGGATGGATACTTTGCAGTAATAGTTAATTTAAAAGGTACATTGCCAGAGGTTAGAAAAATATATCCAAAACTTATTTTAAGAAACTATAATAAAGTTAATAAAATAATGAAAGAGCTTCCTAATCCAATTCATTATAAGACCTTTACAAGATGGTTTGAAAAAGAAAGTTTTTCTAAGATAGAAGTAAAAAGTGGATCTCATATATTTAATTTTGAAGATACAAAATCATTAGTTTCTTTTGTAACATCTACAGGAGCTTTAGCTGGATTTGATGCTATGTTAAATATGGAGGATGAAGAGGTCAAAAGTTCAATGATTAAGTTATTTAATGATAAAGAAATAAAAACAATTACTCATAAATATGTTTGGGGGATTTTTAAAAATGATAAGTAATGCAATTCCAATTATAAAGGCAATGTTAAATAATGATGTAAGAAATAATTTCTTTTATATACATAAGAGATTTAAAAAAAGCAAGGATTATAAACCTATAAATGTTATAAAGTGTGGTATGAATGTTATAAAAAACGATAGGCTAGCAGTTCATAATGGTAATTTTGTAGTTAATTCATTTTTGCCACCTTTAAATAGCATTGCTTATAAAAGTATTGTAGATGCAGTTCCAGGAGAAAATGATGAATTCTTTTACAATCATACTACTGGAAAAAGACTTGCTCCAATTTCTACATACATAGCTATTACAGGAAGATGCATGTATAATTGCTGGCATTGCAGTGCAAAAAGATTTATAAAAGATAAAGATGATAAATCAAGAGAAATGACAACAAATCAAATAAAGACAATAATAAAATCTCTTCAAGATTTAGGCGTTGGAATAATTGGATTTACAGGTGGAGAGCCTCTTCTTAGAAATGATTTAGAAGAAATAATAAGTAGTATAGATAATAGAAGTATTTCATACTTATTTACAAATGGCTATTCATTAAATCAAAACAAAGCAAAAGAATTAAAGAAAGCTGGTCTTTTTGGTGTAGGAATAAGCATAGATAGCTTATATAAAGAAAACCATGACAAAAAAAGAGGGTTTAATGGAGCTTATGAAAATTCAATTTCAGCAATAAAAAACTGTAAAGAAGCAGGACTTTATACTATGGCTCAAACTGTATGCACAAAAGAAATGCTAAAAAGCGGAGAAATATATGAATTAGGTAAGTTTCTAAAAACTTTAGGAGTAGATGAAGTTAGGATATTAGAGCCAATACCATGTGGATCTCTTTTAGTAAAGTCAGATGAAATCTTCTCTAAGGAAGATAAAGAAGAGCTTATAAAGCTTCATATAAAATTCAATAGAGATAAAGGATATCCTAAAACATCAGTATTTCCATACGTTGAATCAAAAGATCAATTTGGATGTGGAGCAGGGGTACAACACTCTTATATAGACAATGAAGGAAACTTTTTACCTTGTGACTTTGTTCCTGAAGGATTTGGAAATGTATTAAATGAAGATATAAAAGATATATGGGATAATATGCATGGTAAATTAGGGCAAGCTAAAACCTATTGCTATGCAAAAAAATGCGATAAATGCAGCGAAAATGAGTTGCCTAGATATTATAAATTACTTAGTGGAAGATAATTATGAATTGACAACTACACTTAATGATATGTATTAACCTTCTGATTTTTATATAATATCCCAAGTTAATACATATCATTAATGAGGTTAATTCTACAATTAATAATTTCTTAGTGGAGAAATATAATTTAGCGAAGATAAATAGAAGGTGGAATAAGAATATCTATTTATCGTAGCCTTTATATTCTCAACTAGTCTCCTACACCAAAATCTGTATTATTATACAGCACTTCGATATTATCGTAGTGATTTAAGTACTTATATTCTTCAACGAACCATTTTACTAATTCTTCGTCTCTTTTTATATCTGTTGTATTATTAACAAAAACATTTAATGTTGCATATTTAAAGTTTTTAAGGACTATATCTATATCTTTATTTATCATTTCTTTAGTTTGTCCTTTTACTCCAATTAGTAAGCAAACTGATTCAAAATGTGATTTTACGTCATCTGGAGTTTTGAAGTTTGCATTTTTGTTTAATACTAAATTTCTAAAGTTATTATCAAAGGTTTCCACACCTATTTTAAATATAATTGGAATACCAAAGAAGTCTCTCATTTCTTGTAATCTATTTTTATAGCACCAATGGCTTTCTAAAAAAAGTTTTTCTATATTTTTTTCTTGTATTATTTTCTTTATATCATTTAGTGTTTCTTTTGGGATTTCAAAGCAACTACCTGAATTTATAACTTCTAATACTTTGAATTCTCCAGTGATATTTTTTAATACTTCTTTATTTAGCTTTACTATTTCTTCTTTATTTAAGCTATTATCATCTATATAATCACAAAAACTACATTTACCCCAAATACAAGGGAATGATTTTAATAATACAATTTCTCTAATATTTTTGTTAGTTATTTTATTATATCTATCCATTTATACACCTATTATTTATAATTTCTTTCATATTATTTGGCAGGGATTTAATTAGCATTAATACAATAAATATAGTGGAAGATTTATCTAGTAAATCAAATAATATTTGAGTTGAGAAAACGCTAGCTACTATATTTACACCAACATTCTTTAAATACATAACTACAAATGAGGTTCCAGATGATGTTATTCCACCAAAAACATATGCAGAAATAAGTGATGCAACTAGTGAACCTGCAATAGTTGAAATTAAAATCCCTAAAACTATGAATTTGCCCTTAAATAATCCTTTTTTATAGCATAAACCAGCAACTAATCCTATTACTATTTGAACTGGGAAGAAGTACAATGAATATGGATCAAAAGTAAAGCCATTTATTAACGATTTAGCCAAACCAGTTATTGCACCACTTATTGGACCAAATAAAAAAGCAATTAAGAAAGTTCCAATTGTATCTATAAATATTGGAAGCTTAAGAGCAATAGCAATGAATCCTCCAAGAATGTTTATGGTAATTGCAATAGACATAAGTGTTATTTTAAAAGTATTATTTCTTTTCATATATCCTCCAATGATTTAACCTATGTAATATTTCTTATTATTAAGAATCAAGTCTATATCTTCTTTATTGTTTGGGAATAATCTATATAAGAACATTTCCATGAATTTTCTTGAATTAACTTTAGTTAAAACTAATCCATTATGTTCTTTCCTATAAAATTCTCCTACATCAATTAAGGTTTGTCCCATAGCAATTCCATCTGTAACAATATCTAAATAGGAAGTAAATCCTTCACAAATACTTTTATCTATAAAATAAGCCACAGCTAAAGGATCATTAATAACACAACCAAGAGTTCTTTCTTGCTGCCAATGGAAATCAACATAAAACCTTGTTATATCTACAATAAATTTTCCTATTACATCATTGAATTGATTAATAACTTCTATAAGGTTAGGAGTTAAAACTATTTCACGAGTAACGTCTAAACCAACCATTGAAAAAGGAACTTTGCTCTTATCAAATACCTTTTTCACACTATGAGGATCAACCCAATAATTAAATTCTGCAACTTGAGAGCAATTACCATGAGATTTAAATGCACCACCCATAGATACTATTTCATTAATCATATTAAATGCAGCTTCATCTTTTTCTAAAGCTTTAGCTAAGTTAGTTAAAGGGCCTAAAGCAATAATGCTAACATCACCTTGTTTAGCACTATCTAATATAAAATCAACTCCATTATGATTAATTTCAATATTAGCTTCTTCATAGTTAGTTTCACCTAATCCATCTTCCCCGTGAGTATCTTGTGCAGTAACTAAATCTCTAACTAAAGGAGTACTTTCTCCAACATAAACTTTGACATCTTCTCTTTTAAGAAGTTTTAAAACCTTTAATGCATTTTTAGCACCTTGATTAGCACAAACATTTCCAGACACAATAGTAATTCCTATAACATTTAATTCCGAGGAATTCAAAGCTAGAAGTAGAGCAAGAGAATCATCGATACCTGGATCACAATCAATTATTACTTTTCTTTTCATTTTCATTTCTCCTTTATTTAATAGTATGTAAAATTTATATTCAGAAAAATAAAAAAGGAACGAACTATAAAGTTCATTCCATCTCAAATAAAAAAGTGGACATAAATAAGTTTACTTATTTCATCCTTCATTAAAGTAAACACAAACTTACATATGTCCACTTAAAAATAGAAAGACGTAATTTATAAAAAGCTATTAGCAGAGTAAACCTATAAAATACTAGAATATAAAAAGAGCCATTAATTACTAATAGCCCTTTATAAAAATCTAGTTTATTATTTTATTGAAGCTTAAACAACAAAATTAATCTAATTTAAAATACATTAAATTAGGGTCCTAGTTTTTTATAGAGGGATGGTTACGAACCTCTCTCAGAATTATTCTGAGTATATAAATTTTATGTTAATAGTGTATAATAAAAGTTTAAATTTTTCAATAATATCTTATTATAAAAAATATCTTTAAATTTTTATAAAAAGTTTTGCTTACACTCATCAATTTTTTTATGCTAAAATAATATTAAAGGTTCTAGTACTTTATTTAATAATAAGAGCAGAGATTAATATAATTATAGAAGTTTTGTAAATGCGCATAAGTAAACGTTTACCAAACTTCTATTTGACAAGGAGGCATTTTAAATGTTTAAGAAAGGGGATTTAATTCTATATTCAGTTCATGGCATTTGTAAGGTAGATGATATATGTGAAAAGACGATTTCTCATGTAAAAAAGCAATACTATATATTGCATCCTATGAATGATAAGAATTTAAGTATAAGTACTCCAGTAGATAATGATAAGGTAGCAATATTAGAGCTTCTTACAAAAGAAGAAGCAGAAGAAATTTTAGAATCATTTAAAAAACCAGGTATGGATTGGATAGAAGTAGATAGGGAAAGAGGTGAAGTATATAGTGAAATTATAAAGCAAGGGAATCGTAGAGAAATTGTAAGAATAGCTAATACTTTAATGAGAACAAAGAATAGCTTAGAGAAAAATGGCAAGAAATTTCATGAAAAGGATAAAAAGATTTTATCAGATATTCAAGGTATTCTTTTTTCAGAATTAGCATTTTCTTTAGATACTACGCCAGAAGAAATAGCTAAAACAGTAAATAACTATATAAAGGAAACAAATTATTTAAATTAGAGGTGAAAAATTTTTGAACATTAATGATGAAAAACTTTTAGCAATAGATTCAGTTATGAAACAAATAGAAAAACAATTTGGAAAGGGCTCAGTTATTAAACTTGGGTCCAATCAAATAATGGATATAGAAACAATATCAACTGGATGTCTAGCGTTAGATATAGCTTTAGGTGTTGGAGGAGTTCCCCGTGGTAGAATAATAGAAGTGTACGGACCAGAAAGTTCAGGTAAAACTACAATTGCTCTTCATATAATTGCAGAAGCACAAAAGTTAGGAGGAGTAGCAGCATTTATTGATGCTGAACATGCTTTAGATCCATCCTACGCTAAAAATTTAGGAGTAAGTACTGAAGACTTAATAGTGAGCCAACCAGATACTGGTGAGCAAGCTCTAGAAATAACAGAAGCACTTGTAAGATCAAATGCTGTAGATGTACTAGTTGTTGACTCTGTTGCAGCCCTTGTTCCTAGAGCTGAAATAGAAGGAGAAATGGGAGATTCGCATATAGGTCTTCAAGCAAGATTAATGTCACAAGCATTAAGAAAACTTACAGCAGCAATAAATAAATCTAAGTGTGTTGTAATATTTATAAATCAATTAAGAGAAAAAATTGGAATTATGTTTGGAAATCCTGAAACAACAACAGGAGGACGAGCTCTTAAATTCTATGCATCTGTAAGATTAGATATAAGAAAAATTGACACTATAAAAGTAGGAGAAAACATTTTAGGAAGCAGGGCTAGAATAAAAGTAATAAAAAACAAAGTTGCACCACCATTTAAACAAGCAGAATTTGATATTATGTACAATGAAGGTATCTCAAAAGAAGGAAACCTTTTAGATATAGCTGTTAATGAAGATATAATAAACAAAAGTGGTACATGGTTTTCCTATAATGATATAAGATTAGGACAAGGCAGAGAAAACTCAAAAGCATATTTAAAAGAAAATAAAGATTTATCCCTTGAAGTAGAAAATGCAATAAGAGAAAATCACAACTTACCAATAGCAATGACTCCCAAAGTGAAAGAAGATACTGTTAATGAATCTAAAATAAGTGAAGCAAATAAAGAAGATAACTTGATTGATAAACATAAAATAGATGGAGAAAATAATAAAGTTAATTACCTTGATAAGGATAAAAAAGCACAAGAATAACTAATAAGGTAATTAAATATATATTACAATTAAGTTACTATAATAGTAAAATATATAGATTATAAATAATAAGAAACGTATATGAAATTTAAATAGATATTTTTTCTATTAAAATTTATATACTTTTCTTATTTTAAACTACTAGTAAAATATGTTTATATATAAAACTGGTGAATAATATATAAGTTAATATAATTATAAGAATGTAAATTAAATAGAATATTATATGAATATTTTAAAAAATAGCTTAAAAATATTCTAAATACTAAAGTGTAAATATAAAAGAAGAAATTTAATAAAAAATTTATATAAGCGATTATTCTAACTTAGTAATTTTTTCTCCATATTTTTCTAATAATTCATGTTTGCAACTTAATGAAAATTTATCATGTCCTAAAATATCGTATAAACAAACAAATTTACTAAAATTTTTAATTGAAAGATCAAATTCTCCTAGACATTCATGACATTGTCCCAGAATATAAAATAAATCTGCTAAAACACAAGAAAAATTATTACATATGCAATTTTTTATTCCATCATCTGCATATAGTATTGCATTTTCATAATCCTTTTGAATAAAAAGGAGTTTTGATAAATTATAATAAATTTCTGAAATTAAAGATACATCTAAATCAACATGGAAAATTTTTATGTTATTTATAAGTGATAGCAAAATATCATGCGCAATTGAGAACTCACACAATCTGCAATATGTAGCAGCTATAGAATGGATAATTTTAATTTCATTAATACTTAAAATACTTTTAAATAACTCCTTTGTATCATCATATTTGACTGTTAGATTAAGTAGTTCTAAATAATAATCAATTGAGATGCTAGCATCATTAATATTAGTTAGTGCTATCCCCTTATACCAACATAATAATTGTTTAATATTAGTTAAATTAATATCATAATTATACTGCGGTATCATTTCTATTTCTGAAATTAATGAGAGAATATCGTTATATTTTCTTCTTAATCTTAATTGTTCCAAATTTTCGAAGAGTACTGAGAAATAAACTGGATTTGTACAATTTAAAAACATAATATATTTTGTTATATCTACAGCTAGCTTTTCAGATAATTGATGCAAAAGAAATACTGAAGGAAAATGCTTACCCTTTTCTATTCTATACAATTGACTTGTTGAACATATTCCAGAAGCAAGTTCTTCTTGTGTAATCTTTTTATTTATTCTTAATTGTTTAATAATTAACCCCAAATTATTTTGATCCATATAAAATATTATCCTTTCAATAGGCATTTTTGCATATATATCTATTTTAAATGAAATGATAAAATACAATCAAGGATAAATTTTCCAAAAATGAAAGTAGGTGAGGTAAGTGAAACAATCAATAGTATCTAAAGTTCTTGTAAACATAAGTATATATTCTGTACTATTAGTTGCAACTCTGTCTGATATGCCATGGTGGGGATAATAAGTAATAATATTCTTTATTAATATTTACATTAAAATAAACAAATAAAGATATTTGAGTAATAATGAATTCGGCTTATATAAGAATAACAAATTTACTAAAATAATATCTTATTATTCTTAATAATTAGAATAAAACAAAAAATATTATATTTAAAGGGGTTAGAAATGATGGAATTAAAGAAAAAATTTCTATCAGCCATGTTAGTATTTTTGTTAATATTACAGTGCTTTCCTAGTAATGTGTATGCTAATACTTTAGAAGATAAAAAAGATTCAGTAGAAGCTATAGATTTTACTTTATTTTCTGCAAGTGAAGATACAGCATTGTCTATTAACGGTTCAAATGCTAATGTTAATGGTGATATACATACAAATGATAGTTTTGTATATCATGGTTCAAACATTAATATTAATGGGACATGCCAATCAGTTGATAAAATAAAGGTTACTAGTTCTAAATCAAACATAACAAAAAAGATTGAAGATTCAACAATTATTCAAATGCCAGATTATACAGAAGAAATAAAATCAATAGCAAGTGTTGACGCTGATATATATAAATCTAATAAAAAATATACTGGAAACAATATAATTATGCAAAACTCAGTAATTGTTGATGGTAACATTAATGTAAATGGTTCAAAATCTAATATCAATGGATATGTTATCGCAACTAAAGATATATCATTTAATACATCAAAAACTGAAAGTAGATTAGAAAAGGGCATAGTCATTGCATCTGAAACTGGAAATATTACCTTTAACGGATCACTTGTAAACTTAAAGGGGATTATTTATGCACCTAAAGGAACAGTAACAATTAATTCAGCTAATTTTACTTTAACTGGCAGAATAATAGCTGACAAGATTATCTATAGAGGTAGCTCTTTAAATGTTATGAGTAGTAATGACGATTATGAGTTAATTAATGGACTTGAAATAAAAGAAGCGCCAAAACTTAATATAGAAAAAGTAGATAATGGTTTTAAGCTTAATTGGAATGCTGTAAAAAATGCGACTAAATATTCTATTATGAGAAAAGTTGATCAAGGTGAGTATGAGGTTATTTATGATACTTCTCAAAATTCATATATTGATATAAGCTTAAATGCACAAGGAATATATGCTTATAAAGTAGTCGCCTCAAATATAAAAAATGAATCTAAAGAGTCAAATGAAGTATTTGCATATGTTAGTGAAATGGGAAATGATATTTTGGATATAGATAAAACTTATACAGACACAGATGGAGACGGATTAACAGATTTTCTTGAAATTAACAAATACAAGACAGATATAAATAATCCAGATACAGATGGTGATGGAATAAGTGATGGCAATGAGGTATTTAAGCTATTTACAGATCCTGCAGAAAAAGATACAGATAAAAATGGTATTACAGATGATAAGGAAGACTTTGATATTGATGGTATTAACAACATAGATGAAGTTACAAAGAATACTGATCCTTGGTCTAATGACTCTGATCTTGATGAATTAACAGATTTTCAAGAGATATATAGCTATAATACAGATCCAAATAAAGAAGATACAGATGGTGATGAGCTATTAGATAATAATGAAATTTTACAAGGAACTAATCCTCTTGTTGCAGATACTGATAATAATGGTATTAAAGATGGAGATGAAATATTTAATATTTTAACAGAAATTAATGGTAAAGAGAAAGATATAAATGTGGAAGCTTCAGTATCAATGGATTTAGAAGGGAAGAATATTGATAGTGTTTCTATCTCAAATGTTGGAGAAGCTAATCCATATTTACAAAGTACTATCCCAGGTTATATAGGTGCACCATATGAGTTCTTTGCCCCTATGGATTTTGATAGTGCAAAAATTCAGTTTAATTTTAATAAGGAGTTATTAAGTCAAAAAGACTTTGAACCTGCAATATATTATTTTAATGAGGAAACAAATCTACTAGAATTGCTACCTAATCAAACAGCTGATTTAGTCAATTGTACAGTATCTACTGAGGTTAATCACTTTTCAACATATATATTACTTAATAAAAAATCAGTTGATGAATTTTGGGCAAAAGAAATGAAAGCTCCATTTGAAGGAGATATTGAAAATGTTGAACTTGTTATAGGGTTTTCTATTGATTCTTCTGGTAGCATGTCATGGAATGACCCAACAGGGCTAAGAATAGAAACTGCTAAAGAATTTGTTGATAAAATGGATGACAATGATAAGGCAGCTGTAATTGATTTCGATAGTTCTGCTAAAGTTAATTGCTCATTGACTACCGATAAGACAGTAATAAAAAATGCAATCGATAAAATTGATGATTCAGGTGGGACTGATTTAGGAGCAGGTGTGAAAGCTGCATTAGAGCAGCTAAAAACAAGCACTTCAAAAGCAAAATACATTATTATGTTAACAGATGGAGAAGGTTCATACAATCATAATTTAACACAACAAGCAATCAATCAAGGGGTCAAAATTTACACTATTGGACTTGGTAGTAGTATAGATGTAAATCTGTTGAAGAATATAGCTGAGTCAACAGGAGGAAAGTACTACCATGCTTCTACGGCTTCAGATTTATCTGGTATTTTTGAAGAAACTTCTGAAGAAACTGTTGATTTAACAAAAGATACTGATGGAGATGGATTATCAGATTATCATGAAAAAAGAGGAGTTAGAATAAATACTAATTGGATAAAAACAGAATATGACAACCCAGACACTGATGGAGATGGATTAAAAGATGGTGAAGAGTTAATATATATAAATAAATATTTTCAAATGAAAACAAATCCATTAAGTTCAGATAGCGATAATGATGGAATTAATGATAAACTTGATCCAGAACCTATGATATACAGTATCACAGATAGGACTCTTTCATTAGCAGCAGGATTAAGCTATACTAATTTGAATTCAAGCATTGGAAATACTGTCGGGGAAAAGGGAGAAAGGGAATTAAAGAATTTTAAAATTATTGAAGCAAATGATTGTGGATTTTTAACATTTCAAGAGTTTTTTGATAAAGGATTAGGTAGTGTTACTATAAAAATTTCAAGACCAGGAAAAAAAGATGCAATTATATATGCACTTAGAGGAACTGAATTTAATAGCGATCCATTAAATGATGGTATTACTGATTTATTTCTTGGGTTGGGAGTAGATACAGAGCAATCACACAAAGCATTTATTGAATATAAGAAGATAGCAAAAGAATATTCTAATGCAGATTTTTTCATTACTGGACACTCATTAGGAGGAAGATTAGTACAAGATGTGTTATATGAAGTTTATGATGCTAATGATGGAACATTAGGTCTATTTAAAAGTAATATAACTGAACCAATACATTCAGCAACTTTTAATGCATTAGGATATAATAAACAGCAATACTTTACTAATTGGTTATTTAAGATAGGGAATGTAGAAAAAATTAATAGTAAGCTATATAATTATTACTTTAATAAAGATTTAGTTGGAGAGGGGCTAGGTAACAGCTTATTGTTTGAAAGATTAGGAACTGAAGTTGGTGAATGGACTGCAACAGATTCCAATGGAAATGAGATACCAACAAGTTCTTGGTTGCCTTATGAATTTGGGAAATTACATGGAATTGATTTGTTTTATAATCAAAAAGGATTAATATATCCTAATTGTGATATTTATTGATATTATTGATAATTGTTAGTAGTTGAAATATGGATTATTTAAAATTGTATTATAAAGGTCACTTAAAATATTGGTATATGTACTTTGCAATAATCGTTGCAGTAATTCCTGGATATACAATTTCATTAATATTTTCATGGCTTCTTGCTAATTTAGGATTAAATGAATTCATTGCATTCTTAATAGCAATATTAATAGGTGGGGCTATATTTAGTTTACCTTTGTTATTTAGTAATTATAAAATTTCAAAGGATATACTAATTAAAGGGAAAAGTGAAATTAATATATACTTCTTAACTTTATTGAATCATATACCTTCATATTTAATTTGCTGTGTACTGTACATTGTTATAGTAAATTTATCTTCTTAGATACTATTTATATATAATAAGAATATGATTAATTAATTTAGTAACTACTATTAAAAATATGATTCCTTATTGAAATATGCTGAAATACAAAGAATTTTAAAGATGTAAGCAAGACTTTTATAAAAAGTTTTTGCTTACATTATTTTTTTAAATATACTGCAAAGTAAGGGGAGTCGCGTCTCGCGACGCCCTTTTAAGTTGTTTTTTTAATATATCTTTGATTTATTTAGTTGAGAAAATTTAATAAGATTTTCAAGGTTTTTTGATGGAGATTTCTTGTTCTTACACAAATATAAACTATATAAGAAAACCGTAGCTTTACATAACTTAAAAAAGTTCAATACATATTCTTATTTATGGTAAAATTAAGAAAAAACGCGAGATATTAAAATATTATTTGTATTACTATACGAAGGAGGGAAAAAGAGTGGATAAAAATATAGACGAAATCTATGAAAAATATTTTAATAGAGTATTTTTCTATGTAAAAAGAATTCTTAAAGATGTTGGAACTAACGAAGATATTGAAGATTGCGTAAGTGATGTGTTTTTAGCTCTATGGAAAGATAGTGATAAATATAATATTTCAAGAGGAAGTTATGATACCTTTGTAAATGTAAAAACAAGATCAATAGCACTTAATTATAGAAAAAAGCTGATATCAAAGAAAATTAAAGTTGAAGAATTTGATTGTAATTCTATTACAGATAAGGAAATTCTTATAACTGAAAATTATGTGATTGATAAATTTGAAAAGCAAAGAATAATACAAGAAATAGAAAGGTTCAAAGAACCTAATAGAAGTTACTTTTACTTAAAATATTTTATGAACTATGAAGTAAAGGATATAGCAAAAATGTTTAATACAACTGCAAGCGCAGTTGAAAATAGGCTTTATAGATGTAGATTAAAATTAAAGAAGATATTAAAAAAGGAAGTGATTTAATATGGATGATAAGGATATTTTTAATATTATAGATAATATTAATGATGATGAACTAGAAAGTTTAATGAATAATTTATATATTGAAAATATTACTGAAGATTTTGTTGATAATGAGATAAAAGAAAAAATAAGAAAGAAGTTAAATAAAAAAATTGAAAATGAAAGTAAAAATGATAGGAAAATAATTAATAATATAAAGAAAAATAGATGGATAAAAGGAGTAAGTGGAATAGTTGCAGCCATATTAATTTTTATCCTTACAATAAACTTTGTCCCAAGTATAGCTTATGCACTCGAAAAAATACCTATTATTGATAAATTAATCAAAGTTGTTAAGATGGATAAACATAAGTATGATAAGGGTTTCGAAAACTTAATAGAAAATGGAAAATATCAAGAAATAAATAAAACTGTAAAACACGGTAGCATTGAATTTACAGTAAATGCAGTTGTAGCTGATGATTCTAAGATGTGGATATCATATGATGTAAAAGAAGATCCTAATATATTGTGGAATATAGAGTTTCATAATACTAATAATGAGCCTTTAAATTGGATAGATAAGGGGAATAGGGATAAAAGATATGCAGAAATAGATTTAAATAAAAAATTAGAAGACTTTAAAATAGTCATAACACTTTTTAAAGATAATGAAATCTTTCATAAAGTAGGAAATGAAATAACTGAGGAAGAAGTTAATAAGTTTAAAGAAGAGATAGAAAATTATAAAATAACTAGCTTAGATGTGTTGGTTGAACTAGATAAAAGTATTTTTAGTGATTCACTAACGAAGGAATATGAAGTTGACAAAAATATTAGTTCTGACATTACTAATATAAAAATAGAAAAAATAGAAGCTTCCTTTGCAAGAACAAAGGTATATTTTAAGTAGAAAACAATAATAACCTTGCTAAAATATCCTTTAAAAATTTAAGGCTTATAGATAATGACAATAATATATACTTTGAAGCATCAGATAAGTCAATTTCAGACGAAGTAATATATAATTTAGAAACTGGTAAAAATACCATTATAGCAGAGTTATATGGAGGTATATCAAATATTGAAAATCTACAATTAATATGTGATAAAATAAGTTATGTGACTAATGAAGATAAATATATAACAGTAGATTTAGCAAATAAATTAGTTGAAGATAATAATTTAGGAATCACATTAAAGAATATAGAAGAAAATACAGTAGTATTAAGTGTGCCTGAAAATAATGTAGATATCAATGATCATAGCATATTATCAGATAAAGGAAATATAAAGTTTCTTAAGGTTATTGGGAAATATCCAGAAGGTGAATTTTTATATGAGTTTGATGATTTAAATTGCGATAAGTTATATTTTGAAGTGATGAAGGTTAAAGATAATATAGTGGATGGATTTGATGTTAAATTGTTTAAATAAGAAGTGACTAAAGAACAAAAGAGAATGGATTAACTATTTATAACAATTATGATATTTGTATTTAAAAATATTATGTTATAATTAAAATATAATATTATAATGAGGAAAATATTTAAATATAGCAGCAAGGTTTGATATAGAAGAAGTAAATCAAATTAGGTTGTTTTAAGTTCAATAAATATAGGTGCCTATTATATTTATCAAGAGCAAAAGGGAATTATAAGTATAATTCCGATATAGACATTGGAATTTTATGTGATAAAAAATATAAAGGTACCATATCAGAGGAATTAGATGAAATTGTAGGATTATATTCTTTAGATATAGTGTTTTTAGATAGTATGAATGAAGAAATAAAATCACAAATAAATAGAGATGGGTTGGAAATTTATAATAATTTTAGTGAAAGTTAAAAACTACTAGAAGAAAAAACTTATACGACATTAATTAATAAAATATTCATAGAGCAATGGGAGTCGCGTTTCGCGACTTCCTTTTTGGTTATTTATTTTTATAGAATTCTTCATTTTAAAAGAAATTGAATAAATTGATCTTATTGGAATATTTTTATTAAACTGTTGTAAAGTACACATAGTCAAATAAAGATTATAGATATTTTTATAATTTTTATAAATTTACAAAGGACATAACAAAACGCGAGCCTCTTTTAAACTATTGATTTTACTAGGTTTATCATTAGTTAGAAGTAAATTTATATCCGCAAAAACAAATAAATTATATTGACACCGCCACTACTAAGTGATACTATATAGTAGTAGTAAGTATTACTGAATACCAGTAATACTAGATAGTGAAGAAGGTGATTTACTTGGATAATATTACAGAAATGCTAAAAGGTGTCCTTGAAGGCTGTGTTCTTGAAATCATTAGCCATGAAGAAATATACGGTTATGAGATTACGAGAAGATTGAATACCCTAGGATTTTCAGATGTTGTAGATGGTACAGTTTATACCATATTAGTAAGGCTTGAAAAAAATAAATTGGTGGAAACTACGAAAAAACCATCTGATATGGGACCACCACGAAAGTTTTTCAAACTAAATGACGCAGGACGTGAAGAGCTAAAGAAGTTCTGGGCAAAATGGGAGTTTGTTTCAACAAAAATTAACGAGTTAAAGGAGAAGAAATCATGAATTTTTGGGAAAAAATTACGGGAAGTGACATGACTAAAGAATTAAAAAAATTTGAATTACGAGCTAAAAAACTACCTGCTGATTATCAAGAAGCATGAGAAAAAATTAAATCTAATCTTTGGCAGCACTCAGATTTCACAGGTCGTAATCTCATGCCAATTCTTGACGGTGTGATTGGATTGCTAGAAGAAACAGTTGCTGACGGTCAGAGTGTACAAGAGGCTTTGGGTGACGATATAGAAGGTTTTTGTTTTGCTTTAGTTGGCGAAGAAGGAGCAAATTCTTATCGCGATAAGTGGAGAAAACAACTTAATAATAATATTGCTAAAAAATTAGGTAAATAGGAGGATAAAATGGGAATACAAGATATCATCAAAGGTAAAAAAGAGTGGCGAGCACACGTGGAACGTGTTAAAGCGCTACCAAAAGATTATGTGATTGTTTATAAAGAAATTCAAAAATATCTCTTTAAGGTTGGACCAGTTGAACTAAGTGAAGGGACAGATTTGCTTACTGGAATTGTAGATCTTTTTGAAGAGGGCGCAGCTATGGGGAAAGGCGTACTAGAAGTAACAGGTAGAGACGTAGCAGCTTTCTGTGACGATTTAATCAAAGATTCAAAAACTTACGCTGACATCTATCAAGAATCAGTCGATAAAGAAGTTAACAAGGCAATGAAGAAAGTTACTGATAAAATAAAGTAAAATGGATATATCGAGATATAAAAAGCAATTGAAGAAAAGTATGAACCTATAACAAAGGTGTAGTACATTTAAAATCAGCATAATATTTATAGACATTAAAATTATAGTGGCAACCAACATCATAAATTAAGGGGATGATATAGTGTATAAAGATGAGTGGATATTATGCCCTGTCTGTAGCAACAAAACAAGGGTCAAGATACGTGTTGATACTGTTCTTGAAAACTTCCCGTTATTTTGTCCCAAGTGCAAAAAAGAAACGATAATTAATGTAAAACAACTTAATATATCAGTTATTAAAGAGCCAGACGCTAAGACGCAGAGCCGATAACATGTGATTAAAATCATGTGATTATCGGCTCTTTTTTATTTTAACTAATCAAGCACTTTGTAATATAAATTACTTATAAATTTACTTGAAATAGTTAAATTGAAAAGATCAAGTTGTATTCAAAAGATTAGATGTAAATTCAAAAAAAATTACTATATTTTAGAGGAGGAAAAGAAAATGAAAAGAAGTATCATAAAAATTAAAGGAGTAAAAAAATCTTACAAAGATGTAGAAGTACTCAGAGGGGTAGACTTTGAAGTAGAGCAGGGAGGTATATTTGTATTACTAGGTTCTAACGGGACAGGATTATATAGATAACTGCGGAAAAATGCATGAATAAAGGAAAAATTAAAATTGAATAGAAAAGTCTTTATCACGTTAAAAACGTCATTTGTTAAAAACAAGTGGCGTTTTTTTGTTG
>NZ_JAGHFX010000019.1 GCF_017888565.1 Clostridium sp.
TTAGAAGGGCGTTGCTCTATCCAGCTGAGCTAAACACGCTTATTCTTATAAAGAACATTAATTATTTTATATCATTCTTTGTCACTTGTCAACATATTTTTTAACCACTTTTATGGAGCGGGTGATGAGAATCGAACTCACGTAACTTGCTTGGAAGGCAAGGGCTCTACCATTGAGCTACACCCGCATATTCATTTTAAAGTGGTCGGGGTGACAGGGATTGAACCTGCGACCTCATGGTCCCAAACCACGCGCGCTCCCATCTGCGCCACACCCCGATATCTTTAATATCTCTCAGCGACAATGTTTATTCTACAATAGGATTAGCAATCCGTCAATACATTTTTTAAAAAATAATCTATATAAGAGAATTTTGGAGATTTAACAAGATATTTAATAATATTGTAAACTAATAACGGATTGCATAAAATATTATTCTATTTCTTTTAAGTATATATTAGTTTTTTTATTTTCTAATATTTCTATAAATCCTAATGTCTTCTTCGATCTCCCATAAGGCAATGTTATACTTCCTGGATTCATAATAGTTAATCCATCATGTTCATTTATTAAAGCTTTATGAGAATGCCCAAAAAGCACTATATCAGCACCTACTTCTTTTCCTTTATAGAATATAGTATTGTATTCATTCTTTACATTATACATATGTCCATGGGTCATATATATTTTTATTCCCATTACATCTATTATTCTTTCAATAGGATACTCACTAGAAATATCACAGTTTCCTTTAACTGCATATACTTCACCATTAAAATCATTTAATAATATTTTTGTATCTGACGCTCCATCTCCACAATGTAATATAATATCTACATCTACTAAATACTTTTTTATAGCATTTATAGATGAAGCTTCATAATGAGAATCACTTAATACAGCAATCTTCATAATTTCCTCCTATAGAAACTCCTTTATAACTGCACTTATTTTTTTAAGCGCAATTCCTCTATGAGATATCTCGTTTTTTTCTTCCATTGTAAGTTCTGCAAAAGTTTTATTAAGAGGTTCATATAAGAATAATGGATCATATCCAAATCCATCAAAGCCTCTTTCTTCTTCTAATATATAACCATTTACCGTTCCTGTTACTGATTTGTATATATTCTTATCATTTATTAATGCTAACTGACATACAAATCTAGCTTTTCTATTATCATAACTAACGCCTTTTAAATTAAGAAGTAATTTTTCATTATTCTTTTTGTCATTACCATGTTCTCCTGCATATCTTGCTGAATAAACCCCTGGCTCACCATTTAAATACTCAACTTCTAATCCAGAATCATCTGACATCACTATAAAGTTACTTTCTCCTCTTCTTATTAGCTCTTTATATATTTCTTCACTTTTCTTTTTTGCATTTTCTTCAAATGTTATTCCATCTTCTTCTACATCTATATCTAATCCTATATCTTTTAATGAAAAAACATTAATAGGCATATCTTCTAGTACTTTCTTTATTTCATTTATCTTTCCTTGATTATTACTTGCTATTATTAACTTTTTCATAGCATTACTTCCCTCCAGTACCTATCCACAGCGCATCCATCTTTAAAGCATCCTTTTGTATTTGTACCATTTGTTTTATACCTTTTTGAGCTAAATCCAATAAATCATTTAAGTCATCTCTGCTAAATGGTGATTCCTCTCCAGTACCTTGAATTTCTATAAATTCGCCTTCATCAGTAGCAATAACATTCATATCTACTTTAGCATTGGAGTCCTCTTCATAACATAAATCTAAAATCTTTTCGTCGTTTAATATACCAACACTAGTTGCACTTACAAACTTTCTTATTGGATAAACTTCAAAAGGCTTTTCCTTATGTAATTTGTTTACAGCATCTACTAAAGCTATAAAGGCCCCTGTAATAGATGTAGTTCTTGTTCCTCCATCTGCTTGAATAACATCACAATCTATCCATATTGTTTTTTCACCAAGTGCTTTTAAATCCATTACCGATCTTAAAGCCCTGCCTATTAGCCTTTGTATTTCCATAGTTCTTCCATCAACCTTTAATCTTGCTATATCTCTAACCTTTCTTGTTCCAGTCGATCTTGGAAGCATATTATATTCAGCTGTTATCCACCCTTCTCCTTGCCCCTTTAAAAATGGTGGAACTTTATCCTCTATAGATGCTGTACAAATTACTTTTGTATCTCCAACCTCTATTAATACAGATCCCTCTGCATATTTTGTATATCCTCTAGTTATCTTAGTTGTTCTCACTTGTTCATTTTTTCTTCCATCTATTCTCATGATTTTACCTCCAATTCTTAATATTATTAAAATTTATGCACTATTTTAGCATTAACCTCATATTATTAATATAAGGATTAATGAAGAGGTGAAGAAATTGCGATATATAGGACCATTTTTTAGAATGAATAAACTATCTCAAAAAGAAATTAGCGGCCAACTTTTTCACTTGTCTAAGGAGGCCATAAGGACATTAGTTCTTGAGTCAAAATGTGGATTAGTTGATTCAATTAAAAACTATAAAAAAACATCATCCTCCATTGATATTACCACATCTGGTAATTTTTCTCCACTACTATGTATATATAGAAAATCTTCTCCAAATTATATTCATAGTAAAAATTACAATGGATTTGATGAATCTTCCTTTAAAAAGGATATATCTCCAATAACTAATGCATTAATGACTACAAGCATACTAAATTTAACTACTTATTACTCAAGATTTAAAGATGCTGATGAAAAATTATATTCTTATTCTAAGATATACAAAAAGTTATCTAAAGAACAACTTGATTTTTATTCAGTAAATTTAAGAAATAACGAAGGAATTTTTACTGAGAAAAAAAATCTCTCTGAAAACAACCATAAAGGATTTAACCTTGCAGATAAAAATAATAAATTTAAATTTTCTGACCAAGCTTTTATGATGGTTGCTTATAACTTATATTCATTATTATATCCAGAAGATGAAATTTCAGAAGACTATAATAAGTTTTCACTAGAAATATTACAAATGCTTAATGAGTTTAAAGAGAAAATATATGAATGTTCATTTGAAGAAATATGTAAAATCCTTACTGCAATAAATATTTTTTATAGTCACTCAAAAAATTCTGATGCTCAAGTATTAATAATAGATTTAACAGACTTTCTTATTAATAAATTTGATGAAAAGGACTATTACATCGATTCTTTAGATTTTACATGTTTATTCTCAATAAACTTAATGTTATCATTTAAACATACTCAAATGATCACATTTAATGAAAAAGCCAAAGAAATTATTAATAAATTAGTATCTTTATATGATGATGAAAAAGGAGTTTTCCTCAAACTTTCTGGTAAAAAGGACTTGAAATACTCCTGTTTCGATATTACCTTCTATTTCTTAGCTATTGTTATGTACTCAAAAGAGTTCAATAAATATAGTGAGTATAAAAATATGATTTCATCATTATACAGAAAATATTTCATAAATTCTGGCTTAATAACTTCTTGGCCTGAAGCACCTACTCTAGATGATGCAGAGAGATATAGGGGATTAACCTTAAATTCAGCTGATATGTTAGAAGAAAACTTTTTTAGAATGCCTACAACCTCAACACCTACAAGTTTAGGAATAGCTCCAATTTTTAATAAAAGTATTTCTTACTCTAAAAAAAGAGATTCATTTTCACCATCAGGATCATCCTTTGATAGTTTTAAGAACATGTATATATATCAATTAATAATTTTTCTATTTAAAGATGATTTTATGCGTGAAATAAATCTACTGGACCCAGAACCTTCTTATAGGAATGATTCTAGCACTCCTATAATAGAAGATGAAATTAACGATGACACTCTATTACAAAAAGATATATCAGAAGTTGAAAATGAGGAGTTTGAAGATGTTGAAAATAATGAATTATTAGATGCTTCTAATGGTCAGGTCAGTAATTAAATAATCAAACTAAATCATAAAGACTGAGCAAAGCCCAGTCTTTATGATTTTTCTATTTTACTGTAATCTATATTTCCATTGCCATCTAATAGCATATTTTTTATTTTACTATTTATAGCTATATTATCATTATAAAATGCTAACGGCAAAACTTGATATGTGTTAAATAAATCATCTTCTAATTTTGAAAATAATTCTAATCTTTCTCCTTCTGTTTTTGCTAATAATAGTTGATCTTTATACTTATCCGGAAGAAAGTTTAATAATATATTATATATAGAACTATCTCCTGTAAAATTAGAGTCACCATGAATTAAAGCTATATCATAATAGTTTACATCTTTAATCGACTTCAACTCTTCTTTAGTAATTAACTTATAACTCAAATACATATCTGTATTATTTTCAAACCAAGTTGCTATATATTCGCATATTTCTTTATTTTGAGTACTCTCTTCGGCAACTAATGAAATTTCCTCAGGTTTATTCCATTCAACTGTATTATTGCTCATAACCTTTCTAGTTTGAAGTTTAGCTAAGTCTCCTTTATCTTCTCTAAAATAACTTCCCTCAGCTAATTCTATAAACATACTGTTTTCCAGTTGATACTGCTCTATAGCCTCATTTAATAATCCATATATATCTTTTTTCCCCTCTACTGGTATAGAGTCATCATTAGGATTAAAAGCCAAATACATAGCTTTATTTGATTCTAATGTTAATAATCTATTTTCACTACTTAATCTACTTAATTGACTTTTAGGTGGATTTATCACTATATCTCTTCCCCCTACTTCAAAAGCTGCCATAGCTAGTTCTTCACTTTCGTCGGAAACTATCTTAATAGTTGCAACCATATCTGCATTTGTACTACTATTTCTATTAAGGACCAACTCACTCATTGTCATATCTGAAATACTATAGTATCCTGAATAAACTAATTCATCATAGTTTTGTCTTATATTTTCCCATAATAAAACGTTCTTTCTAAGTCTATATTGAGGTGTAGCCAATTCTTCAATAAATTTATCATCCTTTGAGTTTAACCTAAAAACAACATTATTTTCTCCTGAGCTTATTCCCACATTTTCTGTAAAAGATCCTGTTCCATCTCTAAAGGCCTTTGCTCCATATACATTTAATAATGCTCCTATATTTTCCTCTTCTTCTTCTGTTAATATCTCCCTAAAAAAAGTTACTATATCCTTGGGTGTTATTTTAGTTCCATCACTCCAATAAATATCTGATCTTATCTTAAAATCATATTCTAATCCATCATCTCTTACTTCAACACTTTCTGATAAAGAAGGAACTATATTTTTAGAAGCATCTAATTCAACTAATCCCCTACTAGTTGCACATACTATATCTTGTATTCTCTTATCTAGACTCCCAACAGACATAATATCTGATGGAACTGTAGATACTGAATATGTAAATACTTCTTTATTTTGAGTTGGCTCTTGATTTACAACTTCTATAAACCCTAGAAAAAACCCTATTAATAATGCAGTTGTTACTACTAATAATATTATTTTCTTCATACATGCTTCTCCTTATGATTAGTATCTTTCTAAATTATAGACATCTAAAGCTAATAGTAAACACCAATATGAAATTTTATACACTTATTTAAATTTGTGCTAAATTATCTTGTTTTATATGCTATAATATTTTTATATAAAATTTGGAGGTAATATTATATGGATTTAGCTGTTCAAATTTTTCAAATAGTTTTTTATAGCATTGGTGCTTTATTTATGATAACTTTTTCTATCATAGGAGTATGGGGTTTTATCATCTTTAACAAAACGTATAAAGCTAAAAGAATACAAAATTATCTTTTAGAAAAAATATACCAAGCAATTAATCAGATAACTTATAAAAATAGTAGTTCTCTTAATGAAAATTCAGAAGAGGAATTACTTAGTCTTGATAATTTAATTGATGAGAATGAAAATTAGAAATTTATTAACAATAAAGATAGAGAAGGCTAAATACCTTCCCTATCTTTACTTTTGAAATATCGTAGTTACTTTAAATAAATCGCCATCAATTTCTATATCAAAAGTTCCACCTTGAAGCTCAACTATACTTTTTGCTATAGAAAGTCCTAATCCCGATCCTTCTGTGCTTCTTGATTTGTCTCCTCTTTTAAATCTTTCAATAATTTCCTCTGAAGTAAAATCAATTTGATAAGCAGAAATATTCTTCATTACAACCACTACTTCATTTTCACTATTAATTACATCAATATATACTCTTGAATTTTTCATGGAATATTTTATTATATTATTTATCAAGTTTTCATAAACTCTAAATGTTTTTCTTCCATCTAGCTGTACTATTGCCTTATCTTCTGGCCACTTAGTTATAATATCTAAATTAGCTTGACTAATCTTTTCTTCTAACTCCCCTATAACTTGTCTTAATAAAGAAACTATATTTAAATCTTCCTTCTCAAAACTCATATTACCAGAAACTGCTTTTGAAGCCTCAAATAAGTCTTCTATTAATATTTTTAACCTTTTAGACTTCATATCTAATACTTCTAGATACTTATTTCTTTTCTCATCATCTATATTCTCTTCTTTTAGAAGGCCAATATAATTAATAATAGAAGTTAGCGGTGTTTTTAAATCATGAGAAACATTAGTAATTAATTCACTCTTCATTTTTTCACTAGTTATCGCTTTACCCAAAGCTTCTTTTAGACCATCTTCAATAGTAATAAGATTGTTTTCTATATTTTTTAAAACTAATATCTTATCTGCTTTTAAATCAACCTTATAATTTCCTTTAGCTATTCTTAATGTTTGAGATTCTAATATAGTAATTTCTCTAAATATCATTACAGATAAAATTGAGGTAAATATTAAATATATACATATATAAGCTCTAGAAAATACCATAAAACCATATGACAAAAATACAAATGATTCTAACCATAAACAAAATAGAGCTAATGCAGACAAGAATATAATAGATATAAACTTAAATTTATTAGTTTTTATAAATTTACTATCTTTTATGATGTTGGAAAGATATTCATATATCTTTAATGTTAATACTTTTCCCTTATTCCTCTTATTTTCTAATATTAAAATTAAATCTTTTAAGAAATAATAATCTATAATAATCAAAACATAAGCTCTTAAAATAACTCCATTAGAATAATTATCATTTCCATAATAAGGTATTGCATTAAATATTAATGAATTCAATATATTAAAACTATATAGAAAAATTATCGCCCTTATATCTATAGGAATCTTGATTAACAAATCTTCTATAAAGTTAGTGTAATTCTTTTTTCTATTTTTATAAATTATAAAAGCAAAAACTAAAACTAAAAACCCTAACACAGATGGTATTATAATTTTCCTATTTAAGATGGAAGAAGCTTCTTTTCTTTCTTTAAATGTATCATACAGAACATCACCTTGCTTTAATTCTTTAGGTATTCTATAAAATCTAATTAAATCTTCACTATTATAGTTTAATAAATCATATATACTTGATAACTCTTCTGAATAAAGCTTTTTATCTTCATTAATTTTTGAATTTGTAAAATACATGTAGTAATATTGTTCATTATTTATAAAGTCTTTTTCTTCTATTTGTTTTTCAATATTATGGTCTTCTATGTTTGTAATTTTAGCACCTGAACTATCTTTAAAGAAAAACTCTATATTTACATTGTTATATATAATATTATGGGTAAATTCTCTTACATAAGTAAAATAATTTTCTATCGAATTATCTTCTTCCATAATTATTTTCTTTGCCTCTTCTATTTGTTTTTTGATTTCCTCTTCTGCTACATTCATATCTTTAGCTTTTTCTCTTATATTTTCTTCAGCTTCTTTTAGATTTTTCTCCTTTGCTAGCTTATTTTCTTCTACTTTCTTATTATAAATGTCTTCTTTTTTATTGCCATCTAAATCTAAAAAGAGCTTTGTATAATCATTTAAATTACTGTCTAAAGTTGCAATTTGGCTTTTTATTAAACTATTATTATAAAGGCTATCTCCAAAATCTAAGTTAAAACTTTTATATTCTCTCAATGCTCTTATTAAAGAAATAGAAAAAAATATTAATAATATACAGATTATATATTTATCTAAATCCTTTAAAACTTTATTTTTTGTCAACTTTGTATCCAACTCCCCACACCACCTTTAAATATTGAGGATTTCTAGGATCAACCTCTATTTTTTCCCTTATCCTCCTTATATGGACAGTTACAGTATCTACATTATAAGGCGCTTCATTCCAGACTCTTTCATAAATCTCTTCTATTGAAAACACTCTTCCTAAATTGCTCATAAGGAGACTTAGTATTTTAAATTCTAATGGAGTTAACTTTGCTTCCTTACCATTTATAGTTACAAGCTTACTTGCTTTATTTAACTCTAATCCACCTACTATAATTACATATTGATTATCATTTGTAGTTAATGAAGAGAATCTTGTGTATCTTCTTATTTGTGAATTTACCCTAGCAATAAGCTCTAATGGATTAAATGGTTTAGTTAAATAATCATCTGCTCCAAGATTAAGGCCTAAAATTATGTCTGAATCTTCACTTTTGGCTGAAAGCATTATTATCGGAATTTCTTTTTCCTTTCGTAATTCAATAGTAGCTCGAGTTCCATTAAGATTAGGCATCATTATATCCATAATTATTAAATGAATCTCCTCTTCCTTTGCAACTTTTAATGCTTGAATCCCATCATAAGCTGTAAAAACATTATATCCTTCATTCAAAAGATAGATTTCTATAGCTTCTGTAATCTCCTTATCGTCATCTACTACTAAAATATTATATTTGCTCATATTTCCCCCTATGTTTATATAAAATGTAGTTTAAGTAACTTCCTATGATAATAATGGTAATATCAACAAATTACAAAGTTACTATTAAAATTATTAAGGAATTCTTAAAATATTAAATTATAATATCTATCTATTGCATTTTTAAAATCTAATAGATCAAAATATCTTCCTACTCGTAATGTTTCTTTCCCATTAACAAATAATAATAAAATAGGCAAAGAAAATATATTATATGATGCAGCTAATTCTTTATTTTCAACTGCGTTTATTTCCATAAATTCAATTTTCTCATAGTTTTTAGTAATATGTAAAACCTTTTCCTTTATAGCATCACAAGCTCCACAAGTTGAACCACTAAAATATACTATGTTAATTAAATTTTCTCTTATAAATTCTTTTACTTCAAATTCTTTCATAAATCCTCCATATAAATTCGATTTATATTTATTATATCATTGATAATAATTATTTATAAATTTTCTTTTCATTGCAAATACTAAAAAAGGAGGTGTTCAATTTGAGAAAAAAATATACAATACTTTTACTTGCAACATTATCAATTATTTCTTTTATCACTTTAATACCATCTATATCTGCCAAGAGCAATAATTTAGGTGATGCCCAATTTGAACTTAAGCCATTACCATATGCTTATGACGCATTAGAACCATATATAGATAAAGAAACAATGATGCTTCATCATGATAAGCATCAAAAAGCTTATGTAGATAATCTAAATAAAGCCATTGCTAAACATCCTGAATTATTCTCTAAAGGATTAGAAGGACTTTTAAAAGATTTAGAATCAGTACCAGATGATATTAGAGAAGCTGTTAAAAATAATGCTGGTGGAGTATATAACCACGAATTCTTTTGGTCTATAATGTCTCCTACTAAAAATCAAAGTCCTAAAGGCGATTTATTAAATGCAATTAATAGAGACTTTGAATCTTATGATAACTTTAAATCTAAATTTAAAGAAGCTGCATTAGGTAGATTTGGCTCTGGATGGGCTTGGTTAGTAGCTGATAAAGATGGCAAATTATCAATTATATCTACAGCTAATCAAGATAGTCCTATATCTTCAGATTTAACTCCTGTTATAGGTATAGATGTTTGGGAACACGCATATTATCTTAAATATCAAAATAGACGTACTGAATACATAGATAATTGGTGGAATGTGGTTAACTGGGAACAAGCTGAAAAAAATTATTCTAATAATAAATAGATTCATGAATTTAAAAGGGCTATTAACTAATTATTTAGTCAATAGCCTCTTTCTAATTTATAGTTGAGAATGGACAATCAATATGATAATTCGGGTGAGTTTAATCATAGAAAAAGTCAGTTAGTCAAAGAATGAAAAAGTTAATAAAATTCTCCTTAAGCTTAGTAAAATCAAGGGCCTGAAAGGGGCTCACGTTTTGGTCTTACCCCCATTATGTAGACAGTCAATAAAAGGTCGTGTACAATCTACATAATGGGGTGATTTTTTATGTCAATAAAGCACAAAGCTTATAGTGCAGAATTTAAA
>NZ_JAGHFX010000080.1 GCF_017888565.1 Clostridium sp.
CTCCTGTTGCTCCTGTTGCTCCTGTTGCTCCTGTTGCTCCTGTTGCTCCTGTTGCTCCTGTTGGTACCATATTATTATGGCATAATTTTAAATAAGGGCCGTTTCCTAATCTACTAGAAGCAAATTCAACATATTCCTTTGAATTTTTTACTTTTATAGTTATCCCATAATTAGGGAAAATATTATTAATCCAACCTTTAACTAATTCTTTTATACTAATTCTTATATACATATTAACATCTGTATGAGATATTATCTTACTAATACCTGTATATATAGCTCTAGGTGCTGTTGAGTCAGTTACATTATTTACATCATAATAGTCTAAATTTCTATATATCTCTATCTTTATTCTGTTACAGCTTGTAAAGTTTGCTGATGTCACATAAAGCATTAGACTACTTTCAGAAAAATACGTAGATTTATTAAATTCATCTAAATCGAACCTCATTAAAGTTCTAAATTCTCCTATAAGTCTTCTATAACTGCTACAATTATATCCTACTGCCAAATATGGTAGATCAGAAAAATTTTTGTTTACTAGTCTATTGAATACAAAAGTATCTTCTGAGGTATATATATTTCTACAAACCAATTATTGCACCTCCTAATTAACTGTTTATTACATAATATTCAAAAAATCAAATTATGTTTATCTTAAATTTGTATTTACTTTCATATAATTGCTAGAAATAGATGTTTAATTCTTCTATTAATTATAAATTTAAAATTTAATTTTATTTTTAAACAAAAAAATGCACAGAAGAACTAACTTCTGTACAAAATTTATTAATATATCAAATTAATATTATCAATTACTCTATAGAAATACCTTCACTTGCATATCCTCCTACTGTATCAGTAAGAGTGGTACCAGTAACTGTTCCTGTAAAAATTAATACTAATAGTTCTAATGCCACAGGCATTGATAAATTTTCAGCTACTCCAGTAATTATATTTCCTACATTTATATTCTCCTACATTAATAGTATACAAAAGCTTAGACTGTTGCTTCTATAATTACAATATTAGCTTGTATTGATAATCCTAAATAATTAACAGTTTCACCTGTTCTATTTAGTAACCTTAATATAGAAGGTTTACTTAAAACTGCTATAAGCGCACTTCCACTTATTTGTACTGTTGCTCCTTGCGCTCCTGCTGATCCTGGCGGTCCGCGTTCTTTATTTATAAATTAAACATAATTCAATTAAAATATATACCTTTTTAAAACAAATTTAGCTTTGTTTCCAAGTACCTTTTAACATATAATTTATTAATATAACTTTTAAAAAATATAATAAAAAAGTGGATTCTTAAAAAATCCACTTTTTTTATTATATTATTTATTAATTTTAATTTAAAAATATATTTTTTATAGCACCTGTTGGACACTTTTTAGTACATAATTGGCAATTTACGCACTTATCATAATCAACCTTAGCTAAATTATTAGTTACATGAACAGCATCCTTAGGACAGTTTCTTTCACATAGTCTACATCCTATACATGCTGCTGAGCAATTTTCTTTAACATGTCTTCCTATTTCTATATTGTTACATTCTACTCTTACTTTCTTTGAAACAGGAACTGATTCAATAAGCCCTTTAGGACATATATTTATACACGCTCCACAGTTTGTACATTTATCCACGTTAACCTTAGCAATTCCATTTATGATTTCTAATGCTCCAAACTCACAAACGCTAACGCAACTTCCAAGCCCTAGACATCCATAAGAGCATGATTTTGATCCGCCATCAATCATTAATGATGCTGTAAGACAATCACTTACACCTTCTAACTCATATTTTGATTTAGCTGAATCACAATTTCCATTACACTTTACAAAGGCAGTCATCTTTTCAGTAGTATCCACCTTAATTCCCAATACATTTCCAATATCTTCTGCAGTTTTTGCTCCACCTACAGAACATAAATTTGGTCTTGCTCCAGCTGTTACAACAGCTTCTGCATAAGCATCACATCCAGCAAAACCACATCCCCCACAGTTTGCTCCTGGTAAACATTCCCTTAACATAGGTATCTTAGGATCAACTTTAACTTCAAAAGCCTTTGATGCAAAGCCTAAAAGCACTCCAAAAATTAATCCTAGAATTCCTAAGCTTAACGCTGCAAATAAAATATTCATTTTAAATCTCCTCCTAGTGAATTAATCCTTGGAATCCTAAAAAGGCAATTGACATTAATGCTGCTGTAAATAATGTAATTGGCAACCCTCTTAGAACAACTGGTATATTTTCATTATTATCTATTCTCTCTCTTATGAAAGCTAATAGTACTATCGATAACATATATCCTGATGCAGCACCTAGTCCATTTACTATAGCTTCTATAAAGTTATATCCTTCTTGAATATTTAATGTAGCCATACCTAAAACTGCACAGTTTGTTGTTATAAGCGGTAAATATATTCCCAATGCTTTATGAAGAGCTGGAGATAATTTTTTCATTGCCATTTCAACAAATTGAACTAAAGCTGCAATTACTAATACATTAGCTATTGTTTTTAAATATTCTAATTCTAATGGAACTAATATTCCATTATATACAAGCCATGACATTATTGAAGCTAACGTCATAACAAATGTTACTGCAAGTCCCATACCTACTGCAGCATCTTTTTTCTTTGAAACTCCAAGGAATGAACATATCCCTAGGAATTTTGAAAGTACAAAGTTATTTACAAGCATCGCTGCTATGAAAATCATAAATAATTCCATTTGTTACACCCCTCTTAGTTTTTCTTATTTTCTTTTATTTCTATTCCATTATTACTACTACCACAGCTTCCTGTTCCACATCCTGAACAGCTTCCACAGCTATGTTCTAGTGTCTTAACTGCTTCACCAGTTTTTGCTGCTTTTCTTATATTATAAGCATTTAAAGCTACCATAAGTCCACCTAAAGTAAAGAATGCACCCGGTGCTAATATCATTATAGAAGCTGGTTTAATACTTTCAGGTATTATTTGAATCCCTAAAATTTGCCCTGCTCCTAATATTTCTCTAAATGTTCCTATTAAGAATAATGCAATAGTAAATCCAAGCCCCATTCCAATTGCATCAAATATAGATGGTAAAATTGGATTTTTTGAAGCATAAGCTTCTGCTCTACCTAATATTATACAGTTAACAACTATTAATGGTATAAAGATTCCTAAAGATGAATATAAACTTGGAATATATCCTTGCATTAACATATCAACTACTGTAACAAATGATGCAATAACTACTATATATGCTGGTATTCTAATCTTATCTGGAACTAATTTTCTTATTGCTGAAATCATCATATTAGAAAATATTAGAACTACAGTTGAAGCTAGGCCCATACCTAATGCATTTTTAGCACTTGTTGTAACTGCTAAAGTAGGACACATAGCTAAAACTTGAACAAAAATCGGGTTTTCAGTAATTATCCCATTTTTTAATCTTTCAATTAACTTATTCATTGTCTTCCTCCTAATTTATTATTAATTTGCACTAGCTCCTGTATCTGCATCAGTTTCTTCTTGTGGTGCTACTTCTTCTCCCTTTATATTTTCTAAGTAGAAAGTTATAGCTTCATTTACTGCGCTGACAGATGCTTTACTTGAAGTTGTAGCTCCTGATATAGCTTCTACTTCATTATCCTTATTAGGAGTTACCTTAACTACTTCTAAATATCCTGTTGCAGGCTTATCCTTAAATCTAGAAGTAAACTTCTCTTCTGAAATCTTTGCTCCAAGACCTGGTGTTTCACTATGTGCTAATACCTTTATTCCTGAAACCTTATCATCTTTTGATATTCCTACTACAAAATCTACTGCTCCATGGAATCCCTTACTAGTAACCTTTAAAACATATCCTACTACATCGTTCCCATTTACAGCTTCATATATTTCCTTTATATTTCCTTCAGCATCAAGTTCCATATCCATATCTTGAATACCTTGTGCTTCAGGCATTATATAACTTAAATCTTCTTTGCTTACTTTTGAATTTTCTATAATTGCTTCCTTAGTTAAATCATTTGCAAATCCAAGTAAAAGACCTGCAATCATAGTTATAATTAGAAGGATTCCTCCTAGCTTAAAATTCTCTTTCATAATTATATTAAGCCTCCTTCTTAACTTTTATTTTTTTTGTTGTAAAATACTCTATAAGAGGAGTAAATAAATTAGTAATTATTATTGCATAATAAGGTCCTTCCGGATTAAATCCCTTAACAGCTATAATTGCAGCACAAACACCTGATATTATTCCGAATATGTACTGTCCTATCTTTGTCATTGGTGTTGTTCCATAATCTGTAGTCATAAATATAGCTGCTACAAAAAATGCTCCAGGAAGTAATAAGTCTTTTTCAAAAATATTATACATAATCATTGCTGAAGCTATAAATGCAATAGGTCCTCTTAAGCTGATTCTTCCTCTTAATACTAAGTATAATCCACCTATGCATAACGCTAATATAGATACTTCTCCTATACTTCCATTTGCTTGTCCTATAATTTTATCAAGTAAAGGAACTACTACTTCTGTTGACCCAGACGCTGCTGATGTTGCATCTGTTGCTGGCTTTGCCATAACTCCAGCCCATGAAGCAATTAAGAATGCTTTTGTAGCTGCTGCTGGATTCATAAAGTTTTGACCAAGCCCACCAAAAAACTGTTTAACAACAATTGTTGCAAATATTGATCCTACAATCGGTATCCATAATGGAACATAAGTTGGCATAATAAGCGCTAAAATAATACCTAAAACTATTGGACTTAAATCAGTTAAAAAAGATTTCTTCTTTACAAACTTATTCCAAAGTCCTTCTGCTATAATACTAGTTACAACAGTTGCAACTATTACTTTAACTGCATCAATCTTATAAAAATATACTCCTGCAAATAATGCTGGAATTAATGCTATAATAAAATCAAGCATTATCTTATTAATCCCAAGACCTTTTTTTACATGAGGTGCTGGTGATATTTTAAGATTTTTAATTTCCACTCTCTTCACTCCTATTCAGATTTTTATTACTATTTAAATGTTTTTGCAGTTTTAATAGTTTGTGCTATTTCTATATTAGAAGGACAAGCAAAACTACATAAACCACAATCAATACATTTTTCTCCACCAAACTTTTTAAACTCTTCTTTTTCACCTATTTTAGAAAGTTCAACTAATTTTATTGGATTTAATCCCTCTGGACATACTCTTAAGCATTTTCCACATCTTATACAGCTATAATTTTCTTCAGATGGCGAATCTTTTTCTGTTAAGAATAAAATTCCTTTAGTTGTATCCTCTATCACTGAATCTAAATTATATACAGGTGTTCCATTTATACTACCACCATTAATAACTTTCTTAAGTTCTTGAGCATTACCATTCAATGCATCAAAAACTTCTTTATATGTTGTTCCTTTTTTTAGCGCAACAACTTTTCCACCATTTATAGAACTTCCATAAACAGTAGCTAGTGTTTCAGTATTTTTTCCATTTAAAGCTTGTCCTAATTGAACAATTTCAATAATATCGTATATAACTATATCTTTTTCTTCGTTATATACTTTAGAAGCTAATTTACTTTCATATAGATCTGTTATAGATGATACTTTAACAACTTCTCCATATTCCTTTAGCGCCTCTTGTAGATTTTTATTTTTTCCATCTACTACAAATTTGACTTTAGAAACTGATTTGATTTTTTCTAATCCTTTTTTTAAATCTTCTTTTCTTTCTCTTACTATAGTTCCATATCCATTTAAATTAGGTTGAAAACTAAAAGCTTTTATTATTACTTTTTTACCTTTATTATTTTCATAAAGTAAAACTAAGCTTTCTTCGATTTCTTTAGCATTTAATTCTTTAGAATTATCATTTGATAATTCTAATATGCTAGAATCATTTAATGTAAATGATTTATTGGAAACATTTGCATTACCAAAAAGATTACTTAACACTATAAAAAACCTCCTACTTTTATTTAAAGTATTTAACGTTAAAATATACTATATAATCCGTATATTTTAACGGTTGTACTCCCATATTACCATAAATACTACTTCCCCACAACTTTTGTAATATATTTAACAAGTTTTTTAATAAAAATTTTAAAAATCTTCGTATTAAACATCATAAATACTAGAACTTTGTCTAAAATTACTAACATCTTTTTATTTTTTAGTTATTTATTTAACAATATTCTATTTCAAATGAAAAAGTAAGCTACTATAGCTTACTTTTTAAATATTCATTATATGCATTTAAATTTCTTAATTTATCTAATTCTTTATCTTTTATCATATATTCAAAAAATAAATTATTTAGTTCTATACTTTTAATTAAATCTTTAAAAGCTTTATTTAGCTCTCCTATATTAACATAAAAACAGCTTCTATTATAATATAAAAAGCTCGAATCAGTATTATTTTCTATTCCTTCTGTAATAACCTCTATCGCTTTATTAAAATTATCTTTTTCTCTATATAAAACTGATAGGTTTAGGTAGCTATATGGATAATATGGATTCTTTTCTATGGACTTCTTATAATATTCTTTTGCCTCTTCTTCTCTTCCTAAATTTTTAAGTAATACTCCCTTATTAAATAGAACTCTAAAATTATTAGGATCGATTTTCAAAGCATTATCCATGTATTTTGAAGCTTTAGAATACTCTCCTAGTTCTTCATAAATACAACCTAAATTTGCATTTGCCCACAAATCATTTGGTACTAATTGTAATGTCTTATTGTAATATTTTATAGCATTTTCCTTATCACTTAATTCGTCATATGCATTAGCTAAATAAAAGTATGCTCTATCATAATTATTATCTAAGTTAATAGCAGTTTTATAATATTCTATAGCTTCTTCCAAAAATCCATCTTCATCATATAGAACCCCTAATCCATAATAAGCTCTTGCATCTTTTTCATCTATTAAAATAGCTTCTCTATATTTTTCTTCTGATAAATCTTTATAACCTAATTTATCATATAAAAGTGCCATATCTAATATAAGTTCTATATCTTTTTTTCCTTGCTCAAACCTATATGCTTTTTTATAAAACTTCACTGCTTTCGCATATTCTTTTTCTGTTATAAAATTTCTAGCAATATTAATATAATTGTCAAAAAGATATCTATTATCTTGCATCTTTTTACCTCATTTATATTTATTTAATATAGTTTCTGATTCCTTTATTTATAACATTAAAGAAAAATATTTCAATAAGAATTATAAATACAATGATAATTAATAAATTCATCTTAAAAAATATAGATGCAGATGCTAGAAATATATATAATGAACCTTCTAACACTACAACTTCTCCAAGCCACCTTGAAAAAGTCTTTGTATCTTTTATATTTGAAATATTAAACTCATTATTCAAAATTGAAAAACTTTCGACTATAAATCCTAATATCAATAATTTTTTCTTTAATAACACAGTTATTCCAAGTATAAGCTCTATAATTCCCCATCCTAATATTAAATATTTAAAAATCATATTTAACTCCCCTTTTATTTACCACAGCACTTTTTATATTTTTTATTACTTCCACATGGGCATGGATCATTTCTTCCTATTTTCTCTTCATTTACGATAGTTTTTTTCTTATTATCAATTTCCCCTTGGGTAAATCCCTTTAATGTCCATCTTTTAACACCTAATGATAATTTCTTTAATTCTTCTTTAAGAATTTCATTTTCCTCTTCACTTTCTATTTCATAAGCTTCCAAGAAGATGTCTATTGCTTCATCTAATGGTGCTTCATTTTTTATAGCTATAGAAAAACTATCTATTTCTTCTCTTAAAATATTTTTATCTATAACAAATAACTCATTTAACACTTTCTCAAGTTTATTTGCTTGTTTATTTTCTTCTATATAATCAGGCTTTGCAGCTTTAAATAAAGTTTTCCTATCAAACTTTACAAAATTTATATCTATATTATTATTTCTTTCTTCCATTATAAAAATAGGATTCTCAACATCTATATGATAAACATAATCTTCTTCTATTTGATAATCAAATCCTACTTCTTCTCCAATTAAAAGTAACTTTTTTAATTTCTCATACTCAAAATAAAAATTATATTCTTCCTCTAATATCCTACTTAATTCTTCAATTGTTAAAACTCCATAAAAATATATAAGTCCTGCCGAAAGTTTTATAATATCAGAATTATTATTGGCAATAGTTTTTAAGTTATCATCTAACTTATCTTTTATTATATCACATAATTCTTTAGGTGTTATAACGTATAACTTTCCCTGATCTATTCCAGTAAACATTATTCCTCTATTTCTAAAGTAATTTGCATTGATAAGTTCTGATCCAAAGTATTCTTTTTTACCATCTAATTTTATTATTTCTTCTAAGTATAAAAATGCATCTAAATCAAGTAATCCTAATACATAATCAATATTATTTATTATTCCATCTTTCACTTTATTTACTGCATCTGCTTTTTTTAATGATGTAATCCCTCTTACAGAATAATTACTAGCAACTTTAACCAGCTCATCTTTTGTCATTCTATCTAAATGATACTCTAGGGTGTTATTTTCTTCTACATCCTTCCACAGCTTTTCAACTTTTCTTATATCCTTTTTTATTATATCTTCCTGTATTTTGCTTATATCCTTATCCATCTGTGTCACCTCTTATATTCATTTAAAAACAAATACCATTATATATGTTTTTCTTATTTGTGTACATAATAAGATTTTAAACTAATAAAACAGATTGCGCCGTATCAGAAATCTATTTATTATAAAATTTATTCAATTTCAAATAAGTTTTACTGCCAAAAAAAGTTAATCCCTTATATTTATAAAGGGGCTCGCGTTTCGCGAGCCCCTTTTAAGCCATTGATTTTACTTACCTAAATACGTTTTTAAGCTTAAATAAAATTTTTGTGTATTATTTATATATGAGCAACAACAGAAGCTAGAATTAGAACTTCCCCTGTTATCGTCTAATACCAAAATTTATTTTGATAAAGCCCCATCTTTTCTTACTTAATATATTAATTTATTTTTTCTATCTTAAATTTGCTATTACTTATGACTATCTTACAGCTTCCACCATTTGATAATTCTCCAAACAATATCTCATCTACTAACAATGGTTTTATCTCTGAATTTATAACTCTTATAATTTCCCTTGCTCCAAATTCTTTAGAGACTCCTTTTTCAGTTATAAAATCTATACATTCATTACTAAATTCTAAGTTTACATTTTTACTAGTAAGCTTATCTTTAAATTTATTTAATTCTTTTTGTGCTATATCCTTAGCCATTTCTTTATTTATTTGATTAAATACTACAACCTTATCTAACCTGTTTCTAAACTCAGGAGTAAATGCTCTTTTAACTTCATCACTTATAGCTTCCATTTTTATTGTATCCCTAGCAAATCCAACAAGATTTTTACCAATATCTCTAGCACCAGCATTAGATGTCATTATTATTATTACATTTCTAAAATCTGCTTTTCGACCTTTATTATCTGTAAGTGTTGCATAGTCCATGACTTGAAGCAATACTCCTAAAATATCTGAATGAGCCTTTTCTATTTCATCTAAAAGTAAAACACAATTCGGCTTCTTCCTTATAGTATCTGTTAAAAGACCTCCCTCTTCATATCCTACATATCCAGGAGGAGAACCTATAAGTTTTGATGCTGCATGTTTTTCTCCATACTCACTCATATCAAATCTTACTAAATCAATACCTAATGTTTTAGCTAAAACTCTTGAAATTTCAGTTTTACCTACCCCTGTAGGGCCAACAAACAACATAGATGCAACTGGTTTATTATCATCATTTAATCCTGCCCTAGACATCTTTATGCATCTTGTAACTTCTTCTATTGCCTGATTTTGACCAAAAATATTTCTCTTAAGTTCACTTTCTAAAATTTTAAGTGATTCTATTTCTGTATTTTCAATTGTTTGCTTAGGAATGTGACAAATTTTAGATATTATTTCTTCAATTACACTTTCATCTACTATTCCTTCTTTATAATTTTCTCTATTAATATCTACATATGCTCCTGCTTCATCTATTATATCAATTGCCTTATCTGGTAAAAATCTATCATTGATATACTTAGCACTTAAATCAACAGCAGCCTTTAAAGATTCATTTGTAAACTTTACTTTATGGTATTCTTCAAAATTTTCTTTAATACCTTCTAATATTTTAATAGTTTCTTTTATACTTGTTTCTTTTACTTCAATTACTTGAAATCTCCTTATAAGTGCTTTATCTTTTTCGAAGTACTTCTTATAATCATCAAAAGTAGTTGCTCCAATGAATCTTATTTTACCTTCTAATAAATAACCTTTAATTAAGCTTCCACCATCTAAAGAACTTCCATTTAGTGCTCCTGCTCCAACTATATTATGAATTTCATCAATATAAACGATAGGATTTTCAAAAGTTTTTATTTCATCTAATATTTGTTTTATTCTTTCTTCAAAATCTCCTCTATACTTTGTGCCTGCAAGTATAGCTCCTATATCTAAAGAAAATATTTGCGCATTTTTAAGCTTATCTGGCACATTTCCTTCCTTTATCAATTTTGCAAGGCCTAATGTTATAGCAGTTTTTCCAACTCCTGGCTCTCCTATATGAACAGGATTATTTTTAGTTCTCCTACAAAGTATTTGTATTGTCCTATCTATTATATCTTTTCTACCTATTAAAGGATCACTTTCTTCTTGTGAAACATAATCTACTAAATTTGTACAATAACTATTTATTATACTTTTATTTGACTTTTCACGAGCTTTGTCTGCTCTAATTATCCTTATAGCATCTTTAGATACATTTTCCTCTTCTGATTTATTATGTGAAAGTTCAAATAACAATTCTTGCTTACTTATTCCCTGTTTTTCTAAAAAGAATACTGCATAACTATCTTTTAAAGCATAAATAGCTGCAATTATGTGCTCTAGTGCAACAACATTTCTCTCGCTAAAAGCTGCCTGTTGAGTTGCAACAATTAAAATATTTCTTATACCAAAGCTTTCTTCCGGTTCTCCATCTGCTATTTTATCAACATACTCATCTATATAGCTTTCTAAGTCACTTTTTAATTCTTCAACATCACCATTTAATTTTTTTATTATTTCAATAAAATAATCTTCTTCTAGTGCACTTAATAATAAATGCTCTGGCGTTACATATTCATTTTTATTTTCTTTTGCATTACTATATGATCTAAGCAAAATATCTCTAACCACTTTACTAATATCCATTTTGTTCCTCCTCTACTGTAAGTTTAAATGGAAATCCTTCTTCCTTAGCAAGGGTCATTGCCTTAGTTGCTTTTGATATAGCTATATCATACGGGTATATTCCTGCTACTCCCTTGCCATTTTTATGAACTTCCATCATTATTTTGTTTGCTTCTTCTATATTTCTATTAAAAATATCACTTAAAATTGCAACTACAAATTCCATAGTTGTAAAATCATCATTATGCATAATAACTATAAACTTTTTAGGTTTTTTTATCCTTAAATCTACCTTTTCTACTATATTAGCCTTAGTTTCCAAATTGATTCCTCCGTAAATACATTTGTTTCAAAAATCATATACTTTTTTTCTTAAGATATTATCTTTAAGACTATATACTATTATACAATAAATTAAGTTCCTTTTTAATAACATTGATTAATTAAGAATTTTTAAACTTACTTGAATTTATTTATCCTATGTATTATTTATATTATTGAAGTTTAAAAAATATAAATAATTATAAACTAGTAATTGATACATATTTAAACCATCATTTTGACTTTTTTTATTTTATATGTACCTAATATATTTATAAGCATATATTATAAAGAGGTGATAAATGTTGGAAGATCAAGTTTTAAATTTAGGGAATATAACATCTCACATAAATGGTAATGGCGATCTTACATTACAAGAGACAAATGAAATGCTTAAACAATTACCTAAAATATTAAATCAAATGAAGAATATTATTTTAAGCACTAGTCACAACTTGGCCTTGCTTCAAACTGAAGTCCAAGTTATGAAATCTGACCAAGATAAATTTAAAAATGATATAACTCACGTATTAAATATAATATCTGAGAAATTTGCTGTAATTGATAAACTTCAAGATGATTTATCTGTATTAGATCAAGTTCTGGGAAAAAGGATGACTGAACTTGAAGATGAACTAGTGTTAACTCAACAAATGTCTACTAAAAGTTTAAATGAAGTTCTTAAATTTAAAGAACACTGGAAAATCTAGTAGGACTGTATCTTTATATACAGTCCTACTAGATTTTTATAAAAAAAGGATAAGTGCTGATACACTTATCCTTAAAATATTTATTTAACTTCCATAGTTCCTGCTACTTTTGACTTCTCATCCATATGGAATGTATTTTTTGCTTCTTCATTTTTAAAGTAAACATTTCCATCAATTGTTGCGTCTTCTAATGTTACTCCATTAGCTTCAACATATACATCTCCCTTAACTACTCCACCTTCTATTTTTGCATTTTCATCTTTAATTGTTAATTTAGGTGTAGTTAAAGTATATGAAGCTTCTTTTACTTTATTTTCTCCACTTTTATATAATGCTAATACACGTGATGCTGGCACCATCTTACTAGAATCGTCTTTATCAGCCTTTTTAAAACCTGTATCTAATACTATTTCCTTTGTAGTATTAACGTCATTTTCTAATATAACAATCCAACTTTCTCCAATAGCTCTAAATAAATTTGCTTCATCATTAACTCGTGATGGAGATGTTACCATGTCTGTTTTGTTTTCGCCTGTATCACTATTATTATTGTTATTAGCTGTACCACCATTGTTATCAGTTACAGGTGGTGTATTTTCGTTAGCCTTATTATTATCATCATTATTATTACATCCAACAGATAATAATGCTACCATAGTTAAAGGAATTATTAATGATTTAAACTTCATAGAAATGACCTCCTTAAGTTTTCTCAATAATAATTTTCCCTTAATTGAAGTAAATTATTTATATTATTAAATTGAATAATTATCAATTTAATCCTGTTAATAAATATAAAAATAATAAAATACTTATTATTGCAGAAATATTTGTAACTGCCTTTGATTTTCTTTTTTTAACATTTTCATCATTTTTATCTTCAGTTGCATAAGTAAATAAATGTGTAAATTTATATAAAATTTCTCTCATAATACAACCTCCTAAAATTTGTGCAAAAAGGATAGTTTAAAACTATCCCTTTTGCTTTTCATTTTATTTTATAATATTATTTATAGGGCATTTTATTGAGATACAGAAGCTGCTGCTACTGAATCTGCTTGTTCCATTTCTAAGTTCTTCTTATCAGCATAAGCAACAAATGGTAAGTAAATTAATACAGAAACTGCAATGTTAATTGCTGCTACAGCTGCTCCTTGCCATTGACCAGTTGCTAAGAATGCAGATATTATTGGTGGACAAGTCCATGGAACTACTGCTGATGCTGGATTTACAAATCCAATTACACTAAAAGTGTAAGCTATAACTGCTGATACCATTGGTGCTAAAATAAATGGTATAATATAAGTTGGATTTAATACTATTGGTAAACCAAATATAACTGGTTCATTTATATTAAATAATGCTGGACCTGTTGCAACATTTCTAATTGATTTATTTATCGCACTCTTTGATTTAATTATCATAGCTATCATTAATGCTGCTGTTAATCCTGAACCTCCAAGGTTAACATATGAATCTAAGAATTGGCTATTTATAATATTAATTCCTTCTGTATTACCAGCTGCTATAGCTGCCATATTATCAGCTGTTAAAGCAAGGAATATACCATTTATAACTGGTGCTAATATATTTGATCCATGTAATCCAAAGAACCATAAAAGTTGTTGTATTAATATTAATACTAATAATACTGGTAAAGAATTTGCAAGTCCCATTAATGGCTTTGAAATTAAGTTATATACATGCATATAAACTTCTTGATATCCAAATGCTTCTAATATACCATATACAATACCTACTAAAGTTAATGTTATCATTGTTGGTAATAAAGCTGAGAATGATCTTGCTACTGCTGGAGGTACACCATCAGGTAGTTTAATAACTAGCTTCTTGTTTTTTGATAACTTAGCAAAAATTGTACCTGTAATTAAAGTAACTATTAAAATAGTTATTAGTCCTGAAGATCCAAGCCATTTTGTAAATAGACCAGGTTCCCATCCAAGTGTTCCTGCATCAAATCCACCCCAAGTAACTGGAGCTTTGTAATCAAACATATTTATTAATATTAAGCTTGATGATAAAGTAACTATTCCTGTTGCAAATCCATCAACATCATATGATTTACCTAATGCATATCCTATAGATATTGCAGCAAATAGTCCCATTAAGAACATTGATCCACCATAAATATTTAATGCTATTACATCTAACCAATGTAAAGGCTCACCTAAAGCAAACATGTCCTTAACTGCCTTAATTGGAAAATTGTGAATTAAATTACCGAAAGAACCAATAATCATAAGTGGCATTATTGTAGCAAAACCGTCACGTATAGCTACTAAGTGTCTTTGAGCACCTATTTTAGATGCTATTGGAACCATATAACGTTCCATAAAGTTAATGAATTTTTCCATTTAAATTCCCCCTTAAATTTTTGTTTATATTTACTGATTTCCCCTTAGAATATTTTTTATACATAATTTCATTATAAAGAGTAAATCAGTTAATAACATTTTTAAAATCCTTTACATTAAGTTTTATTTGATATTGTTTTCTCGCTTATATATAAAGCAATTTGCGTGCCAAGTTTTAAAAAACATTATTTTTCTTGAAACCCTTACTATATCTAGCTTTTAGGTAACATTCCTTTTACACACTTATTTTTATTAATCTGTGTAATACCATTACACAAATTGATAAAAAACTTATTTGTGTAATAATATGTTAATATTATTAATTATCTTTTTATTCTAATTTTAAATTCTTATACAAAAAAAATTCTGGTTTTGCCAGAATTTTTTTAATCACTAGATTAATTTATACTTACTTCTTAAGTTTAAATGAAAATTTACTCCACGGCTTTATATAATCTAATAGAAAAATTTCATCTTCAACTATCTTTGCAACTACATTAGTTTTTCCTGTGTTTTTCATATCTTTTAAAGCTACTTGTAACTCTCCTGCATATCTAGTGTATAAATCCGTATCAATTAAAATGTCCCCTCTTTTTATATCTACCAAATTGTATGGCGGGAAGCTTTCTCCCTTGTACTTAACTCTACTTTGAGTGCTTCTTGCCATGTATTCTGAAGAATCTCCTCTGTTAAAATGAAATTCTTCTAAAACTATTTTCTTATCTAAATCCCTTATACCCTCTACTAATTCAACATTAAATTCTAGCATTTCCTTGTTTAAGTCACTTAATGCTTTAAGCTCATCCTCACATGCAAAAGCATTTGCTATGATTACATCATCAATTAATCCTGTTGCAAATAAATGTTTAGCTTGTGCATCTATTGGCAAATCTCTATGCATTTCTAAAGTACATAGTCCTTCTGATACCGGCCAAGGTCCATGTTTAGCTGAAGGAGAATTCACAAAAGCAGCTGTTCTTATCCCTAACTCTTTAAATTGTTTACTTGAATTTATAAAATTCTCATAAGATAAACCTGTATAAATATGTGGATAAAAATTGTGACAACCATAAAGATTATTTAAATTTGCTTTATAAGAAAGAATGTTGTCAACATATTTTGTTCCATTACTAATATTTAATTCTATTTTTAACCCATACTCATTAAATGTCATAACAGATTCTTCATATCCACTAAACCCCATGTCAAGCCTTATACCTGATAGCCCCATTTCTTTAAATACTCTTAAATCAAATATAGATGCCTTTAATTTATTAAATACAGTTGGATCTATATCTGCAATAACTTCCATATCATTTTCATTAGCTATATACAATATATCTTTAAATTCATTTAAAACAACATCAATGTCTTTATCACTTGCAGATATTAAGCATGTAAATATTCTCTTAAAACCATATTTTGCTGCAAGTCTTATATAATCCTTTATCTCGTTAACTGAGGCATTGCTAGGATATATTGAAATTCCTAACTTATTCATTTTTACATTCCACCTTACTTAACTTTTCATGAAGATCTATAATTTCTTCTGCTAAATCCTTTACAACTATTGATGTCATTAAATGATCTTGTGCATGTACTAGTAATAATGATACTTCACATTTATCACCTGCTGCTTCTCCTTGAATCAAACTAGTTTGTGTTGCATGGGCATCACCTAAAGTTTCTTTTGATTTTTCTAGTAATTCTCTTGCTTCATCAATTTGTCCATTTTTAGCTAATTGCATTGCTTCCATTGCATAGCTTCTAGCTTCACCACTAAAGATTATTAGATCCATTATAATTTTTTCCATTGGTACACCCCTTTTACGATTATTACTACTTACTGCTCATTGAAAGCGCTTGTTTTAAAACTTTTTCCCCGTTCATTGTTCCATAATCTACTGTGTTAATTACTTCTACAGGAACTCCTATTGGTTCAAATTTTGCTTTCATTTTGCTTAATAAAAATCTAACTTGTGGTCCTAATAATAATACATCTATTTCATTTTCATGTTTCTTTAATTCTGCCTCACCAACAGCATTTATAGTACAATCAATACCTTGTGCTTTAGCTGCTGCTTGCATCTTGCTAACTAATAGAGATGTTGACATCCCTGCTGAACAAACAAGTAATATTCTTTTCATTTAAATTACCTCCTCATATCTATAATTCCTTACACTATATCTAATAGCAATTTTAATGCCAAATTAAATCATATAAACTTTTTTATTATTATAGCTATCAAATCCGCTTATTTACTTAATTCCAAAATTATAAATAATTTTTTTAGTGTGTAACAATGAATTACACACTTTTAAAAACAACATCTATTAATCTCTATTTTTACACAGATGTCTTATTATTAACTACCATTTTAACTATATGGGCCAATTCATTTTCTCCAATGTTTACACTATAATTCTCTTCAAGAAGCTTTAAGCATTGTTTTATTAATATAAACTCTCTATTATTTGAATGTCTAAATTCATTAAGCATTACAAATGGTGTTTCTTTTCCACCTTTATTTAGCTTATCTATTAAGAATGAAATATGAATTAAGATTCCTATTTTCACTTCATGTATTAATTTAATATTTAAATGTTCCTCTATATTAATTAATGTTTTTCTTATATCTCTTATAAGTTTATATGAATCAATATTATTTATTTGTTTTTCCATACTTTCTATTATTTTATAATATTCTTCTTCTTGTGATATAAGTTTTTCTAAATCATCTATTCCTTCTCCTGACAAAATATCTGCTGCTGAAATAAATGGTATATTAGGTACATAAGTATTCATAACCCCAACAATAGCGAGTATATTATATTTTTGATTTAAAGATCCTATATTACTATAAAAATCATCTTTGTCTAGTATATTAAGTGCATGAATTTTAATATTAGTTTTGCTGTTTATATTATTTTCTATTATTTCTTTTAGTCTTTGTGCAGAACCATCCCCAGTAAAACAAGATGTAATTATTATATTTTCCTTTTGATCTATTTTTGATGCAGCACTTTGAATTCCATACCTTTTAATTTCTAAACAAGATTCATATATTTCTTTTAAACCTCTTCCATTTAATGCTTTTCTTCCTGCTTCTATAACTAACAAAGTTGTAACCATATCAATAGTTTTTACTTTAATATCAGTTTCATCCTTTATCATATCTCCAAAATTAGTTAAAGATCCCATATCAACTAAAAGAAAAACTCCCTTACCAGTATGGATTTCTTTTATTTTTTCTATAGCAATTTTATACATATCCTCAGCTTTCATACTTAAAGGCATATCTAATGCTTGTACGTACTCTTCACCTATTAAGGAATTGGCTACTTCTACCATGGAAGAAGCAGTAGAATGTCCATGCATTATAACTAGTACAGCCACTTTTTCATCTTTTGCTTTATCTTGTTCATATGGATTAGTTGCTAAAAACATTGTTATATAACCAATTTCATCCAATGGAACTTCTATATTAAACTTCTTATCTATTATACTTGCTACTTCCATTGATACAATGAATTCTCTAGCATATTCTCCTCTAATAAAGTTTAATTTAGGATGAAATATTTTTATACCTTGTCTTATTCTTTCTAAACTTCCTTGAATATGAAGTGCTAATCCAAAGTAAACTTTTTCATCATAGTCTCTATTTAACTTCTTAGAAGCAAATAAAAGTATTTCTTCTACTAAATCAACTATTTCAACATCAACAACTTTTGATATTTCATCTTTTCTAAACTTTTCTGGTAAATCCCTTATATATTTTCTAAAATATTTTTCAATATCAATATTTAATATCTCATCTATTTCTTTTTCTTCTATACCATCACTTTTTAATTCTTCTATTTTTTGTTCAATTCTATCATAAAACATAGCTCCTTCTTTAAGCTCTTCTAAGTTTTGACCATCTTCTATTAATGCAATTTTATCTCTATATGAAAATCTAAGAACATCTCCCATATTGTTTAATATTTCATCAACTTCATCTCTATACTCTTGTAATTTCATAAGACCCATTTTTACTCTCTGATGTAAATCTTCTTGATCAACTAATATATAATCCTTATTTTTAGCTTTATATTTTAAAAATGCTCTTGCACAAGAAAGTTGAAGGTCGCTTTTTAATTGACCTATATTATTTGGACAATCATATAATAAAAATGATATTAATGCATTTTTATTAAAATAAATACTCTTTGAAACTCTTTGGGATTCATTTTCTATAAACTCTCTAAGCAAATAATATCTTTCTTTTATATTTTTTTCCTTTAATGATGGTAAAGTTATAACCATAGGTATTCTTCTACTAAAAGTTTTAAGTAAGAATGATTGAGGATCTTCTGTTGTTGCTGCAATAATTTGTGCTTCTACATTGACAAGCTTTTCTGTATCTCCTAACACCCTAAAATGTCCTTTATCTATATATGTAAATAACATTTCTTGACCTTGTGGAGATAACCTATGAATTTCATCTAAAAACAATATCCCACCATGAGCTTTTTTTAGTAGCCCATCTCTATCAGAATCAGCTCCTGTATAAGCCCCTTTCTTTACTCCAAATATCTGAGCCATAACTAGTTGTGGATTATCTGCATAATCTGCACAATTGAATCTAACAAAAGACGCTTCTTCTCCTATAACATTTGATTCTATTGCAAAATTATACATAGCTTCTGCAAACATAGATTTTCCTACACCAGTTTCACCTAAAATTAAAGTGTGTAATCCTCTTGGAGGATATAATATTGCAGCTTTTGCCTGTTGAATTGGCATTTGCAAACTTAATTTAGCTCCAACTAATGTGTCAAGAGTATTTCGTTTAATCTCTTTATAGACTTTCTTAATTTCTCTTGATTTTTTTTCTTCATTCTTAGTTACACAGCTATACTTAACTGGATGACCTTCTATTTTGTTAACAACTCCGTCCTTATAAAGCTGATTTAAATATCTGCTTACATTGGCCCTGTCTAAGTCCATAAAAGTACTAAGTTCACTAGCTGTTATTCCTTCATCACTTTTTACTTCTAACTCTTTTAAAGCATTATAAATCTCATCTATTTTGCTCATTTTTACCTCCACCACCTTTTATGTAAACTTTTATATCTTATTAATTCTAACATATAATTATTTTTTTTACATTATCAAATTTTTTCAATAAAATAAAGCTTATCCTTAATTCTTATAAAGATAAGCTTTGTCTTTAATTCTTTTAATTTTATTTATAATGATTTTTTATTTTTATGGTAGTTATATATATAAAATGGAACTCCAAGTAACATAAGTATGAATCCCCACATTACAATTTCGGCACCTGAGCCATATATAGTCCACATTGTATATATAAATGCTAATAAAGGAACAAAAGATTTCTTTAAGAAAATTTTTAAAGTTATTTCTTTTTCACCTTTAAACATAAGCATAATTTCTGCACATGCAGTTAAAAGATATACTGGTAAAAATGCTAATGTTGCAAGTATAGTTATAAAAGTAAATGCTGAAACCATACTTTTTTGATAGTTCATTATTAATAATATATTTACAAGTATTGATCCTACTACCAAAGCATTTGAAGGTGTTGAGTATTTAGGATGTAACTTTCCAAAGCCTTTAGGAAAAACACCATCTTCCCCTGCTGCATAAGCAACTCTTGCCGTAGACAATAACCAACCAATAGTTGTACCTAAAATACATATAACCACTGATATTGCTAAAGGCTTTCCTATTGCCGAACCTAAAACATTAGTTAGTATATCAGTTAGAGGTGCAGAGCTTGTTGCTAGTTCTCCATTCGGCATTGCTCCCATACTAGCTACACTTATTAAAATATATATTATTGCTGATATTATCATTCCATAAATGGTGCTCTTTCTCACATTTTTTTCCGGGTTACTAATTTCACCTGCAGTTACAGTTGCACTTTCTAATCCAACAAAAGCCCACAAAGTAGACGTAGCAGCAAGAGGAATTGATTCAAGCCCTTTTCCTTCTGGCATTAATGGTAGAAAATTAGCACTATCAAAATTTAAAAAAGCTACTACTACAAATAATCCAAAAAATACAATTTTAAATACTGTTACAAATGATTGTATCTTTCCAGCTTTCTTAACCCCGACAATATTTATAATTGTAAATATCCATAATATTGAACTAGTATATATTATTGATACTAATGGGTTATTAAGTGCTGGGATTATTGCTGCACTATAGCTAGCTAATGCTACTATTATTGCTGCATTACCAATCCATGAACCATTCCAATATAACCAAGCACTTAAAAAACCTGCAAATTCTCCAAAGGCTTCTTTTGTATACTGATAAGCTCCGCCTGTAGATGGATATTTAGATCCTAAATTCGCAAATGATATAGCTATCAATATTGATCCTACTGTAGTTATTATCCAAGCAATAATCGTTGCTATTGGTCCAGACACATCTGCTAATGTTGCTGGTAACATAAATACACCTGAGCCTATCATATTTCCACACACAAGCATAGTAGCCATAAATAAAGTAATTTCCTTTTTCATATGCTTCTTTTCCATATTTTTCTCCTAAAAAATAAGCCCAAAGATTACTCTTTGGGCTTGTATTTATTGCAAACTTTAAACAAACACAAAGATAGCTCCCCACAAATTATTGTGACAGCTTTGTATATATTTTATACAAAACCAGTTTATAATCCTTAAGCAAAATTATAAACTTCGGCAACAATTCCTTTCATATTAAATCATCGTGCTTACCTCATTAATATTACTATTAATTATTGCAACCTCTATCTACAATATTAAATTTACTTCTTAATTCTATCAAAAAATCTACATATGTCAAGAATATTCGACATAAACTAAATATTAGCTTTAAATTTTCTAAGTCTTAATGCATTTAATAATACTGATACCGAACTTAGACTCATAGCTCCAGCTGCTATCATAGGATTTAATAATGGCCCTCCGAAAATATGAAGTACTCCCATTGCTACTGGTATTCCCAATACGTTATATGCAAATGCCCAGAATAAATTTTGTTTTATATTATTTATAGTTGCTTTACTTAATTGAATTGCTTTTATAACATCTACTAAATCACTCTTCATTAATACAATATCTGCTGATTCTATAGCTACATCTGTTCCTGATCCTATTGCTATTCCTACATCTGCTTGAACTAATGCTGGAGCATCATTTATTCCATCTCCAACCATTGCAACTTTTTTATTTTCACCTTGTAACTTTTTAACTTCATTTGCTTTATCTTCAGGTAAAACTTCTGCTAATACAATATCTATTCCAACTTCTTTTGCAATTGCTTTTGCTGTTTTTTCATTATCACCAGTTATCATAGCTACTTTTATTCCCATATTATGAAGTGCTTCAATAGCTTTTTTACTATTTTCTTTAACTGTATCTGCAACAGCTACAATTCCTTTTATTTGATTATCTATAGCTAAGAACATAGGAGTTTTTCCTTCTTCTGCTAATTTATTAGATTTATCTTGTAAATCTCCTAATTCTATTCCTCTTTCCGTCATTAGCTTTTTATTTCCTAAAGCAATAATATTACCTTCTATTTTTACTTCTATACCATGACCTGGTATAGCTTTAAAATCTTCTATCTTCTTTAACGTAATGTTTTTCTCTTCTGCTGCTCTTACTATTGCTTCTCCTAATGGGTGTTCTGAACCCTTTTCTGCACTGGCTGCTAATGCCAATATCTCTGTTTCACTTATATCTTTACTTATTATATTTGTTACCTTTGGCTTTCCTTCTGTTATAGTTCCAGTTTTATCAAAAACTATAGTTTCTATTTTATATGCAGTTTCTAATGCTTCTCCACCTTTTATAAGAACTCCATTTTCAGCTCCCTTACCTGTTCCTACCATAATTGCTGTAGGTGTTGCTAATCCTAAAGCACATGGACACGCTATAACTAAAACTGCTATAAATATAGTTAAAGAGAATACTGCTGATTCACCTGATATATACCAAGCTAATGATGCTATAATAGATAATGCTATTACTATCGGTACAAAATATGCTGATATTACATCTGCAAGTTTTGCTATCGGTGCTTTTGTTCCTTGAGCATCTTCAACTAATTTAATTATTTGAGCAAGAGCTGTATCATCACCAACTTTAGTAGCCTTATATTTTATAAATCCTGTTTTATTAATACTTGCTCCAATTACCTTACTTCCAACACTCTTTTCAACTGGAATACTTTCTCCTGTAAGCATAGATTCATCTATTGATGTATTTCCTTCTACAACTTCTCCATCAACTGGTAATTTTTCTCCTGGTTTTACAATTACGATATCTGATACTTTTACTTCTTCAATAGGAATAGTAAGTTCCCTGCCATCTCTAATAATATTTGCAGTTTTAGGAGCTAATCCCATAAGCTTTTTAATAGCTTCTGAAGTTTTTCCCTTTGATACTGCTTCTAAATATTTACCTAAAGTTATTAATGCAAGTATTACTGCTGCTGATTCAAAATATAAATGCATTGCATATTCATGATCTCCCATATTTATTTTATATATAGCAAATAGACCATAAATAACTGCTGCTGATGTTCCTATAGCTATTAATGAATCCATATTAGGACTTAATTTAAATAAATTCTTAAAGCCTATTAAATAAAACTTATAACCTACTATCATTACTGGTAAAGTTAATGCAAGTTGAGTTATTGCAAAATTTAACGGATTCATCATAGGATCTATGATATCTGGCAAATGCATTCCTACCATATGCCCCATAGATATTATTAGTAATGGAACTGTAAATACAATAGATAAAACAAATCTATACCAAAGCTTTTTATGCTCAGGAATCTTTTTCGTAGCACTATCTTTCTTTTCTTCTACTATTAATTTATAACCTGCTTTTTCTACTATATTTTTCAGCTCATTAACAGATATCTTATTTTCATCAAAAGTTATATTTAATTTTTCTGTAGCAAAATTTACTGATGAGTTTGTAACTCCATCTGCCTTTTTAGTGACTCTTTCAACTCTATTTGCACATGCAGAGCAAGTCATTCCTTCAACCTTAAAGCTATAGCTCTTATTATTCTTTTCAACTCCATAGCCTGCTTTTTCAATAGCCTTTTCAATATCAGAACTATTTACTTTATTATTGTCATATTTAACACTTAAAGTTTCGGTAGCAAAATTCACATTTGCCTTATCTACTCCTTCAAGTTTATTAATTACTCTTTCGACTCTACTTGCACATGCAGTACATGTCATACCTGATATCTTAACTTTTTCTTCTTTCATATTAATACCTCCTCTAACCACCCCCCAGGGGTGTGGTATAACTTTATTATACTATTTTTATATACAATGTCAATAATAATTCTCATTCAAAATACAAATTTATATTATTTTGTAAATAATCAAATATGAGATATGTATTATACCCAAAAATACTAATACTTATTGCTCTCACTATTTATTATAAAAACAAAAAGACATACATATACCTTTTAGTATACATATGTCTATTATTTAACATCCTGCACTTTCATATACGCTAATTCCTTTTAACCATATTTTATAAGATACTGCTATAGATATAAGACTTATACTAAATGTTAAAAGATATAACCATAAAGTTGTACATTAAATTCCCAGGTAATTCAAAAAACATTCTCTTTTTGATAATTTATTAGTCTAATTAAATTTATAGTTATTAAATCATCCTTAACCTCTCCCCTTATTATATATCTAATATCCTCATTTACAATTACAGATGTTATGAATGATGTAAGTACATAAACTATAAATCCCTTTATAATCATACTATCAGAGCTTTTATATACACCCTCCAATAAATAGAATGTTACAAATAATAGCATAAGGTCACATAAAAAGAATATTATAGCATTTGCTATATATGAAAGATTTTTTTAATGTATTCTTTGTAAAAATTAAATATGATTTTGTATCAAAAAAACTTCAATATTTACACCTCTTTCTATATATCTTCTTTATATATCTTCAATACTTGTCTCAAAAATTAAGAAATCTAAAATATCAAATTTAGATATTATTTATGCTTGATTTATAATATTTCTATTAAATCTAACAATAATCTTGCTGTATAAAGTTTTCATATATAAATTTTTCTTACTAATATTCATTTCCTTATTAATACAAAAATTTCATATCTCTTTAAACTCTTAATTTAAGTTGGCTCATTTAAATATATAATTTTAGAATTATATAATAAATAAGCTGCCAAATCATCCTTCATTCTTTCTTTCAATACACCACCTATATAATTAGCATTTTTCTCTATTTTCATAAGGAATTAATCGATTCATCGAAACACTACAAATAATGGAATTAAAATTCTTGTTATCATTTTAATAGTTGTAGAATTACCTGTTAGATATAAATTTTCTGTGATATAAACTAGTATTTTTTATAAATATTAGTTATTCACTTATATATTTGTTCAAGAATGAAATACAACCTCAATTTAAAAATATAATTAATTCATACTTTTTAATAAATTCAATATTTTATTTAATGGTAAATAAAATGTTTACTATAAAACAAAAAGCCACCTATAAATAGGTGGCTAATATATTTCTACTTAACTGAATCTAAAACATCTTGTACAGCTTTTACATAAGTTCCAACTTTAATTGAAACTCCTGATACTGCATCTGTATTTCCATCATCATTAGTTAATTTTACTTTTGAAAGATCGAAATTATTTTCAACCATGAACTTTTCTAATAATTCCATTTGCTCATGCCAATGTTTAGCTTCGCCTTCCTTCATTACATATTTACCTTCTTCTGAAGCTTTCTTCTTCATTGAACCATCTTCTTGTTTAACATCTATATTTACTCCAACTGGTTTTCCATGGTTGAATACAACTTTTGTAACTACCATATCTTTTTTTGCTCCAGTTGAATCATATGGAGTTTCAGCTATTTTTGCTCCAGTAAATCCAGTTTCTAACTCTTTACCTTCTTTAACCGCATCAACAACCTCTTTAACTGCATTCACATACGCACCAACCTTAATTGATACTCCTGACACCGCATCTGTATTTCCATCATCATTAGTTAATTTTACTTTAGATACATCAACTTTGTTTTCGTTTAAGAAAGCTTCTAATAACTCGATTTGCTCTCCCCAGTTTTTAGCTTCGCCTTCCTTCATTACATAATTACCCTTTTTAGCTTCTTCTTTTTTCATTGTTCCATCTTCTTGACGAACATCTAGTGAAACTTTTACTGGTTCTCCATCCTTAAATTCAATTTCTGTTACTATAACGTCACCTTTTGCACCAGTTTCATCATATAGACTTTCGTATTTCTTTATTCCTGTGAATTTCTCACTTTGTTCTGTTGAACTTGCGCTATTATCATTTGAAGTTGAAGGCTCCTTACTTCCACATCCAACTAATAATGCAGTTGATAATAAACATACAGCAATTAATTTTTTTGATATCATAAAATTTATCCCCCTAAAATGATATTTACAAGATAATTCTATACTGACTTTGTTTTTTTTTCAACAATATTGTTAAATTATTATCTCTTGTCATTCTGATAAATTCATTTATTAATATAATATAAATTAACGTTTTATTACATATTGTCATATTTTTTTACACATTTGATTATAACTTCATGATTTTATTAATGAAACAATATATTTTTTCTTATTTAATTCTATTATTTATAATATTTTCCTATTTTTCATTAACACCTGAAAACGTAATTCAATTTTCATTTTCGTCTTTTTTTTAACATCTTATGTCTTTTAAATATTTTATTCACAAAAATTAGTATTTTATTTTTATTTATTATGATAAAAAGCTTCTATATTATTCCTTATAGCATATATTGTAGCTTGCACCCTGTCTTCTACTTGAATTTTTTTAAATATGCTTGTAATATAGTTTTTCACAGTTTTTTCTGATAAAAATAGCTTTTCTGCAATCTCTTTATTTTTTAGCCCCTTTGAAATTTCGTACAGTATATTTAATTCTCTATTGGTTAATAATTTTAAAGACTCAATTTCTCTACTTGTAAAAATAGCATCATTTTTAATATCTAAAAACATAGCTTTTATTAAGGACTTGTCTATATATTTCTCCCCTAAATACACATTTCTTATAGCATTTACAATTTCGCTACCAGCTGATTCTTTTAGTATATATGCATCTGCACCTATATCGATTGACTCCATTATAGTCTTTTTATCATTTTCTACTGTTAGCATAACTATTTTAATATTAGGATATAATATTTTTAAAGTTTTTAAAGTTTCTATCCCATTTTTCCCAGGCATATTTATGTCCAGAAGTATAATATCCGGATTATAATTTTTCATATTATTAAGTAGCTCTTCTCCACTTCGAAACTGCCCACATATTATTAGATCTTCTTCAAAACTTATTATTCTATTTAATCCTTCTCTTATTAAGTCATGATCATCTACTACTATAACCCTAATTTTATTATTAATCATTTTTTATTACCTTTCTATTTATTGGAAGCCTTATTTTATATATAGTTCCTTCTCCTTTTAAAGATTTTATTTCTATTTTTCCTCTTAATTGTTTTACTCTTTCAAATATCCCAAGTAAACCATAGCGATTTCCTTTTTGCTTAGTATTTATTATAGTTTCTTGAACATTGAAACCTATTCCATCATCTTTAATATAAATATATATAAAATCTTTAATATAACTGATTCTAAAATCAACATATTTTGCTTTAGAATGTTTTTTTATATTGTTTAATATCTCCTGTATAATTCTGTATATAGCAATTTGTATTATTTTTTCTACTTCATAACTTGACTTATCAACTATTATATCTATTTTTATATCGTTTTCTGCTGATATAATATTTATCATATCTCTTATAGCTTCCATTAATCCAAGTTCCTCTAATTGTAATGGTCTTAAATCATAAATTATACCTCTTACTTCCTTTAATGCCATTCTTATATTGAATTTCAAATCATCTAATTCATTTATCCCTTTTTCAAGATCTTTTTGAACTACTACTTTACAAAAATCCACTCTCATCATTGCATTTGCAATGTATTGAGCTGGCCCATCATGTATTTCTCTTGCTATTCTTTGTCTTTCTAACTCTTGATTTTCCAATATCTTTATTCCAGTTATCATTTGAGAATTTTCATCTTGGTCATTTATTATATCTAAGACATTACCTTCTAAGTACCCTAATGCTATATTTATTTGGTTAACAGCTCCTTGAGCCTCTTCTATGTTTAAATTATATTTTTTTAAAGCTCTTTCTAAAGTATCTCTTTTTAAAATTAATTCTTTTTCTTCATTTTGTTTTGTTATATATCTCACTCTAATGTCTAACGCTTCTTCATAGACCTCTTTAAATAAATCAGAATCCACTTGAGATAGCTTTTTTGATTCTTCTACCAGCTTATTTCTCATTGCTTTATCAGCTTTTTCTAAATAATCTACCTCATTAATAACTTTCAAAAGTCTACTTTTAACATCATTAAGCTCTTTCCTTTTGATTTCTAATTCATCTCTCATAGCATCTGCAATATGAAAAATTTTAGATTTCCCTACATTAATCTCTTCTATTACTCCATCAATAATTTCTTTTACTTCCTCAGAAGAATATATCTCATTTACCATAGTACCCCACCGACTTTTCCAAGTTAATATTATAAATATACTCTTAAAATACCATAATTTCATTAATTAGTAAAATATTAAAATAAAAAGCTACCCCAGAATTTATCTAGGATAGCTTTTTATATAGCCCATTTTTTATTTTTAGTAAATGATACATTCATCCACTTTTTTAAATCAAAATGGTTTGTATTTTTATCTATTATTTCTCTTACTTTATCCATATCATCTATAGACTTGATTTTTGAATCTTTAGATACTATAAAATCAATTTCTATTCTAAGTTCTCTTCCTACTTTTACTACTCTTGCTATAGATTCTTCTAAATTATATTCCTCTTCAATTTCTTTTACTAATAAATTTATATCATAATTGATTTGATCATCAGCTTTAGAGTTTGTTATTTCTTTGAAAGCTTCCATTATAGAAGTTATAGGCATTTTCAAAAATATTGTCGAGCTTAAAATAACCATTCCTGGATCAACATAACTTGCTAAGTTTTCTAATCCAATATATTTTAAAATAATTGAAATTAAAAATCCTACTAATACTCCTACACTTAACATAGAATCCATAAGCCATTGACTACTTTCAACTTTAACTATCTCAGAATTAAGATTCTTTGATGATTCTCTCATATATAAATAAACTACAGTACATCCAACAGATGAAATTAATGCATACCCTAATGCAAAACCTGCCTCAACATCATTTCCTCCATTTAAAACTTGCTTTATTGAAGAAAGCATAGTTATTATACACATTATTAGAAGTACTAATGATTTAATAATAACTATCATTGGCTCTAATGTTGCCTTTCCAAAAGGATAATTTTTAAAATCACTTTTATTAATAAAATTTGTAGTAATAATTGCAAACACCGCTAGTCCTAAACTTACAAATGAGTATAATCCATCAAAAGCTATCATTTCTGAATGTATAGCTCATCCCCATGCAATACCCAAGACAGCGAAGAACAATCCACCAACTGCTGAAAACTTAAGAATTTTGCTTTCCGCCTTCATAATATCACTCCTTCAACCTGAAATCTTCTAATGTTATTATATTCTTTTATATTGCATGTCTCAATCCATTAAAATGTTGTATATTCTTTATTAATATGAGTATCTTTCATTTTTCACTTTCTTATAAAAAGCATAAAAGTACATAATATATATTGTATCTATCCATAAAACTAATTTACTTTATCATAAACTTATTTATTTCAATATTTTTTTCATTAGAATTATTATTTAACTCTTCTCCAATTTCTGCAACTCCTTGAGCCATAATACTTAACTCGCTTGAAAAAGTTTTTATTTCTTCTGAAGAACGCGATATTTCATCTAATAATACTCGTGATTTTTCAATTGAATCTATAATAGTATTTTTCTCAGATGACACAATATCTATTTTATTATTTGCATCTGTCATTTTAGGAACTATTTCAATGATTTTATCTACTATTTCTTTAAATGATACTATTGAGTTATCTATTACACCATATTGCTTTTCTAACTTAATATTCATAACATTCGAAGTTTCTTTTACATCATTCCCTTCCCTTATTACACCTGTTAATAGCTTATCAATATCAAGAGATGAACTTTTAACTTCTTCTGCAAGTTTTCTTATTTCATTTGCTACAACTGCAAATCCTCTTCCAGCTTCACCAACCCTTGCTGCTTCAATAGATGCATTTAATGCTAATAGATTAGTTTGATCTGCAATTGAATCTATGAAAATAGCTATATTCTTTATCTTTTCTAAGGAACAGTATAGATTTTCTAATTCATCATTCATATAAGATGATGAATTTTGTATATCAATCTTTGAATTTTGAAGCATCATTAAATCTTCTTTATTTCTGCTTAGTTGACTATTTACATTAATTAGTAAGTAATTAGTTTTATTAATTAATTCCTTAACTTCTTGAATTGATATTCCAAATCCATTAAGTAAATTGCTTATTTCTTTCGTATCTTCATTTTGAATATAAATATTTGAATCAACTTCTTTAATTGTAGCTGTCACCTCTTCTGAAGCCGCTGCCATTTCTTTACTTGAGTTAGATAACTTTTCTATATTTATAATTTCTTTATTTGATGAAATTATTATTTGATTTATCATCTTAGAAATTTTTTCTTGCAATACATTTATATAATCAGCTATTAACTTTATTTCATCATTACTATTAACATCTACTACTTTAGTTAAATTACCTTCTGAAATTGTAACAAGCCCATCTATAACTTTTTTTACACCTCTATTAATATTCTTTGATAAAGCATATGATACTATGCTATATACAATAATTAGAATAATTGCTAATATACCTAGTTGAATAAGTATTACTTTTTTTACATTTATAATTTCCGTAATATCCTCTCTAACTTCTAATATAGCGTCAACACTTCCACTTAACCCTATAATTGGATAGTATGATTTTATTAAGGTATTCTTTTTCTCCTTAACTTCTGTGGATATAACCTCTCCATTAAAAACTCTATGTAATTCATCACTTAATATTATTTTCTTACCATAATTCAATAAATTACTATCTGTGTCTACTATTATTTCAGCATCTTTATTATTACTTTTAGTTAATATAGCTGCATATATAACATTTTCATTGCTTTTTGCATTTGATAAATCATTTTTTAATTTCTTATAATCATAACTTCCTGTTGTCTTATCTTGCATTATAGCACTTATATCACCTGTAGATATACTTCCTTTAATATTCTTTCCTCTAGCTAATACATCTTTTTCAATAGAGTTTAGCAATCTATTAAACATTAGTGCATTAATACTTAATAATATAATCATTGCTATTATTGTTACCATTACTGTGATACTAAAAATCTTTTTTCCTATTGTACTTGCCCTTTTCTTCGAACTTTTCTTCCATCTCTTATTTTCTTTTACTTTCTTATGTTCTTTATTATTTTTTCTTAACCTTCTTTTTTTCATTATTTGCCCCCTAATTATTATTTAATATTAGCTATGTTATAATTTTAATCATTTAGTAACTTATTGTAAATATATATACTTTTGTAATAACTTTTAAATTTATACAATCTATAATTATTATTTTCTTATAAGTTAATAAGATAAATATAAACTTTATTTTCATAATATAAATCACTTAAAAATACTATTAAACATAAAATAACTTATGATAACTTTTGCAAAATCTTAGCTTTACTGTTTCACATTATTTGGTATTAATTTACTAACATTTAATTTAATATTCGAGTAATTTAGATAAATCTTTATTTATATTATTAAATAATATAAAATACGTATATATTTAGTAATTTTTCCCACAAATTCTTGAAATTATTATCACTTCGAGGTAAACTATATATATCATGAAAATGATAAAGTAACTATATAGAAAGTTGGTATTTATGAGCAATAATAATCTTAATACTGAACCATCTAAGGAAGTGGTACAAACTGATAAAAAAAGTATAGTTTCTATTTTAAAATCATGGAAATTCATGCTTGTAGTATTTTTGATTCTAATTTCCATTCTTGGTTATTGGCTTATCTCAAATAATACTTTAATAAAAAACTATGCAGATAAAGTTTATCCTGGTGCTTATATACTAAATAAAGATTTAGCAGGATTGAATAGTAACGACTTACACGCTACACTTATTTCTTTAGTTGAAGATATAAGTAATAAAAAAGTAAGCGTTGGGGCAAATGGACAAAATTTTGAGATTTCTTATAAGGATTTAGAAGCAACTATTAATTATGAAGAACTTGAAAATGATATTTTAAGTTTTGGAAAAAATGAAGGTTTCTTTAAGAAAATAAACTTGTTAAAGAAACCAGAAAATAGGGAGTATGAATTTGAAGTTCTTTTTAATGATGAAAAGTTAACTTCATTCGTATCTAATATATCTAATGCTGTAGATGTTAGCCCTACAAATGCTTCTATAGATATATCTAGTGGAGCAATGAATATTTCAAATGATTCCACTGGACTTAAATTAAATACAAGTGATTTAACAGATAAAATTAAATCTCAAATAAAAGATATGAATGCTCCAAATGTGGTAGAGGTATCTGGAAATGTTGATGTTGTTGAAGCCAATATTAAAGCTAGTGCTTTAAGCAATGTAAACAATAAGATTTCTAGCTTTTCAACAAGTTATCCAGCTGGCCCTAGTGGTACAAACCTTCAACTTGCGGCAAGAAATATTGATAATATTATAGTAATGCCAGGTGAAACATTTTCAACTGAAAAAGCTATAGGCCCAACTACTATTGAAAATGGCTTCGTAGCTGCCAATACTTATGTTAACGGACAAGTAGTTCCTGGTGTAGGGGGCGGTGTCTGTCAAGTTTCTTCAACTCTTTATAATACTATGTTAAGAGCTGGAATAATCCCTACTGAAAGACTTAACCATATGATGACCGTTTCATATGTTCCTATAGGACTTGATGCTACTTTAGCTGATAACCTTATTGACTTAAAATTCGTTAATAACTTTGAATATCCAGTAGTAATAAACACCTATGCTGGAAACGGAAATTTAACTATTGAATTATGGTCAAACGAATCAGTAAAAGGTGGTATAACATATGAGCCAGTATCAATACCTATAGGACCACTAAGTGCTGATACTTATTTATATGGATATGATTCAAATGGCGAATTAGTTGTTAATCAATACCTAGATAGAAGTACCTATCAACCACTTCCAAACTAAAAAAATCTGAGTTTCCTCAGCTTTTTTTAGTTTAATTTATAATTAATAATAAATGATTCTTATGTAAGAAGTTTTTAATTAAATTGATAATTTTAATTCCTTATGCTTGAGCCAGCTAAATATCCAGTAGAAAATGCCATTTGAAGATTATACCCTCCTGTTTCTGCATCAATATCAATAACTTCTCCAGCAAAAAATAAATTTTTTATCTTTTTTGACTCCATAGTAGATGCATTTATTTCTTTAACACTAATTCCTCCACTAGTAACCATTGCTGCTTTTATTGTAATAGTGTCTTCAACAGTTAAAGGCATTTCTTTTATATATTCTATAAGCTTCAATTCATCTTCTTTTTTCAACTCTGAAATCTTAACTTCACTTAAATTTAAAATATTTAGTATTTCTTTCACAAAATTTTGAGGTAGATAAGCTTTTAAATTATTTAATAAGCTTTTATTTGAATTAGATCTAATTATCTTAGATAACTCATCCTTAGAGGTTTCTGGTAAAAAATCTAATTTTATCTCTACTTCTTTTTCTTTTAAAATTTTATTTATATAAGATGAGAATTTTAAAACTCCAGGTCCTGATATACCAAAGTGAGTAAATATCATATCACCTTGACGTTGAACTTTTTTCTTTTTTATAGTAGTACTTATTATTACTTCTTTCATTGATACACCTTGAAGGTTTTTAATAAATCCTTCTTTTGTTACAAGTGGAATTAATGCTGGATATAAAGGATTTATCGTATGTCCATACTTTTGTAATATATCATACATGCTTCCATCAGACCCTGTGGTAGGATAACTCTTTCCACCAGTAGTTACAATAACACTATCTGCATATATCTTTTTCCCCTCTTCTGTAATTATACCTTTAATAGTTTCATCTTCAATAATAAAATCATTTACTTTTGTATTGTATAAAACTTTAACATCATTTTTCATAAGATCTCTTTTAAATATTTCTATAACTTCATCTGCTTTATCGCTTTTTGTAAATACTTTTTGATCATATTCAACCTTATACTCTAAACTATTATTAGAAAAGTATTCTAATAAGGTAGTATTTGAAAAAGTATAAAGTGCACTATATAAAAATTTCTTATTTGTCACTATTTTATCGAAAAATTCTTCTATATCTCTATTATTGGTTATATTACATCTTCCACCACCAGTAAGTCTTAATTTCTTACCTATTTCATTATTTCTTTCTATTAAAGTAACTTCATTGTTTTTTGAAGCTGATAATGATGCCATTATACCAGCAGGTCCAGCTCCAACAACTATAACTTTTGCCATAATTTATCTCCTTAAAAATTTTCATTTGATCTTTGAAATATATTATATACTAAAAACAAAATAAAATCACTTAGAGTTAATCTAAATGATTTTATTTATACCTTTATTCTCTTAATTTATTTTTTGAAACGTTAAATGAAATCTTCCATAATAAAATATCTAACCCAAGTAATATTACACCATAAATATATATTCCTATACTAAAAAAGCTTGCTGCAAGATGTAGACCTATGCCCAAAAGTATAAAAATAAATGAAAATATAAGTGATACTAAACTATCTCCAGTATTATTGGTACCTTCAAATTTTTTCGAAAATGGATATACTTTAGAACTAATTGAAAAATTAACTATAATAATCAATATTAAAGTTAAAAATGCTACTATAAGATGTTTTATAACACTCATTGAAAAAATAATTATAAATATTATAGATACAATAATATATGGAGGTATTATAAGCTTAAATAAAGCCCCCTTTATAACTCCTTTATATATTGAAGATATCTTTTTTATTGGTGCTACTTCATATATCCATGCTCCATTATATCTCTCTGAATACCTAAGCATTATTAGTATATTCGGAATCATTAATGCAAAAGAATATATTGTTAGATAAAACTTTGAATTAATTAAACTATATCTTATATTACTAATATCTTCTCCCTGAATACCAATTGTCAAAAATATAAATGGAAAAATTACTCCAAGAGCCATATTAGGATAAACTTTAAGCTTAAATTCTCTTTCTGAGTTAATAATTCCCACTGATAAATTATAAAATGCTCTTTCAATCTTATCTTTACATATTATTTTACCAATCCTAAGTAAATTCTTACTTTTTTCATTAGATTTTTCATTATTATTATTTAATTTTTGTAAATACTTTTCAAATGTAGGAGTTAACTTTAAATAAACTAATAATGCTATTATTGGTATTAACACTGCTAATACTGTCATAATTATTTTATATGTAGTTATTCCTTCCCCAGCTACCATAGATAACGGAGCAGCAAACCATATAGGAGGTATTAACAGATGCCATATTTTTTCAGTGTACGAAATATTACCTACATCAATAAATTGAAAAATTCTTGGTACTATTTGATATATTCCTACCATAAATATACTTAATCCAATTTGAACAAAATTTATCATATCCTTTAACTTTTCGCCATCAAAAATTTTAAGTACTAGAAGATAGGATAATGCAGTTATTATAATCATAAAGATATCTATAAGTATTATTTCAATTAAAAATATTAAACAGTACCATATCCCTTGTTTAAATGAAATTACAAGCGAAATTCCTACTAAAGCTAATGTTAAATAAATTATATAAATACAAATATGAGTAATTTTTGCAGCATTTATAGTTTTACTACTTACTCCTTTTGTTGCCAAAATATTTTTATCTCTAACATCTAACATTACATAAGAAAAATCAGAAATGAAAATTGTTAGTATCATAAACATAATTGCAGAAAAATAAGCTGCCATTTGATACATTAAATTCATTTTAAATATAAGCATTAATCCAAAAAATAATCCTATAAAAGCGTATAGTATTAAGGCTTTATAAAATTCATTTGATTCGCTATTTTTCTTTTTATTTTCATTATTAAAAACAGTAGCTTTTCTTCTCCCATCCATTGTAAGTTTAGCTTGAAGTATTATTCTAAAAATATCATAATCTACTCCAGCTTTTTCATATAAACCTCTAAACTTATCTAAAAATCTTATAACCTTAAATTCCTTCATACTTCTATACCTCTTTAACTACAGATATGAAGTTTTCAGCTAATTCTTTATATTGATGGAATCCTGTAACCTCATTAAATATGCTTTCAAGTGAACTTTCCTTATAATTACTCTTTAATTCTTCAAAATTACCATCTGCAACTATTTCAGCATTATTTATCAATATTATTCTATCACTTATTTTTTCAACAACTTCCATTATATGAGATGAATAAAAAATTGTTTTTCCTTCTTTTGCAAGATAAGAAAGTATCTCTTTAATTATCATTACACTATTAGCATCTAATCCACTTAAAGGCTCATCTAAAAATAATATTTCTGGATCATGTATTAAACTTGATATCAATATTAACTTTTGCTTCATACCTTTTGAATATGATGAAATCCTCTTTTCATAGACATCTGCTATTCCTAGTATGTCCATTAATTTTCTTGCCTTATTATCAGCTTTGTCATAATCTATATCATATAATTGAGCTATAAAAGTTAAATATTCTTTTCCTGTTAGACTATCATATATTTCAGGCACTTCTGGAACATATCCTATTTTCTTTTTATAACTTCCATCATCTTTAGAAATATCTTCTCCAAATATTCTTATTTCTCCAGCATATCCAGTAACTAGTCCCATAATTAGCTTTACTGTAGTACTTTTCCCAGCTCCATTAGGTCCTATATATCCAATTATACTCCCCTTATTTATTTTGAGATTTATCCCTTTTAATACTTGCTTTTCTCCAAAACTCTTTTTTAAATCTATCAATTCTAATACTTGATTATTTTCCATAAATATCATCCCCCTTAACCATTTTACAACAGATTCCTTTTTTTTGTAAAATACTTACTTAGCATTATATTTTTACTTAATCTTATTAAATAATTTATAATTTAGAACAAAACTTCTTTTCATATTTAATAAATCTTCCATATCATTTAAAAATTGTAGAAGTTGTGCTCTATTTTCAAACTCTTCTCTAGTTTTTGGCAATGCCATTTTTTTAAAATCATTTTTTAATATTTCTAGCTCTTCTAATAACTCCTCACAATCATTCGTGTCTTTAATTTGATCCGCAACTTGCTTTGTAAATTTTGATATCATATGAGTTTGTTCAAAAGACATATAAAACTTTTCAAAATGAGATCTAAGCTTTTTTATTATATTAAATTGATTTCTTCTCATATTCATATAATCAGTATAATAAGAATCGCTTTTTAACAGACTATTGTTTACTATTTTATAAGCTCTTTCACAACTTTCATTTATCCTTTTTTCTAAATCTTTCATTAAAAATCCTTCATCAATATCTACAGTATGAGTTACAAGAGATTTAGACATTTTAGACAATATTTCTCTATAGCTTTTCTCTATATATTCTTTATCTTCATCAAATTTATATTGAAGAGATGGCATAAATAAATTTGCTATAGAAGCCACTCCAACTCCTATTATCATAATTAATGTTTCATTAATAATCCAATAAAGATTAATAGGGTTTGCAACAAGTAAATGTGTTGATAATACCACGGCTGGTACCATACCTTCTGATATATTTAATTTTGATGTTACAGGTATAAAAATTAAAAGAAATATTGCAAAAGTAATAGGATTTTGTCCTAAAAAACCATATATTAAAACTGATAATAAAATTGCTATTATACAGGCAATAACTCTATTTTTGCCAACTATTAATGCTTTTTTTCTAGTGTCTTGTATACTTAAAATTGCTATTACAGCTGCAACAGCAGAAAACTGTAAATTCAATAAATTAGCAAGTATTAATGATATAGTTGCTGAAATACTCATTTTTACCGCTAAATCATACACGTACTTCACATTACCCCTCCCTGAATATATTATTTAAAATTTCTTTTGGCATATCCACATCTTTTGCATAAATCTTCTACTGCACGTCTTCTTGAAAATCCATCATATATATTTCTTGCTCTTTCTGAAGTAATTATTTCTTCTAAATTTTGTTCAAAGATATTCCCTAGTGGTATTTTTCCTTCACTATCTAGACAACATGGTACTACAGTTCCATCAAGTAATATTCCAATTTGGTCTCTAAGTCCACGACAAAATACATCCTCACTTATTAATGATAGATTTGCATCTGGCCAACTAAACTTTTCTGCCATATTTAAATATACTTTATCTTTTAATTTTAATCTCTTTTTTTCTTTTAATGCTTCTAATAAGCTAAATTCAAGACTCAATTTATCTTCAATCAATTTTATTATTTGTGAATTTAAATCATTATTTGCTTTTAGATCTTTTGTATCTATATTCCAAAGTCTAAGAGCACAAATCGTTTCACTTTTTTCAGTAGATTCATTAATAAAATCTAAAATATTATTGATATATTCATTAAACTCTATATCATTATCATTGGCTTCAAAACTATGTAATGATATATTTATTTGCCTCACAGCTTTTGAATCTATTATTATATCTTTAACTTTATTTATTAATGTTCCATTTGTTGTTATATTTACTTTAAAATCAAATTCTTTTGCTATACTTAGAAATGATTCTAAATTCTTATTTAAAAATGGTTCACCCATTAAATGCAAATAAATATGATTAGTATATCCCTTAATCTTATTTATTATTTCATTAAAGCTCTCTATATCCATAAACCCTAATTTTCTACTTGTTTTAGGACAAAAATTGCAACTTAAATTACAAATGTTAGTTGTTTCTATATATATTTTTTTAAATCTCGTCATTTGTTTTCTCCTTTTTATTTATATTTATAAAATTAATTTATCATATTATTGTCTTCTTTCCAAATATATTTAAAATATATGACGAACTTAATTTGTAACATAATTTAATGATTATCTATATATTTATAATAAGTATATAAATATGAAGGATGTGAAACTATTTTGAACCCATATAAAATTTTAGGGGTTACTCCAGAGTCTTCAAAAGATGAAATTAAACAAGCCTATAAAAACATATTAGATGAATATGGCACTTCTAACTCAAGCTTTCAAGCTCGCCCACTTGCTGAAGAAGTTCTTTCTGAAGCAAATATGGCTTATGATGTATTAATTAATGGTGCTGTATATAAGGAAATTAGAACACTTATTGATAATAATAATATTCAAATTGCTGAAAGTAAATTAAATCTTTTAGATTTAAACGATTCTGCCGAATGGAATTACTTAAAAGGCTTTGTTTATTTTAAGAAAGGCTGGTTTGACCTGGGAGTTCAGCATATAGTAACTGCTACAGAAATCGATCCTGAAAATGATGAATATGCCAAGACTCTTAATACTTTAAGAATGCGCTCAAATGAAATAATTAATTACTACAAACAAAATAGTTCTCAAGGAACTACTCAAAATAATATGAATGCTTGTGGTGGCGGCAACATGGGCGGTGGTAGTGGCGGAATGTGTTAATCCTTTGCTACTTTAATATAAATTTAAATAAGGAGCAGTTTTTAATATGATTACTGCTCCTTATTCTTTTATTTACTTACTTTAACTATTTCAAGTATTAACTTTGATAATTTCTCCAAATCATCTATCACCATATATTCATCTAATGTATGAGGTTTTCTCTCTCCACTTGAGAGATTAATAGCTTTAATTCCATTTCCATTAAGTATATTAGTGTCGCTTCCACCACCTGATGATGAAATTTTTCCTTCTATACCAAGATTATTCATGGCCTTTTTAGCTTTTTTCACTATTTCATCATTTTCATCAATTACAAATTGTCCAAATACTCTATCTACTTTTATATCAACAGTTCCACCAAATTTCTTAGCTGACTTTTCAAAAACTTCTATCATATGAGCTGTTTGCTTTTCTAAAGAATTTATATCTGTGCTTCTTGTTTCTGCTTCTATTATTACTTCTGGACAAACTACATTAGTTGCAACGCCACCATTTATTTTCCCTATATTTGCAGTTGTATTTTCATCTATTCTTAGTAACTTCATATTTGCTATCGCTTCTGCTGCTATTTGAATAGCACTTATACCAGATTCAGGTGAAACTCCAGCATGTGCTGCCTTACCATTAATTTCAACTATAATCTTATCTTGTGCAGGTCCTTTAATTATTATATTTCCAATATCTCCACTTGTATCAAAAATATAAGCTTTTTTAGATTTTATCTTAGAATAATCTAAGTTCTTAGCCCCATATATTCCAACTTCTTCTGCAATTGTAAATACAACTTCTATGTCTGTATGTTGAATATTTTCTTCTTTTATTGCAGTTAAAGCTTCTAAAATGGAAGCAACTCCGCCTTTATTATCTCCACCCAAAATTGTAGTTCCATCTGAATATACAATTCCATCTTTTATTACAGGCTTTATTGATTTTCCTGGCCTTACAGTATCCATGTGTCCACAAAGTAATATACTTTCGCCTTGAATATTACCTTTTAACCTTGCTATTAAATTTCCTGTATCAGATCCAACTACTTCACCTGCATTATCAAATTCCACTTCAAATCCTAAAATTTCTAGTTCTTCTTTTAATACTTTTGCAAATTGTCCTTCACTATAGCTTTCTGAATCAATTTGAATATATTTTAAAAATCTTTCTAGAACTCTCTCTTTACTTATCATGTGTTTTCCTCCTAAAAAATTAAATGTCTAATATATTTTACCAAAATATTAGACATTTAACACTCCTTATAACTTAAATCTTAATAAACTTGAAATTTATCTAGTAATTCATTCATATCAGCAGTCTTATTTGCTAGATTATGAGAACTTGTAGTTACCATAGTAGTATTTTTCTTTAACTCCTCTGATGATGCTGTTATTTCTTCGGATGATGCTGCTATTTCTTCGGATAATGCTGAAACTTCTTGAACTGTATCTAAAAGATAACTTTTATCATCCTCAATTTTAATAAAAGAATCCTTTATATCATTTATTCTAGGTCCAACACTCTTTATAGAATTAGATATGTTATTAAAAGAATTTATAGTTTCTTCAACTACAACTTTTTGTTTTTCTAATCCTTTACTTATTTCTTCTGTTTCTTCTGATATTATTTTTGCATTATTAAATATATTATTTAATATCTGATAAATATTATTTGAAGCCTCTTTGGATGTCTCAGCTAAAGATCTAACTTCATCTGCTACAACTGCAAATCCTTTACCAGCTTCTCCTACTCTTGCAGCTTCAATCGCTGCATTTAAAGCTAAAAGATTTGTTTGATCAGATATATCATCAATTAAAACAGAAATATTCTTTACAGTTTCTATATCATTATTCATATTTTTTATACTTTCTATAAATACTGAAAATTTTTTATCAAAGGTATTTATAGATTCAATTAAGTTTCTCATATCCTCATTACTCTTTTCAGAGTCACTATCTATCTCTTCTGAAACATTTTTTATTCTTTTTATATTTAATTCTGCTTCTTTTATGCTATCCCCCAATTTATTTACTATTTTAACTATATTTAATAATTCATTAGATTGCTTACTTGTTCCTTTTGCAACTTCATTTATTGATAAATATATATTTTCTGTGGAATTACTAAATTCTTCTGAAATATATGCTAAATTTGCCGAATCCTCCAGAGTATCATTTGATAAATTTTGTATACCTATTATCATATTTTCAACTTCTGATTTACTACTTTTAATAGCTCTACATATAGTCCCTATTTCATCTTTTCGATTTAAATATTTTTCATGAAAACTAAGTTGAAGGTTTCCTTTTGAAAAATTATTCATATTTGTTTTTATTACTTCAAATATCTTACTTATAACTTTAGTTAAAAATATAATTATTATTACACTTAATAACAGCACTATAATTGAAGATAGTAATAACCAAGTTGCCAAAACTCTTAATTCTTTTAAAAGATCTTTATTGCTAATTGTTATTCCTATAGACCAATCCATATTATCAATTGGAGTATAACTTATATATCTCTTTTCAGTACCTAAATTATATTTTTCTATCCCTTCATTTCCTGATATCATATTTTTTGAACTTTTATAAATTCTGAATACTTTTTATCATCTATATTGTTTTTTATATAATTAGTATTATTTTTCACTGCATTATAATCGTTATCCGAAATTATATTCCCTTCCTTATCCAATATAAAAATATTAGAATTTTCTAGTAAATTAGTATCATTAACTATTTCATTAAACTCTGTAGCTTTTCTTACAGCAACTAATATGTAATTTTCTCCATCATCATTAAATGGAACTAAGTATGACATCATATAATCTAAATCACTTTTGTATGGGCCAGATACAACTTTTTTTCCACTAATTGAATCTTTAAAGAACTTACTCTTAATTATGTCTTCGATTTTACCATTATTATATAACTTTCCCATCCTTAGAGGCAATACCATAATTATAGAAGCCTTTACCCTTTAAATCTTTATCTAAAATACTCATTTTTTCTTCTAATTTAATATCTTTATTTTTTATCTTTTCATTATTTATAATATCTTCTAAAAATGTTAAGTTATCTTGTACTCCATCACTTATTAACTTTGCTGAGAGCTTTGTCATTCCATACATTAACGTAGTATTACTTTTTGCTAATGTATTGCTAGCAAAATAATAAGCAATAAATGATATTATAGTAAGCCCAATTATAACTACTCCTATAAAGTATGTAACTATCCTGTTGGTAAATTTGTTGAGTTTCATCGCTTCTCCCCCTAATTAATACAATTTTATATATCCAATTTAATTATACTATATTTTGGTATAATTTCTAATATTTTTAATAAATTTCCATTCTATTCTGCAAAATAAAATAATATTATTAATTATGCAATTATTTAGGAGAATATAATGAGTAAGTCAAATCAAACCAAAAAGAATGACTCCAAAGACAAAAAGAATAGTAAAAAAGACTCAGCAAAAAAAAAAACTCAAAAAAGAAAAAATAAATTCTAATACAGATATTCTTATGTTTCAAAATTTTAGCTTAAAGTTAAAAAGTCACCATAGTTTAAATATGGTGACTTTTTATTATTCTAGTTGAGTTATTAGCCTTCTCATTACATCCTTAAGTTTACCTTCTCCAGTATCTTCATGTGTTGCAGCTATTATCAGTTTTATATCATTATCAGATGGATCCCATTTATAAGCTTTTATATCTATAATGGCTTCATCTGGTAAAATATCTTCCATATCTGTAGCTAATTCTTCTGATAAACTCATATATTCATCAAAAAGCTCATCTTCATTTAACTCATCTATATTATAATCATCTTCTATAATTCCATTTAATATACTTATATCTATACTTAAGTTAAAAGCTAATGTATCTTCTCTTTTAGTTCCCTTGGTCATATCTTTAATAACTTTAAATTCTGAATTATTTTCAATTTCATTTTTTACTTCCTCTGTATCAACCACTTTTCTTCCAAATGCGATGTACATAGTGTCACCTCCATAATAATAAATCTTTACAAATATTAATAAAGTTATACCTTCTTGTAATTTTTCATAGATTCTTTAATTATCTCTTTAAGCTTTTTTAATTCTTTCATATACTTTTTATGCTCTAATTGAGGAAAAGCCTCAATAAGCCTTATATGACACTTTAATTTAAACTCTTTTTTAATTTCTTTTAAAATATTCATATTTTTCAAAGTTATATTTAACTTAATTACTTCTCTAACAGTGAATACTCCATCTATTAAAAATACTATTATACATAAACTTGATACTATTATTATAGTAATTGAACTTAAACTAACCACTATATCTAATACTAAAGGATGTACTATTTTAATTAATATAGTTGATAAAACTGCAAATAAAGTTGAATTAAGTAAACAAACTCTTCCTTTAATATTAAATTTTCTATCTGAATAGTTCCATAGTCTTGTATGAAATACATATTCTAATAAAATATCTGCAATAAACTCTATTATTGAAGCAATAAATCCGCCTAAAATGAATACTAAAATTGCAGAATTAATATTAATCCATTTCATTATATAAATGACAAACATTGCGCCAAAACCATAAACTGGACATACTGGCCCTTTTAAAAAACCACGATTTATAAATTTCTTAGATGGTATTGAACAATAAATAACTTCACAAATCCATCCCAAAAAACTATATATAGAAAAATATAATATAATATTTAAAAACCACATTAGACTCCCCCCAGGACGTTATATTATTGTAATTATTTTAGTTAATTATAACCCCTAAGCTTAAGTTTTTCTTAAAATATGGTTGTAATTTATTTTTTCATCTTTATGGTTTCCATTACCTCATTAAATAGTTTATTATAAAAATTATCAAATCCATCATCATCAAATTTAATTTCATCTTCATCATTTATATAAAACTTGTCCATTGTAGAAATAATTAAATCAAATTTTTTTAAATCATTTTCTTCTAATAAAACATTATATAAATATGCTAAATGATTTTGCATGTATTTTTGCATTTCTCTAATATCTGAATCTTCTAGTTTACCCTGATCATAAAGTTTCTTAACTGGTCCATTCCTAAAAATAAAATAAGTTGATGCTTTTGTTATTCTAATTAAATAATCTTTTGGTATTCTATCTTTCATATATTTTCACCTCATGATTTATTGCTATGTATATTTAACTATATATACTCCTAAAAAACAAGCCTATTAATATAGATTGTTATTATTATATAAATTGAAGAAGTTTACTCTTTGTATTATAATATACTTATTACATTATAATAGAGGTGTTAAAATGGGATTTTTAAAAGGTACATACGGAGTAGACATACTAACTTTAGCTTTATTATTTTTAAGTTCATTGCTTAATTTTTCTCGTTTTACAAGGATCATTGGTTATGCAGTACTTTTAATTGCTATCTTCAGAGTATTTTCTAAAGATAGCTATAGAAGGAGAAGAGAACTTAACTCTTTTGTTACATTTGTAAATAAACCATTATCTAAGCTTGGATTTACAATTCCAAGTAATATACCACCACTTGATTTAAATAACCTTACTTATCTTTTTAAAATATTTGAAAATAAATTGAATGAAAAGAAAAATTATAAAATAACAAAATGTCCAAGCTGTGGACAAAAATTAAGATTACCTAGAAAAAAAGGTAAAATAGTTGTAACTTGTAAAAGATGTTCTAATAAATTTGATTTTAGAACTTAAATTTTAAGATAACAGGATAGGAATCTACATAATTAAGCTTCTATCCTGTTTTAATTTATAAATTTTATAGCTTAAGGAATATCTACTCCTCTTCCTGCTACATATATTTCAAACCATTTATCTCTTGTAAGTTTTATTTCTGTTGCTCTAACAGCTGATTTAATTCTCTCTAAATTTCCAGAACCAACTATAGGCATAATCTTGCTTGGATGCATTAATAACCATGCATATACAACTTCATCTATATCCCTTGCAGAAACTTCCTCTTTTATCTTATTTAAAGCATTTCTAACTCTTATAGATGCCTCATCTTCACCCTTAAATATTCTTCCTCCAGCAAGAGGGGACCACGCCATTGGCTTTACTCTCTTTTCAAGCATTAAATCAAGTGTTCCATTTTCGAAATGCTCTAAGTTTAAAGGAGATATTTCAATTTGATTTGTTACTAATTTTTCATCTAAATAAGAATTTAACATATTAAATTGAGCTGGTAAAAAGTTAGATACTCCAAAATTTCTTACCTTACCTTCATTTTTTAATTTTGAAAATGCCTCTGCTACTTCCTCTGGATTTAATAAAGCATCTACTCTATGAATTAATAATAAATCTAAATAATCTGTTTTAAAGTTTTTTAAAGATCTTTCTACTGATTTTATTATATGTTCTTTACTAGTATCATAACAATGTGATTTATTTTCTGGTCTATTAACTGATGGAAACTTAATACCACACTTTGTTACTATTTGTAATTTTTCTCTTAAACCTTTTTTTAAGTTTAATGCATCACCAAATTTTTCTTCACAGCAAAAGTTACCGTAGATATCAGCGTGATCTATTGTTGTTATACCTAATTCATGAACTTCTTCAACTAATTTTAATAATTCTTCATTGCTTAAATTCCAATCCATAAGTCTCCAATGCCCATGAACTATTCTAGACATTTCTAAACTATTACTTAACTTAACTCTTTCCATTTTCTTCACCTTTCTATCTGTATTTATCATAAATATTTTTACTATATAATAATCATCAACAGTAAATAAATTAAATTTTCTTTTAGTATTTTATATACTTATAAATGTATAACTTACCATTAAATTATATCATATCTTCTAAAAACTTATTAATAATTAATCTATTAAATATGGGTAAACTTCCCTTAATATATTACTTTAATATTGAACAAAATAATTTTAATAATAGTTTAAGGAGGTCTAATCGTGGGAAATAAAAAATTAGATAGTGGTAAGCTAACCTTATCAGCACTTATATTAATGATTTTCACATCAGTTTATGGATTTAATAATATTCCTAGAGCCTTTTATTTAATGGGTTACTCAGCAATTCCTTGGTATTTATTTGCTGCAATTTTTTTCTTTTTACCATATGCTTTTATGATGGCTGAATATGGTGCAGCTTTTAGAGATGAAAGTGGAGGAATATATACCTGGATGGATAAATCTATTGGCCCTAAATATGCTTTTGTTGGCACATTTATGTGGTATAGCTCTTATTTAATATGGATGGTTAATATATCATCATCGATTTGGGTGCCTTTATCCAATTTAATTTTTGGAACAGATAATACATCCACTTGGTCTTTATTTGGATTAAATGCACCAAGAACACTTGCTATACTAGGTTCAATATTCATTATATTAATAACATTTATATCATCAAAAGGACTTAAAGGAATTGCTAAAGTAGCTTCTATTGGTGGAATCTTTGTAACTAGTGCTAACTTAGTTTTAATAATTGGCGGACTAATAGTTCTAATAGGAAATAAATTTGAATTAGCTGAGCCCATTGACATTAGTGCTTTTTTAGTATCTCCTAATCCTTCATACCAATCACCTTTAGGAATCTTAGGCTTTTTAGTATTTGCTTTATTTGCTTATGGAGGACTTGAAGTTGTTGGAGGTTTAGCTGATGCAACTGAAAATCCAAAGGTAACCTTTCCAAGAGGAATTAAAATTTCGGCAATAGTTATTGCTATAGGCTATTCCTTAGCAATTTTATTTGCAGGATTTTTTATAAATTGGAATAGTATTTTAAAAGGTTCTGAAGTTAATATGGCAAATGTGTCTTATATAGTTATAAAAAACTTAGGCATTGAGATTGGAAAAGTTTTCGGTTTATCTCAAAATGCAATAAATATGCTTGGATCTTGGTTTGCTAGATATATTGGGCTTGCAATGTTTTTAGCATTACTTGGTGCATTTTTCACATTAGCATATTCACCTTTAAAACAATTAATAGAGGGAACTCCTTCAGGAATTTGGCCAAAATCTTGGAGTAAAAAAGATGATAATAATATGCATAAGAATGCAATGTGGGTTCAATGCGCCATAGTAGTTGCAATAATACTTATAACATCTTTTGGTGGTAAAAGTGCTAGCGTATTTTTAAATTATTTAGTTTTAATGGGCAATGTAGCTATGACAATTCCATATATGTTTTTATCTTTTGCATTTATATATTTTAAGAAGAAAAAAGAAATTGAAAAACCTTTTGAAATATATAAAAATGACTCTTTTGCTACTGCAGCTGCAATTATTGTAACTTTAACTGTTGGATTTGCCAATGTATTTACTGTGCTACAACCTGCTTTAGAAACTAAAGACTATATATCTACTATATTTCAAATTGCAGGACCTATAGTTTTTGCAATTATAGCTTTAATTTTATATTCTTCATATGAAAAGAAATTTAACAAAAATAAATAAAAAAGAGTTATATACTGAATATTTTATATAGTATAAAGTTATATAATTGGTAAATTTAATAATAAATACAAGGATATAACGTTTCGTTATATCCTTGTATTTATTAATTGAAAGAACAAAAAAGTTACACGAAATTATCTACTCTCTTTTCTAATCTGAACTTGTTGTTTAAATAGCCTTTCTTTTATTTTCTTGTATAGACTTAACCTTTTCAAGTTCTCTAACAAATATATCTGCATTTGTATTATCTATATAAAATACACACATTATGTAGTCATTTAATTCAGTAACAGTTGTAGTTACTCTTGTATAATTCATTAATTTATCCACTTCAAATCTTTTATTTAAATTTAAGTATTTCTTCTTCCCATTAATTCTTACGTCTTTACAATTATCTATAAATTCAAACATAACATCTTCCTTTGTTTTTATCCCTAAAATCTTTCCATTTTTAGTGTATCTAAAACAATATCCATCTTGCTCAAAAACTTCCATTTCATCAATGCCATTTATGATTTCTTCATAATTATCCCATTCTCTTTCAACATCATCTTTATCATAGTAATAATATCGTATATATGAATCTATACAAAAAGCATTATATTGTCTATCTTCTATACTTATACATTCATTTTTATCTTTATGATAATTTTCTTTCAACTTGCTATTTATTATAAATATATTTTCTTTGATTTCTTCACACTTTTCTCTAACTTTATCTATTGTTTCTTTGAAATCATCAGCATCTATAGGTTTATTTAGCTGTATGTCCATTAATATTTTTTTAGAATTATATCTTATTAAATCTATATTAAACTTAATTTCATTATTTTCACTTTCTATAAAATTTAGATTTTTTATAATATCCTTTTTATTTTCTATTGAATTTTTATTTTTTAGAACATTTATAACTATTTCTATAAACTCTACTCTTTTACTAAGCTTTTTTAAAACCATAGATACATTTTCTATCTTCCTTTCACCAACTAAGGTTACTATTTGTGCTAAGTCTGACAGTATACCACTATTACATTTATCTAGTTTTAGTATTAAACCATTAACACCATTATCAACTTTAATATTATATTCATTTCTTAATTTAGATTCTATTTCTTCTTGTAACTTTCCCTCTCTATCTGTTATATACTTACTTACAGAATCCTTATCAAGCAATATTTTTTTTGTTTTATTTAAATACTTTACGCAATTATTATATCCTTCTATTAATCTTTTTTGAGTTTTTTTATCGCAACTTTTATATAATTTCTTATAATTTTTTATTAATAAATTAATTGCAGATAAAGCTTCAATAATTGATATTTCCATTTCACTTTTTACTGTAGATAATTTATATTTATGCTCATAGCATAATTCTTCATAATCTTCATCTTTGCTTAAATAATTTCTAAGCAATGAATTTTCTAGTTCTAATCTTGCTAAGTTTATATTATAAATATCCTTTCTTAAATAATGATAACTTTCAAGTAAATCCTCTTCCTTACTATAGTCTTTTATTGCCTTGCAAATATCACTCAATATATCTATTGCTTCATCTAATCTTCCTTCAAACTTTGAAGATTTTTTAAATAAATCTAATATACTCATAGCTTTCTCCTTCCTAAATAATAATGTATTTTCCATTAAATACATTATATTTATTTAGGTTTTCCCATTTGAAAATATTAATGCATTTATAGCTATTATTAATATTTTTTTCTTGACTTTAAGTTATTCAAGTTGTATTATGTATTTAATTTATATACATGTGTGTTCTATACAAATACACTTTTTTTTAAGGGGGCTTTAACATGAAAAATACATCTTTAATTTTAAAAATATTTATAGCACTAGTACTTGGTATAACTTTGGGGATAATATGCAAAAATCTCAATCTAGATTTTCCAATTAGATTTTTAGCAACATTTAGTGAATTATTCGGAAATTTTTTATCTTTTATTATTCCGTTAATTATGATTGGATTCATTGTTCCTGGAATTGCATCTCTTGGAAATAAATCAGGAAAAGGCTTGTTAATTACAACAATAGTAGCATATATTTCTACTCTTTGTGCTGGTTTTTTAGCATTTTCCGCTGGCTCATATTTATTGCCTAAATTCTTAAAATCAAATTCTTTAGTGATAGAATCAAGTAATCAAATAACTACATTTTTTAGTATTGATATTCCACCTATAATGACTGTGATGTCCGCATTAGTTTTTTCTTTTATTATGGGAATAAGCTTATCAAAAATAAAAAATAGTAGCATATTAAATATATTTAATGAATTTAGCCTAATAGTAACTAAAATTATTTCTAACTTGCTTATACCTATAGTTCCTATTTATGTGGGTGCAATATTTTCTAAGCTTAGTTTCAGTGGTGAAATTTTTAGTACTTTAAAAAGCTTTGCTTTAGTTTATATAATTTTATTTGCTCTTCAAGGAGTCTATATCCTAATTCAATATTCATTTGCTAGTAGTATAAAAAAAGAAAATCCATTAAAGCTTCTTAAAAATATGCTACCTGCTTATTTAACAGCAGCTGGAACTCAATCATCTTCTGCTGCGATTCCTGTAACAATAGACTGTGTAAATAATAATGATGTTAGTGAGGAAGTAACTGATTTCGTTATTCCTTTAGCTGCTACTATACATTTAGCAGGAGATACTATAACTCTTGTATTAACATCTATGGCAGTAATGTATATGACTGGTAGAGTACCTACATTTTCATTAATGCTACCATTTATATTTATGCTTGGAGTGACTATGGTTGCAGCTCCTGGTGTTCCTGGTGGTGGAGTTATGGCTGCATTAGGAATTTTAGAATCAATGCTTGGCTTTGGAACACTTGAAAAGCCAATTATGATTGCACTTCATGCTGCACAAGATAGCTTTGGAACTGCAACTAATGTTACTGGTGATGGAGCAATAGCTATATTAGTTGACAAGATTTTAAAAGATAAAGAAACTTCAAATGAAAATTTAAGTGATTTTACTGTTACAGAATAAAAAAAGAGATATGAATTAATTTAATTCATATCTCTTTTTGCTATTTTTCAGTTCTTACACTAATAGTACTTCCATCAGACGTAATTGTTATTTGCCCTTGCTTATCTGTTCTATAAGCTTTTATTCCTTGAGTATCTATAGTTTGTAATGTTTCTCTATGTGGATGACCATATTTATTATCTACACCACAACTAATTACTCCATACTCTGGTGAAACTGCCTCAACAAATTCCTTAGTTGATGATGTACTAGAACCATGGTGACCAAATTTTAATACATCAGCATCTAAATTTTTCGGATATTTAGCTACAACTTCTTGCTCTGCATGAGCTTCTGCATCCCCTGTAAACATATAACTAGTATTTCCAAAGGTTAATTTCATTATAGGTGAATAATCATTAAATTCCTCATATGATTCATAAATTGGAGAATAAACATCTATCTTTGCACCATCTCCTAAATCAAAGCTTGTACCTTCTTTTATAACTTTAACTTTTAATCCTTCTTTACTCACTACATTTATCATATTTTCAAAAGTTTTTGTTGTATGTGTAACTTTTGGCATATAAAAACTTTCAACATCATACTTTTCAAAAACCTTAACCATTCCACCAATGTGATCTTCATGTGGATGAGTTGCAATAACAATTTCAAAATCATCTATATTCTTTTCTTCTAATTGTTTCATTAATTTATCTGCATCACTTCTTGGACCAGCATCTATTAATATATCAAAATCATTTACTCTAATATAAGCTGCATCACCTTGTCCAACATCTAAATAAGATATTTCTAATTTACCACTTGGGATTCCTATACTCGAATCTTTTAAATCTTTTCCGAAATATAAAGATATTACACCAATTATACCAAATACAATAATAGTTATAAATTGTGCTTTTTTATTGCCTTTATGCTTTTTCATAGTTTTCTCAAAAGATTTCTTTAGGTCTTTTTCTTTAGTCAAATTTTTATTCCTCCCTACAAACATACATTCTTAGTAATAACTATTATATGTTTTTATAAAGAAAAAGTCAAAAGGCGTTACATTTTGTCCTGCAACGCCCCATAGTCATAGTCAAATTTAAAATAAAACTTCTGACTATGATAGTATTATATGTATTTTCCTAAAATTTATTCACTAACTACTTAACGAGTTAAATTCATTTTCAATTTTTATCTTTTTACTTAAATTATATTTTATTAAAGTCTTGGTTATTGTAGAAACTAATATTATTCCAAGTGCTAGTACACCTGCAGAAGCTAATGTGTTTATTCCTATTTCTAATGACTTCATAACATTTCCTGTAATTACTTCTACCATTGTATAATACATTCCTCCGCCTGGAACTAAAGGTATTAAAGCAGCTATTACAAATGTCGTTACTGGAGTCTTTAATAATCTTGCAAAAACTTCTGAATATGTACTTAAACCAACAGAAGCAAGAAATAAAGCTGTTGTATCAGAACTACCCATCTTTATTGAAAATTTATATATAAACCATCCTAATGCACCACATAAAGCTGAAAAAAATAAGTTTTTACCTTTAATATTAAAAACTATTCCAAATGCAAATGATGCTATAAACGCTGATAAAACTTCAATAATCATATTTATATTCCTCCAAATGATCTAATCCAAAAACTTAAAACTACACCAGTTCCAACAGCAACTGCTATAGCTGTTAAAAACGCTTCTGCCCCCCTTGCAAGGCCAGATACTAAATCCCCTGCAACTGTATCTCTTATTGCATTTGTAATTGCAAGTCCTGGAACTAAAAGCATTATGGAACCTATTATAACTTTATCTATATCAAAAGCTAGTCCAATTTTTATAGATATAATTGCTAAGAATGCTAAAATTCCTGCACAAATACTAGTAATAAAAAATGAATTTAGTCCTATATTCTCGCATTTTATTGAAAAATACTTAACTACTATACCTATTAAAAATGCTGCAATTGCATCTCTTAGAGATCCTCCAAATAAAAAAACAAATCCAAAAGCTCCTATTGCTGAAAATAATATAGTTATTTTATTTGAATATCTCTTTTCTTCTTCTATTTCTTTTAATTTATCTTTTAATTCTTTTACAGTAAATTTATTTTTTAATATATTTCTAGCCAAATCATTAACCTTATGAATTCTTTGTAAATCTACTGATCTACTTGAAATTCTAACTACAAGTGATTTTATTTCTCCTTGATGTGAAGCAGATGCGATAATTACTGTTGGAGTAGCATAACTATCTGCTATTTCTATTCCTAATGAATTGCAAATTTTATTCATAGTTTCTTCTACTCTATATGCTTCAGCTCCGCTTTCTAACATTATTTTACCTGCATAAGCTGCTACTTGAAGTATATCATTCATTTCCATTTAAATTACCTTCTTATATATTTAACTTCATTTATTATACAATCCTCATAGTAGACTGTCTATATAGTTTTTTCATTTTTATACTTTTATTTTTTAATGTCAGTAATCAATAGCTAATGAGACTTTAAAGAATAGCTATCTATGAAATAAAAAAAGGAAAACCACATAGATTTTCCTTTTAAAATTATATATTATTAATTATATTTGATATACTTTCAACTGAAGCATTTCTAATTGTAAAAATCATATCTTCACCAATTCTAAGCTTACATTCATTTTCATTTATTTTTACTTTATTTAAGTTTAATCCTGTAGCTCCAAATTCTTTATATTTAGTTGGTGCTAAATCAATAGTAAACTTACTGTCTTTAGCTCCTGTAATTTTTATTAAGCTTCCTTCACATTCATCATCTTGTACATTCAATGTTATTATATTGTTTCCCTTTAAAACTACTTTATTTTCTGGTACTGATACTACTGACATTTTACCAGTCATAGTCATCCATCCACCACTTAATTTTATTTTAGAAAGCAATTCAGTAGTATATTCCTTTGTAATATTACTTAATAATTGCCCTAATTCGTATACATTTAAATCATACTTCATATTTTTATCCCTCACAGTTATTACTATATTTGCTTCAAGTAATAATCTCATTAATTAAACTATTAGTCTATGGAATAGTTATATCTTACTTGAAAGCTTTTTTCTTCATTATAACTTATATAATATTTTTTATTATACTATAACTTAACAAAAATAACTATAACTATCTTTTAATAATCATTATCTAGTTCTATTTGGTCTTTATCTATATATCCTAAAAATCTACTAACATCTTTTCTCCTATTAAAATCATCATGTAGATGCGTTAATAAATATAAATGTTTTCTTGCCCTAGTTAGTGCAACATAAAAAGTTCTTTTTTCTTCTTCCAGGTTATTTGATTTTATTGACATATATGATGGAAATGTATTTTCTTGGAGTCCCACTATAAATACACTATCAAATTCTAAACCCTTAGATTGATGTACTGTTATTATTGGAATTCTTTTTTTATTAGTTCTATTTATAATAAGATTTTCAAGTTCTCCATTTGATAAGCCAGTTAATTTAATTATATCTAATAAAAAATCTCTATTACTTTTTTTATTATCATCTAAATCTCTTACAAGCACATAAAAATCTCTAAGTCTTTCTATCTTTTCTCTTCCTTCTTTTTCTGCTTCAATACCTCTTCCTGAATATAATGTTTTTATATTAAATTTATTTATAATATCAACAATTATATCTTGGGGCCTTTTTAGTTCAGCTTCCTTAAATAATTCATTAAGCTTATCACTAATATATGAAAATAACTTTAAGTGCTTAGACATATATGTTATTCTCTGCATTGAAGTAGGAATCAAATTTTCATTTATTGCTCTTACTAATAAATCACTGGTAGCTAATATATCATCCATAGCATCATGACTTGGTTTATTTTTTGTTTCAAATATATTGCTAAGTGTCTCTAATTTATAATTAGGAAGGTTAGTATAAAACCTTCTATATATATCTAAAGTATCATAAAAAGCTTTAAACTTAGGTCCTTCTATGCTATTTCTATATAATTCACTTGTTAAAATATTTATATCATATTGCACATTATGTCCTACTATAACAGTATCTTTTGAAAACTCTACAAACTCTTTTAATACTTCTTTCTTATCTTCACCATTTTCACTTAAAAATTCGTCACTAAATCCATGTACATTAAATGATGATTTTACAGACTTGTTATTTTTCAAAAACTTTTCAAAGCTATCAATAACATCTCCATACTTATTTATCTTTATAGCTGCTATTTGTATTATTTCATCCTCTGTTACATCTGTTCCTGTACTTTCAACATCAAAGACTATTATATTATCTTGTGCAAATTCATTTATTAATAATGAATACTTTTCTCCATAAGTTCTTGCATTGAAATCTATAAAGTCACATAAAGAAATTCCAACTTCTTTATACTCTTTTGCTTCAATAACTTTAAATGTTTTATCTCCTATTCCTGTAGGAAGCCTTTTCACTATTCTCTTTAAGCTTACATTATCATATTTGTTTGCAATAAGCTTAAGAAAAGCAATAATATCTTTTATTTCTTGCCTTCTAAAAAACTTAAATTGATCTACTAAGATAAATTCAAAATCTGATCCCTCATATCCAATTATACTTCCTAGTTCTCTACTTAGTTTTATATTATAGTTATTATCTCTACTTAAAACACAAAGCTTTGATATATCTTCGCCCTTTTCTTTTAATAATTTTACTTCTTCAAATATAAATCTAGCTTCATCTCTTAAATTATTGCACATCTTTAACTTTATTTTTTCACCATTATCTTTTGTTTCTGAAGATATCTCATCTTTATACAAATCTTTATACTGTAATTCAAATGCATTCTTTAAAAAACTTAAAGCCCCATTAGTTATAAACTTAGTTGATCTATAATTTTTAGAAAATACTATTTCAATTGGATTATATTCTTTTTTATAAAACTCTAGTATTTTTTGTGGCTCTGAACCTCTCCAGCCATATATAGTTTGAAACATATCCCCACATAGTAAAATATTATTTCCTTTAAATATCTTTTCAATTATAAAATATTCTAATGTACTTGTATCTTGAACTTCATCTATATTTATATACTTATAAGTTTCTCTTAAGCTTAAAACTAACTTATCATCCTTTAAGATTTCTTTTGCCTTTGAAGTTAAATCTGCAAAATCTAATCCATGATTACTATAAAGCAATGAATTATACAAATTAACTAGGAAATGCCCCTTTCCTAATAAAAAGTTTTTCATTTCACTATTTAATATACCTTTATCACTACAAATTGAATTTATCTTAGCTTCATTATATTTGAATATATTTTTTATAGTTTTACTATAATCATCTAAAATATTATTACTATATAAATTAAGCTTTGCTCTTTCTATTTTAATTATATCTATAAACTGCTGCAGTTTAAAAACAGAATAATTATAATAATTACATTCTTTAATTATTTCTCTAGAGTCTTCTTCATCAAAAACAATAAAATCAGTAAATATATCAGTTCTTTTCTTTGCATCACTTTTTATTAGATCATAACAAAAACTATGAAAGGTTCTTATAGTGATGTCCTTAGCCTCTTCCCCTACAACTTTTTCAATCCTCTCTCGCATTTCTGCACAAGCCTTATTAGTAAAGGTTATACATAATATTTCTGAAGCTTTTGCTTTATTACTTTTTATAATATTTGAAATTCTACTTGATAAGGTATTAGTTTTACCAGTACCTGCTGAAGCAAGAAGTAGAATATTTTCTTCTAGTTCATTTACAACTAAAGCTTGCTCTTGATTCAAAGTCATACTTAATCCTCCTAGCTTTAATACTTTTTACATAATTGTATCATAAGTTAGAAATTGTTCCATTAGTCATCTTAATAATTTGGAATTTTTCTACTGACTTTTAAATAACTTCAATGGTATTTATAATATGTCATAATATAAATCTATCATTTCACTTATTTCATTTTCATCTTTTAACCATTTATGCTCATTTAGATTTATACTATTTATAAATTGATTCATATTTTTTAATAATTCAACGTAAGTAAATTATCTCCTTAACTCTTTCACTATTCCATTATTTTGGTTGGTTTGAAAATACTGTTATGTTATAATAATCTAAAAATTATCTGCTGGAGTTGATTTAATTGAAAGTTAAATATATATTTATTTTTATTTTATTTTCACTTTTATATTTTTTTATAAATTATTATATAGGTAGAAAAATGCTCAATGGATTTAATTATATTTTTAAAATTTCTCCATTAATCTTTTGGGTTATATTTTGGGCTTTAGCTTTATCATATATAATTTCAATGTTACTTAATAAATTTATATCTCCTAATTTAACTAACCTTCTTTATTTAGCTGGCTCGTATTGGATGGGATTGTTAATGTACACTTTATTAACTTTTCCTATTATAGGAATCATAAATATAATAGTTAATAAGTCACGTTTATCAAATAACTTAACTGATAAATATTATATTTATCAAACTATATTAATTACTATAATTTTTATTATAATAACTATAATTGGAAGCTTTAATGCTAAAAGTTCTTATGTAAAATCTTTTGATATAGATATAGATAAGCAAGTTTTTGAAGAACCTATAAATGTAGTTATGGTATCTGATATACATTTAGGAAATATAATTAAAAATAAAAGACTTTCTAATATGGTGAAAGAAATTAATGCTTTAAATCCTGATATAGTAATAATTGCTGGAGATATTATAGATAGTGATATAAAACCATTTTTAGATAATAATATGGGAATTGAATTTTCAAAAATTAAATCTACATATGGTACTTATGCAGCACTTGGCAATCATGATTTAATGACTAAAGCTGAAAATAAAATAGTAAGTGTACTTGAAGAAAATTCTGTAAAAGTTTTAAGAGATGAATCTGTTTTAATAAATGATAGTCTTTATATAATAGGCAGAGATGATATTACTATAAACAGATTTTCAGAAAATGATAGATCTTCTTTATTAGATTTAACATATAATCTTGATAAATCTAAAGCTATGATTGTAATAGATCATAATCCTAAATATATATATGAAAGCTTAAATGCTAATATTGATTTACAACTTTCTGGCCATACTCATAAAGGGCAAATTGTTCCTGGAAATTTAATTACAAATAAATTGTTTGAGATAGATTATGGTTATTTAAAGAAAGATAACTTAAATGTTGTGGTTTCTTCTGGATATGGTACTTGGGGACCTCCTATAAGAATAGGAAGTAGAAGTGAAATAGTTCAAATAAACTTACATTAATATATAATAAAACTAATTCAAACACAGTTATTAAATATCTATTAGTCTTATAAATTTATTACATAGATACTTAATATTAAAATGAAATTAAGGGATATTTAAAAACACTTTAAATATCCCTTAAAATTTAAATTTATTTTATTTCGTAACTTAAAGAAATAAATCTCTCTATATCTTCTTCAATAAGCTTTAAAGAATTTCTCCAGAAATTAACATCATGAACATCTATATTCATTATTTTTGTTACATCTGCTACTTTTTCTTTTCCTGTAACAGCTAATAATTCTTCATATTCCTTGCAGAAGCTTTCGCCTCTCTTTAAATATTCAGCATATAATCCTTTTGCAAATAGATTTCCAAAGGCATATGGGAAGTTATAGAAGTTAGCTGTTGCATAATAATAATGAGGCTTCCAAGTCCACATATATTTATGCAAGAAGTTATTATCAAGACCATCTCCATAAGCTTCTTTTTGAGCATTTAACATAGCATTATTAATTTCTTCTACTGAAAGAGAGCTTTCTTTTCTCTTTTCAAAAATTTCACTTTCAAATAAAAACCTTGAATATATATCAACTATTACCTGGTTGCAATCAGATATTTCTGCTTCTAAGATAGCAAAGGCCTCTTCCTTAGTTGCGCTTTTAACAGCTCCTCTTTTTACTAATATTTCACAGAAATTAGATGCTGTTTCTGCTAATGTCATTGGATATTCTGAATTTAATGCAGTTTCATTTCTTAAACAGTGACTATGGAATCCGTGTCCAAGCTCATGAGCCATAGTTACAACATCACTAAAGCTATTACCATAATTTAATAATATTCTACTTTCATTTATATCTTTTATACTTTCACAAAATGCCCCACCAACTTTACCTTCTTTAGGCATAACATCTATCCAATTATTATTAAATGCATTAATCACAAAGTCAGCTAAATTATCGCTAAAACTTCTAAAGTTCTTTTCTACAAATACTTTTCCTTCTTCATAAGAAAACTTCATTTCTTTATTTATAACTGGTGCATACAAATCATAAAATGGTAATCCATTCTTATGTCCTAAAATTTCTGCTTTTCTTCTTAAATATTTTCTAAAAGAAGGTAAGCTTTCTTTTATAGCAGTAAGCATTGCATTTAAAATTTCTTCATCCATCCTAGATTCTTCTAATGTCATATGAAGAGGAGATTTATAGCCCTTAAGTTCAGAAGTAGTTAAAACTTCTCCTTTAATTCCATTTAAGGCTGCTGCAACTCCTTCTTCTACTTTTTCATATGATTTGATTTCTGCTTCATAAGCTTTTTTTCTTAAATCAGCATCTGGACTATATGCCATATTTAATACAACAGTCAGTGGTAATGACTTATCTTCATTATCAATATTAATATCAACCTTATGTGTTGATATTAAATAATCTTTATAATTTGACCAAGCATCAGAACCTGTATTTCTCATTTTAGCAATTATAGCTTCTTCTTTTTCACTTAGCATATATTTATTTTTTTCTATTATTTCATTTATAAAAAATTTATGTCTACTTAATAAACTTGATGAATTTATTAAAGTGTCTATATCTTTTATATTTGCTATCCATTTATAAATCTTTGTTAATGGCTCTGCTAAAAGACTATATTTAGAATTTATAATATCTAAATACTTTCTTCCTTCTGGATTTTTTGAATCTGTACTTAAAGTTAAGTTTGCAAAGGCACCTATTCTATTTATAAGTAAATTTATGCTTTCTAGCTTATTTATTAATTCTTCTAATTTTACTAAATCATCTGATTTTTCATCAGTAGACTTAGCAAAATTTTTAAGATCTTCTATCACCTCATCTGCTTTCTTTAAATCTGTAATAAACTCTTTAGAAGTAAATGATGGATATAGTTCTTTCAAACTCCATTCTAATGACATTTTTATGCCCCCTTTATATATATTATTCTTAAATACTTATTTTTAAATACTTATTTTTAATTATATTATTAAACTAAATCGAATTCAATTAATTGTAATTATATTGAATAATTTTTATTTCTAAATTCCGATGGTGACATACCAACTATTTTTTTAAAGGTATTCGCGAAATGACTTTGATCATGAAACCCTAATAATATACTTATTTCTAATATGCTCTTTTCAGTACTTAAAAGTAAAGCTTTAGCTCTTTCAACTTTGATTTCTCTTAGATATTTCATTATTGATATTCCCTTATGCTTTTTAAAACATGTTGATGCATATCCTACTGATATATTTAAGTTATTACATATAGTTTCTAATGAAGTATGATTTTCTATATTTAAATGAAGAGCCTGTAAAAGTTTGTTTACTGTAAAGCTATCAGTAATTTCTGTATCATTAATTAGCAAATCTAAATATTCATTTATCATATTTATCTCAATAATCTGCAATGAACTTATATTATTTGCATCTCTAATTTGCCTATAAAATCTATTATATATAGGATGAAGATATTTCTTAGCAATCCCATTTTTTATAATTTCTCTAGTATATACAGCATTCCAAATTATTAAATCATCTTTTTTATGCTCTTTATCAACATCATCCTTAACCTCTGACTTATGCTTTTCTTTAACTATCTTTATAATTTCTTCTTTGTTTCTAGATTCCATCAAAAAAGATATCTTATTACTAAAAATATTAAAGTCTGATTCAAAGCTTTCATATCCATCATTCATAACTTATCTCCCAATTACATCTCATAATAGTTATATACATATCATATTGTAAATATACAAATCTAACAATATAAAATAGGTAGATTTTATGAATTAAAATCTACCTATTTTCTATATCAAAAGTATAAGGGATAACTTTTATTTTACTGCTGATTCTAAAGCTTTGTTAACAGCCTCTATTACACCTTTTGATGAATTAGTTGCTCCTGATATAGCTTCAACGCCTTCAGTACTTTGTTTTTCAATTATTTCTGGAACTAAATTATCTTTAACACCGTCAACTAAAGTCTTAGTTTCGTTATGCTCAACTAAATTTACTTCAGATATCTTTCCTTTTTCAACTTTCACTTCTACTTTTATTACTCCAGAAGCTCCTTGACCTTCACCTGTATATGTTCCATCAGTGTATTTTCCACCACCACAGCCAACTAAAATAGTTGCTGATAATACTATCGTACTTAATATCGCAGTTATTTTCTTCATTTTTCTTCCTCCTACAATTAAATCTTATTTAATAAATGTTGCTGCATTTTTTCCTGCTGTTCTACCAAAAGTAACTATATCAGCTAATGCATTTCCACCTAATCTATTTCCACCATGAACTCCACCAGTTACTTCTCCTGCTGCAAATAAACCAGGAATTACATTTCCATCTTTATTTAAAACTTCAGCATTTGTATTTATCTTTAATCCACCCATTGTATGGTGCACAGCTGGAGTTACAGGTATTGCATATACTTTTCCTTCATTTAATTGTCTTGGAAGGTCTTCTCTACTAAATTCTGAATCTGTTTTTGCCACTACTGCTTCGTTATACTTATTAATAGTTTCAACCATTATATTCTTATCTATTGATAATTTTTCTGCTAGTTCTTCTACTGAATCAGCTTCTGTAACTAATCCCATATTGAAGTATTCCTCAGTTGCTTTTAAGCTCTTTCTTAATCCTTCATCAAAGAAAAGGTAAGCTACTCCATCTTTTTGTTCTAATATGGCCTTTGAAACTACATCTCTTGTAAATAATTCATTTGTAAATCTTTTACCATCCTTGTTAATAAGAATTGCTCCATTACCTCTTACAGCTTCTGTTACCATTACAGCCTTTTCCGGAACAACTGTTGGATGAGTTTGAATTTCCTTCATGTCTACTAAATCAGCACCAACATTTTCCCCAAGAACTATACCATCTCCAGTAGCTCCATTGTGGTTAGTTGTTGCAAAGCCTTTTAAATCCTCTTTATAACTAACTACCATTTCTTGATTAGCTGAGAATCCCCCAGCTGCAATAACTACAGCCTTTGTATTTATTATATATTCTTTTCCTTCTTTATCAGTAACCTTTACTCCTGAAACATTACCGTCTTTATCTAAAACTATTTCCTTTGCTTCATTCCATAATCTTAGATCAACTTTTTCTTCTTCTGCCGCTGTTTTTAATGTATCAACTAAATGAGCTCCTACAGCTGCTCCCCCTGTTGGTCTGTGAGTTCTATAATTTGTAGCTCCTGCCATTCTACCAACATCTGATAAATCAGCACCTAATTCAGTTAACCATGCAACTGACTCTTTAGCTTCATTTGATAACTTTTCAACTAATTCAGGATCATTTTTCTCATATCCACCTTTCATAGTATCATCATACATAGTTTGTATTGAATCTTCTATACCTTTTGCTTTTTGTTGTTCAGTTTCAGCGGCATTTAATCCACCTGTAGCTCTATTAGTATTTCCACCTACCATTGGCATCTTTTCTAAAACAACAACGTTTTCTACTCCATCTTGTTTAGCTTGTACAGCAGCAGATAATCCTGCTCCACCAGCTCCTATTACAACTATATCAGCAGTTTCTTTCTTTCCACCACACCCAACTAAAGCTGTTGGAACTAAAATTAAAGCCGACATTACTAATGCTAAAACCTTCTTTTTCATTTAACATTCTCCCCTTAATCTTTAAGTTATTTTCAGCATTAGTATATTTGTTAATTAATAAACAATCAATATTGTGGTCATATTGTTTATTTTGGTCTTTTTGGTCTTATTTTTTAAGTATATAATAATTTGTTGGTCTACCTATTTTCCCATACTCCTGATTTATTTCAACTTTACCTTCTTCAGCCATCTTTTCTAAATATCTTCTTGCAGTTACTCTAGCAAGTCCACTTCCTTTGGCAATTTCTTCTGCAGTCAAATATTGTCCATTTTTTTGGATCATATAATCAACTATTTTATTATATGTTTTTCTACTCAAGCCTTTGCATAATTCTTTTTCTTGTATTTCTTCATCTATAAAGTTAGCATTAATATTTAATATATATTGATCTATATAATCTTGATTTATATTATCTATATTTTTTAATTCAATAAATCTATTCCTATAATTAGACAAAGCTTCCTTAAACCTCTCAAATTTAAATGGCTTTATTAAATAGTCAATAGCACCATATTTAAAAGCTTCATCAACTGAAGCTTTACATTTATCAGCAGTAATTAAAATAGTATCTATAGCTATTTCTTTAGTTCTTATCCATTTTAATAAATCTATGCCTTTTCCATCTGGCAAAAATATATCTAATAACATTAAATCCGCATTTTCTTTAATAATTTTTACTTTTGCTTCTTCTATGCTACTTGCATTTCCTACAACTATAAAGCCTTCAAGCTTTTCTAAAAACCTCGTATTTATTTCCTTTACCATTGGGTCATCTTCAACAATAAAAACCTTAATCTTATTCATTGCTATATTTCTACCTCCCATGTTGTAATCTTATCTGAAGTTAATTTTAAACTGCCATTTAATGATTCTATAATATTTTTTATGTTATATAGACCAAGGCCCCTAAAATTTCCTTTTGTACTAAATCCTCTTTTAAATATTTCTTCCTTAGTATTATCAGCAATTTTATCTCCATTATTTTTAACTATTATTTTTATTTTTTCTTCTTGAAAGATTCCAATATATATATATCCATTTTCTCTTGCCTTAAGCTCTTCAATTGAGTTTTCTAAGAGATTTCCTATAATAGTCAATATCTCTTGTACTCTTATATTATTAGGAATAAACTTTAAGTATGATTTTTCATCAACTTCAAATTTTATTTTCATTTCATCAGCCTTATTATATTTAGAAAATAATAATCCTTGTATTGATGGCTCTTTTATTTTACTTAAATTATCTGTTATTATTCCTCTAGTTTCTGTTGTATGGAAAATATACTCTAAAGCTTTATCAGTTTCATCTAATTGTATTAATCCTGCTATTGTATGTAATTTATTCATAAATTCATGGTTTTGAGCTCTTAAATTCCAAGTTAACTCCTTTACTCCTGTTAACTCTTCTGCCATATTATGAACCTTTGTAAAATCTTGAAAGCTAGCAATTGCTCCTACAACCTTTCCATACTCACCAATAATACTGTAGAAATTCCCCATTATTATTATATTATTTTCTAACCTTATTTCCCTATTAAATATTCTACTTCTCCTATACATAACTTCAAATAATAAATTAATTATTTTACTGTCTATTTCATCATTCGAATTTATCTTAAGTATTTCTGAAGCTTTATTATTTATCACTGTAATGTATCCAAAATTATTTATTGCTATTAATCCCTCTTCTATATTATTAATAATAGATTCTTTTTCTCTTAATTGAATAGCTATTTCTTCTGGCTCTAATCCATATATATCTTCTTTTATGTTAGTAGCTAACTTTTTTGCTAAAAAAATTATTATAATAAAAACTCCTATAAATACAGGTATTAATCCTCTTATATATTCCTTAACTTCGCCTCTTAAATCTCTTTTTAGCATTCCTACAGCTACAGCCCCAACTTGTACACCATCTTTATGTACTGGTACAAAAGCTCTTATAGATCTACCTAAATGTCCTTCTCCTTCAGATACGTATGTTTCTCCTTCTCTTAAAACTAACTTTTCATCTCCACCTAAAAATCTTCTTCCAATATTATCTGGAATGGGATGCGAATATCTAATCCCTTCATTATTCATTACTGTTATAAATAGTAATCCTGTTTTTAGTCTTACTCTTTCCGAAAAGTTTTGGATTTTTAAATGTGTTGGATCTCCTTTATCAGCTAATTCCTTTTGAATCATAGGATTTGTTGCCACTACAAAAGCAGTATCAGTTAAACTTTTTCCTATTGCTTCAGATACCTTACTATTTATAATAGCTATAGAGAAAACACTTATAATCAATATAACCGCAATAAAAATACCAATCGTAAGTCTTGTAATTTTCTTTTCTAAAGTCATATTTACCTCTTAAACCTATTTATAATTATTTTTACACAATAATTATATAGCATTATGTATAATCTAACAAATAAAAAGGATGAGATAACTCTCATCCTTTTACATTGGTTTTATTATATCTAAAACATAATCCTTAAATTCTTCAAAACTTCCACTTAGTATTGAAGCACCTTTATTTATTTTCCCACTATTAAAATTATATTCTGCCGAACCATAATTAAAACTTGCACTAGAAACTATTATACTTGCTTCTGTAACTCTATAATTTACTTTTGCTAACATTACATCCTTGCAGAATTCTACAAAATTATTAGCCTTTTCTATATTTCCATTACATACTACAGTTAAAGCAAACTTAAATAATTCATATCCTCCAATAAGTGGTATCATAGAACCATTTGCCATGTAAAATACTTTGCCCATGTTATAGAAATACTTCATATTACCATAACTCATTGTTCTAAATTCATAATTTATCTCTAAATCTTTATTATTTAATCCTTGAAACTTTTCTACTATATCATCCCACGCTCTTGCTTCAGCAGTTTTATTATTATTTATAACACTTTTAAATTGTGAAAAAGCATTTTCTAAATCTTTATCTCTATTTACTACTGATCCATTAACAGCAACGCTATACTCATTATTTTCATATATTAATTCCACTCTATTATTCATATTAAACTCCCCTTACTAATAAATATAAATTTATTATCTAATAATAATTATTATATCATAATAATTTATAATTTCAAGAACTATATTTGCTTATTTCATAATCTCATATGCCTACTTATTTAATCTTTTATATCTTTCTTTGCTACTTTAATATTTTCTAAAAGCTTCTTTTCTCTTTAAAATCATTACTATTTAAAATTCAATATATAATATTTAATTTTAAACCATGACTATGTTATTTAATAAATATCCTAATATACAAACATTATAAAAACTCTTAAAATATATTTAAAACATACTGAATTTTAGTATGGATTAGCTTATGGGATTACTAAATAAAACTATTCCCAAAACTTATAAAATCATCATACCGAAAATGAAAAAGCTCTTATATTTCACAATGGAGAATATATGGTTTATATACATATAGCTTAATAAATAAGTTTGTAAGCTTATCACAAACTTATTTATCATATATACATATACTAGGAAATATTACTTTAAAATAATCATCTTTAACTAAATTTATTAACTTGACTTTTCCAACCCCATAAAAAGTATTTTTCATTCTTAAAAATCCTCTTGAATTTATAAAATCTTTACTTTATAAGATTCTTAATATAATTATTTAGTGATTTTTCATCAATTAATCCCTTATTGTCTTTAACTATATTCCCATCTCTATCTATAAATATAGTTCTTGGTATTGCTTGAACAGCATAGGCATTTGCCGCACTAAATTTTGTATCAAATACTATATTCATGTCCAAATTATTTTCTTTTAAATAATTTAATGCTTTTTCTTTAGTTTCTCTTTTACCATCTGTTAAATTTACCATAAGTATTTCAACATCATCACCATACTTTTTCATAGCATCTTCAAAATAAGGCATTTCTTCTTTACATGGTCCACACCAACTTGCCCATATATTTACTACAACTGGCTTTTTACCCTTAAAATCTGATAACTTTATAGCATTTCCATCTTCATCATAAACTTCAAAATCTGGAGCTGCCTTTACACCTGCAGAACTATTTTCATTTGTTGTGTTATCTATAGGCATATATTCACCTGCTAAATAACCATATCCAAACTTTACTATTACAATTAAGAGAATTAAAGATATAATTATTGTTATTAATTTTTTCTTATCATTCAAAGTTTCTACCTCCTTAATTAAATGTAAGTAATGATAATAATAAGTTTAAGTATCCTGTCATCATTAAAATACCTATTATAATTAACAATATTCCTGAAATAGTATTAATAATTTTATAATTTTTCTTAATGAACGTAAAAGCACCCTTTAATGTATCAATTAATAATGCTGATATTATAAACGGAATTCCAAGACCTAAACTATAAGTAAGTAACATAAATATCCCTTGCATTGAATCTTGACTATTTGCAGCCATCATTAAAGCAGATCCTAGAAAAGTTCCTACACATGGTGTCCAACCTATTGCAAAAATAACTCCAAATAATACTGACGAAGTTAAATTAAGATTATTTAAATCACTTTTATTTTTTAATTTAAAACTTCTATCTAAAAATGATATTTTTAAAACTCCAATATAATTTAATCCAAATAGAATTAATAATCCTCCTGCTACAATATTAAAAGTTTTCATATATCTTTGTATAAATGTTCCAAAAGTTCCCGCAGCTCCACCTAGAATTGTAAAAACAATTGAAAATCCAATTACAAATCCAATTGAATTTATTAGAGCCTTATTTGTCTTCCCATCTTCATTTCCTCCCATGAAATATGAAACATATATAGGAAGCATAGGTAATATGCATGGGGAAATAAATGTTATTATTCCCTCTAAAAATAGAATAAAATAATTCACGACATCACTCCTCTTCTTTTTTTGATAGTATATCATAATATCTGGAATAATTGAATAAGTTACTTTTTTGAAACCTATATCACTCTGACCTAGATTATTAGCTGTGCTGTTATGTCTGAAATATAAAAATAGATATTGTAAACTATATTAGTTTACAATATCTATTTTTATATATTTATGTTTATAATATCCTACTTCAATTATTTATTTAAATTGGACTTTACATCTTCCAAATCTTCTTCACTTATTTCAAGTAATTTTATAATTGTTTTTTCATCTAATCCTAAATTTTTAAGGTTCAAAAATCTAGTTGTTATTGTTTGTAATTCAACCTCTCTTTTAACACTCATTTATAATCTCCTCTTGTAACTAAGAATTAAAACATAAAATGTATTATTCTTCATCATGTTCAAAGTCTTTACCTGTTTTCATTGCTATTCTTTCAGCAACTAAATTTTTCAACAGCACATTTACGGTCCATTCTCTTGATGTTTCTGTAACTGTTGCTTTTAAAACATTATTAACTCTAAATTTCTTTAAGTTTTCAATGAATATTCCCATTTTAGCACCAGGAATATTATTAAATATAATTGCTTTATTCTTTATTCCATCTTCTGAATCATTTAATATGTTTCCTTCTAGTACATCTTTTACAATTGAGTTTCCATTTTTATAACTTAAAATAATTTTATCTCTAATGCCTATCATTCCAGCAAGATTACTTACTGTTTTAATTTCTTTTGCATTAAAGTTACATAAAATTACACAACTCCTACCATCTTTAACTTCTGTATCTTTTATATCTAATTTTTCAAATGACATAATCTTCTCCTTATTAATTAATTTAATTTATATAACTATATCATATAAAAATACTAAGAATTAAGCAACCTTGAATTTATTTTATAAATCTATTTAAGATTAATTTTGAATTATAGGGCTTCTATAAAGTATTTTTACAGTTATTATTAAATCAAATAACATTACAAAAAAACCAATTAAATTTGTTACTCTAAATAATTTTTCTAAACTTAAATATATATTATTTATGGTTGGTTGAACTAAATTAATCCCTACATAACATAATATCATCCAATATAAAGAAAATCTTAATGTTATTAAACCTTTATAGTTATATTTTAACTTAGAATAATCCCAGTATTTTTTATTAAATATTTCTTTTAATAGATATCCACTTATAAATTCTACACTTGTTGGAACTATTAAAAATAATATAAGAGTTATACTAATGTTAAAATTAAAATATTTATTACACAATACTAAAATAGTAAAAGCAATGCCGTACATCGGCTTATATGGTCCTTTCATAAAACCTTCTTTTTTAAAATTTCCAGTTATTATATAACTGTAAACACCTTCAATTATCCAACCTACTATTGAATATAATATAAAATTAAATAAAGTAAAATTTATTATAGTCACAAAAATACACCGACCTTCACTAATTTTACTTTTAGTTTAACCAAAATTTATTTATAAATACCTTACCAATAATTAAATCTTCCCCATTCCCCCTAATTTGTGAAGTTAATATTTATTTACACTAAATTCTTTTATTTTACATTTTTTATTTCATTGTAACTTTTATATTTTGTAGGAATAAAATGAATTTATAGATTATTTGTAAGGGAGAGGACTAAAATAGAGTCTAATTATAAAAAAGTTAAGATTATATTATTAGTGATATTAATTGCCAATATAGTTGTTGCATTATCAAAGATAGTAGTTGGATTAGTTATTAATAGTTCTAGTGTGATGGCTGATGGCTTTCATTCAATTTCGGATGCTGCATCGAATATTGTAGGAATAATCGGAATTGTTATGGCTTCAAAGCCTAAAGATACCGATCATCCATATGGTCATAAAAAATTCGAAACAATTGCAAGTATGTTTATAGGTACAATGCTTCTATTTATATCTTTTAATGTTATTAAATCTTCTATTAGCAAATTATTTAATCCTTCTACATTAGAAGTTAGTCTAGAAAGTTTAATTATTATATTAATAACTTTATTTATTAATATATTTGTTGCCTTTTATGAAGGTAATCAAGGCCAAAAGCTTAATAGCCAACTATTAATAGCTGATTCTCTTCATACCAAGAGTGATATTTTTGTTTCCATTGGAGTACTTATAGCCTTATTTTCTGTAAAACTCGGATTTCCTCCTATAATCGATACTATTGTATCTTTTGTTGTCGCTTTCTTTATTCTTCATGCATCCTACGAAATATTTAGAGATAATCTTTCTTCTTTAACAGATAAAGTAATATTAGATGAAGAAGTTGTTGTTGATATTTTAGATGAATTCGATGATATTAAAAATGTTCACAATATTAGATCTAGAGGATATAAAGATTGTGTATTCTTAGATATGCACATAAAAGTCGACTCTAAATTAAGCGTTGACGAAGCACATATCCTTGTTCATAAAGTTGAAGATACTTTATCTTATAGACTAGGGAAAAAAATAGATGTTATTATTCATGTTGAGCCTGATTAATTATAAGTAAAATGACTAGTTATAAAATAAATCTATAACTAGTCATTTTTTGTTAAAAATATTGGTTATTTGGTGGCTTCACCTTTATATATTCCTCTATGTTAAAGTAGTATTCTCCATCGTACTCTATTTTCCCTAGTGCCTTAATCCATTGGCCTTCATTTAAAGTATCTTTACAAATTGAATTCAATCCTATTATTACTGAATCTGCTACACAGCAGTTCATTTCTTCTCTTGCTAAAATAAATTTTTCTTCTCTATTGTGGTTGTGTACAAATCCAGTGTATATTATATACTTTCCTAAATAATCTTGTCCATTCTCACTAATTTCTTCAATTATATGATGATTTTCATTAGATATTTCTATTGCTTGATTTGCTACTGAGCTTTTAAACTTATAATCATTTATATTAAATTGTTCCTGAGAAACCAAGTCATTTAATAATATAAAAACTCCAATTGCTAAAGTAAATATTATAGGTATATAACTAATTGAATTGTCTTTTCTCGTATTGAAGCTTATAACTTTAAATATTTGAACTATAATTAAAATAGGTAGTATTGCTAAAGCTATATATAAATTTTTAGCAGTTTTAGGACTTAAAAAATTATATATATACCCTGATAGCATTAAATAACCAATAAAAGCAGTTAAAAGAATTAATATTAATAACCATATAAATTCATCTATATTAAATTTCTTCATATTACCTCCTATATGATTATTGTTAAACTTACAGAAAATGCTAGTACAACTAAAACAATTAAGGTAATAAGTTTAATTGTAAATCCCTTTTTAAAATACGATCCAACTATAATAGCATTTTTTAAATCTATCATTGGTCCAAGTATCAAAAATCCAGAAATAGCAGGTATTCCAAAATGTTCTAAAAACCCTTTTGCTATAAATGCATCAGCTTCTGAACATAAAGAAAGTAAGAATGAAAGTAACATCATTACAATTATAGCTAAATACTTTCCATTTGCCATATTATTTAGCATAGTTTCATCAACTATAGTTATAAATATACTCGATAGAAAAGACCCAAATATGTAGTACTTTAATATATTTGAAAACTCCTTATTAGCATGTTCTAAACATAATCTTATTTTTGATTTGTTGTAAAAATAATCTGTTACTACACAACCACAGTCACATAAATTTTCATAATCAGAAGTATTTTTTATAATTTCTTTTCTTTTATTTGTTAATAAATCTATTAAAATTCCTATAATTATGGCACATAATATTCCACCAAATACTCTTATCAAAACAACTCCTATATCATTGAATGCATAAAAAGTTGATGCCATAACTACTGGATTAACAATAGGAACACAAAGCATAAATACTATTGAAACTCCTACAGGTACTCCTTTTTTAATTAAGCTTTTTGCAATAGGTACTATAGCACATTCGCATATTGGAATAAAAACTCCAGCAAATGCTGCAAATATTATTGAAATAAATCTATTTTTAGGAAGGAGTTTTTTTACTAATTCTTCTGAAATATACATTTGTATTACTGCTGAAACAATAGCTCCAATTAATATAAAAGGTAATGCCTCTAAAATCATACTAATAAATGTGTTAGCCCATTTTTCCAACCCAATACTCACCCTTTATCTTCCCTCCTTATTAAGAAGAGTTCTAATTCTCCTAGTCAATATGCTTTCTTTAAAATAACTACTTGATTTTAAATCTTCTTCTAAATTATTTATGCTTAAAGAACATATAATTGGTGCAGTAAGATTAATACTTTCAAGTATATTTTTTAAACTTTCTCTTTTTTCTTCATCTATAGAATTTAAATTGTTTAAAACAATAATTTTACTTGATTGTATAAACGGTATTATAAGTTCTCCCATATTTTTTAAATAAACTTCTAAGTTACTTGACTCTCCTATATAATAATTACCATAGAAATTTATTTTTTCTTTAATTTCCTTATTCTTAATAAGATCAGCAATTACATTTAAAGTATAAGTTCCATTAAATTCTATGATTATCTTATCGTACTTTTTATATTTTATTTCATCTAGTAAAGTGCTTTCTATATTATTACAATTATTCAAATAAACTGTCTTTACATTCTCAAATCCTTTTTCAATATTAGTAGATCCTCTTTCTAGAAAAACTACTAATATTTCTTGTTTACTACACATTTCTGTAGTCAAATATGAATTTATAAAAGATGTTTTTCCTGCTCCTAAAAATCCGCTTACAACTTCTAGCTTACACTTCATTTTATTAGCCTCATTTAAAAAGTCCTTTTAGCTCTTCTTTGTTTAGTTTAATACCTATAAAAGATATTACATTACTTTTATTACCTTTTATTTCTCTAATATCAAATTCATCTTTTACAAAGTCAAACTGCCCATAACTTCCATCTATAAGTTTAACGATACCCTTAGCTCTTAACACATCCCCATAGTTTTTTGATGAAGATATAAATTTAAACTTTGATATTAATTCTGATTTAGATACCTTAGAATTAGGATATATTGCAAAAGTTTCAAAAACCTCATCAGCTTTCTCGAACCCTTCTTCCTTTTTACTTAATCTAGGCTTAAATAAGCTACTACCCTTTATATTTAAACTTTCATAGTCCTTTTGATCTAATATATCCTTTCCCCTTATCTTTCTCCAATCTTCACTAATAATAACTGCTCGTCTATTTAATTTTCTTATTTTTGAAACTACCTCTTGTACCTTTTCATAATCTAACTTTTGAACTCTACTTAAAACTATTTTCTTAGTATTTAATATTTGATCTTCATAAAAATCTTTAAAATTATTAATATACATATCAAATTTTTCAGGATCAATAACAGTAATTATATTATCAACTTCTGATTTTTCTTTTAATTTTTCTTCTTTAAATACTTTTATTATATCTGTTAATTTTGCAACCCCTGAAGGTTCAACAATTATTCTACCTGGATTATATTTTTCTATTACTTCTAAAACAGCTTCCTTAAAATCACCAGTAACTTGGCAGCAAATACAGCCTGAATTTATTTCCTTTACTTCTATACTAGATTGTCTAAGTATAGCTGCATCAATGCTTACCTCACCAAACTCATTTTCTATAATTGCTATATTTTTTTCATATGCACCTTCGGTAATAAGCTTTTTCATAAGAAAGGTTTTCCCCGCTCCTAAAAATCCTGAATATATATCTACTTTTATCTTCATTTAACACCTCTATATAAAACTTTCTCATATAATGTTCTAAACATTTTATGTGTTAAATTTAAATTATATTACCAATTTTATTAACAAAATAATTATTAAATATAAAATATTATATTACTAGTTTTAAAGTAATAAAAAGAGGCTATGAATTAATTGCGATTTAACTCATGGCCCCTTAAATTCTATTAGTTTTGTGTACCCTCTAAAGTGATATTTTCAAATGAATTGGTTAATATAAATTTTCCATCTCCAACTTTTATAAATTTAACTACTATCTTATCACCAACAGAACTTAATGAAACTTCTCTTGATGTTTCTGTTGAAACTGAAAATATATTATTACTTCCTTTAATCTTTATATCATAAATACTAGTTCCATCCTTCACAACTAATCCAATTCTTTCAATTTCACCTTCTAATGTTTCCTCACTATTACTTCCTTCAAGGGAAATATTAGTATTAGTTAATCCTTCTAAATATTTATTAAGAGTTGATTGCAATGAATCTCCAACTCCCACTATATTATAGTTTTTAACATTTACCATAGCATATTGCTTAACTAATCCATTAGAATCTTTTAAAGTCATGAAATAAGTTGGTTCATTTTGTATATTTATTAAATATGGTAAAGTTGCTGTATATCCATATTGTTGAACTTTACCTTCTGCAGATTTCATACTTGCAGTTTCTGTTGCTCCTGATGTTTTATACAAGCTTGTTTCCCCAGTTCTTGTATTAGTTAAAGTAAATCCTACTAACCCTTCATCATTTCCTACAGATGTTACTCCAGTAAAATAATAACATTCATCATTATTAAATATTAAGTTCATTCCCTCTGTAGACTTTAATTTATCTTTATCACCAAAATTAAATACCCCATGAACAAGTTCTCCCCACTTATCTATATAATTTTTTATATATCTATCTGGTTGAATTCTATCTATCCATTTTGGAGCATCTTCTATTCCATAAACATTAGACTCTCCTGTCTCAGCATCTAATACAAGTACACCTATAGCTTTTGCTTCTGTTATTCCAATAGCATTATCATACCTAGTAACAACCCAATATGGATTTCCTTCATCATCTAATTCAAAAGTAAAATCAGTATGTCCGGCTTTCATATCTCTAAGGTAAGTTGCTCTACGCAAATCACTAAAAAGATAAGCTGATTCTAAATACTTAATTTTAATGTCTTTTCCATTTACTTCTGTTACTAATTGAACATCACTTTCATTTGTTGCACTTACCTTTATATATCCTGTTGTTCCTTCTCTGTTAGTAAACCATTTAAATAATGATGAATGCTCTAATGGCGCAACGTAGTAAAGTTGTCCATCTATGCTTTGCAATGTTAAATCTCCTATAGTTACTTGGCTTCCTAAGCTAGGTATCTCTCCTAATTTTTTATCTGCCAACTTATATGCTACTTCTTTATCTATAGTTGGTAATTGCTTTAAATCTATATGCTGAATTTCATTACTAAATTCAACACCTTCAACATTACCAATTAATTCTCTATGATCTTTATAGCTAACTATAGGACTAAATACTACTAATGATAAGATATAAATTACAGCTACTATTACTGCTGCTAGTCCATATTTCTTATTAAATGTAAAAAAAGCATAAATTGCTGTTACTACAACAAATACTCCTACAATATAAAATGAACTTAATGTAATGTCTAATATTAAACTACTATTAAAAGCTAAAAATATTCCTGATACTATATAAGCTGTAATTAACCATCCTAAATATTTTAAAAATGATCCTTTTTTTGGTGTAATATTTCTTATATTCTCCATTTTTATCCCCCTAGATATTTTCTACTATTTTATATAGTATATATTACAGTATAATGTAATGTTTGTAAATATATTTTTAAATATTTATATCTCTTAAAAATATAAAATTAAATCGTATAGCTTTTAATTTCTTTTTAGCTTATTAGATACTTAATATTAAAGTATAGTTTATTATAGATTATTACTCTTACTTAAATAATCTATATAAAGATATTTTTCTGAAAATTCAACTTTTTTTTCAAAAGCCCATTAAATACATTTTAAAATATTGTATAATAATATTAAAACAAATTTAGGAGGTCTAAAATGAATCGATCTGAATTAAAATCTAGAGCCAAAGAACAATTAAAAGGTCGTTGGGGACTGGCAATAATAACCATACTTGTTGCAGATTTAATTATTAGCTCTACTAATATGTTGAGAGGACTTGACTTCGTAATAGAAGTTTCAGAAAATTTAACTTTTACATTAAATTTAATTACCTTAATTTTTGGTGGTGTTATATCTGTTGGATTGAGTAAATTTCTTTTAAACTTTACAACAAATAAAGAAGAACCTAAATTTACAGATTTATTTTCACAATTTAAAATATTTTTTAAAACACTTGGATTGCATATTTTAATGGGAATTGCTATATTACTAGCATCATTACTTCTTTTAATTCCTGGAATTATAGTAGCTTTAATGTATTCTCAAGCCTTTTATATTTTAGCTGAAGATCCCGATAAAGGAATAATAGAATGTTTAAAAGAAAGTTCTAACCTTATGTATGGCTATAAATGGGAGTTCTTTGTATTAGGTCTTTCCTTTATTGGATGGTGGATATTAGCAATATTAACCTTAGGTATAGGAAACTTATGGGTTTCTCCATATCAAAAAGTTACAGAAGCAAATTTTTATTTAAAATTAAAATATAATATATAAAAATAGGAGTTTTATTTAACTCCTATTTTATATTTTTTTAAATAAGGAATAATATCTACTATTGCAAGAATTATGGCAATGGACTCAATTCCAAATATTAATAAAAATTTCACTCTTATCATATCCTTAAGCTTTTTATTAATATAATATGATTTAAATCACCTTAATGACAAAAAAAATCTGTAATAAACATTTGCTTATTACAGACTTTTTTATTTAATTACTATTTACCCCATTGATTATTTGTAGCTGTCTTTTTTGCTCCATGACATCCACATTCATCAGTATGTTTCTTTTCTTCTGTTTTTTTGTTTTTACAACCACATCCATTAGCCATATTAAACACCTCCTATAACTTACATCCTTATTATTTGCTTTTTGGACAAATTTAATGTTATAAAAAATGTTGCATATATGGATTAATAATTAATATAAAGTGTTATTTTTCCAAAGCAAATATTAATTTCTTAATATTATGTAAATCATATATCCAATATATAATAGTATCAATATTAAACCTTCAAGTTTATCAAGTTTTAATTTATCTTTCTTACCTTTAAACATGAAAATTCCAAGTATTATAGAAATAGCTATTAAAAATAATATATCTATTAATAACTCTGAAGAAATTGGAATTGGATTAATTGAAGATGAAACTCCTAATATTAATAAAATATTGAATATATTTGAACCTAATACGTTTCCTACAGCAATATCATTTTCGCCTTTAATTGATGCTATCATTGTAGTTACTAATTCTGGTAACGAAGTACCTACAGCTACTATAGTTAATCCCACTAATTTATCACTTAAACCAAAAGAATATGCTATGTCAGATGCTGAACTAACAACTAAATTACCACCAACTATAATTCCTACAATTCCTAATATTATTTTTATTATACAATTTAAAATTTTTATATCTTCTTCCTCTTCAGGATTTTCTTCTTCTTTTCTACCTTTAGCAGACTTAATTAAATACACTGTATAAATTATGCATAAAATTAATAATATTATTCCTGATACTCTTGTTAAAGCAGCTTCTTTATTTAATAATACTCTTCCAAATGTCAAAATTAATAAGACAACTGATACAACCATATTCACTATATAATCTTTAATCATGGTACTTTTCTTAATTATTATAGGCATTATTATAGATGTTACTCCTAAAACCATAAGTGTATTAAAGATATTAGATCCTAATATATTACCAATTGTTATTCCATTATTCCCTTCAAAAGAAGCTATTAAGCTAACTGCTAGTTCTGGAGCACTTGTTCCTAGCGATACTATTGTTAGTCCTACTATTATTGATGGTATTCCAAATTTTTTAGCTATTTTTGCAGCTCCATCCACGAAAATATCTGCTCCTTTTATTAATAAAACAAATCCTATTATTAAAATTAAATAACTCATTACTTCTCCTTTTTATTAAGTTCTTATTACGCAGAAAATAAGGTAATCCATATTTATAGATTACCTTAAATCCATAGCTTTATAATTAGTAATTTGAATTAGATTTAGTTCCTTCACAAATTGCTATTGAAGCTGAAGCACCTATTCTTGTAGCTCCATTTTCTATCATAGCCATTGCATCTTCTAAGCTTCTAACACCACCTGAAGCCTTAACTCCAAGTTCTTTGCCTACTGTTTCTCTCATAAGTTTTATATCGCTTGCCGTAGCTCCTCCAGTACTAAATCCTGTAGATGTCTTAACAAAATCTGCTCCAGCTTCCTTTGATAATCTGCAAGCTGTTACTTTTTCTTCGTCAGTTAAAAGACAAGTTTCTATAATAACCTTTGTTAAAGCTTTTCCTTTTGCAACATTAACAACAGCTTCTATATCTTTCTTAACATATTCTAAGTTTCCTTCTTTAAGCTTTCCTATATTTATAACCATATCAACTTCTGTTGCACCTTTTTTAATAACATCTTCGGTTTCAAATGCCTTTACTTCTGTTGTAGTTGCACCTAAAGGAAATCCAATAACTGTGCAAACCTTAACATCACTACCCTTCAACATATTTGCAGCTTTTTCTACCAAAGATGGATTAATGCATACTGATGCAAAATTGTACTCTAATGCTTCAGTGCAAAGTTTTTCAACTTCTACTTCCGTAGCATCTGCCTTTAAAATAGTATGATCTATCATTCTTGCTAAATCTTTTTTATTCATAAGATCTCCTCCTGTATGTTAAACTTTTTTCTCTCAGAAACTCATTATAAATGAAAAACGCTAGTAATTAAAGGGAGTTTTTTAACAAATCCTATTTTTTATGAAATTTAATTTAAAATAGGCGTAATTGTTCCACCTTATTTTCTTTAAAGGATGAAACTGTAACTCCTATTAATCTAACTCCTTCATTTATTTCCTCATTATATAGTATTTCCTCACAAGTCTTATATATATCCTCAAAATTATTAGTATAATAATTTAATGTTTTGCTTCTTGTATGATTTTGAAAGTCACTTGTTTTATACTTTACTGTAATTGTTTTACCTTCTAAATTACCTCTTATAAGGTATCCACTTATTTCATTAGAAAAATCCTTTAAATAAAACATTAATTCTTCTTTGTCATTAGTATCAGTCTTTAATGTTCTTTCTTTACCGTAGGATTTCCTATCTCTTTCAACTTCTACTTCTCTATTGTCAAATCCACGTATTCTATCATATATTTCTAAACCATACTTACCTAGATACTCTATATAAAAACTTTTTGGCATTTCATATAAATCCTTCACAGTAAATATACCTATATTATTTAATTTTTCAACTGATTTTTTTCCAATTCCATGTATTTTTGATACTGGAAATGGTAATAAAATATATGGAATCATTTCTTTTGTAATTATTTTTATTCCATTAGGTTTGTTCCAATCTGAAGCTAATTTTGCTAAAAATTTATTATAAGATATACCTACTGAAATAGTTAATCCAATTTCTTTAAAAACTCTATTTTTTATATATTTTGCTGCTTCCATACCACTTTTAAAATTGCTATTAGTTATGTCTAAATAAGCTTCATCTATTGAAATAGGCTGTATAATTGAAGTTACATCTTTTAAAATATCAAAAACTTGATTTGAAACCTCTTTGTATCTAAATATCCTAGTTCTTAAATATATTCCATGTGGACATAATTTTTGTGCCATGAAAATTGGCATTGCAGAATGTACTCCATATTTTCTAGCTTCATATGAACATGTTGATACTACTCCTCTTTCACTAACGCCTCCAACTATTACTGGCTTTCCCCTTAAATTTTTATTATCGAGTTGTTCAACCGATGCAAAAAAAGCATCCATATCTACATGCAAAATTACCCTTTCCATAATTTCTCCTTTTAAGCTAAGGCTTCTGCAAACATCCCTTTATTTTTTGATTTTATAAAACAATATACTCCTTGTGCTAATAATTCATCTACATAATTTCTTTTTTCAGATATAGTTGTAAATGAAATTATTGAAATTGCAATAATAGTTCTAAATCCCTTATCCATATAATATTCATATTCACTTTCTTCATCACAAAGCATATCTACTACATCTTCAATTAAATCAACACTCTTTCTCATATCATTATTAGACAATACACCTAAGAATGGTAAGAATTGTTGTGCTAATTTTATACCTCTTTTTTCTAACTGTAGCATAAATTCTATTGTTTTATACATATGTCCAGAAGATCCATTTAACATGATGGCATTTGTTAATCCCTGAATACTATTTTTTGACTTGATATTTAAATCTGTCATATGGGTATAAATAGTTTCTATAAACTCATCAATTGTATCAACATCTATATCATTTAAAGCCCATAAAGCACAAACTAAATAATCATCCTCGCCTGTAATATTATAATATTTTTCCTTTAATAATATATATACATCTTTCATTTTATTGGCTATTTTATGCTTATCTTTATTATATCCATATTTAGCTATAACAAACGAAGTTAATACTAAATAATCACATTCATTAAATCCTTGAAATTTTAAAACATCCATTACTTCATATATATCATCAATTAATTTATTTTCATTTCCTTCTTCTATTGCAATCAACAAAGATAAAATATAAAGCATGTCTCCTCTAAAAGGTGAAACCCTTGATGAAGTTGCTTTTATATATTTTCTAATTTCTTTCACTTTTTCAAACGGAATTTCCTTTTCATAATGGGCAAAAACTAAAGATGCAAAATGATTAATTAAATCTCCATCATTTCTAAGATCTTCTTTTGCATTTCTATAGTTCTCAATGGTCAGATTAATTCTGTCTTTGAGAAGTTTCTCCATATCTAATACTCCCTCACTTTATTTTAAGCATATTAATTTCCCCAAGAATATTATACTATAAAAACTGTGTCAGTTTCATAACAAAATTATAACAATTTATAAAACTTACAATAAAGAAGCCAAGGTAAGACTTAATCTTATCTTGGCTCTTAACATTTGTCATTTGTTTATTTTATCAATTAACAACAACAGAATAGTAATGCAAGAGCTGTTAATCCAAACCAGCAGTCGCATCCGCAACCTCCAAATCCACCGCCGCAGCCAAAGCCACCACAACCTCCAAATCCACCGCCGCAGCCAAAGCCACCACCGCAGCCTCCGCAACAATTATTAAAGCATTGATCCTGGAATACACTACCCTTTCTATCAAATATGATAGTTAGTTTTATAGTATTTTCACAATCCTTTAAAAACATTTGTGGAAATTTACAGAAGAATTTTGATAGCCATGGTCTAAAAGATCTTACTATAATTACAAATTCTTGAGGTTCAAAAGATTCGCTAATGCAACAATTTTTGTTTATATTTTTTAATCCTAATTTAAAATCGCTGCTAGCCAAGCTATTATTACAACCTGTACTACTTATATCATCAATATTAAAATCGTTGATACTTGAATTATATCCATCTAAACCTTCTAAATTAAAATTATTACTAAAATCATTTAAATCATTACTAAAATTGTTAATAGAATTATTATTACAGCATGGATTTCTTCTTATTACTCTAATTGGAGTTGAAATTGCTAATAAATCATTACATGGAAGAGCCGGAGCTGGTAAAATTCTACCGCAATTAACAATGATAATATTTATCTTTACTCCATCTCCGCAGATGTTTCTTGGTAAATTTCTCCTAAGCTCTCTTCCTATACATTCATCTGCACAAATTATTAGATTATACTCATTGCCTATAAAGTCATTGTTTTGTACCCTTCTTAAACATATTTTCATTTGTATTTTCTCCTTTTATCACAAAGTTAGATAATACATAATATGTTTAACTTATAGTATTGTTTACCCAATACCTTTATTATTTTACTCATTTAGTTATATATTAACTATATCTATTAATATAATTCTATATAGCAATAAAGTTTGAAAGGAATAAATATGGCTAGCAAGAAATTTTCACTACTAAAATCATCAACTGATGAGGTTATTGAAAAAACTATTACTGAAAAAAAAAGAGATGATTATCCAATAATGGATACAGAAGTAATAGAGTTTATATCAAAAGAATTTCCTGATACATCTAAGGAAATAAGTAACTCTCTTAAAAACCTAAAAAATACATTAGAAAAATCTATAGATTATATTGAAGATATCTCTAGTGCAATAATAAAAAGTGAAAGGAACTTCACATTAAGTAGAAAATATAGAGAAACTTCAATAAGACTACATGAAATCAGTATTGGTATAGAAAAATATATAGAATGGATGAATAGCTTAAATAATAGCCAAAAGCTTGACTCTAAACCTAATAATGAAGATGAAAGTGAGGATTCTCTCCCCTTAGATAATGAGATGAATAATGACTTTTTAGAAATATGTAACGATTTTACTGATAAAAATCCTTTATATTTTAAATTAGATAACTCCAAAGTAAAAGTAGATGATTGGAATGATATGGTTATAAAAACTGCAGACATACTTATTAAAAATTATAAGGACTCAAAGAATCTACTATATTCAAACATAACTTTTCCAAATCTCAACACCAAAAAATCGCCTCAAAATGATTTTAGAGACACGATAATTGAAATGCTATTAGAATATAAAATAGATTTATCAAGATATTTTATATCAACAACCTAAATAATTTGTATAATAATTATATTATTGACAATACTAATAATGGATGCATTAATCAGTGTCCTCTTAGTATTATGAAAAAAGATGAATGAATTTTTTAAATTCATTCATCTTTCTTTTTATAAGCAAATTCTATTTTATATTTATTAATGACTTTTTGTTGAGTAATTAATAATCTTCGTTTAATATTATATGAAAACTTATAAACTTCTTACGTAAAACCCTTTATTATAAATTTCTTTATCATATTTTATTTCAATATCATTACATAACTTTTTATCTTTTATAGCTATAGTAAATTTCACTTCATTTATAATTACTTCAAAATCTTCATCTGAAATAAAATCTGCAAATAAATCATAAGCTGGTTTTCCACATCCAACGCCTACTACCTTTACTCTTATATGATTATAGCTACTTTTTTCTATTTCATTTAATAATGCTTCCTTTGTGTTTTCATTAAATATTATATTCATATTTATCCTCCTTGACATTTATTGCGCAAATAATAATACATTATTTTTATTATATATATATTTAAAGTAATAATCTACATAATTAACTTTACTATCCAAGCTCTTTTGATATCACTATACAACTTTTTTTTCGTATACTATAATAAAAAATAATTTAAAGGAGCTATTATGAAAAATGACTTTAGAGACTTACACGAAAACTGCTCATTAGCATTACCCTACCCCAAAATAGAAATTTCCGAAAAAAATCCTACTTATGCTAACTTAATTAAAAAAAGTTATGCTGGGACTAATTCTGAATTAACAGCAGCAACTCAATATACTTATCAAGGATTAATTACAAAGGATATAATAGGAAATACATTAAGGAAAATAGCAGAGGTTGAAATTCATCACTTAGAGATTTTAGGAGAGCTAATTGTAGCCCTAGGCGAAAATCCAGACTTTTCTATAAATAAAAGAGATAAGAAGTTAAACTGGAATTCTAAATTTATATCTACCTCTGATTCAATAAAAGAATTGCTTTTAGAAGATATAAAAAGTGAAGAAGAAGGTATAAGTCAATATAGAGAAACAGCTTATTTAATTGACGATGAAAACATAATTGCAATTCTTAATAGAATAATATTAGATGAAGAACTTCATATAAAAATTTTAACTAATTTATATGAAAGAGAAATGAGTAAATAATTAATTTATTTTTTTATTTAATTAATAATAGAATTATGTTATAATGACCTTGTTATTATAATTATTTGATTATGACAATATTTCTTAAATATAAAGGAGTTTTAATTATGGGTTTCAAAGATAAAATGAGTAAATATTTTACAGATGCATATATGGAAAAATACGGTGATAGAATGACTAGCACTGCTGGTACCGTTTTATCTGTAAAAATTGAAGAAAAAAACATACTAGGTATAATAAGAAAATTAACAGCTCATATTTTAATAAAACCAGATATGGGTAAAGGTGTAGTTAAAACTCAATATAAGGCTAGAAAATGGTTTAAAAAACCAACTTTTATTGATGTTAAACAAGGTCATAAAGTAATCGTTATGGGAATTGAAGGTGAAAAAGGTAAGGCTGATTCAGAAGTTATTACTATTTCAAATATAGCTAATTTAACTACTAAAAAAGACTTACATCCATTTGATCACAATCAACTTAAAAAAGCAAGACAACAAGCGACAAAAATGAGAGCAAGATAATAAAAACAGCCTAAAAATTTAGGCTGTTTTTATTATCTATTTTTCTTCTATTAATCTTAAAAATTCTCTAGTTCTATCTTTTTTAGGATTAGTAAATATTTCTTCTGGAGCTCCATCTTCTACAACAACTCCATTTTCCATAAATACTATTCTATCTCCAACATCTTTTGCGAATCGCATTTCATGAGTCACTATTATCATAGTCATATGCTCTTTTGCTAGATCTTTAATTACTGCTAAAACCTCTGAAACTAACTCTGGATCTAAAGCTGAAGTTGGTTCATCAAATAATATTACTTCTGGATTGATAGCTATTGCTCTTGCTATACTTACTCTTTGCTTTTGTCCTCCAGATAAAGTTTTAGGATAAACATCTTTTTTTTCTAATAATCCAACTTTTTTTAGTGCTTTAACAGCTATACTATTTGCTTCTTTTTTATCTATTTTCTTAACTACAATTAATGCTTCTGTTACATTTTCAATAACGGTTTTATTATTAAATAAATTATAATTTTGAAAAACCATTGCTGATTTAGATCTTAAATTATGAATATCCTTTTTAGAAACTTTATCAGCTTCAACCCTTAAATCTCCAATTTGAATTTCTCCTGAAGTAGGTATTTCTAAATAATTTAAACATCTTAAAAAGGTTGATTTTCCAGACCCTGATGGTCCAATCATTACTACTACTTCACCTTTTTTAAATTCTAAATTTATTCCTTTTAATATCTCATCATTTCCAAATTTCTTTTTTAAATTATTTATCTTAATCATCTTTATCACCTCTTAGTAAACAGATAGCTTATTTTCTATTGATTTTTGTATAACATTATAAATACTAATTGTTACCCAATAAACAATTGCAACAGCTATGTAACTTTCAAAAAATCTATAGCTTGCTGCTGCACTCATTTGTGCCCTAGCTAATGCTTCTGTTACCCCTAATGTAAATGCTAAAGAAGATCCTTTTATATTATCTACAAATACATTTCCAAGAGAAGGTACTGCTACCCTAAACATTTGTGGCATAACTATACGTTTCATTCCTTGCATTTTAGTCATACCTACTGATAAAGCAGCTTCCATTTGTCCCTTGTCTATAGCGTCAAATGCACCTCTTAAAGCTTCTGCAATATAAGCTGAAGCATTTAATGCTAATCCTATCACAGCAGCTGTATAAGCTGTAATCCCCTTTAATTGTGGTATTATTTGAGGTAATCCAAAATAAAGTAAAAATAATTGAACTAAAAGTGGAGTTCCTCTTAAAAATGATATATAAACTTCTACTAACTGCTTTAATATTCTTATATTATTAATCCTGATTAAAGCTATTATTATTCCAATTACTAAAGCAATTATCATAGATATTATTGATAAACTTAATGTAGTTTTTAAACCACTTAATATACTTGTAAATAATGATTTTATATAGCCTGCATTTGATCCTGTTACATCTGTTTTAAGCCATTTATTAGATATTTCAGTAAAGGTTCCATCTTCTTTCATATCATTTAATGCTTTATTTACTTCAGCTACAAGTGTCTCATTTTCTGAATTCTTTATAAATGGGAATGCATTTTCAACAGGCTCTATTGGCTCTCCTGCTAACTCTAACTCTAATCCCTTTTCATTTATTGTAATTATTGCAGAAATCTTATCTATTACCACTCCATCAATTCTACCAAGTAATAAATCTGTAAATGCTGCATCTGTATTTTGATACGTTACAACAGTAACCTCATTATTTACATCTTTTTCTCTTATTATTTGCTCGTAGTTACTACCAAGATCAACTCCTACTTTTTTACCTTTTAAGTCTTCAAAACTATTAATTGATTTTGGATTTCCTTCTTGTACAATTATTTGCGCTCCACTATAAACATATGGATCACTAAATAAGTATTTTTCTCTTCTCTCTTCCGTAACTGTAATTTGATTTGAAATAGTATTAGCCTTATTAGTATCTAATAATCCAAACAATCCACTAAAAGATGCAGTCGTGAATTCTATGTCATAACCTAATCTATTACCTATTTCTCTCCATACATCAACATCAAAACCTTCTATCTTATCACCATTTAAAAATGCAAAAGGATAATAAGTTCCTGACATTGCAACTACTAATTTTCTCTCATTATTTAGAGTTTCTTTATTATTAGTGCATCCTACCATAACTAATATTGATAGTAATAAACTTATAATTAAAGATATTTTTCTCTTCACCCTTGTCTTCACTTCCTTATCTTCTGTTCAAAAGCTATATTAGTTAAATACTACAAGTTCTGTTTCTTCAATAGCTTTATTTACTAATTCGTCAATATTTAAAACTTCTTCTGATTTTCTTATTAAATCTAATCTTGGTTTTGTTTTTGGATGTTTTGGAACGAATATAGTACAACAATCTTCATATGGTAATATTGATGTTTCATATGTACCAATTTCTCTTGCTATATCCATTATATCTGTTTTATCCATGGCTATTAATGGTCTAAATACTGGTCTATCAGCACAATCATTACTTACCATTAATCCTTCCATAGTTTGGCTTGCTACCTGCCCAATACTTTCTCCACTTGCAACAGATTGAATACCATATTTCTCTGACAAACTACAAGCAACTCTCATCATGAATCTTCTCATTATTATTGTTAATTCATCTTCTCTACAACCATTTATTATTGCCATTTGTATTTCTGTAAATGGTACTATATGAAGGTTTACTCTTTCTGTATATGTAGCTAATATTTTAGCTAAGTCCTTCACCTTATCTTTAGCTCTTTCTGATGTATATGGATGGCTATGATAATAAACGCAATGTAATTCTACACCTCTTCTAGCCATTAAGTATCCGGCAACTGGAGAATCTATACCTCCTGATAACATAAGCATAGTACTACCATTAATTCCATATGGTAATCCACCCACGCCTTTTATTTTATCTTTAGTTGTATATATATATGCATTTTCTCTTATTTCTACATTTACTAAGCATTCTGGATTTTTAACTTTAACTTCTAATCCATTCATATGATAAACTACGTAAGCTCCAATTTCTTTAGATGTTTCTAATGAGTTTTTTGGGAATAGTTTATTTGCTCTATTAGTTTCAATTTTAAAGTTTTTAGGATTAGCTTCTTTAACCTTTCTTAATGCTTCTTCTTTAATAGCTTCCATATCTCTTGGAACTTCTGTTACTATACAAACCTCAGAAACTCCAAAAACTTTTCTTACTCTTTCAGTAGCCTCTTCTATATTATCTGCCTTAATAAAATATCTACCTTGATCAGATATTAATGTATATTCAATTCCTTTTAGCTTTTTCTTTATATTATCTCTTAATTTTTTTTCAAACTTATTTCTATTTAATCCCTTTAAAAAAATCTCTGATGCATATTTTACTAATATTAATTTATTCATTTTCTTACTCTCCTTAAAAATGTTAATGAACTTTTTAAAACTTCTATAACTTTGTCTATTTCTTCTTTAGTATTAAACTTTGAAAATGAAAATCTTATGGCACTTTCTATTTCTTTATTACTTAACCCTAAAGCTTTTATTACATAGCTCCCTGATACTGAACTAGTTTTTGATGTACAAGCAGATCCAGTTGCTACAAAAATATCTTTATCTTCTAATAAATGGAGTAACACTTCAGCTCTTACCCCAATAAAAGAAACATTTAATATATATGGTGTAAAATCTTCACTAAAAGGACTATTTATTCGTATATTATCTATTTCTTCTAACCTTTTTATCATATATTCCTTTAAACCACTTACATATTTAAAGTTTTCTTCTTTATGACTAAAAGTTATTTCTGCTGCCTTATGTAAACCAATTATAGCTGGTACATTTTGAGTACCTCCTCTAAATCCACCTTCTTGACTTCCACCATGTATTAATGAATTTAAAACTATTCCCTTTTTAATGTAACAAAATCCTATTCCCTTTGGTCCATGAATTTTATGTGCAGCCACTGATAACATATCTATATTCATTTTTTTTACATCTATGGCTAACTTTCCATAAGATTGAACTGCATCAACATGAAATCTTGCTCTAGAACTTCTTTCTTTTATAATTTCTCCTATGCTCTTTATATCTTGTATTGCTCCCATTTCATTATTAACATGCATTATAGAAACTAATACTGTATCCTTGCATATTGCCTCTTTTAAATCATCTAGAGATATCTTTCCATCTTTATCTACATCTAAATATGTAACTTTAACTTCATTTTTTTCAAGTTCTTTATATGTCATCAAAACTGAATGATGTTCAAAAATAGTTGTAATAACATGATGCCCCGGCTTTACTAATCCTTTTATTATTAAATTGTTTGCTTCACTTCCACCTGATGTAAAATAAATCTCATCTTTTGATGCATTTATACTCTTACCTAAAAATTCCCTTGCCTCAACAAGTTTTTTTTCAGATTTTATACCTATCTTATGGAGAGATGATGGGTTTCCGAAATATTCCTCCATTGCATTGACTACTTCATCTATAACCTCTCTATATGGCTTTGTTGTTGAACTATTGTCAAAATAAATCTCCAAACTTTATCCCTCCTTCTAATAATATTATTATCTTTTACTATTTCTTAAATTCATAATATAAAACTTAAGCATCCCCTTATTTTTTACGCAAAGAAATATAAACTTTATTATAAATACATTATAAACTAAAGTTTCCTATCTTTTCTTCATGTTTAAAATTACTATATCAAATTTCATAAAATAAATAAAGGTTTAATTTCTTATAATAAACTTATAAAAAACAAGTAAAAAGACTATCTCGTAAAATATTCTATATCTTAGAGATAATCCTTCTTTTCACTTATTATTACTTTTCATCTTTTTATATTCTATAATAAGTATTACCGTTGTTGTTAAAAGTACCATGGAAATTGATAAAAGTATTTCTAACAAGATTTATTCTCCTAATAAAGTACTATATAATATATTGTATATATATTGTTTATAAATATTACATATTTAACTCATAAATTTGAATCATAAAAAAGGCTTTGTAATTGTATAAGATAACATATTACAACAGCCCTTTGCAAGATATCAAAACTTCAATAAAGAAGCTTTAAGCTTAATTTAAATTATTCCATAGCCACAAACTCTACCCTTTCAACATCATTTAACTTTGATAAATCTTCAAGTAAAGTTTTTAAATCACCACCAAGTGATGATATATCAATTGTTAAACTTAGGTTTGCACTTTTATTCATAGGTATTCCTTGATTTATTGTTATTATACTTCCTCCTTCTTCGGAAATATAATTTAAAATACCTGAAAGCACTCCCTTATTATCTTTTATCATCATGTTAATCGTTACCTTTTGTCCCTGCCCAGTTTCTGCAAGTTCAAAAACAGCTTCTTTATATTTATAGTAAACGCTTCTACTAATATTAACAGTTTTAGCTGCATCGGTAACATCTTTAACCTTTCCTTCTTTTAGCAGTCTTTTTGCATCTACTACTTTTTCATAAACATCTGGTAAAACTCTTTTATCTACAACTAAAAAATTCCCCTTCATTAGTATCACCTTCAAATATAGTAGCCCCATTACTATCTATATAAAGTTCCCTTACATCCCAATTAATATTTTCATTTTCTAAGAAATCTTTTATATCTGAAAATATATTAGTATCATTACTTTTTATCATAGACATAATTGTTGGCCCTGCACCACTTAAAAAGCACCCCAATGCACCTAGTGATATACACCTATTATAAACCAAATTATAATCTTTTATCAATGGAATTCTATATTTTTCATGAATTGCATCTTTGCAACAATATTTTAACAACTCATATTTCCCACTTGTAAAACTAGAAATCATTAATGATACTCTACTAATATTGTACACAGCATCATCAAATTTAACATCTACAGGCAAAACCTTTCTAGCTATTGAAGTTGATAATTCAAATTTTGGAATTAATGCTATAAAACTAATTCCTTCTTTTATATCTATTTTACTATAAATCACATCTTTTTCTTCCATGACAGATACAACCATCCCACCAAAAAAGGCTGGAGCTATATTATCTGGATGTCCCTCAATATCAACACCTATTTTAAAAAGTTCCTCTATACTTAATTGATTTTTCATAATATAATTAGCGCCTAATAAACCTGCAACAATGCAGCTAGAGCTTGATCCTAGTCCCCTTGAAATAGGTATATCCTCTTTAATTAATTTTATATTTAATCCTTTAGGTTTAAAATTATATTTCTCAAAACATATATTCATAGCCTTATATACTATATTTTCCTTATTGCAAAACTCATTCTTGAACCCATAAAAATGAATTCCTTTTTCGCATTCAGAAAACTCATATTCATTATATAAGTTAAAAGCTATTCCTAAAGAATCAAATCCTGGTCCTATATTAGCGGATGTTGCTGGTACTCTAACTCTTATCATATATTTTCTCCCACAAACTCTTCAAGAGCTTGTCTCATATTATTAGCACTACAAATATTATTATGAAGAACTTTTTTCTTATCTAGATTTTTTAAATTAGTTGGAATATTTACTCCACAAAATTCATTTAATCTTTTTATTAATTCAAAATCATTATCCTTATTAGTATCTATTTCTAAAGCATTTGTGATGTTTCTTGGAAATTTATATGGACTTGCTGTTGAAGCAATCAAATATGGGGTTGTATCTCCTGTAGATTTAATATATTTATTTAAAACTACATAAGCTACAGCTGTATGAGTATCAATTAAATAGCCCTCTTTTTCATATAAATCTTTTATTGCTTTATATACCTCTCTTGTATTAGCATAATTTCCATAGAAGTCTTTTAAGAATTCTCTAGTTTTTTTACTAATACTGTATAATCCGTTATTTTTCAACTCTTCCATTAATGTTTTTATTTCATTGCAGTCTCGTCCAGTTGCTTCAAATAAAAGTCTTTCTAAATTAGAAGAAACCAATATATCCATAGATGGAGATTCTGTTATTATAAGTCCTCTTCTTTTATCATATATTCCTTCATTAAAGAAATCAGTTAAGACCTTATTTTCATTAGATGCACATATAAACTTTGCAATAGGAAGCCCCATTTCCTTTGCATAATATGCAGCTAATATATTTCCGAAATTCCCCGTTGGAACTGAAACATTTATCTTATCCCCTAATTTTATTTTTTGCTTATTTACTAATTGAAAGTATCCATAATAGTAATATACTATTTGTGGAATTAACCTTCCGATATTAATTGAGTTTGCAGAAGAAATCCTAATTCCTTTTCTTAGCATCCTTTCTTTAAACTCGTTATCCCCAAATATATCTTTTACGCCTCTTTGAGCTTCGTCAAAGTTACCTTTAATACCAATAACTTCTACGTTACTACCTTTTTGAGTTAACATCTGCATTTTTTGTACTGGACTTACCCCATCATTTGGATAATATACAAGTACTTTAAATCCATCTATATCACTAAATCCCTCTAATGCTGCTTTTCCAGTATCCCCTGAAGTGGCTGCTAGAATAATAATTTCATCCTTTATATTTTCTTTTTCCTTTGCTATCTTCATTATTTGAGGAAGAAATAATAGTGCTGCATCTTTAAATGCAGCTGTTGGTCCATGATATAGCTCTAAAAATCCATTTTCCTCTATAACTTTAAATCGATTTCTATATGATTTATCTACTGCAAATTTGATTTCCTCAAAAGTAAAATCTGTAAAAAACTCTTTAATTATCTCAAAAGAAATTTCCTCATATTTAAGATTTTTTTTATTTTTTATCTTTTCATATAAATTAGGAAATTTTTCTGGAACATATAACCCACCATCACTAGAAATTCCATTTATAATTGCTTTTGAAGAAGATATATTAACTTCTCCTCCTCTGGTACTAATAAATCTCATAAAATCACCCCAAATTTTGCTCTACCACCCTTTACCAATATATTATCATGTTCTTTATTGAAATACAAGTGTCTTCATTTAGAAAACATATATTTTTTCTCAAAAAAATATAGGGGCTTGACGTCACCCCTATATTTTAATTCATATTTTTTTATTTACATACTTTAATTATATTCTATCTCATTAATAACAGTATAATAATAAATAATCAATTTGCTTATTTAATCAAAATAACAATTGAAATTATATATTATTATTTTTTTGATTTTATAAATAAATATAAACTATTTATTAAGAAAATTATTCCTGAGTAGAATAAAACTATAGCCCATTGTCCTAACTTTAATGGAACTGTATTAAATATACTTGCTAAGAATGGTACATATAATATTGAACATACCATAAGCATTGAAAAAGTTACAGCTCCAACTAAATATGGATTAGTAAATACTTTAATTTCAAAAATAGAATGTCTTTCTGATCTACACTCAAAAACATGTAATAATTGTGACATAACAAGTGTTGTTAATGCAAGTGTTCTGCATGTAGCTAAATCCATTCCATATAATCTTCCTGTCATAAATGAAAGTAAAGTACAAATTCCAATTAAACAGCCTCTTACTACAATCTTTGACCATAACCCTCTTGCAAAAATACCTTCACTTTTTTCTCTTGGTTGTTGCATCATTATATCTTTATCAGCAGGATCTACTCCAAGAGCAATTGCTGGTAACCCATCTGTTGCTAAGTTAACAAATAATATTTGTATTGGAGTAAGTGGATTAGGCAAGTAAAATAATGACGCTAAGAACATAGTTAATACTTCACCTAAATTACAAGATAATAGATATCTTATAAATTTTCTTATATTATCATATATTATTCTACCTTCTTCCACAGCAGATACTATAGTTGCAAAATTATCATCCATTAATACCATTGATGCAGCTTCTTTAGTTACATCTGTTCCAGATATACCCATAGCAATCCCTATATCAGCTTCTTTTATTGCTGGAGCATCATTAACACCATCTCCAGTCATTGCAACAATATTATTTTGCTTTTTAAAGGCTTTTACTATTCTAAGCTTATGATGTGGAGATACTCTTGCAAATACTCTTACATTTTTAACTTTCTTCATAAGGTCTTCATCACTAGTCTTTTCAATTTCTTCACCGGTCATAGCTTGATCATCTGTGTTACAAATATTTATTGATTTTGCTATTGCAAGTGCTGTATTCTTATGATCTCCCGTTATCATTACAGGTTGTATCCCAGCAAGTTTACATTTAAGAACAGCATCTCTAACTTCTAATCTTGGTGGATCAATACTTCCTGCAACACCTAAGAATATCAAGTCTTTTTCTAGCCCTTCATTTTTTACTAATCCAGTTTCTTTATATGCAGCAGCTATACATCTTAAAGCTCTATTTGACATTGCTTCTATATAAGATGCAACTTGCTTTTTCTTTTGCGCTGTTAAAGGCTTTACAGTTCCATTTTCTAATATGTGGGTACACCTTTCAATAACTCTTTCTGGAGCTCCCTTCATATAACAAACTTCCTTTGTTCCTTCTCTAACTATAACACTCATCATCTTTCTTGAGGAATCAAATGGAATATCATAAATTCTTTTTGCATTAGATACAAAAGCTTTAAGTAAATTAACATCTTTAAAGAAAGCTTTTATTAATGCTGTTTCAGTTGGATCTCCATGCAGAGCCTTTTCTATGTTTTTAACATTAAAATCATAATTACAATCATTACAGTAAACTAAAGCTTTCATCATAGTTGAATGGTTAGTCAATTGTTCCTTATCTAGATCGCAAATTTTACCATTCATATATATTTCTTTTACTGTCATTTTATTTTGTGTTAATGTTCCTGTTTTATCTGAACATATTACAGAAGTACATCCTAAAGTTTCTACTGCTGGTAATTTTCTTACTAGAGCATTTTTCTTTAACATTCTAGATACACCTAATGCTAATGCAACAGTTACAATAGCTGCTAACCCTTCTGGTATTGCAGCAACAGCTAATGAAACTCCAAGTAAGAACATTTCTGCTATTTCATTACCTCTAAGTATTCCAAGTACTGTTACAACTGCACAAATTGTTAAGCATAATACTACTAATATTTTACCTAGTGAATCTAATCTCTCTCTTAATGGAGATTTTTCTTCTTCAATATTATCTAGAAGATTTGCTATTTTTCCCATTTCAGTATTCATTCCAATACCATCAATAAGTAAAATACCTCTTCCTTTTAATACTGTAGTTCCCATAAATCCTTGGTTTTTTCCTCTTTTTGAATCTTTAGATACTCCAACTGACTCTCCAGTTAAAAGTGATTCATCAATCATTATTCCTGATGATTCAACAAATGTACCATCTGCTGGAATTCTATCACCAGCTTCTAAAATTACTAAATCACCTATAGTAACTTCTATTGAATTTAATACTTTTAATACTCCATCCCTAATAACTTTACAAGTTGGTGCTGCTAATTCATTTAATGCTTCCAAGGATTTTTCTGTTCTATATTCTTGAACAAATCCCATTATTGCATTTACAACAACTATAATAAGTATCGTTATAGCATCTGCAGTATCTCCCATTAAGCCAGATATTACAGTAGCAGCTATTAATACCCAAACAATAAAATCATTAAATTGAGATAAAAATATTACTACAGGCGATGTTTTCTTTTTGTGAGATAATTCATTTAATCCATAAGTACTTTGTCTCTTTTCTGCTTCCTTTGTAGATAGTCCCCTAGATATTTCTCGTTCTTGTATCACCGGTTGTCCTCCTTAATTTAGTTTCTATATATTATATTTAGTAAATTCAAAGATATGATTTTTTTTAATAATTGCTATGTTAGTCGAATTATTTTTTATCTTTATTTTTAGAATTCTTAATCATCTAGTTTAAATGTACAAATTTCTACACATACTTTATATAGATATCTTTACAAATTTAAAATATAAATATAGAATATGTATATAAGTTACAATAAAGATTTAACATTTTAATAAACATTTAAGTTATTGATAGTATATAAGGAAATTTATTATTATAGTAACTTATCTAAAAATTTAATAATATATGCGTTCAATTTTGCTATTTTTTCTAATATGTATATTAACTTTTATATATACTGACACTTTTAATCATGTAGATTATAATTGAAACATATATGTGAATTAACTAAGGAGGGTAATAATTTGAAAGATGTAATTTATGTAACTGGACATAAGAATCCAGATTCTGATTCAATATGTGCAGCTTTTTCATATGCTGAATTTAAAAATAAGACAGGCAAACTACCTGCAATACCAGTAAGATTAGGAAACGTTAGTCAAGAAACTCAATATATTCTTGACTATTTTGGAGTTGAAGCTCCTCAATTGTTAAAAACTGTAAAATTAAAAGTTGAAGATTTAGAGTTTGATAGAATAACTCCTGTATCACCTGAGCTTTCATTAAAAACTGCATGGAATATAATGAGAGATAAAAATATAAAGACTCTTCCAGTAGCTGATGAAAATGATCATTTACTTGGAGTTTTAGCTGTATCTAACTTAACTTCATGTTATATGGATATATGGGATAATAGAATTTTAGCTAAGAGTAATACCTCTTTTGAAAATATAGTAGATACATTATCTGCAAAAGAAATTTATGTTAATACTGAAAGAAAAACTTTCCCTGGAAAGATAGTTGTTTCAGCAATGAAGCCAGAAAGTATGAAAGATCATATAGAAGCTGGAGATATCGCTATAGTTGGAGATAGAGAAGAAGTTCAAGATGCTTTACTTGATCTTAATATATCTCTATTAATAATAACTGGATCTCATACTCCAACTAATAAAATAATTGAAAAAGCTAAAAAATCTAATATAAGTGTTATAACTACACCACACGATTCATTTACAGCTTCAAGACTTATAGTTCAAAGTATTCCTGTTGGATATGTTATGATTAAAGATAAATTAGTAACATTCTCAACTGATGAATTAGTAGAAGATGTAAAGAAGGTTATGATAGATACTAGATATAGAAGCTATCCTGTTATTTCTGAAAATGGTAAGGTTCTTGGTACAGTATCAAGATATCATTTAATTTCTAATTATAAAAAGAAAATTATTCAAGTTGACCATAATGAAAGAAGCCAATCTGTTGATGGACTTGAAGAAGCAGAAATTCTAGAAATAATAGATCATCATAGAGTAGCAGATATTCAAACTAGTGGTCCATTATACTTTAGAAGTGAGCCTATAGGAAGTACTTCTACTATAGTTGGTAAATGCTTCTTTGAAAATGGAATAAGACCATCAAAACAAGCTGCTGGACTTTTATGTGGTGCAATAATTTCAGATACATTACTATTTAGAAGCCCAACTTGTACTCCTCAAGACAAAAGTATTTGCTTAAAGCTTGCAGAAATAGCTGGAATAAATGTAGAAGAATTTGCTAAAGAAATGTTTAAAGCTGGTACTTCATTAAAAGGAAAAACAGTAGAACAAATCTTTAACCAAGACTTCAAGCCATTTGGAATTGAAGATACAAGAGTTGGTATAGCTCAAGTTAATACAATGGATATTGAAGGGTTTATGCCACTTAAAGATGAAATGTTAGCTTATATGAATACTAAAGCAAAAGAAGCTAAATTAGATATGGTAATGTTACTACTTACAGACATACTTAACGAAGGATCACAAATACTAGTTGCTGGAGATAGACCAGAAATAGTAGAAAAAGCATTCAACGTTACATTACAAGATAGTACTGCATTCTTAGATGGAGTACTTTCAAGAAAGAAACAAGTAGTTCCACCAATAACTGCGGCAGTATCATCTTTATAATTGATAATAAATAATTAGCAATTGAGAATTATAAAATAAAAAAAGGCTGAGATTTTCTCAGCCTTAATTTTTTATTTTATAATTCAACTCTTTTGAATTATTTCATTAATTATCCATTATCCATTGTCAATTATAAATTATAATTAAGCTTTGCTTAATTACCTAGCTCTCATATTATTAATCATTCCCCACATTTCGTCTGCAGTTTTTACTCCTCTTGAGCTAAGTTCGAAAGCTCTTTGTGTTACTATCATTTCTGAAAATTCTGTTGCAACATCAACATTTGAACCTTCCAGTGTTCCTTGGTATATATCAAAGTTTGTTGTTCTTTGAACTTCTACTCCTGGTGATGGAGTAAATAAATTATCTCCTATTGATATGAAAGCCCTATCTCCTACTGCTGTATATACTGGAATTTCAGCTACTTGTATAAAGTTTTCTTTATCTTTTATATATACTTGTCCCTTTTTATCTACTAAAAAGTTATCTTTATTAAAAACAACATTATCTTCTGAGTACCCATTTAAGTAATTTAATTCTAATTTATTTCCTCTATTATCTACAAGTCTACCTCTAGCATCAATAGCTAAAGCTCCATCTCTTGTATATGCTTCTTGTCCATTATCAGAAATAATTTTAAAATATCCTAGGCCATCTATTGATAAATCAGTGCTTCTTAAAGTTTCTTGAAGCATACCTTGTGAGTTATCTCTAAACCATTCTGACGTTCTTGTACCGGTTCCAATTACTGAATCTTTATCATTAAGTGGAATTCCATTTCTATCTAAAGACTCTGTAAGTAAATCTTTGAAACCAACTTCTATTTTTTTATATCCCATAGTAGTTGAGTTTGCTATATTATTTGAAATTGCATCTAACTTATCTTGATTTGCATTCATTCCTGTTTTACCAGTCCATAATGTTCTTAACATAAATTCTCCTCCTACTATTTAACTGCTCCTATTTCATTTGCAGCCTTTCCTAAAGTTTCATCAATAGTTTGTACTATTTTTTGATTAGTTTCAAAGTTTCTCATTGTAGTTATCATATTAACCATTTCATTAGAAATGTTTACATTAGAACCTTCTAATGCTCCTTGTGTAACCCAAACTTGTGCATTATATATAGGATTTTCTCCTCTAAAGTAGTTATCTCCTATCTTTTGTAAATTTCCATAATCGCTAAAATCAGCCGTTGCCAAAGTATGAGTTGATCTATTTCCTACGTAAAGATTATTATTTTGATCTAATATAAACTTATCTCCACCAACAAATATAGGATCAAGTGCACCTGTGTTTTTATTCATCCCAAGAATCTTATCACCATTAGTATTTATTAGGTATCCATCATTTCCAACTTTAAAATTACCATCTCTTGTATATAATATTTCATTACCATTATTAGTTTGTCTTTGCACAGCAAAAAAGCCTCTTCCCTCTATTGCAAAATCGGTTTGTTTATCTGTGCTTTTTATAAGCCCTTGAGTAAATGCTGTATCAACGCTATCTATTTCTGATCCTAAGCTTATAGTTCCTAATTTTTGTACTACATTATTGCCATTAACTACTTTATCTCTATTTTGTATCATAACTTCATCAAAACTTTTTATTGATAAATTATCGCCTTTAAAGCCTGTTGTATTAGCATTAGTCATATTGCTTGTAATATTATTTTGCCTATTTTCTAGTGATATTAATCCTGATACAGCTGTATATAGACTTCTAATCATTGCCCTCATCCCCTTTAAATAGTACTTTACATTCATCATCATAGTGCATTCCAAGACCTCTAGCCTTTTCCTCTATCTTATCATTAGAAATCTCTTTATTATAACTATATCCAAACATAAAAATCGAAGTTAATACCATGCCTATTCCTATTCCCATAAGTATTTTTCTATCTGTTAAGAAATCAAATATTATAGTTAACTTTTTAATAAACTTTTTATTAATAGTACTTCCCCCTTACCTATGGATAGCTCTTCACATATTTTATCATCAGTTAATCCATTTTCTAAAAGCATTTTTACTTTCTTTAACTTATCACTTTTAAAATTGTTATCTGAAATGTTTGACTTATTAGAAAAATTTATTTCAGATATTACATCTTCATTAAAATTATTAGTATTATAATCTTTTTTGAAACTATTCTCTGAATCCTCTTCTTTAAAACTTGCTATATTTATTTTATTATCGTCTACTATCTTAGAATTCTTAATATTATTTATTGAAATTTTTAAATCCTCAATTTCTTTCTGTAGGTCTAAAACAGTTTCTGCTAAATCCTTTCGTATAGCTATTATCTCCAAATCATAATCTTTATCATTATTTGATTCTTCTCTCTCTAATATTTTACCGAATGATTTATTTTCTTTTTTTATTGCCTTAACATTTAAAATTATAAGCATAATTCCTATTAGGATTATTAATATAGGAAGCATAACCTTCTCCCTCCTATTATGTTCAAAATGATTTACTTTTTATATATAATTTATTTTTTGCATTACTACTCTCAAGTTTCTTATTGCTCTACTATGTAATTGACAAACTCTAGATTCTGAGACTTCTAAAATTTGTCCAATTTCTTTTAGTGTTAGCTTCTCATAATAATATAAATTTAAAATAAGCTTGTCTTTATCTTTTAATTTTTCAATTGCTTCTGCAAGAATCTCTAATTTTTCTTTATCTTCTAAAGTTTCTTCAGGAGAAATAGAATTTTTATCTTCTAAAGTTTCCATTATAGTTACATCATCATCATCAGAATAAATTATAGATTCCAAAGACATTATGGACATGTAATTAATATAGTTTTCAACTTGAGAAACCTCTTGCTCCGATATATTTAATTCTTGTGCAATTTCTTGTAAACTTGGTTCTCTCATATATCTATTTTGAAGCTTTTCAACACACTCATTATACTTTGCTAATTTATCCATAGCCCCTTTTGAAATTGGCCTACATTTTCTTATTTCATCAATCATGGCTCCTTTTATTCTTAGAGTTGCATAAGATGAAAACTTCATTCCTTTAGTTGAATCATATCTATTAATTGCATCTAAAAGCCCAACAATTCCGTAGCTCACTAAATCCTCATATTCTATATACTTAGTTTTACCGAGCATAACTCTAGAGGCCAAATATTTAACTAATGGTATATACTTTTCGACTATTTGTTCTTTATGAATTATAGGGCTTTGACATTCCATACTAATGGCCTCCTCTTAAATAAGTTCTCTTTGTTTTCTCATTATTGTAAATACTGTTTTTATTATTTTTTCTCTTGTTCCATTATCTATATCATCAAAATTTATACCGCATATGTATTTTTTATCTTCTGATTTATCAACTCTTATTACTCTACCTCTTACAGATATTTTTTCATTATCATATGTTAAATTTGCAATTATAATATCTGAAGCTTTTACTTCTTCCTTTATCTTAATTCGCATACCACCACCACTTAAATCAAGAAGTAATGCATGCTCATATTTTTCTTCTCCGCTAATATTTGATTTTAACTCTTCTTCCTTTATATAATTTATAACTTGTACAACATTAACTCTTACATAGTCTCTTCTTTGAATCCTTGTTATATCATAAGGCTTACTTATTCTATAAAATGGTATATCTTTTTCTGTTATTCTACCTAACACCTTATTCTTATATCCAAATACATTTCCTTTATCATCATAAAAAATTTGCTCTATTTCACTTCCATCTTTTAGCGTTAAATAAATGCCATCGCTTACTGGAATTGTTATTAGTATTTCATCATCCTTTATATCTTGGATTGAAGACTTATACATACTTTCCTCCCATAAAACGTCAATTTTGCAATTTATCCCAAGTTCTAACTTTGCCATGACTAACCCCCTAAGAAAAAATATTAAATAATTTTTTAAACAACCCTTGAGCTCCTACTCCCATAGTTTCCTTTTTTTCACCTATAATTTTTTCGGCTATAGTTTTTATACATTTAGCTGCATCACAATTTGGATATCCTATTACAAACGGAAGCTGTTCTCTTACAGACATTATAAGCTTTCTATCTTCATATACAACTCCTAAAAATTTTACATCTAACTTTAAAAACCTATTAACTGCCATTTTAAATTTTGAAAAAGTTTGATCTCCCTCTTTTTTTTCTAAAATCTTATTAACTACTATGCTTGCTTTATCTTTTATTTTGAAATGATCTACTGCTTTTAATAGACTATATCCATCTGTTAATGATGTTGGTTCAGGAGTAGTTACTAATATTACTTCATCAGAACATGCAATAAAAGCCAAAACACTTCTACTTATTCCTGCTCCTGTATCTATAAAAATATAATCAAAACCCTCTAACATCTCTATCTTTTTTAAAAACAAATCTCTTTGATTTTGCTGAATATCTTCTATATTATTAAGTCCACTTCCACCTGGCAATAGTTTAACCCCTTCTGGTCCGTTAACAATAATATCTTCTATTGCTAATTTACCATTAATTAAATCTAAAACACTATTTTTAGGATATATGCCCATTAATACATCATCGTTTCCCATTCCTATATCTGCATCAAATATTAAAACTTTTTTTCCCTTTTGTACTAATGTAATTGCTAGATTCACTACAAAATTACTTTTCCCAACACCGCCCTTGCCTGAGGTTACTGTAATAATCCTAGCCTTTCTTTTTTGTTCCTCCAGAACTTCACCTCTTGCTAGTTTTCTTAAGCTTTCAGCTTGATCTAACATATAGTTTCCTCCCCAAGAATAAGTTTTGAAATTTCACTTTTTAATGGGATTCTAATATCATCTGGAACGTTTTGACCAGTAGTAATATATGCTATAGGCTTTTGTGCCTTCTTTATAATATTGTATATACATCCATATGAGCTAGTTTCATCAAGCTTTGTTATTATCATTTTTTCATAGCCAATTTCACTATATCCATTTATTATAGTTTGTATATCTCTATTTTTAGTTGTTCCACTTATCACTAATGCTATATGATCTGCATTTACTTTTTGAGTAAAGGCTCTAAGTTCTGATATTTGCATAGTATTTTTACTGCTTCTTCCAGTTGTATCAATTAATATTACATCACAATTTTCAAGCTCACTAACTGCATCTTCCATTTCCTTTAAAGTTATAACTACTTTAAATGGAATATTCATAATTTCTGCATAAGTTTTTAATTGTTCTACAGCACCAATCCTATATGTATCTATTGTAATTAAACCAACCTTCTTTTTTTCTATTAATGCTAATCTTCCTGCAAGCTTTGCTATAGTCGTGGTTTTTCCAACTCCTGTTGGTCCTACCAAAACTACTTTGCCACTTAAACTTTCAGTACAAACCTCAATTTCATTTTCTAATAATTCTTTAAAATATTTTTTAAATTCATCTATATTATCATATTTATTAGTTAATATTTCTTTTATTATTTCATCATCAATATCCATATCTTTTAAATATTCTAATACTATATCTTTCTCTTCCTCTTTATTAGTATTTTTAATAACTCTATTTAGCAAATCTTTGATTTCTTTTACTTCTTCTTTTATATTATCTGTATTTGTTAAATTCACTTCTTTATTAATCTGTTGAGCTTTATCAATCTTGCTATCTTTACTATCATCTATTATCTTTTTAATACTATCTATTGAGTCCTTAAAATCTATTTGATTTTTATTTTCTATATTAAATTTATTCTTTTTGTCTATTTTGTTATTTTCTAAAGCTGCTGTGACTTCAATTAATTTAGGCATAAAATACCCCTTAATACCAGATTCTTTTACTTTTCTTTGGCTTATTATAATAGCATCTTTGCCTAATTCATATCTTATCCTAGTAAGAGCCTCATTCATATTTTTGACTAAATATTTTTTAATTACCATTACAATGATACAACTCCTTCAGTTCTTATTTCTACATCATTTGGAATCTCATTTAATGATATAACCATCACATGTGGAAATACCATTTCTATAAGCTTTCTAAATACTGGCCTTATATTAGGTGATACTAATATAACAGGTTGATTATTGTAAAAATATATTCTATCAAGAGTATCTCTTACACAATCAAGTATTCTAGTAGTTGTATCTGGATCAACAGCTGGGAATGATCCTTGCATAGATTTTTGAGTATTTGCTGCTATTATTTCCTCTATTTGTGGAGATAAAGTAACTACTGTTATACTTCTATCTTCATCTATTACTTGATTACAAATCGTTCTTGCTAAAGCAAATCTAACATACTCTGTTAAAAGTTCTAAATCCTTTGTAAGTCTTGAGTTATCTGCTAAAGATTCCATTATTGTAACCATATCTTTTATTGGAACCTTTTCTCTTAATAAATTTTGCAATACTTTTTGTAGCTCTCCTATTGTCATTAAATCTGGAATAAGTTCTTCCACAACTGTACTATATTTCTCTCTAGTATTATCTACTATTAATTGAACTTCTTGTCTTCCAAGTAACTCATATGAATGAGCTTTTATAGTTTCAGTTAAATGTGTAACCATAACTGTAGTTGGATCTACAACTGTTAAACCTTTTATTTCTGCTTCTTCTCTTTGATCTTTATTTATCCATACTGCTGGTAAATTAAATGTAGGTTCAATAGTTCTTATCCCTGCAATTTGAGAATTATCACCAGAAGGATCCATGCAAAGTAGCATATTAGCCATAAGTTCTGATGATGCTATAACAGTTCCCCTTATCTTTATTACATACTCATTTGTTTTTAATTGAAGATTATCTCTTATTCTAATAGGTTGTACAACAACACCCATCTCTATTGCACATTGCCTTCTAACAGATGCAATTCTTTGAAGTAAATCTCCGCCTGTTGACTCATCAGCTAAAGGAATTAATCCGTAACCTATTTCTACTTCCATAGGTTCTACAGAAATTAAACTCATTACATTTTCTGGTTCTTTTCTTTCCATTTCTGTATACTCTTCCTCTTCCTTTGCAAGCTCAGCTTCTTGATTTTTCTGATCTTCCTTTATTAAAAGATATGTAGCAATGGTTCCTGTAACTGCCGCTAATAAAAATGGAAGCTTTGGCATATCTGGTATTAATGCTAAGAAGAACATTACCGCAGAAACTATTCCAAGTGCAACAGGGAATGCAGTAAGCTGTTTACTAAAGGTTTTACCAAAGTTATCAGAAGATCCTGACCTAGTTACTAATATACCTGATGCTGTAGATATTAATAATGCTGGTATTTGACTAACTAATCCATCTCCAATGGTAAGTCTTGTATATAATTCTCCAGCTTGTTCAAAATCCATACCTCCCATTACTCCAATAACAATACCTGCTATTATATTAATTATGGTTATTATTATCCCAGCTATCGCATCTCCTTTTACGAACTTAGATGCCCCGTCCATAGCTCCATAAAAGTCCGCTTCTGATTGCAAATCCTGTCTTCTTTTTCTTGCAGTTACTTCATCAATTATTCCAGCATTTAAATCAGCATCTACACTCATTTGTTTACCTGGCATAGCATCTAAAGTAAATCTTGCTGATACTTCTGAAACTCTTCCGGCTCCATTAGTTATTACTACGAATTGTATAATTACTATAATTAAGAATATTATTATACCAACAACATAATTTCCCCCAATAACAAACTCTCCAAAGGCTTCAATTATGCTTCCTGCATCACCTTCACTTAATATAAGTCTTGTAGATGATATATTAAGACCTAATCTAAAAAGTGTTGTTACAAGTAATAATGTTGGAAACACTGATAATTGCAATACATTTGTAGTAAACATAGTTATCATTATAATTACAGCTGATAGTGTAATATTAAATGCTAATAGAATATCTAAAATTAGTGGTGGAAGAGGTATTATTATCATAAGTACAATACCTAAAACACCAAAGGCTACTAATATATCCATATTTTTTTTAATATCAATTTTATTGTTTGCAAGCAACCTTATCCCATCCTTTATTATCTAGTACGTCTTTTTTTCTTATCCAATTTATATACCATAGCTAATACTTCTGCCACAGCTTGATACATATCTTGTGGAACTTCTTTATCAATTTCTACTGATTCAAATATCATTCTTGCTAAGGGTTTATTTTCTATTATAGGAACTTTAGATTCTATAGCCTTTTCTTTGATCTTTATTGCTATAGCATCAGCTCCCTTAGCCACAACCTTAGGTGCTTCCTTCCCTTCTTCATATTTAATTGCCACAGCTAAATGAGTAGGGTTTGTAATTACAACAGTGGCTTCTCCAACTGATTGCATCATTCTCCTTTGTGACATTTCCCTTTGTCTTTGTTTTATTTTAGATTTAATTTGAGGATCTCCCTCAATTTGTTTGTATTCTTCCTTAATTTCTTGCTTAGTCATTCTAATATCTTTTTGAAAAAGCATATATTGCACAACATAATCTATAATTGCAATTACAACTAATAATATACATACCTTCACAAATATGCCGACTATTAAAGATTTAACCTCAACTCCTAAAGTAGGTAAATATAAATTTCCAATTTGCATTATTTTATCAAAGTTATCTCTTATATATGAATAAGCTAAAAATATAACTATTGATATAAGTATTAAATTCTTTATTAATTCAACTAAAGATTTTTTAGAAAACATATTTTTAAATCCATTAATAGGATTAAGTTTTCCAAAGGAAGGCTTTATAGCATCCTTAACTACTAGAAATCCAGATTGAATTAAGCTTGCAGCAACTCCAGCTATCATTATAGGTAAAATAACTGGCATTATTACAATTGCTGCCTTACTTATTATAAGAGTATTTATACCCTTTATACTATTTTCCGTAACTTCTATGGATCCCATATCTCCTAGAAAATAAACTACATTATCTTTTAAAGAAGATACTATAAACCCGCTTAATGCAACAATAACTAATACAGTAGCTATCATTGTAATTGCAAGCCCCACATCTTTACTTCTTGCTATTTGCCCTTTTTTTCTAGAATCACTTTTCTTCTTTGGAGTAGCCTCTTCTGTTTTTTCATCTGCTCCAATTAAGAAAACTAAAGGGACAGTTGTCATTATTTTTCTAAATATATCTGGTAAGTAACTTATGCTACTAACAAATAACTTTATTATAATAGGTAATGATATTGATATGGCGATTATACCAACCAACATTTTAACTGGCATACCGAGTATCATCACATTTATTTGAGGGACAGCTCTTGAAATAAGTCCCATACAAAGATCTGTTAATATAATTATCAATACTATTGGTATTGCAATTTTCAATCCTATCACAAAATACTTCGCTATAACTTCTATAAGTACCATCATTGTATCAGGGTATAATAGCCCTTTACCCATTGGTAGTATTATAAAGCTTTCAATAAGGGATTTAATAAGCATATGATGTCCATCTACTACGAAGAAAATCATAAGTGCTACATAATGAAGCAAATTACCACTTATAGTGGTACTTGTTTTACTGTTTGGATCTATTGTATTAACCATACTCAATCCTATATGTACATCTATTAAACTTCCTGCCATAAGTACTACTTCAAAAGCAATATTAGAAATTAATCCAAGAATTAATCCATTAGTAACTTCTGAAATCATATAAATAACTAAATAATAATTGCTAGTTATTGAATTTATATTTGAATAATCTATTCCTCCAAGTAATGCGAAGGAAAATATTAATGAAAACATAGCTTTTAATGTTTTTGGTGTTCCATTTGGAAAAAATACATTTGTTATAGCAAAAAAAGCTGTAACCCTTAAAAATATAAAAAATAAGGCTAAAAAGTAGGTTGTATCTATCATACTTTACCTACCCCCTAAGTAGATATTTTAATAATAAGTTCAAATATTCTTTCTGTAAAAGATACTAGTGTATGTAACATAAAGCTTGATAACATTAGTCCTACAGCTGCAATTCCTATAAGTTTTGGAACAAAGGTTAATGTTTGTTCTTGTATTTGAGTGGTTGCTTGAAATATACTTATTATTAATCCAATTAAAATTGATACTACTAATATAGGACCTGCTACTTTTAATGATGTATATAATGCATCTCTAACAATTCCTATTATTAAATTTTCACTCATACATATTACCTATCCTCCAAAGCTCATTATTAATGATTTAACCATTAAATACCAACCATCTACCATTACAAATAATAATAATTTAAATGGTAATGCTACCATTACAGGCGGCACCATAAACATTCCCATAGACATAAGAACACTTGCTACAACCATATCTATTATTAAGAAAGGTATAAACAGTAAAAAGCCTATTTGGAATGCTGTTTTTAATTCACTTATTGCAAAAGCTGGTATAACAACAGTTAATGGAATATTATCTCTTGTTATTTCTTCTTTATCTAATTTTGATGCTTCAATAAATAATTCTAAATCTTTTTGTCTTGTTTGCTTTAACATAAATTCCCTTAAAGGCTTACTTCCAGCCTCCATAGCTTCATCTTGAGTTATTGTATTTTCCATAAAAGGCTTAAATGCATTGTTATTTATATCACTGTAAACTGGTTGCATTATAAATATAGTTAAAAATAATGCTAGTCCAATAAGTATTTGATTTGGTATAGATTGTTGTGCTCCTAAAGCATTTTTTAAAAATGAAAATACAACTATTATTCTTGTAAAAGATGTCATCATTATTATTATGGAAGGTAATAATGTTAAAATAGTTAATATTATTAATAATTTAATATTATCAACATAGTTTTGAGGAGAAGTAGATTCACCACCTACCGAAATATTAACGTTTGGTATATTTATAGGCTCAGCACTTACACTTTTATCAAAGGTGACTATTAAAGCTAATGCTAAAAACATTATAAATATATACTTTTTCTTTTTACTCATACAAATCTTCCTTTTAGTTATATTTATTTCTAAGTTTATTTATTTTAGATTTTAAACCCTTAATAGCTACTTCATATTGCTGATTAATCTTTTCTTTTTCTCTTCTTTTCTCCTCTTCTAAAAGCAATATCTCTTCTTCAGATATTTCATCTATCTTTTCACTATTATTATTAGATGAACTCATTATATATCCTTTTTTCCCAATCTTTACCACTACTATTGAAGTGTCTTTAGCTATCTGAACTCTTTCTAATACTTTTACATATTTTCCTTCATTAAACTTATTAAGTCTATTTCCGCTTATTTTAAATACTAAATACATAAGTCCTAGTACCACTGTAAGTGCAAATATTAACTTAAATATCATAAATGTTAAATCCATCTTTTAACTCTACTTCCTTCTATTGTACTATAATATCACTTATATATACATCCTTTATCAATCCTGACTTTAACTTTTGATTCATTCTAGTAATCATATCACCTTTTAGCACTGCTTCATTAGCTGGCTCAAAACTACTAGCCTTGCAAGATTTCACATAAAATATTGCTACATCTCTAAGCACAACTTTTTTATCTTCTATTTCTTTTACTAAATCTTTATTATTTTTATCATAACCTATTGAAAGATTTAGCTTAACATATCTCTTTGATCCTTCATCACTTAAATTTACAAATATCTCTCCAACTTCAAAAAAAGCTTCTTCTATAACAACTGGCTGTGAGGCATTATTCTTATTCATAAAGTAATATACTCCTCCAAATGTTCCCCCACCAAAAATTGCTAGAATAACAATGATTATAATTAATTTACTACCCTTTTTTTTCTCTTGCTTACTTTCAGCCATTTTATTCTTCCTCCTTTTCAGTTGTCACAATTAAAATATCAACTCTTCTATTTTTAGCCATATTCTCATAAGTATCATTAGGTGCTACTGGATGGTACTCTCCATATCCTGCTGCACTAAATCTTGAAGGATCTTGTCCCATTACTTCTATAAAATATTTAACTACATTTACTGCTCTATCAGCAGATAATTCCCAGTTTGATGGGAATCTACCTGTATTTATAGGTCTATTATCTGTGTGACCTTCAACTAATATTTGATTATCTACAGATGCAATGAGTGAATTAATTTTATTAAGTACTTCCTTACTATCTTCTCTTAAATCAGAACTTGAAGTTTCAAATAAGACATTATCTCTTAGTTGTATTACAACTCCTCTTTCATTGTCAATTATATCTACAACAGAACCTAAATTATTTTCGTTAACAAATTCTTTAACATTCTTATACATTTTTTCTTGTTCTGTTAATGATTCTCCACCTTCTATATTATCTTCAGTTTCTCCTCCAATTAAAGGCACTTCCCCATTATACATGTTATACTCCATTATGCTATCACCACTTTGTCCACTCAGCATTGATGTAAAAGCATTAGAAATACTTTTTGTTTTTTCCGCATCAACAGTAGCCATTGAATATAACAAAACGAAGAAAGTAAGCAATAAAGTTACAGTATCAGCATAAGTTGCCATCCATTCATCGCCTCTTAAGCCTTCACCTTTATTCTTTTTCTTTCTAGCCATTAAATAACAACTCCTTCACCATTTTCAATGCTGTTATTTAAATATTCTAATTTTTCCTTAGGAGGTAAATATGTTATCAGCTTTTCTTCCACGATTCTTGGATTTACACCTGATTGTATTGCAAGTATTCCTTCTAAAATCATTTCTCTTTCTCCAGCTTCCTTTGCACTCTTTTGCCTTAAGTTAGATGCAATAGGATTACAGAAAATATTTGCTAAAAGTGAACCATAAAATGTAGTAATTAAGGCTTTTCCCATACCAGATGCAATATTGGCTACATCCGTTAAATTTGCAAGCATTTGAATTAATCCAATTAAAGTTCCTAACATACCAAATGCAGGTGCATAAGCTCCCCAAGCAGCATAAATACCTGCTCCTCTTTCATGCCTGTTTTCCATTTCTCCAATTTCTAATTCTAATATTTCTCTTATTGTTTCTGGTTCAATACCATCTACAACCATTTGTAAGCCTTTTTTCATAAAAGGATCTTCCATTTCAGAAATGTCATCTTCTAAAGATAATAAACCCTCTCTTCTAGCCTTTTTGGAAAGATCACCAAATCTTACAACTATATCTTTTCCTGATGATTTATTTTCCTTAAAAGCTTGTATGAAAAGCTTTCCCATGTTTTTCACTTCTTCTAATGAATATGTTATTAAAAGAGCTGATAGTGATCCTCCTACAGTTATTATTACAGATGCTAAGTCCCAGAAAATTTTAAGACTACTTCCAATAAGCATTCCATAAATCATTAATACTATGCTTAATATTAACCCAATTGAGGTTAATATATCTGACTTTTTCATATACTATTGCCTCCCATTACAATCTATAAGTAACAATCTTATTTTTATATCTGATTACTTTTTCCACTATCTCTTCTACACTTTCAAGCACAATATACTTTTTACCATTTGTTAATGTTATTAAAGTTTCAGGAACCTCTTCTATTTTCTCTATATGATCTGCATTTAAAATAAACTCTTTATTATTCATAGCTGTTACATTAATCATTAAATTCCCCTCTTCACTATAGTAAATTTACCTTAGTAGATATAAACCATTTTTGGGTAATTTGCTTATATATTTAAACCGCTTTGCTCAATTATAAATTTAACTGAGCATCAGCGATCTATTTTACTTAACTATCTCTTTAAGTTAATTATATCTTGAAGAATTTCATCTCCAGTAGTTATCATTTTTCCTGCTGCTTGGAAAGCTCTACTTGAAACTATCATATCTGTAAATTGTTCTGATAAATCTACATTTGACATTTCAAGCATTCCTTGAAGATTATCCCCATAACCATTTGAATTATCATCATTTAAAGTTCCAACACCACTCTTTATAATAGCATCCCCTGAGTTAACTGATGAACTATAAAGGTTTCCTCCAAGCTTAGATAAACCTTCTGGATTCTTAAAGCTTGCCATCGCTAACTGTCCAAGTGCAGCTACTCTACCATCTTCAAGAACACCATTAATTACACCATTTTTATCTATTGTATAAGTTTTAACTCTAAGCTCTATATCTGTTCCTGGTATTCTTACCTTATCTGGAATTTTAAGAGTTTTTAATTCTCCATCATATGATTTTAGATCTTTTGTTGCATCTACAAAATTAATACTTCCATCACTATTCATACTTTCTATTGGAGTTCCTCCATTTGTTTCCTCTGAAACAACTCCTCCAATTTCCATTGGCTTTCCAGTTGCACTTACTCCTTGATCTATTCCTTTTCCTTCTAGTGCTCTAGTTAAAGCATCTTGTATGTTTTTAGCTGTAATAGCATTTGGAGTTACAAAGTCTCCATTTATTGTAATTGTTTTTCCCTTTTCATCTATAGTAGCTTCTGTTTTAGTTCCTGGAGTTATGGCTCCCACTTGGAATTTATAACCATTTAAAGCTGCTCCAGCATCAAAAAGAATCTCTATTCCACCTACTGTAATTTTTCCTGGCGCTTTATCAACTTCTCCACCTTCAACATTATCTGAAGTTAATCCTGTATAAGGCTTAGATGTTCCTGATATTTTAACCTTTGGTAAATCACTTGGATACTGTGCTGCTAATGCTTCATTTATTTTATCTTCTAAATCCCTTGCTGAAACTTTTTTAGTAAAATCACCTTTAATAACTAACTTATGATTATTTCCACCTGAAGCTGGCTCATATACTACAGATAACCCTGGTTCATTTATATCTGTAATTTCAAACTCTAAGTTATTTAATAGTGTTCCTGATGGAAGCTCTACATTTAACCCTGCTATATTTAGTGCCTTTGGAGCTGATGCTGTAACCCCTTCTTGGAATTTAACTTTATTTGTTGTTTCAGCTGAATTTATACTTCCTGCAACAGTTAATTGAGTCTTAACTCCATTTGCTTTTAATGCACTATTTAATTTAGTTTGCAATTCTGTATTTGTAAATGAATCTGCCTTAGTAAAATCACCATTAATTATTATATTTCCATTTTCAACTACTACTGTAAGTGGTGTTCCTGCTGAGCTTTCTCCTATAGAAATTGTGTAGTCATTAAGCTCTCCATCAGTTTGACCTGAAAATGCAAATCCACCAACTGATAAATTAGTTGTACTTCCATCTTTTGTATTAACTATATTAGCTGGAGAATTAACTTTACCTGAATCATCTGTAGTACCACTTATATTACCTAATGTTGCAGGCGTTCCTGTAACTTTTACTTCTTGTGTAATTCCAGCAGCTTTAAACTTACTATTTAACTCGTCTTGTAAATCTGAAGAATTAAATGCCTTATTTAAGAAATCTGCATTAATAACAATTTTCTTTCTTCCTTTTTCTATATTTACTTCTAATGGATCTTTTGATATTTCTCCAATTTCAAAGCTATATCCATTTAAATCACTACCTTCATTAAGTTGAATAGTAAATCCAGCTATAGTAATTGCCTTAGGAGGTAATGCATCTGTACCACCAGCAACAGCTGATGACCCTAAACCGTCAAAGCTTATAGGCTTTCCGCTAACAAAAATTTGTTGAGATATCCCTGCTGATGATAAACCTTTATTTACTGCTGATTCAACTTGAGCTGGTGTTAATGCTCCTGATGAAGAAAAATCACCATTTACTATTATAAGTTTTTCTGCCTTATTAACATCTGCTGATGTAACTGTTCCTGGACCAACAGCTCCTAAAACTACTTTATATCCATTTAATTGTGATCCAGGTCCAAATCTAAAATCTAATCCAGCAGTGCTTACTGCATTAGGAACTTGTCCCGTTGCCTCTTGTGAACTATCATCATTTGTTAATGAATAGCCCATTACTCTAAATCCATCACCAGTTAATAAATTTCCTTGTTCATCTAATATAAATGAACCGTCTCTACTATACATAATTTCGCTTCCAGAATTACTTAATGATTGTTCAGTTATATTATGTGCACCTGCTCTATGATTTACTTCTAATGTGCTATCATAAATTGCTGGCCCTTTACTTACCATAAAGAACCCATCACCATCTATTGCTACATCTAAAGCTCTACCTGTTGGCTGCATCATACCTTGAGTCATAACTGAATCTATGCTTGCAAGCTGAACTCCAAGCCCAACTTGACTAGCATTTACTCCCCCTTGGTTATTAGATGGCGCCATAGCATCAGATACATTTTGACTTAACATATCACTAAATCTTGCTCTTGATGATTTAAATGATGTAGTACCAACATTTGATATATTATTTCCTATAACATCTAACTTAGTTTGATTAACTTTCATACCGCTTATCCCGGAATACATTGATCTTAACATAAATTTGACCTCCAACCCTTTATTATTTCTTGCATCTGTCATTCAGCAAGAATTAAGCCTCCTAAAATAGGTCCAGCTTATAAAATTACTACACTATCTACATTTGTAAATACATTTTCCTTGGCTCTTTCTTTTTCTATTGCTGTTATTACTGTTTTATTTTCTATGCTAGCTATTAAAGCTACATCTTTATATATCATTACAGAATTCTTAGATCCCTTAGCCTGTGCCATTTTAAATCCTTTTGCAATTTGATTCATATCTACATCTGTAAAGTTAATTTCTTTCAATCTCTCTGCCGCATGCTTTGAGAGTGTATACTCTTCACTATCTTTATTTATAGTTTCCTTTAAAATATCATCAAACTTGCTTTTGTAGTGATTATTTTTTTCATTTACCCTTTCATTTGGTAACTGAAAATTACCTACAGGATAAGCTTTTCCATTTATAACTCTAAAGCCCAAAAAATCACCTACTTTAATAATTTACTTATCTTCTTCTTTATCTTCCTCTGGTTTTATCTCTTCTTTGCTATTTGAAGCCTTAATTATCTTGTCATAAGTAAATTCCTTTATTTCATCTGAATCATGTAACTTAACTCTTACTTTAACTACACCTTCATCCTTTAATACTCCTAAAACTTCTCCAGTAATATTATTTTCACTTGAATCTTTCTCATTTAATTCAACATGCTTTCCAATAAATGAAGAAGCAACTAAAAATGACATATTACCATTTATATTATTAATTGATGGCAATGAATAATCAGGAACATCTAAAACAGTAAGTACATCTGTTATATCAAATTCCTTATAAGTATTAGCTCCATTTTCATTAACTTCTACAGAAATTGTAGTTTTTGCTGATGTAGAAGTTACAGACTTTACAATCCCAGTGTAAGGCTTACCTTCACTATCAACGCTTTTTAAAGTTACACCTTTTCCAACCATTGAGTTATGTGCATAACTAGACATTGTAGTATTTAAATTTGTCATTTGCTCCATTGAAGCAAACTGTGCCATTTGAGTAACATATTGAGTTGAATCGTTATTTCCCATTGGATCCATATTAGATAATTCTGCAGCTAATATTGTTAAAAATGCATTCTTATCCATGTCTTGTCCTGGTTTAACTATTTGTGTTCCTCTATCTGTTGCCCTAGCTCCAGTATAACTATTTATAACATTAGACAATTATAATCCTCCTCTACGCCAATAAATTTACATTGCTTTCATTAAGTAAATCTTCTTTAATTTCCTCATCATCAATAAATATAGATTTATTATTATTTTCACTGCTTTGTTGCTTTCTAAAATTATCTGATGAATTTTCTTTTCCGCTAAAGAAAGTAGTATCTTCATTATATATTCCTATATTTACTTCTTGGATTTTTATATTTTGATCTACTAAGCTTTTCTTTATCTCATGTAAATTAGAGTTTAATAAATTATAAGTTTCTTTAGAAGTTGCCTTTATTTCTGCTCTCATTATTCCTTCTTCTGAAAGAATTTTGATAGTCATTTCTCCTAATTCTTTAGGATAAATTTTTACTTTTAATTCTTGTACAGCATTTTTCATCATAAACTTAACATTTTTTATTATGTCTAAATCTAATGTTTGCTTATTTACAACCACTGGTTCTTTTATTACTTCTACGTTATTTTTATTAAACTTGTCATAATAATTTAATACTTTTGAAAATGAACTTTTACTATCACTGTCTATTATCTTAGAAAGTATTTTATCTTCATCATTATTATCATCTAAAGAGTTTTGTTTTAATGTATCATTATCATTTAAATTTTTATCTTTATCCAATGAATTAACTTTATTATCTGAAAAGTCATCATTTATAATTATCTTTGTCTCACTAATACTTTCCTCTGCTTCATCAGCTTTATTTATTCCTTTTTCTAGTAATAAACTACTTAATATTTTAAGCTTGTCTTCGTCTTTAATATTTGAAGATATTTTTTCTATAGATTCTTTTGATAATGATTCTAATATAGAAATGATTTTATTTGATAATTCGCTTTTATAATCATCTATTGCATTAGTATCAAAAGCATTTAAGTCTATATCTTCTAAAATATTATCAGTTATTTCTTTTACATCTTTTAACAATTCCTTAATATCCATATCGTCTAGACTATTAGATCTTAATAGTTCTAAATTTGATAAAGGATCTTCTATTTTTGTATTCTCATTTGAATTAAATAATGTTAAAAATAAATTTTCTATATTATCCAAATCATAATCACTTAAAATGCTAAAATCATTATTAATATCAATTAAGCCTTCATTACTTAAATCTTTATTTAAAAGACTAGATAATAATATTAATATTTCACTTAAATCATCAACATCTGATCCATTTCCTGGGAAATATTCATTATCAATTAGTTCTTCTAACCTATCAGATACTTCTGATAGGTTATCTTCTACTTTATTTTGACTTTTAGAAGTGCCTTCCTTACTAATAGAATCTTTATCATTTTCTTGTACGTATGCATTATTCATTGTTTTTTTTGAAGTATCACTCTTAACTTCTTTGCTAAGATAATCTTTAAAGTCAGATTTCACTTCAGTATCATTTTTTGATACTTCTTTCTTTGAGTTAGTCTTTATATTATTTAACTTATTGTCTAAATCCATCAGATTTTTTGTATTTATCATTCTTTACTCACCTCCTTTCAATGCTTTCTCATATATGCATATAAAGCAAGTTCGTCATTGAATATTTGATCTTTTCTTTCTTCTTCCTTATAAAATTCCAATGACTTTCTTTCTTTTAATATATCAACTGTTTTTCTTTCTATTTGCTTTTTTAGTAAATCTTCTCTTCTTATATCAAGTTCTTTTAACTTTATAGTTAAATCTTTTTCTGTTTCTGATATTCCCTTATCTAAAGCAAATAAATAGTTTCTTTTTATTTTTTGATAAACAAGACTTTCACCTTTATTTATTCCATTGTATCTTTCATAATTGAATTTAAGATTATTTAATTTTTCTTCTGTCTTCTGTTTTTCTCTTTCAGTCTTATTAAATAATCTTTTGCTTTCTTCTTCTTTTTCTGTTCTTATTTCAAGAAGCTTTTCTAGTCTAAATTTAAAATTTCCTGACATTTTCAACCTTCCTTTTAATTTCTAAAAATAGAAATAAGTTTTTCTAAAGAAGTGTTAAAATCAGATTTTTCTTCAATTCCTTGTTTTAAATAACTATTTAATCTATCATTGTATTGAATTGATAAGTCTATCTTTTTATTACTTCCATTTACATAAGCACCTAAATTTATCAAATCCTCAGCATCTTTATAAGTAGCAAGCAAATCTCTTCCTATAGATGCTGCTTCCTTATGAGTATCTGTAGCAATACTAGGCATAAGTCTACTAATACTATTCAAAATATCTATTGCAGGATAATGATTTTTATGTGCCAAAGCTCTTGATAAAACTATATGTCCATCTAATATACCTCTTACAGCATCTGCAATGGGCTCATTAAAATCATCTCCATCAACTAAAACTGTATAAAAGGCTGTTATAGAACCTTTATCAGATGTACCTGGTCTTTCCATAAGCTTAGGTAATTTAGCAAATACTGATGGTGTATATCCCTTTTGTGCTGGCGGTTCTCCTATAGCTAATCCTACTTCTCTTTGTGCCATTGCAAATCTAGTTACAGAATCCATCATAAGTATAACTTTTTTCCCTTTATCTCTAAAATATTCGGCAATAGCTGTTGCTGTTAAAGCCCCTTTAATTCTTATTAAGGCTGGTTTATCCGATGTTGCACATACAACAATTGATTTTTTCATACCTTCTGGCCCTAAATCTTTTTCTATAAATTCTAGAACTTCTCTTCCTCTTTCTCCAATTAAAGAAATTACATTAATATCTGCTTCAGCTTCCCTTGCTATCATTCCAAGTGTAGTACTTTTTCCAACCCCTGATCCTGCAAAGATACCAATTCTCTGCCCTTCACCAACAGTTAAAAATCCATCTATAGCTCTTACTCCAGTTGGAAGAGTTTCTGTTATTCTCCTTCTTGTTAATGGATCTGGCGGCTGATTTTCAAGAGGATATCCATCCCCTTGAAAAATTTCTTCTCCTTGAAGTGGATTACCTAATCCATCAAGTATTTTCCCTAGTAAATCATCTGAACATCTTACCTCCAAAGGTCTTCTTTCAGGAACTACTCTACATCCTGGAGATATTCCTATAAGTTCTCCTAGAGGCATTAAAAGTACTGCATCTTCTCTAAACCCAACTACTTCACATTTAATTGGTTGATTTCCTTGATTATATATGGTACAAAGTTCTCCAACAAAGGCCTTAACCCCTTGAACTTCTATTGTTAATCCTATTACTTGTTTAACCGTTCCTTCTAAATAATAAGTATTTACTTCTTTAATTCTTCTATTTAATAAATCAAAATCTACATTTATCATATTTTCACCTACTTATTACTTAAATAAAACTTCTTCAAGTTTTTCTAACCCAATATCTAACCCAATATCTAACCCAATAATAGCTTTGCCTGTATTTTTTTCAACTATCGCATTTCCACTTTCCATTAATGGATCTTCAATAATAAATATCTCACCTTTTATGGCATATGCTTTTCTATAGTAATCTACTTTATCTTCAATTGCTTTTATATGTACTGTATTACATTTTATTATTATGTTTTCCTCACCCTTAGCTTCATTTAAAATATCTTCTAACAAAGGTAGTATACTTTCAGATTGCTGTAATTCTTTTCTAGCTATTATCGCTGCCATTTCAAAAGCTATATTTATAATATCTTTTTCTTTTAGTTTTAAATATTCTTTAAATTCGTTATTTGCAGATTCTAATATTTTTTCTGACTTTTTTATATATTCTTTTACCTTTTCTTCAGTTTCTAACTTAGCTTTTTGCAATCCCTCTTTATAACCATCTTCAAATCCATTTTCTTTTCCTTGTGCATATCCTTCTTCGTATGAGGTTTTTTCGATTTCAATAGCTGTTTTTCTACTTTGCATAAGCAATTCTTCCGCTTCTCTTTTAGCCTTTTTTAAAATGCTGGCACCTAAACTCTCATAACTTTTTCTAATTTCTGATTCAATAGATTTTACATCTTGCTCTTTATTTTCTTCTAAAGCTTCTTCTTTGCTTAGATAATTAGTTTCTATCTTCTTTTTCGAAACTTCCAATGCTGAATTACTTTTTATAAGATTACAAGATAATTGCATCTTCGCCACCTCTTGAAATTATTATTTCTTGAGCATCATCTAATCTTCTAATTATTGAAACAATCTTTTGTTGTGCCTTTTCAACATCCATAAGTCTAACCGGTCCTAAGAATTCCATATCTTCCTTAAGTGCCGCTGCTGCTCTCTTAGATTGATTTCTATATACAGCATTTGCCACCTCATCTGAACATCCCTTAAGCGCAAGAGCAAGTTCTTTACCATCAACTTCCCTAAGAATTCTTTGAATAGATACATCATCTAGAGTAATAATATCTTCAAATACAAACATTGAGCTCTTAACAATATCTGCAAGCTCTGCATCTTCTCTTTCTAAACTCTCAGTAATATTCTTTTCTGTTGTTCTATCAACTTGATTTAAAATATCTACTAAAGTTTCAACTCCACCGAGTGAAGTCATTTCACTTCTAACAACAGTACTTAATTTACTTTCAAGTACTTTTTCAATTTCTTTAATTACCATTGGAGAAGTATTGCTCATTGTTGCTATTCTATAAGCAACTTCACTTTGAGTATCTTCAGGTAACTCTGCTAAAACTTGAGCTGCTTTATCTGGTTGAAGATAACATAATATTAAAGCTATTGTTTGTGGATGCTCATAACTAATTACATTTAAAAGTTGGTGAGCATCTGCTTTTCTAGCAATAGAAAATGGTCTATATTGCTGAGTAGCTTCTGTAACCTTACTTAAAATTTCATTTGCTCTTTGTGTTCCTAAGGCTTTTGATAATAGAGTTCTTGCATACTCAATTCCGCCTTCTATAATATAATCCCTAGCCTTATTTATTTCTAAAAATTCATCTAGTATAGTTTGTCTTTGTTCAGAAGTAACAGATGATATATTAGCAATTTCATATGTTATCTTTTGTATTTCTGGCTCCGGAAGCTTCTTCAAAATTGCTGATGAGGCTTCAGGACCAAGTGTTATAAACAATATAGCTGCTTTTTGTACTCCATTTAATTTTGTCGTATCTCTTGCCATATTATCACCTCTCATTCTCAGCTAACCAAGATTTTACTATATCTGCTACTTGATCTGGTTTATCTGTTGCATATTTCTTTATTTCATTTTCTATATGTGCTTTTGGATTAATACTCTCAAAATTAATCGAAGGCATAACTTCAGTATTTCCATTAGATAACCTATCATCTATAACAACATCTAATAAGTTTTCTTTTTCTTCTTTATTATTTTTAGATTTCTTTCTAATTAAAATTAAAATTACTACAATTGCTATAAGTCCTAATAAACCTAAAACTGAATAAATTATAATTTTATTTCTATTTTCTTTTGCTAACAACTCATTTATAGCATCAAATTCCTTTTGTGCTTCTTCCTTTGTTATTGGATCAAAGGTCATACCAACTACGGATACACTATCTCCTCTTTCTGTACTAAGCCCAATTGCATTGGCAACAGATTTTTCTATAGCTGCTTGTATATTTCCATCTATATTTCCATCAATAAAAACAGATGCAGTTAATCTCTTAACCTCACCTGGAGCACTTATAGTTTTAGTTTCCGTTTTTCCACTTTCATAGTTAGTGTTCACTTCTTCCCTTGAAGAACTATTTCCTGTAGTTTCTTCATCTATAGTATTTCCCATATTATTATCTACAGGCCCACCACTATTTTCACCTGTATTTGTTCCGTTATTTTCTTTTATAGTTTGCTGGCTAACAATAACCTTATTAGGATCTATAGTTGTTTCTGTTTTTTGCTTTGAATCAAAATCTAAATCAACATTTACAGAACTTTTAACTTTATCTTTTCCTACTACAGGTTCTAAAAGATCTATTATTGATTTTTGTATATCCTCTTCGTATTTTTTCTCTAAAGCAAATTGTTTTTCTATAGTTTCAGAGCTTACTTCTGTTCCATCTGTGTTATTTAAATCTTTAGTTAAAAGATTCATATTATCATCTATAACTTCAATATTTTCCTTAGGAACATTTTCAGTGCTTCCTGAAACTAATGCAACTATTGACTCCACTTGTTCTTTTCCTAGTTTATTACCTGGAACGAGTTTTAAATAAACAGCTGCTTTTCCTGGCTCTTTATCTTCTACAAAGACAGAATCTTTTGAAGGTGTTATATGTACTCTTACTGTATCAATTTGTGGAAAACTCTTTATTGTCTTTTCAAGCTCTCCTTGTTGCATTCTTAATTTTTTTAATTTAAATTCTTCATCTGTCATTCCAAATGAATTCCCAGTATCCATAAGCTCATAGCCTTTACTACCATCCGAAAGTTCAGGTGCTAGTTCAAGCCTTAACTCATCAACTGAGTCCTTAGAAACCATTATAGTTTCCCCTTCAATTTTCATATCAACTTTTTTTTCTTTTAATTTATTTGTTACAAGCTGTGCATCACTTGCATCTAAGTTTGAGAATAATACCTTATATTTATTAGCCGAATTGTAAAAAAATAAAGATCCTATAGCAATAATAAATGTAATTAATGTGGCTATTATCGCAATTCTTATCCCTTTACTAAATGACTTAAACTTCCCCCACAGCTTACTAAAGCTTTCCTTAAGCTTATCCATTAATAGCACTCCTTACCATAATTACAATTGCATTCTTGTTAATTCTTGTACTGCTTCAACAACTTTATTTCTTACTTGAATTGCTAATTGAAGTGACATCTTAGATTCTTCCATACTTAACATCATTTCATGAACTTCAACATCTTTTCCTGAAATAAAATCATTTGTAATATTATCTGCATTAATTTGTTTTTCATTAAGTTTATCTAAACTATCCTTTAAAACATTTTGAAAACTATTTTCCGCGGAGCTTGTCTTAATATTATTTGTATTAATACTGTTTTCAAAAATCTTTTCACTTGGAACAAAGTTATTAACTATCATATTTTATTTCTACCTTCCCAACTCTAATGATTTAGTAAACATACTCTTTGAAGCATTTAAAGTATCTACATTAGCTTCATAAGCTCTAGAAGCTGCTATTATATCAGCCATTTCATTTAGTAAATTAACATTTGGCATAGTAACATACCCATCTTCATTTGCATCTGGATGAGTAGGGTCATATACGCTTTTAAGAGGCGACTCATCTTCAACTATTCCAACAGCCTTTACTCCATTAAGTTTCTTTGCTTCATCTAAATTTTCTTGAAACACAGCAATTTTTCTAACATAAGGCTTTCCATCTTCTCCTCTAGTTGTTGTTGCGTTAGTTATATTAGATGTTATTGTGTCCATTCTTAATCTTTCTGCTGAAAGACCACTTGCACTTATTCTCATAGTATTAAATATTCCCATACCTATCTACTTCCTCCTGATATAACACTCTTAGTCATATTTAATTTGGAATTTGCTTGAGTTATTAAAGCATTATACATTAACGTATTTGACGCTTGATTTACTTTTTCTAAATCCATGTCAACATTATTTCCATCTGTTCTCATACTTGTACTTTTATCTTGCTTCACACTAATTAAAGAATCATTAAATTTTCCATTAAAATGCATATTTTTAGTTTTAGTTAAGGAAAATGCATGAGTTGCTTTTTCTAAGTTCTCTTCAAAAGAAACATATGATTTTTTAAAATCTTTAGTATTTATATTAGCCATATTATTTGCAATTACTTTTTCTCTTAATGCAGAAGCATCTAATCCAAATTTTATAAATTGCATTGTGCTATCATTGTTTATATTCATAATTCCTCTCCCTATTACAACATTCTTCATATCTTTACTATAACTTACAAATAGCTCCTTTTCCATAATTTGCTCAATTAAATATTCATGAAAAATTCACCATATTCCTATTATAGTTTAATATTAATTATTTTTCTATAATAATTTCATCAAAAATCATCATCATATTTTTACATAACTATTGTCGACAACAATTTTTTTCTCGTTTTTTTGTTCTTTTTTTACATTTTATTGCAGTATTTCTCTATATATCACAAAAAACTTTTATTTAACTATAAAAACCAATAAAAATATAAAATTCTTCAAATTTTTCATGTCGATATTATTTTGAAATGTTTTTTAAATTTTATTTAATTTATTATTAAATTTATTATTTTTTTTGATTTTCGCTTATGTTTATATAAATATAGTTTAAATCGAAGTGTAATTTTGTAATATCTTTGATATACCAATTCTACATAATTTCAACCTTTATGATATTAGTCTTAAACTATACTCTAATAATAAATTTGTTGCTAAAAATAATTTTCATTAAAAATCTAAAATTTTTTAGTCTTTTGCATATTTAAATAATATATAAATATTTTAATCTAAAACTCTTTTATACAAGTAAAATAAATAACTTAAAAGGGCCTCGCGAAATGGTCTTACCCCCATTATGTAGACAGTCAATAAAAGGTCGTGTACAATCTACATAATGGGGTGATTTTTTATGTCAATAAAGCACAAAGCTTATAGTGCAGAATTTAAAATAAATGCAA
>NZ_JAGHFX010000081.1 GCF_017888565.1 Clostridium sp.
ATTTTAAATTCTGCACTATAAGCTTTGTGCTTTATTGACATAAAAAATCACCCCATTATGTAGATTGTACACGACCTTTTATTGACTGTCTACATAATGGGGGTAAGACCATTTCGTGAGCCCCTTTACAAAAATAAGAGATTTACTTTTAATACAATAAAGCTTAGTTGATGTTAAATAAATTTTATATTAAATAGATTTCTGAGATTGCGCCTTAATTAAAATATTATCTTACATTATATATTTTATAATACTTATTTTTCAAATAATCTATAAAATATTTTGGATTAAGTTCTTCTCCAGTAATATTTTTTATAAGTTCTTCTGGAGTATATAAAAAACCATGTACATGAACTTTTTCTTTTAACCAAGTAAATATTTCAGTAAAGTTCCCTTTTTTAACTTCTTCCATTATATTTGGTTTTTCTTCTAAAAGTTTATGGAACATTTGAGCTCCATATAAATTTCCTAATGCATAACTTGGGAAGTATCCAAAAGATCCATCTGACCAGTGCATATCTTGAAGTATTCCTTCACTGTCATTTTTAGGTTCAACACCTAAATACTCCTTATATTTTTTATTCCATAACTCTTTAAGCTCCTCTACTTTTATTCTTCCATTAATTAATTCTTTTTCTATTTCATATCTTATTATAATATGAAGCCCATATGTTAATTCATCTGCTTCAGTTCTAATTAATGAAGTTTCAACATAATTCATAGCATTATAAAATTCATCTAAAGTAACATCTTTAAAATCTTCAAAGTATTCTTTAGCTATAGGTAACAAATATGAGCAAAACTCCTTACTTCTTCCTAATATATTCTCATAAAATCTTGATTGTGATTCATGTATTGCCATAGAAGCTCCAGTTTGAAGACCAGTACCTTCTAAATCATCACTTATATTTTGTTCATAAATGCCATGACCACCTTCATGGATAGTACTAAATAAAGCTGAAGTAAATTCATCTTCATGGTAATTAGTAGTTAATCTTACATCTTTATTTCCAAAGTTTGTTGTGAAAGGATGTATACTTTCGTCTAATCTACCAGCTTCTAAATCAAATCCTATTTTATTTAAAATATATACTGATAAGTCCTTTTGTTTCTTTATATCAAAATTACCATATAAAAAATCACGATTTATCTTTTTATTACTAGCTTTAACATTGTTTAATACCTCTATTATTCCATCTCTTAAATCTGCAAATATTTTATCTAATTTTTCAGTAGTTAATCCTAATTCATATTTATCTAAAAGAGTGTCATATTTATCGATTTTAAATCCCCAATAATTAATAAATTCTTTTTGAAATTCAACTACTTTTTCTAAATGAGGTTTGAAAATTTCAAAATCATTAGCATCTTTAGCTTTTTCCCAAGCTAATTCTGAATTGCTACAAACACCAACAAAAGCTACATATCTATCTTGAGGTATTTTTTTAGTTTCGTTATAATTTCTTTCAAGTTCCTGTAGCATTCTAGCCTCAGTATGATTCATTTCGTTTTTATATTTTGATAAATCATTTATAAAATCCTCTACTTTAGAGCTAGTAACCATCTTAAAGCTTTCCCCTGACAAATACTCTAGAACTTTCGATCTTGACTCACCTGCCTTAGTTGGCATATTAGTTCTCATATCCCAGTAAACTAAACTCATAGCTTGGACCAGTTTTTCATATTCACTTAAATAATTTTTAAGTTCTTCAATTTTTTCTTTTAACTGCATATTAATTCCTCCTCTTATAAATTTTACTTATATATAAATATATCATATTTTAATTATCAAAATAAATATCTTTTAAATTTATAATAAAACTAATGTACTATCATATCTACAAGACAATATTTATCTAAAATAAAAAGAATATGACTTTTAGCCATACTCTTAAACATACTTATCAATTAATACTATTGCTGATTAGTAACTTCATTATAAGTATTACCTATTTTAGTTATTTCCTCTTGTGGAGCTGGACATAATGGATAATAGCCTTTCTTTACCATCCATTGCCATACTTCATAAGCATGATTACAACTCATAGTAAATGCATCTTTTAAAAATTCTCTTAGTTCTGGATTACTTGCTTCCATAGCACTCCATGCATATTCTCTACCTGCTCTTTTTAATGTTAGCAGATATGATGTTGCAATTTCTCTATCATTTAATGTTGTAGCATTTGTATTAGGAGTTGTAGGTTGAGTCATATTTACTGGTGCCTTTGTAAAGTCTTGCAGAGTTTTCTTTAATGATGGTACGTTTAACTTTTGTGTAGGTGTAGTTGAATTTTTAACGTATTCCACCTTTATATTATAATCTTGAATATGAATTGGTAAATGAGTTTCTAATATACTCTTAAGTTCTGGATCTTGAGCCATGTTTTTAAACAATCCCATAGATGTTATTGAATTAACACAGCTCATTATTAATTCACTTAATTGATTTAATTCATTTGAAGCTAATTGCATGATAATTCTCCTTTTTATTATTTATTTTCTTGGATTATTAAAAGATGGTGCTGTTGGATCTGGAGCTTTATGTTCTGGGCCTGGAGTTGATAAATCAAAATAAAGCTTAGAATCTTCAGTTACACCAAAATCTCTATTTGATCCAGTATTTTGAACTTTATTAAGTGCTTCTCTAAATAAAGCATTATGTGCTTCTTCTCTATTTAATAGAAAATCAATAGTTGCTCTTACTTCTTTGTCATCAATTTGACGATATAAGTATTCATATACAACTTTAGCTCTTTGCTCTGATGCAATATTTGAAAGTAAATCTGCAACTAAATCTCCTGTACAAGATACATAATCTGAAGTCCATGAATATCCAGATGAATTAATTAATAATGGTGATAATCCACCTAATACATGGCCTTGGATTTCCCCTGAAACTACCTTTTTATAATCTACATCATGGCCATTTAATAGATTTATTGTTGTCGCTACCATTTCCATATGGCTTAATTCTTCAGCTGCAATATCTAGAAATAAGTCTTTAATTTCTTGATCTTTGATTCTAAAGCTTTGAGAAATATATTGCATTGCTGCTTTTAACTCCCCATTAGCTCCACCTAACTGCTCTTGTAATAATACAGCATATTGAGGATTAGGTTTTTCTACTTTGACTTCATGTAATAATGCTTTTTCATGTTTAAACATATGTGTCCCTCCATAGAAATAATTTCAAAATTATCTTTCCCTTTATCTCCCACAATATTCTCTCTATTTTGTATATCACAAATAATTTTTTATTACTTCAAATTTAATTCTTAATGCATTTCTATATTATAAAAATAAGAGCATAGTAATATTGAATTATTACTGTGCTCTTAGATATTTAATATTCTTTATTTAATTATTATATATCATAAAAAATACTAGTATTAATAATTTAAATGCTAAGTAATTGAAAAAAGACTTAATATATCTTCTTCACTTAATGTGTTTATACTTGATATATCATTTTCATTATCAATTATCTTTTCAATTAATTTTCTCTTTTCATCCTGTAGATCAACTATCTTTTCTTCTATAGAATTCTTAGCTATAAGTTTAATTACTTCAACTATATTACTTTGACCAAACCTATGTGCTCTATCAGTAGCTTGATCCTCAACAGCAGGATTCCACCAAGGATCAAAGTGTATTACTATATCTGCTGACGTCAAATTTAATCCTGTACCTCCTGCCTTTAAACTTATTAAAAACACAGAGTTTCTTCCTTCATTAAACTCATTTACAAGTTCTAATCTTTTTTCCGAAGGTATTGATCCATCTAAATAACTATATAAAATATGTTCTGAACTTAATTTATCTGCAATATTTTTTAGTACCGAAGTAAATTGTGAAAACACTAAAATTTTATGACCTTCTTCTATACCTTGCTGTAAAATTTCAATAAGTGCATTTACTTTCCCACTAGTACCAACATAATCATTTATCAATACAGAAGGATCTAGACACAGCTGTCTAAGTTTAGTTATATAAGATAAAATTTCTATTTTACTTGTTTTTAAATCATCATCCTTAACTTTCTTTTCAATTAGACTCTTAGCATGATCTGCATAAATTGAATATACCTTTTCTTGTTCTTCTGACATAGATACTAGTAATTTTTTTTCTATCTTTTGAGGTAGTTCTTTTATTACATCCTTTTTATATCTTCTTAATATAAAAGGCTTAATAAGTTTATTTAACTCTTCTAAAACTTCTTCTGATTCATTTAATTTCTTATGATACCTTACGCTAAATCTTTTTTCATCAAAAAGATAACCAGGCATTATAAAATCAAAAATTGACCATAATTCCATTAAGGAATTTTCAACTGGAGTACCAGTTAATGCAAATTTTCTATATGATTTTATCTTTTTTACAGACAATGAATTTTGAGAATGACTATTCTTAATATATTGTGCTTCATCTATAAAACAATAATCAAATTGCAATTTTTCATATTCATCTAAATCTCTTTTAATTAAATTATAGGTAGTAATTATTACATCATATTTTTCTATATTATTTAATATTTTAATTCTTTCTTCTTTAGATCCATTTACAACAGCATATTTAATACTAGGTGCAAATTTTTCTATTTCGCTACTCCAATTATAAATTAATGATGTAGGTGCAACAATTAATGTTTTAGATGGTAAATTTGATAACATAAAAGTTATAGCTTGAATTGTTTTCCCAAGTCCCATCTCATCTCCTAAAATACCACCAAAACCTAAGTAATCCATTGTTTTAAGCCAATTATACCCTTCTTTTTGATAAGGTCTAAGCTCTCCAATTAATCTTAATGGCTCTTTAAACGTAAGCTTTTTTATATCCTTTATTTTCTTTTGAATTTGGGATAATTCTTTTTTGCCTTTTATATATCTAATATTATTTTCCTTAATAAAACTATCTATATATAATGCTTTATTTTTGCTAAATATAATACTATCATTTTCTATATCATTTTCTAATGATAATATATCTAGTAAATTCAAAAAGTTTTTAAGCTCTATTTCTTCTAAATCTAAAAACTCTCCACTTTTAAGTTTAAAATACTTAAGATTATCTCTAAGAGCTAATACTATATCTTTAACCTCATTTTCTGGTATGTTATCAATTTTAAATTTTAATTCAAAATAATCAAATTTTCCACTTTGTACATTACCTATTATATTTTTACTATTTACTTGCTTTATCATTTTAAAATTCTGTGAATAAAAAACTTCTCCAACATCTTGAAGCTTTTCTATATCATATTTAAAGAATCTAAATAAAAAGTCATCTCCAAATAATAAATAAAATTTATCTCCAGAAGCATCAAATCCTAGAGACCTTAAAAATGACATAACCTCTCTTTCTTTATTTAAATCTCTATAAATAATTTTATTTTTGTATTCATGAAAAATATTAAATTCATGTTCCCCATATTTAACTTTTAAAGTTAATGTTACATCTTTATTAACCTTATCAAAATAAAACTTAAACTTAACATCTTCTTTTACAATTTTATTTTTTATAGATTTATTAATACTCACATCATTAGATAATGTATAAAGTTTAGGTAATAGCTTAGATAAAACTCTTATTTCCTCATTTTTATCTATTGATATAGATCTTGTATTATTAAATATATTCAAATAAGTAGATATATCATAGCAGTACTCCAAGCTCGGTAAATAAATACTGCTTCCATATATAAATACAGTTCCCTTTTTATCTATTTTTTCAGGTATTCCATCTTCTAAGCTTAATAAATATTCTTTTTCTAATCCTTTTAAAGAAATTTTAATACTTGGCTTATCAAAAATAATTTCAGTTTCTACAGGTTTATAAAAAAAACCTTCATTTAAATAAACTCTATTTTTTGAAACAGTTTCAAAAAATTCTCTTATTAAAAAGTCTGGAAGTATTAACCTCTTTCCATCTATATATTTATCTTGCCTCCTCATAAAATTTGAAGATACTGATTCTATATCTTTTACTTTTTCAATGAAATATATTATTTTCTTTTCTTTTATCCCCAGTCTTTGATATCTTAAATCAAAATTAAAGTCTTTACCATATTTAATTGGTATCTTATTATAATAAGAAGTTAAAAGTTGATTTATATCTTTAATAACATATAATCGATTTGAAGATAATCCTTTTAATCCTATTTTGAATTCTACTGCTAATTTATTCTTTAAACCTTGCTTATTTATATAAACTTCTATTTTTATTTCATCTTTATTATCTTCTTCTAAAAGCAAATCTAATATATTATCTTTTTTATTTTTAAAAATTATCTTATTTAAATCTGAATCATTAAATTTTGCTTTCACTTCTTCATTATCATCTAAATCATTGAGAAATTTATAAAAACTTGCAAATAAATGCTTGCAACAATAATTATGTTTACGAAGCTCATTTCTTTCAAAGTCATCACAACTACAAAAAGTTGATATTATATTTTTCGTATTTATATCTATTTCCATTTTAGGGTTATATTCACTAAAATAATTTTCTGATATAATTTTAGAATCTATATAAACTAAATCATCATCACATTTTACATCAAAATTAGAAATTAAATCATTTTCTAATATTCTCTTCCCACCCAAATCATTTTTACCTGATGTATCTTTATTAAATTTTTCTAATAAAACTTGTTTAATCATAATTATCACCTTATTTAATAATGAAATAGTGAAAGAATGAAAAAGTGAAAGAATTAAGGATATAATTCAACTATATTGAATAATAAAAATCGAAAAGTTAATAAAAAATCTTAAAGATTTCTTATTAAAAGTACTTTGCACTTTTATATTCTAAGTTTTGCATAGCAAAACCTCCTCAATTCTTTCATTCTTTAATTTTTCATTCCTTCATCTTATACATTGCTTTGCAAAATATAAACTATCTTTAATTATAACAAAAAGAAGTGGCTTTTGCCACTTCTCATTATGCATTCATCCATAACTCCTTTATTTTACATTTCCTATCTTCAAAATCATATGAAGGGCTATATTTAACTCTTTTTTTTATAATGTAATCTTTAATCGAGTTTTTAAAATCATTTTCAACTAAAGTTGTAGTAATTATTTTATTATTAGAATCTACAAAACATATAGGTATGCTATCTTGAAATACTAGCATTTGAAGATGTTCTTTATCTAAAGCAAGTTTCTTATTATATATACGTCCATAAATAAACTTATTACTTCCAGCAAATTTAAAAAGCAATGCAATTACTACTTGTCCATTTATTTTTATGGAATTTGCCTTCATTTCAATAATAGATTCTTCTAGTATATACTTTAAATTAATGTTATCTTCCTTTAAATAAAAACTAGAATATATCTTATTATCCTCAAATTTTGTAATATAATTACCTATATCTCCGCAATCTAGTAGATCTAATTTTTCAGCGTAGAACAAAGCCCTTCCCCTCCTAAGAATACAAATTAATCATTAATTAATTATACTACTTAAATTGCATAATATTAAAGGAGTATATAATGGGAATACTTCCATTAATATTTAAACTAATGTTATTTATTTTCAGATATTTCTTCATTTTTTTCTCTCTTAGTCTCATTAATTTTTTTATTTTCTTTATCATTTTTATTTTTTGTAGTTTCTTTAGGCTTTTCTCCATAGAAGAATAATTTTAATTGCATAATTGAAGAGTAACTTAAGTTAAAGAAGTTATTATATTCATCTAACATTTTTGATAGTTTTGAATCATTTATCATATTGCTATTTATCTTATATCTAAAATTGTCTTTTCCTAAAATGTCACTATGATTTATTATTGCTTCAATGTCGTAATTTACAAATCCTAATGACTTTAAAAGAGTTATAAGTACCCTTCCAATTTCTCTATTACCCTTTAAACTAGATTGAAACTTCGATAAATTATCGTTTAATGCTTTAATTAAATTATTTTTAGGATATGTTAATCCCCAAAGTTCACTATCAATATCAATTATAATTACTTTTCCTCCAGGTTTAAGAATCCTATATATTTCTTTTAATGCTGAAATTGGATTATTAAGATGTTGAAATACAAATCTAGCAATAACACATTCATAGTAGTTATCTGGTATCGAAGTATTTGTAATATCATCAACTACAAAGCTAACTCTATTACCATATTCTTTATTAAGATTACTATAAGCATATTCAAGGAGTTTTTCATCATTATCTAAGGAAGTAACTTCACATTTACTAAAATTATCTAAAAGTATTTTGGTAAAAAAACCAGGTCCGCTTCCAACTTCTAAAATATCACTATCTTCTTTTACTCCTAATAACTTTAACATTCTCACTTCTTTTTCTAAGCCCAAATATGCCTGTTTTTCTAACCTTTCCATCTCTCTCTTGAAACCAATCTTTTCATAAATTTCACTGTATGACATCAATATTTCTCCTAAGATTTATATACATAATATAGTATATACTTTCCAATAAAAATGGTTCTTTTATATAAATTAATAAAAAATAAGATAGAAGTATTCCTCCTATCTTATCTTTTATTAATCAACTGATTTTAATGATTCAATCATTTTAATTTTTCTTAGTTTATAGTACATAACAATATTAACAAGTACTGAAAATGTTATTGTAAGGAGTGCTGATATTATAAAACTTAATAAATCAATACTTCTACCAAACATCATATTATCCATTTCTACTGTGATCATTATGAATCTATGTAGAAATACTCCTAAAAGTTCACCCAAAATAATACCAAACATAGTTAAGATTATATTTTCTCTGTAAATATACGCAGATACTTCATTATCATAAAATCCTAATACCTTTATAGTAGCAATCTCTCTCATTCTTTCACTAATATTTACATTAGTTAAATTGTAAAGAACAACAAAAGCTAATGCTCCAGCTGATACTATCATTACTAAAACAACATAATTTAAACTTTGAATTGTATTATCAAAATTATCTTTTATACCAGTATTAAAAGATACACTCTTAACTATAGGCTTATCCATAATTGATTTTGAGAATTGATCTTCATTTTTTATTATAGAAGTATTAACTAAAATAGAATTAAAGTTACTATCAATATCAAATTTTTCTTTATAATATTTAGAGGACATATAGAGATAATTAAATGTATAATTTTCTGCTATTCCAGAAACCTTCAATGAAAATTCTTTATTATTAACTTTAACTTTCACGTCATCGCCAACTTTAACATTTGCTTTTGTTGCTGCTTTTTCTGAAAGTATTACTCCATCATTATTTAATTTAATCTTCTCTTTAGATAACCTATTTTGTAGATTTATAAACTGATCTAGTTTATCTAAAGATTCAGGAACGATAATATAAATATCTTTATCTCCATCGCCAGTAGCTATCTTAGCACTTTCTGATTGTATCATAAGCAACTTATCTACTTCTGCCAAGCTACTTATATCTGAAAGAATTTCCTGTTTTTCTAAGCCACTAGCATCTTTATCTATATTAATAGTTAAATTATATTTAAATATATCTCCAAATTGCTTATCAACTATAGTTTTTATTGAATCTTTTATCCCAAAGCCAGTAACAATTAAAGCTGTACATCCTGCAATTCCAAAAACAGTCATAAAGAATCTTTTCTTATATCTAAATATATTTCTTACTGTTACTTTACCTATAAAACTTAGATTACTCCAAATAAAATTAATTCTTTCAATTAGTATTCTTTTCCCATCTTTAGGAGCCTTAGGTCTCATAAGAGTTGAAGGGGTTTCAATTAACTCTTTATAACATGCTAAGAATGAAGATAGTGTAGTAACTAAAATAGATATTATTGTTATAGAAACTGCTATTGGTATATTGAATTCTAATTCAACTTTAGGTAAAGTGTACATAATACCATAAGCATCAAAAATTACTATTGGAAATATAGTTAAGCCTATTACGAGACCTACTATACTACCTAAAAAACTAGCTAAAAAAGAATATATAAGATATTTTGATACTATCTTATATTTAGAATATCCTAAAGCCTTTAATGTGCCAATATTTATTCTTTGTTCATCCACCATTCTAGTCATTGTTGTTAAACATACTAAAGCAGCAACTAAGAAAAAGAATACTGGAAATATCTTAGCTAATTTATCTATGCTATCAGCGTTATTTTTATAATCTGCATATGAATAGTTACTATTTCTATCTAATATATACCAGCTAGGCTCTTCAATACTTTTCACATCATTTTCTGCTTTTTTAATTTTAGCCTCTGCAGATGAAATTTCTCTTTCGAATATTTCTTTAGATTTTTCGTATTCTTCTTTTCCCTTTTCTAACTCTTCTTTTCCCTTTTTAAGTTCTAATTTTGAACTCTCAAATCGATTAATTGCTTCTTTTTTAGAAGATTCTAATTGGCTTTTCTTTTCACTTAATAAATTTTCGCCTTTTATTAATTCATTTTCTTTAGTTGTAATTTCTATTTCTGCTAGTCTTAATTTTTCTTCTCCACTATTAATTTCATTACTAATATACTCTATCCCTTTAACTACTTCATCCCTACTTTTAGTTAAAACTTCTAGTTCAATATTTAATTTGTTTTTTTCTTCTTCTGAAATATTAGGAGCTTGTACAGCTAATTCTAATTCATTAACTTTTGTATCTAAATCTGCTTTTGTGTCATTTAAAGTTGAAAGAGTGCTTTTAGCTATATTAATTTGCTTTTCTGCATTTAACTTTTCTGATTCAAAAGCCCTATTTGCAGATTCTAAAGTAGCTTTACCATCATTTATTTTATATTCTGATAAAGAAATTTGATTTTCTGCTTGCATAATTGAAATCTTAAACTCATTTTCTTTTTTAGTTAATTCACTTTCTCCATTCTTTAAGAAAGCTTCTGATTCTTCTAATTTCTTTTTAGCATTATCTAATTCTTCTTGACCTTTATTTTTTTGATTTTCAATCTCATTTTTACTATCATTTATTTTCTTATTAGCTTCACTTACTATTTTATTGTATCTAATGCTTGCTCTATCATCACCTAGCTCTTCTAATGGATTTTCTACAGTATCAATTAAATCAAAATATTTATTTGAGTATGAATTTAACTCTTTAGCACCTTCTACTGTTACATATGCTTCTGTATATGCTGGAATTTTAAAATTTTCTTGTGGTATAACAATAAAACTTGATATTTTCCCATTACCTATATTTGATGTACCTTTTTCAAAGGATAAATAATAAGGAGTTTGTACTTTACCTACAACTTCATATTCAACATTTTTTAATTTATCACTTAATGAATCACTTGTACCTGATGTAAGTTTAATTTTACTTCCTATAGATAAATTTAAAGATTCCAACTTTCCTGCTTCTATGACACATTCATTAGGATTTTCAGGAAGATTTCCTTCTACTAATTTATATTTATTAACATAATTAGAATTATTTAAAGGAATTCCCATAACCTTCAGTACACTTTCTGAAGAATCTATTGTGGTTATTGCATCCAATGAGTAAGTTGCAAATACATCTAAGACACCATTAACTTTACTTATCTCATCTATATCTTCATCTGTAAATCCTAGAGTAGAATATAATGTTAAATCCATAAGATTATAATCATCATAATACTTATCTGCAGTTCTTTTCATATCAACAGGAGATACTTTTATGCCAGAGAAAAAAGCAACACCTAAAGCTATTATTGCAAATATAGAAAAAAATCTTCCTTTTGATTTCTTAATATCTCCAATAACATCTTTCATAAAAGCATTTTTAAACATTACCACTCAATCCTTTCTACTGGAATAGGATTTTCATTTAATGTGATACTTTCAATCATCCCATTTTTCACCTTAATAACCTTATCTCCCATTGGAGTTAATGCAAGATTATGTGTTATTATTACTACTGTCATATTATATTTTTTACATGTATCTTGTAACAATTTTAATATTGCTTTTCCAGTATTATAATCTAAAGCACCAGTTGGCTCATCACATAATAATAATTTGGGGTTCTTAGCTAATGCTCTTGCTATTGCAACGCGTTGTTGCTCTCCTCCTGAAAGTTGAGCTGGAAAATTATCTTTTCTTTTTTCTAAGCCAACTGCATTTAAAATTTCAAAAGGATCTAATGGATTTTTGCAAATTTGAGTAGCTAACTCAACATTTTCTAATGCAGTAAGATTTTGAACCAAGTTGTAAAACTGAAATACAAATCCAATATCATAACGCCTGTATGTGATAAGTTCTTTTTCCGAATATTTATTCACCTTATTATTATCTACTATAATCTCTCCAGAACTTGCAGTATCCATTCCACCTAAAATATTTAAAATAGTGCTTTTACCTGCTCCACTGGCACCTGCTACTATCACAAATTCACCTTTTTCAATATTGAATGAAACTCCACTTAAAGCATCAATATTTACTTCACCCATTTTATATGTTTTCTTAACATCTTTAAACTCTATAAAGCTGCTCAAAAAATACCCCTCACTTTTATATTAAATTTATTTCTTCATTTATTTCTTTATGTGGTATAAGAAACTTAATCGCTTTATTTTCAAGAGAAATACTTAAATTATCATGAGTAAAAATTTCTCCATCAGCACATATTGTAAATTTTTCTTTAGATTTAATATTTATACTCTTACATTTTTTATAAATAACATAATCCTTTAATTCATTACTTTCAAGATGTTTTCCTTCTTTATAAAATTTTATTAATTTTACTAATTTAATTCTTGAAACTTTTTTAATAATACATAAATCAATCAATCCATCATTCACTTCTGCTAATGGAGCTCCTATATAACCACCACCATAAGATTTCCCATTTGCAATTGCACATAATAGAAACTCTCCATGGATTAATTCAGCATTATCTATCATTATATCAAAAGTATTATACATCCTATGAAATAATGAATAAAATACTGAAAGTGTGTATGCACCTTGTCCACTTAATAATGGAAATCTTTTAAATTTCACCATGTTTTCTGCAACTTTTGCATCAAACCCTATATTACATAAATTTACTGAATATAGACCATTCACATTTAATAAATCTACATTTTGAGTCTCAGCTTTTATCTGTCTAGTTATATCATAAAAATTTATTTCCGATTCAAAGTTTTTTACAAAATCATTGCCTGTCCCGTACGGGATAACTGAAACACTTGCATTTTCATAACCAATAACTCCGTTAATTACTTCATTCAAAGTTCCATCTCCTCCACATGCATAAAACCTCAAATTTCCTTCTTCACTTTCACAAATCTTCTTTACATAATTAGTAGCATCATTTTTTCCCTTTGTTATATAAATCCTGTATTCATCATACAAATCTTTAAATATTTCATTTATATCATTACTTATTTTTTCTGAAACATTAATTTTGCCCGCTTCAGGATTTATCACAAAAAAGTGTTTACTTTTAGTCATCATTTTTCCTCTCTACCATATTTATAGTTATATATAAACTATTCAAAATAAGTATACTATATATACTTATATTTATCACCATTTTTTGTAGTGCAATATATTATTTACATACAAAATTAAAGCTATATCTATTATAGCAACTTATAGATATAGCTTTATATATCGCTAATTTGTAAATAACATTTGGCTTACAAGTAAAGATTTAGTTTTGTATTTGATAGCATTAACTTAATTCTATTTTCCTGATTTATTTGAGATTGAGACGGATCATAATCTATAACAACTATATTAGCATTAGGATTATTATCCAATATCTTTCTAATGGCTCCTCTTCCTACTATATGATTAGGCAAACAACCAAAAGGTTGTGCACAAATTATATTGTTTGCTCCTGTTTTTATAAGTTCTATCATATTAGCAACTAATAGCCAACCTTCCCCCATCTTAACTCCATAGCCTATATATCCATCTGCCATTTTTCTAACTTCATCAAAATCTGTAGGTGCTTCAAATTTTGAATATTTTTTTATATTATTGTTTATTTTTCTTTGTAGTCTCAATATAAATTTATAAGCTATATTAGCTAATTTAGATTTTATAAATCCCTTTTTATATAACTTATAATCCATTATTGAATTAAGTATGCAATAATTAACAAAATCCATAAGTCCAGATTGAATAACTTCTGCATCTTCCTTAACTAAAAATTCTTCTAGATGATTATTGCCCATTCGAGAATATTTCATATATATTTCTCCAACAATACCTACCTTTATTTTTTCTTTTTTATTTATGTCGATATCATCAAAAGCTTTTATAATTACTTTTGAAATTTTTGAAATACTAATATACTTTATACCTGAAAAATTTTTATTTAAATATTTTATCATCTCTTCTAATGTTTTGTCTGTTTCTCCATCATTAATTTCATAAGGCTTAACTTTATTATATAAGCACATAATTAAATCACCATATAGTACAGCATAAATTGCTTTCAAAATTATTGATGGGCTTAATTTTAAGCCTGGATGTTTTTCAATTCCTGTTAAGCTCAACCCAATAGCTGGTACATTTTCAAAGCCACTATTTTCTAGAGCTTTTCTAATTAAATGAATATAATTAGAAGCTCTACATCCTCCCCCCGTTTGAGTCATGAGTAAAGCAGTCTTATTTATATCATATTTACCGCTTTTTAAAGCAGCAATAAATTGCCCAATAACTATCATTGCAGGATAGCAGATATCATTATTAGAATATTTAAGACCTGCATCTATTATTGTCGATACATCATCTTCTAAAAACTCTATATCAAAACCATAGTCTTTTAAAATTTTATCTAATATTTTGAAATGAATTGGTAGCATATTCGGTACTAAAATTTTATAATTTTCTTTCATTTCTTTAGTAAAAATCTTATATTCATAATTCATAGTTCTCACCTACTCTTAATTGCTTCAACCATACTTCTTATTCTAATTTTTGCTGCTCCTAAATTACTAGTTTCATCTATTTTTAATTGAGTGTATATTTTACCTTTATCCTCCAATATTCTTTTGGTTTCATCAGCTGTTATTGCATCTGTACCACATCCAAATGAAACTAATTGAACTAACTGCATATCGTCATTATTAACTACAAAATTTGCTGCATTAAATAATCTTGCTTGATATGTCCATTGATTTAGCATTTTTACTTCTTTATTATTTTTATCTATTGGTATTGAATCTTCAGTTAATATAATCAACCCTAAAGAGTTCATCATTTTATCTATACCATGATTTATTTCTTTATCTACATGATATGGTCTTCCAGCTAAAACAACAATTAATAAATTGTTTTCTCTAGCATACTTAATAGCCTTCTTTCCTCTATCTAGAATATCTATCTTATATTGTTTATACTCTTCAATTGCTCTTTCATAAGCAAACTTTACTTTTGCTTTACTTATCCAATTATAATAATCCTTTAGGGAATTATATAAGTTATCAACTGTACTTTTACTTGAATTTAAATCTAAATATGGACTTATATAATTAAAATCTTTTAATTTAGAAATATTATTTTTAATAACTTCTGGATAATAAGCTACAACTGGACAATTAAAACAATTATCTGATATTCCTTCATCAAAATTATATGTCATACAAGGGTAAAATATATTTTTTATATCTTTACTTATAAGGCTTTCAATATGTCCATGACTAAGCTTTGCAGGGTAACATGCTGTATCTGATGGAATAGTATGTTGCCCCTTTAAATAAAGCTTTTTTGACGAATCATCAGATAAAACTACTTTAATATCCAATTCATTAAAAAACCTTACAAAAAAAGGTAAATTTTCATACATATTTAAAACCATTGGAATTCCTATAGTACCCTTTATCCCATCATTATCACCATATTCCATAATCTTGCTATTTTTATATTCATAAAGATTAGGAATATTATTATCATTGTATTTTCCAGTTGGCTTTGAACATCTATTACCTGATATATACTTTTTGCCACCTGCAAATGTATTTATAGTTAAATTGCACTTATTAGTGCATAAACCACATTTAGCACCTTTAGATTCATGATTAAAATTTTTAATACTTTCCTTATCTATAATTTGAGATTTTTCTATATTTTGACTTTTAGCATATAAAGCAGCTCCATAAGCTCCCATTAACCCAGAAATATTTGATCTTATTACATTTTGTCCTAATTCAAGTTCTAAACTTCTCAATATAGCGTCATTACATAAGGTGCCTCCTTGAACTATAACGTTCTTTCCTATATTTTTAGTTCTAATAACCTTATACAATGCATTTTTAACAATACTCATCGAAAGTCCTGCTGAAACATCTTCAATAGTTGCTCCATCTCTTTGAGCTTGCTTTACTGATGAGTTCATAAAAACAGTACACCTAGACCCTAAATCTGCTGGATGTTGTGCAAATAATCCAAGCTTTGCAAAACTTTCAACATCATATCCCATAGCTTTTGCAAAAGTTTCTATAAATGATCCACATCCTGAAGAGCAAGCCTCATTTAAAATAATGCTTTTAATTGATTTATTTTCTATTTCAAAACATTTTATATCTTGTCCACCAATATCAAGTATAAAATCTACATCCGGATTAAATCTACTTGCTGCTATATAGTGAGCTAATGTTTCAACTATCCCAAAATCTATCCCGAATCCCTTTTTTATAAGTTCTTCACCATATCCAGTAACAGAACTTGCTTTTATATTTATTCTATCTCCAAATTCTTTATAAATGTATTCTAATTGCTCTTTTATTACTTTAACTGGATTTCCTTCATTATGTGCATAATAATCATATAAAATATTATCAGATTTATCTATAAGAACTAATTTTGTAGTAGTACTTCCTGCATCTATCCCTAGATACGCATCCCCATTAAAGTTACTTATATCTCTATCTAATACTCTAGCTTTATTATGTCTTTCTATAAAACTTTTATATTCTTCCTTAGTTGAAAATAAAGGTTTAATATCCTTTTTTTTATCTATGTTTATATTATTAGAATTCGATAGTTTTGAGATTAGTTTTTCATATGTATATGTCTTATCTTCATTATTTGCAAATAACGCAGAACCTCTTGCTACAAAAACTTCAGCATCATTAGGTATTATTGCCTCACCATCTTTTAAGTTTAGATCCTTTGTAAATCTTTCTCTTAGACCCTTGTAAAAATATAATGGTCCTCCTAAAAATAATATATTTCCCTTTATTTCTCTACCTTGAGCGAGCCCACCAATTGTTTGATTTACTACAGCTTCATAGATACTTGCAGCAATATCTGATTTACTTGCTCCTTGATTTAATAGTGGCTGAATGTCTGATTTTGCAAATACTCCACATCTTGATGCAATTGGATATATATTATTATATTCCAAGCTAATTTCATCTAATTCTTCTACTGTTATTCCCATTAAGCTTGCCATTTGATCTATAAAAGCACCTGTTCCACCAGCACAACTCGAATTCATTCTTTCTTCTAAACCATTGGTTAAATAAATTATTTTTGCATCTTCTCCACCTAATTCAATGACAACATCAATATTATTAAATAACTTTTTTACACCAATAGTTGTTGCAAATACTTCTTGAACAAAAGAAATATTTGTATCCTTAGCGACACCATATCCTGATGAACCTGTTATAGAAACTTTTATATCATTATTCACCAATAAGTTCCTTATTGATATAATTTCTTCTAATATAGTTTCCCTAACTTTTGTAAGGTGTCTCTTATAAGACTTATATTTTACATTATCATTTTCATCTAATAACACTAACTTTACTGTAGTTGAACCTGCATCTATACCAAGTCTATATATCACTTAAATCCCCCCCCTATATAATTATCCAATATAAACAAGCCCTATAAGTAGTATACTACTTATAGGGCAAAAAAATTATGCTAATTTACAACTATCTCTAATAATTAATTTGACTGGTAATACAATTTTTTTGCTTAGGCTTCTTTCATCTTTTATTCTTTCTATAAGAGTACTAAGAGCAGTTTCTCCCATAAAATCAGTAAATACTTTTACTGTTGTCAATGAAGGTGATAAGTATTGAGCTGTTGCAATATCATCAAACCCAACTATACTTATATCATCTGGAATCTTATATCCATTTTCTTGTATAGCTTTATATGCTCCTATAGCCATAGGATCACTTGCAATGAAAAAAGCTGATGGAATATTGTCCAATTTCAAAGCTTCATTCATTAAATTGTATCCATCCTCTGGTGTAAAGTCACCTTTAAATATCCAATTATCATTTAAATTATTGATTTCATTCATGAAATCTTTATAGGTTGCCTCTCTATAATTTACAAGTTCTATACTATCAGTATTATTATGAGGAATAACCTTAGCCCCTATATATCCTATATCTTTATGGCCTAAGCTGTACAAATATTCTAGTGCCTTTCTAACACCATATTTTAAATCTACAACTATTGAATCAAATTCCCATTCATCAGGCGATGAATCTATAAATACTATATTTTGAGATAACTCCTTAAGCTTTTTAATTTCATCATCATGAAATATTCCTATAGCAATTATTCCATCTAATGCCTTATAACTTGATGTATCATCGTTTAATATTTTAGTATAGTACAATGATTTAAAATCTATATTTTCTTCAACGCATTTCTTTTCTATAGCCATTCTAATAGATAAAAAATATGGATCATTTAATTCCTTAACTTCAGTAAATGAACATATTATTCCAATGGTATGATTTTTTAGTTTACTTTATCTTTCCTTTATTGTAACATAATTCATTTCTTCAGCTATACTTAAAACTCTTTTTCTAGTATCTTCAGAAACGTTTAGGGTTTTATCTAAATTTAAAATACGAGAGACTGTTGAAATAGACACTCCAGCAGCACTTGCAATATCCTTTATCGTCGCCATTTATAATCACCTCGATTATTTTTATAGTACTTTATAATCTCTTAAATAACAATTAAAGATGAGACAAATATATTAATATTGCCTCACCTTATATTTTATTAATTAATTGATTCTTTTAAGCTATTTATATATCTTTGCATAGCTTCTTTTCCATATTCGTCCCATTTAAAAACTCCACAATGTTCAAGAACCTTAGAAAATACCTTTCCAATTTCCTTTTCTATAATCGAATCTACATTTTCCTTAGTTATAGATAGATTATTTTTTTTGATTTCTTCATACCAATTTAAATGAATTTTCATTTCTTCATTATTATATATTTCATCTATGCCATTAACTAAAGATAGTTTTATAATTTCTAATTCATTTTTAAGTCTAGATGGAAGAACTGCAAGACCTAGAACTTCTATTAAACCTATATTTTCTTTTTTAATATTATGAAGCTCTTTATGCGGATGGAAAATTCCATCTGGATGCTCTTCACTAGTTATATTATTTCTAAGAACTAAATCTAAAATATAAACTTCATTATCTTTTCTAGCTATAGGTGTTATTGTATTATGAGGAATTTCATTAGTATGAGCATATACATTAACAACAGAATCGCTATAATTTCTCCAGTGAGATAAAACCTTATCAGCTAGCTCACTTAATTCTAATCTATTCCTTCCCTTTAATCTTAATACAGTTAAAGGCCATTTAACAATAGATAAATCAATATTTTCATAATTATTTAAATTAAATTTATAAACATCTTCTGCTTTATCCATTGCAAATTCATAATTTCCACCCTGATAATGATCATGAGTAAGAATAGAACCTCCAACTATAGGCAAATCTGCATTAGAACCTACAAAATAATGTGGAAATTTTTCTATAAACTCTAATAATCTATCAAAGGTATTTTTTGTTATTTTCATTGGCACATGTTCGCCTGCAAAAACAATGCAATGTTCGTTATAATATGCATAAGGTGAATACTGTAAATACCAACTTTCACTATTTAATTCCATTGGTATTATTCTTATATTTTGTCTTGCCGGATGATTCACCCTTCCTCTATATCCTTCATTTTCTTTACATAGTAAACACTTCGGATATTTAGATGGTGGTAAGTTTTTTGCTGCAGCAATAGCTTTAGGATCTTTTTCAGGCTTTGACAAATTTATAGTTATATCTAAATCTCCATATTCTGTACTAGATTTCCATACTAAATTTTGTGCTATTCTATCAGTTCTAACATAATCACATGCCTTACTTATATTGTATAAATAAGATGTAGCACTTTCTTTTGATTCTTTATAACGATTATAAAACTCACGTATAACCTCTGAAGGTCTTGGCATTAAAACTCCCATAATCTTAGTATCTAATAAATCTCTATATATAGGAGAATTAGATTCTAATATTCCATTATTAAATGCATAATCTAATATATTACCTAGTATCTCAGTTGGAGTATTTAAATTTTCATCATCTATTTCAAAATCTTCATATTCATCAAGATTTAATACATCTAATAAACCGTTTCTAATAAATATTTCATCATCTTTAGTAAAAAGCTCATGCTTCAATCCATATTGGATAAGTCTTTTGATTTCCCTATAAATATTCATATCATCACCTACTTATCAAAACCTGTTGGGTTATTCTTATGCCAATTCCAAGCTGAAGCTATTATATCTTCAACCTTAGTATATTTTGGGCTCCAATTTAAAGTATTTCTTGCTTTTTCAGCTGAAGCTATTAATCTAGCTGGATCTCCAGCTCTTCTTTCACAAATCTTAGCTGGGATCTCGTGACCAGTAACTCTTCTTGCAGCTTCTATCATTTCTTTAACTGAAAATCCACTTCCATTTCCTAAGTTAAAAATATTACTAGAATTTCCACCTCTAAGATGCTCTACTGCAAGAATATGAGCATTAGCTAAGTCTATTACATGAATATAGTCTCTTATGCAAGTACCATCCTCTGTATCATAGTCATCTCCAAAAATAGATATAAATTCTCTCTTACCTAGGGGAACTTGTAATATTAAAGGAATCAAATGAGTTTCAGGACTATGATCTTCTCCAATACTTCCACTTACATGAGCTCCAGCAACATTAAAGTATCTAAGTGATACATATTTAACTCCATGTGCTATATCAGCCCATTTCATCATTTTTTCCATAGCAAGCTTTGTTTCTCCATATGCATTAGTTGGTTCAGTTCTGTCTGTTTCAACTATAGGCATCTTAGTAGCTTCACCATAAGTTGCAGCCGTAGAAGAGAATACAATTTTCTTAACATTGTTTGCAATCATAACCTTTAGCAAAACTTCTGTTCCATGAACATTATTATTGTAATATTTCAAAGGATTTGTCATACTTTCTCCAACTAAAGAGTTAGCTGCAAAGTGAATTACTTCTGTTATATCATTTTCTTTAAATACCTTATCAAGTTCCTCTTCATTTCTTATATCAACTTTATAAAATTTAGCTTTTGGATTTACTGCTTCTATATGTCCAGTTTCTAAATTATCTACAACTATTACATCTTCTCCTTTATCTATTAACTGATAAACAGTATGACTTCCTATATATCCTGCTCCACCACAAACTAATATCATTTTTTATACCTCCTAAATTTCCCTAGTTCCATTTCCTATATTTGCTATATAAAAACTAGCTTCGTATCCTATTTTTTCCTTATATCCTTGCCCTACTTTTTCTATAAAATCCTCTACTTTATCTTTTTTAACTAATGCAACTGTACATCCACCAAATCCTGCTCCAGTCATTCTAGCTCCAATTGTAGCTTCATGATTCCATGCAAGTTCAACTAATGTGTCTAATTCAATTCCTGTAACTTCATAGTCATCTCTTAAAGAAATATGAGATTCATTCATAAGTTTACCGAAAGTACTTAAATCATTTTTTGTTAGTGCTTCTTTAGCCATTAATGTTCTTTGATTTTCATATACAGCATGTTTAGCTCTCTTAATTCTTATTTCATTTTCTATTAAGTTTTTATTATTTTCAAATTCCTCAATAGATAATTCTCCTAATGAATTGATATTTAATTTTATTTTTAATTCTTCTAAAGCCTTTTCACATTCGCTTCTACGTTCATTATATTTAGAATCAGCCAATCCCCTTCTTTTATTTGTATTTGCTATAACTAATATTTCATCTTTTAATTCTACAGGACAATAATTATATTTTAAAGTGTTACAATCTAAAAGTATAGCATTATTTTCCTTACCCATTCCAATTGCAAATTGATCCATTATCCCGCAGTTAACACCAACAAATTTGTTTTCTGCTTCTTGAGAAAATTTCACTAATTCTACTCTATCTATCTTTAACTCAAATAGATTGTCCATCATTACTGCTATTAAAAGCTCTAATGATGCTGAAGATGAAAGTCCTGCTCCATTTGGAATATTACCATATATAGCTATATCAAATCCTCTATTTATATCATATCCATGTTTTTTCATTACATCGATTACACCTTTAGGGTAATTAACCCAATCATGGGCCTTTTCATAACTAATGTTGTCTAAATCAAATTCAATAATGCCTATATCTTCAAAGTTGCTTGAATACATTCTTACTTTCTTATCATTTCTTAAACTTATAACTCCATAAGTTCCAAAACTTAATGCACAAGGAAATACATTCCCTCCATTATAATCAGTGTGTTCACCAATTAAATTTACTCTACCAGGTGAAAAAAATGTTTTGCAATTTTCTTTTTCTCCAAATATTCTTTTAAAAGTAGCATTAATTTCGTTTCTCATAACAACTCTCCCAATCATATTTTATATTTATTTTACAATATTATAATATCACATCAGGAAAATTTTATCAATATATATTTTGTTTTTTACTAGTATTTTTACTATAATTTTTACTATAATTTTTATTTATTTTACCAAAGAAAATTATTCTAAATTTACTTAGTAATAGTTTCACATAATTCTATATAAACTTATAGATTCTTAGAAAATTTAATAGATATAACTATTTTTCAAGCATTACCTCATAAAATTCCTATATAAGTAATTATTTAGTTTTCCACTCTTCATATAAAAAGAGTATCGTCAAAATAAAATTGACGATACTCTTTTAAATTATGATATTTGCGAAGTTTCAAATTGACTATTATATAGTGAAGCATAAAATCCTTTTTTACTTAAAAGTTCCTTATGTGTACCTTGTTCTACAATATCTCCATCTTTCATTACTAAAATTAAATCTGCATCCTTGATAGTAGATAATCTGTGAGCAATTATAAAGCTAGTTCTGTTTTTCATTAAGTTATCCATAGCTTTTTGAATAAGCACTTCAGTTCTTGTGTCAACTGAACTAGTTGCTTCGTCTAATATTAATATCTTTGGATCTGCTAATATTGCACGCGCAATTGTTAATAATTGTTTTTGCCCTTGAGAAACATTACTTGCATCTTCATTTAACTCCATATTATATCCATCTGGTAATGTTTTAACAAAATGATGAACATGAGCTGCTTTTGCTGCTTCTATTACTTCTTCATCAGTAGAATCTAAATTACCATATCTGATATTCTCCATTATACTTCCGTTAAATAACCATGTATCTTGCAGAACCATTCCAAAAACTTTTCTTAAATCACTTCTCTTAAAATCATTTATATTATGATTATCCAGTAAAATTTCACCACTATTTAGTTCATAGAATCTCATTAATAGTTTTACAATTGTAGTTTTTCCTGCACCAGTAGGTCCTACAATGGCAACTCTTTGCCCTGGCTTTATTTTACTAGAGAAGTCATTTATTATTATTTTGTCTTCATTGTAACCAAAGTGAACATCCTTAAATGTAACTTCTCCTTCAATGTCATTAATGCTTACAGGATTCTTAATATCTCCAACTTCTTCTTCTTCATCTAAGAATTCAAAAACTCTTTCTGCAGCTGCTGCTGTAGATTGAAGTACATTTGCAATTTGTGCTGTTTGAGCTATTGGTTGTGTAAAAGATCTTATATATTGAACAAAAGAAAGAATATCTCCAACTTCAATTGATTTTTTAATAGCAAGGTATCCACCTAATATAGATACCATAACATAACCGATATTCCCTATAAATGTCATTATAGGCATCATCATTCCTGATAAAAATTGAGATTTCCATGCTGAATTATATAAAGTATTATTTAATTTTTCAAATTCTTCTACAGCAGCCTTTTCCCCATTAAAAGCTTTCATTATATTATGACCGCTATATATTTCTTCTACATGTCCATTAACATGACCTAGAAAAGTTTGTTGCTCTTTAAAATACTTCTGTGACTTTTTAACTACTAACGCTATTAATATTCCTGATAAAGGTATTATTAATATTGATGCAAGAGTCATAGTTACACTTATTGATAACATCATTATAAGAACACCTATTAATGTTGTTATAGATGTTAACATTTGTGACAAACTTTGATTTAAAGTATTACTTACTGTATCAACATCATTAGTAACTCTTGATAAAACTTCTCCATGTGTCATTTTATCAAAGTATTTAAGTGGCATACGATTTATCTTTTCTGCAATTTCTTTTCTTAGATTATATGAAACCTTTTGAGCAACTCCAGACATTATAAATCCTTGAATAAATGAAAATACTGCACTTATTACATATAATACTGCTAATAATGCAATTATATTGCCTATATAAGTAAAATCTATTGTAGCTCCTGCTTCTCCAGATACTTTACTTACTAATCCTTCAAACAACTTAGTTGTAGCTTTTCCTAATATCTTAGGACCTATTATTGAAAAAGCAGCACTACCTATTGCAAATATCAAAACTGTGATAATTGATATTCCATATGGTTTTAAATATTTTATTAACTTGCTAATAGTTCCTTTAAAATCCTTAGCCTTTCCGCCACCACCGTGCATTCCACCCATAGGACCACCGAAACCCCCATGTCTTTTATTTCTTACATTATTACTCATGACATAAGTTCCTCCTTTGAAAGTTGTGATAAGGCTATTTGCTCGTAAACTTCACAGTTTTCTAAAAGCTCTTTATGAGTTCCAATTCCTACAACTCTTCCTTCATCTAATACTATAATTTGATTTGCATCCTTTATTGTACTTATTCTTTGTGCAACAATTATCATAGTCCCATCTTTAATATTTTCTTTAAGTGATCTCCTAAGAGCAGCATCAGTTTTAAAATCTAAAGCTGAAAAACTATCATCGAAAATATACACTTCTGGTTTTTTAACTAAAGCTCTAGCAATAGATAATCTTTGTTTTTGTCCGCCAGATACATTTGTACCACCTTGTGAAATTTCAGTCTTATATTTGTCTGGTTTATTATCAATAAATTCTAATGCTTGTGCAATTTGTGCTGATTTTTCTAAATCTTCTGCAGTTGCATTTGGAGAGCCATATTTTAAGTTACTTTCTATAGTTCCTGAGAAAAGTACTCCCTTTTGAGGAATGTATCCAATTTTATCTCTTAATGACTTTTGATTTACATCTTTTATATCAACTCCATCAATAGTGATTTGACCTTTAGATACATCATAAAATCTAGGTATTAAATTTATTAATGTTGATTTACCACTTCCAGTACTTCCAATAATAGCTGTAGTTTCACCTGGCTTTGCTGTAAAACTAATATTTTCTAAGACGTAATCTTCTGCACCTGGGTATTTAAAGCTTACGTTTTTATACTCCACATAACCTTTTTTAGAATCTATAAACTCCTTAGTTTTTTCTTTATCCTTTATACTTAAATCTGTGTATAGTATTTCACTAATACGTTGAGCAGATACTGATGCACGAGGTAGCATTATTGAAACCATTGAAATCATTAAGAATGACATTATTATTTGCATTGCATATTGCATAAATGCCATCATATCTCCTACTTGCATTGTCCCTAAATCAACTTGATGAGATCCTACCCATACGATTAAAAGTGTTAGTCCATTCATTATAAGCATCATTACTGGCATCATTGATGACATTAACCTATTAACAAATAAATTTGTCTTAGTTAAATCTTTATTTGCATTGTCAAACTTAACTTCTTCATGCTTTTGAGTGCTAAATGCTCTAATAACTAACATACCTGTTAGATGCTCTCTAGTAACTAAATTTAATTTATCAACTAACTTTTGAACTGCTTTAAACTTAGGCATAGCAAATCCAAATAATACACCTACAAGTAAAGAAATTAGGATTACACCTACAGCTATAATCCAAGTCATATTTGTATCTGTTCTTAATACTTTTAATACACCACCAATTCCTAATATTGGAGCGTAGAAAACTATTCTAAATAACATAACCATAAGCATTTGAATTTGTTGTATATCATTAGTACTACGTGTAATTAAAGAAGCTGTTGAAAATTTATCAAATTCAGCATTAGAAAAATTTGTAACTTTCTTAAATACATCTCCTCTTAAAGATCTACTTAATCCAGCTGCTATTCTTGCAGATATAAGACCAACAATAACTGCAGCTGCCATACTAATCAATGCTATTCCAAGCATCTTTAATCCAGAAATAATAATAAAGTTTGTTTGTAATTTATCTGTATCTATACCTATTTCAAAATACTCATTTTTAACATACGAAACAGCAGCTTGATCTATCATATTATCAGGCATATCTTCAAAATTTTTATTTATTAAATCTTTTAAATCATTTAATTGCTCCTTAGGAAGATTCTTCAAAATAAAAAAAGGATCTGTATCAGCTACTACTGGCATATTACTTGGCATATTTCCTAGCATAGTAGTATCAAAACTACCAGTTTCAATTCCATATACAATAAGCTCTGGCTTAGCTAAAATACTATTCAATCTAGATATAGAATCTTTATTTTTTGAATTAAGTTCATATAAAGGCTCTTCATCTAGCTTTGAATACTTTTTTAAATATTTATCAAATTCATCCTTTGAAAGAATATCTTTATCTAATAATGTATAATTATCTTCTATAAATTTAAAATCATCCTCCCCTATAAATATCGAAAGCTTATCCATTTCACTTTTACGTATTATAGTAGGTACCGAATTTTCTATTCCACCTTGCTGAATACCAACATTTACTATATTAGACATATAATCTGGCAATGATAATTCACTAACAGCTTGAATAAATAGTAATATTATTACGGCAATGATAGAACCGATAAATGGTTTTAAGTACTTTGTCAGTTTCATCATTTCATTTTTCTCCTTTCAAATCCTGCTTTATTGTTAAGTTATTATAAATATATATTAATTATATTTTTATAACTATTATATGTCAATAACATTTATAGTTGTATAACAAAAAAAAATAGTTTATAATTAAATCGTTAAAAATACTTAGGAGGGACTATATGAATAATAATGAACTAAAGGATATATCTGATAATTTACTTAATCTATTATTCCAAATACATAATAGATTATTCAATCCAAGCGAAATGGTTAAAGGAGTTTCCATTCCTCCCTCTCATGTGAAAGTAATATTTTATCTTTCACGAAAAAAATCAATGTCAGTATCTGATGTTGCTAAATGCTTAGATATATCTAAGCCAAATATGACTCCAATAATAGATAAATTAATAAGTAATGGTCTCGTAAATAGGTATACAGATCCAAATGATAGAAGAAAAATAAATATAGAATTAACTGAAAAAGCTCATACACTTTTAAAAAATAAAGAGCGTGAAATAAAAAGTAATTTGTTTAATAAAATTTCAACTTTAGATGATAAAGATTTGTATAAATTAGATGCTTCAATAAAGGATATGTATGACATACTAATTAAACTAAAAAAATGAGCAATGTATATTGCTCATTTTTAATTTCTACAAGTTTTCTATTGATGTTACATCATAGCCGGCTTCATCTATTGCTGCTATTAAAGCATTATCTTCTACCTCTGTATTGATCAAGGCATTTTTATCCTCTAAGTTTACTTCTAGAATTTCAACCCCTTTTACTTCTTCTAATGCTTCCTTTACATGTGCAACGCAATGTCCACAACTCATACCTTCAATATTTATCTTCTTTTTCATATTTAATACCTCCATTTTAATAATTTACCTTGTTATAACTTTGTCTAATATTTTCATTATTTCATTTATTTTTTCGTCCCCATCACCACTTATACAAGCATCTTTAACACAATGAGACAAATGATTTTCTAATATTATAAGATTGGCTTTCTTTAATAATGACTGGGCAGCAAAAATTTGATTTGAAATATCAATGCAATATCTATCCTCTTCAATCATCTTTATTATTCCATCAATTTGTCCCTTAGCAGTTTTTAGCGATTGTAATGATTTTTTTCTCTCTTCATTCATAATATACCTCCCCCACCCTCTAGGGGTGTATTATAATTAAATTATAATATTTATAATATATTTGTCAATATATTTAGTTATATAAATAGTATGTACTTTTAAATATGTATTATATTCAACTAAATTAAGTAAAAAAATGTGCTATCGTAAAATACGACAACACATTGATATGCTTTTTAAAAAAATCTAAATCTTCTATCGATCAACTTATAATCAAGATCTGGAATAGTTTTGCCAAGTTCCTCAAATTTCGATTTTAGAAATTTTCTATTATAATCTACTTTTTCTATATTTCCACCATATAAAGCTATTAACTCATTATAATAATAAGCCGCATCATAATCACCTAAAATAGAATAACAAACACATAATTGAATACTTGGAATCCAAGTGTAATAATCTCTATTATCTATTCCAAGGTTATCTTTTTCATGAATACATCCCATTGCAACTTTATACCAGAATATTGCTTGCTTAATTTGTTTCTTACTTAAAAATATTTCTGCAAGTCTACAGCAAATATCAGCCCTAGGCACATCAAACTCAAAAGATTTTAAAATTATTTCTATCTTCTTTTCTGGCCTATTTATATTAGTATAACACTGAATCAAGTTAGCTATAGCAGTTTTTATATCTTCCACCCAACCTAAATTAGTATCTAAAAAAGCCTCATATTTTTTAGTTGCTTCCTCGTAAAAACCATTATAGTATAACTCATTAGCGTAATAAAATATATCTCTTACACTAAATTCTTCTCCTTCTTCTTCCATTTTATTGAAAATGATCAAATTTCTATTTCCACTAGGTTTAACTTTTCCATGATTTACGGAAATATCACTATTTAAACTAATTCCTCCTACTTCTAAATATTCGTGAATTCTTCCTATCCATTTAAAATCCTTAGATCTTTTTACTAATCTATTTCTCTTCAATGAATAAGTTGTATTACCATTTGCATCTCTACTTAGAGAATACTCCATAGTTACAGTATCTACATTTCTATCCAAAGTTTCTTTTAGTATTTTAAATTTTTCTATATTATCTTCATCTAAATAGTCATCTGCATCAAGCCAAAAAATATATTCTTTACTAGCTTTGCTAAATGCATAATTTCTTGCTTTTGCAAAATCATCAATCCATTTAAAATTATATATTTTGCTATTAAAGCTTTTAGCTATATCTACTGTTTTATCGGTAGAACCAGTATCTACAATAATCATTTCATCTACTATATCTTTTACTGAAGATAAGCACCTAGCTAATGTCTTTTCTTCATCTTTTACTATCATACATAAGCTTATAGTAATTCTATTTGTCAAAGTTATCCCCCTTCACTCTATTAATATCTTCTATATACTATGTTTTAATGAATAATTTTGCTGTAATTTCACCAAAATATATTTGAATATAATTTTTTGTCTTTTTATATATAAAATTTTACTTTAACTTATTTCTACTCTTTAAATTTTAAAATTTAATGATATAATTATTTAGACATCAATCGGTGCGGGCGGGCGAGGGATAAAGAAAAGAGGTTTTTACAGAAAGGATGGACAATTTATTTAAACTTAATGAACACAAAACTAATTTTAAAACTGAGCTAGTAGCTGGGTTAACTTCTTTTTTTGCTGCAGTATATATTATTGTAGTTAATGCTAGTATTTTAAGTGATGGAGGTATATCACAGGAACCCCTTATAATTGCAACTGTACTTGCTTCATTTGTAGGGTGCTTATTAGTATCTTTCATAAGTAATACACCACTTGTAATTATGCCAGGTATGGGAATTAATGCTCTATTTACTTATACAATTGTATTAAGTATGGGCTTATCATTTAATCAAGCATTAGCAAGTGTTGTTATGGCTGGTATATTATTTTTAATTGTTGCTATTACACCTTTAGCTAAAATATTAGATACATCTATACCTAATTCATTAAAAGAATCAATAACTATTGGGATAGGATTATTTATTACATTTTTAGGCTTTCAAAAAGGAGGTCTAATTATTTCTGATCCATCTACAATGGTCAAAATCGGATCACTTTCAGATCCAAGGGTAATATTTTTCATTGTTATGTTTTTACTAACAGTAATACTATTTGCTAAAAATATTCCTGGTGGTTTTTTAATAAGTATAGTTGTTGGTACTATAGTAGCAATTTTATTAAACCTTGTTGATACAACAGGATTAAAATTTTCATTGCCTAATTTTAATGAATATAAAGGAATTCTATTTAATATAGATTTAAGTGCATTTTTCACTATTCCTTTTTGGATTTCTACTTTTTCATTAACTTTAGTTTTAGTTTTTGAAAATATAGGTTTATTACATGGACAAATAAACGGACTTTTAAAGGCTCCTGAAAAGCAAAATAAAGCATTAAATGCTATAGCAATATCAACAATAACATGTGGCTTATTTGGAACAAGTCCTTCTGTTTCTACAGTTGAAGGGACAGCAGGAATAGCCGCCGGCGGAAAAACTGGTTTAACATCATTAATTTCAGGATTACTGCTTTTAATATCCTTATTATTCATTCCATTTATAAATTTAATTCCTAATGAAGTAATTGCTCCAATTTTAATTATTATAGGAAGTTTAATGATTAAAGGAATAGTTAATATAGACTTTAATGATATTTCAGAAGCAATTCCATCATTTTTAATTATTGTTTTAATACCACTAACATTTAGTATAGTAGATGGTATTGCATTTGGATTTATCTCATATACAATAATGAAACTTATAACTAAGAAGAAAGAGCAACTTTCAATTGTGATGTATATAATTTCAATTGTATTTATAGTATATTTTATACTTCATAGTATTTAAAAAAATACGGCTAGGAAATTCCTAGCCTTCAATTATATCTTTATTAAAATCCTTCAAAAAATCTTCTAACATTAATGCTGTAATACCCCAAATAACATAATTCTCATATTTATAAAATAATGATCTATATACTCCTTCTTTAAACTTATAATTCTTACCACCATTTATTAAATCATAAGGAAAATCTCCTGATCGGTTAACTATAATCTTACTATTTTCTTCTCTAGGCTCATTGCTTAATAGGTAATCTAACGGAACTAACACTATATGATCAACTTCATCCTTATTAATATTTATATTATCAAAGTTTTTAATATATCCAACAAATGGATGTATTAACAAACTATAATGAGTAACTAATAAATTAAGTGGAGCTATTATTTCAAAATCTTCATTTGATAAGCCTAATTCCTCACATATTTCTCTAATGACAGCTTCCTTTTCATTTTCATTTAAATCTATCTTGCCTCCTGGAAAAGAAATATCTCCTGGTTGACTTCTCATATGCATAGCTCTAACTTCAAAAACTATATTTAGCCTATCTTCTACTTCTACAAGTAATATAGCTACAGAAGCTCTTTTCATTTTTTCCCATCCATTTATATATGGACGATTATTATAAAACTTTTTAATAACATCTTTTATCATCTTTTTACTCCTTTTATTTTTACCTTAATACAGTATTATTTAATACATAATTCTATATAAATAAATTTTTCTGCATTTTTCAACTGAAAACATTTAAATAGTTTGAATATTTATTACATATATTGTATAATATTGTTAATATTATACAGGGGTGTGATTTAATGAAAATAAATAACTGCTACGAAGCAGCATTAAGAATGTTTGAACTTTCTGAAGAATTAAGTATATTATTAGACCAAAATCAAGTAGCAAAGACAAATAGAGAAAAAGAAATTTTATCTAGTAAAATTGATAGAGTTGAAATAGAATTCTTAACATTAAAACATTCACTAGACAAAATTCCATATGAAGAAAAAAATTTGTCTATTTTTAATTTATAAAAAACCTAAAAATCTATTCAATAAAGCCTCCATAGAATGCTCTACGGAGGCCATTTTTTATTCTTTAATTATTTTATCAAGAATTTCTACTCTTTCATCACCTAAATATGGATATAGTTTTAATGATATTTTACCATCTTTATAAACTCTATCTCCATTTGCTTCAACTATTTTCTTGACTTTACTTTCTAAATTTTCATAACTCAGTAAATCCTCTAAATAATTATCTACTAAGTCCTTTAAACAAGTTGCTAATTCCTTTGGATTTCTATATACGGCTCTCATGTTCATCTCCTTAATACTTTTCTATAGTTTCATAAGCTAATTATAAATACTATAAGAGTTTTTTTCTAGTATTATTTTGAAAAAAATTTCATATTTTATGCACATTGATTTAAAAAACTATATTTTCCATAAATAAATCATATCAAACACCTTTTATCTTTATTAATTTCTTCTGTGATCCACATTATTTTATTTCACCAATATCTATATAATCCTATTATGCTATCATATAATCTATAGTTCATAGTATATAAAAACTATTACTAATTATGTTTTATTACTAAGAAGTCTTTCTATTCCTTTTTAGGCTATAATTTAAGTTTGTTTTATCATCTTTAGTAAGGGTCTCTATATTTAAAGTGGCAATTGTCTATGAAAGTTCAACCAATAGCTATATATAGAATTTATCTTACAGATAAAAAAACTATCTAAATAATCCAAACTAAATACTTAAATATTCTCATAATTATACCAATTAATTAAACATATTTATTTCCGAACTTTTTTCTGCTTTTGTTTCATAAACTTTAACTTTTCCATCATTAGAAATCCATGAAATTGCCTCTTCAGTAAATTCACTTTCTGTTTTCATTGGAATTATTAAATATTCTCCCTCTTCTATACCATCAGATATCTTTTCATAATTAATATCTCTTTCTCTTTTTATATAATCACTAGAATTCAATCCTTTAGATGCATTTATTTTATGAATCCTTATGTCCTTAGCTTCTGATTTAGTCGTCATTATATAAATAGAATCTCCCTCTCTATTTACTGCAATTGATAATGATCCTTCTGAACTTAAATCCTCTTGTACTTTATTCATTAAATCTTCTATATTTATATTTTTCTCTTTAAATGAAGCTTTTATAATTACAGTATCATCATTATCTTTAACAGTTCTTTCTTTATCTTGTGCTTTATCCTGCACATTAGATTCAGTTTCATTATAATTTTTTTGGTTGCTACAAGAATAAAATGTTGAAATTACTAAAAATAATAAAATAATAATCTTTTTCATATATTTTCTCCTAAGTTTAATAAATTTGATATAATTAGTATTCCAATTTTTTTATAAAAAACTTATTATTCCTTATCAATTAGTAATTATAAAAATTATATCACCCAAGCAATATATGTATTTGAAGTTATTATTTTAATATAAACCTATGTACTGAAAGCTGAAATTACATTTAATAACTTCAATTAATGCTATCTATAGATATGTGTAATATTTCATATAGAAATATAAAGTTATGATTAAGTATAAAAAGATAGCTTAAAATCAGAATTTATATAATAAAATTTATGCTAAAAAAATGGAGCTATGTTATATTCATTAATATAGCTCCATTTTCCTTTAGCCAATATTTACTTTCTTTATAACTCGGACAGTGTAATTCAACTAATTTCCAAAATTCTTTCGAATGATTCATTTGCTTTATATGGCATAATTCATGAATAATAATATAATCCATAACAAATTGCGGCATAAGAACAAGTCTCCAATTCAATCTTATTTCTTTTCTCGAATTACAACTTCCCCAAAGACTTTTCTGATTTTTAATAATTATCTTACTAGGCTTTATATAAATATCATTAGAAATATCCATAACTCTTTTTCCAACAATATCTATAGCTAATTTTTTATACCACCCTATTAATAATGCATTAATATACTCGCTATTTAAGTCTTTACTATTTATAATTATATTACTATTATCCTTCATTATATTATCTTCATCTGATTTATTTATTATTAGATTATAATATTTTCCTAATAAGATAACTTTATTGTCAGTGGAGTTTTTTTTATTCATCCTATCTAGAGATTTTAATATCCAATTAGCCTTTCTAATAATTAAATCATCAATATAGCTATAATCTATTCCTATTGGTGCACTTACTTTTATATCTCCAGTAGTTTCAATCTTTATAGAAATATTTTTCTTTTTCTTAAAAATCAATATATATTCAATAGTTTGATTATTGAAATTAACTTTTCTATTCATATAAATAACACTAATTTATCTTATAGATTTCTTTGAATTTGGTAAGAAACTAAAGAAGATCACTACTGATAATATTAATAATATAAATCCTAATATATACATCCCAGCATAACCAAATTTCCCTTGAATTAAGCTATAAATAGATGGATATATAAAATTAGAACCTCCAGTACTTAATACAGATAGTACTGCAAAAGAGGTAGCAACTAAATTCTCATCTAATATTTCTCTTAAATATTTAAATAAGAAACTTAAATATAATCCATACATTATTCCATGAAGTTGATCTCCTAAAACTATAAGAAAAACACTTCCACTAGAGAATAGTAGAACTTTAATTGCAGCTATTGATAAAGCAATAGTAAGACACTTTTTGCTATTAGAATTGCTTAAATATTTAGCAATTATCATAAATGCAAAGAATTCAATTACAACCCTAAAACTTATTGATGCACTATATATCTCATTTGCTTTATTTACATCACCAACTATATCTACTAAATAAGAAGAATAAGCAAAATCTAAGCCCATATAGCTACCCATACCTAAAAATACTACTATTATAAGAAATATAATATTCTTATCTTTAAATAAATCTGTTATTCTAGTGTTATTTTGCTTCTCATTTATTTCTATATCGTCCTTAAACTTTAGGAGGATAACTAACATCATTGCACTAACCATAAACAATGCCAAAATATGTAATATCCTATATCCGAATTTATTTATAATAATACCTGCAATAAATACTATACATGCATATCCTATAGATCCCCATTTTCTTATATCTGAAAATTCATAACCATTTCTTATTGATAATTCTTCAATATATATTTCAAATATTCCTGCTACTGATCCAAGTAAAGATCCATATATAGGAGCAAATATTATAGATAAATTCTCATTTATAAACATAAGTCCTACTATAGATATAAAAACGCTAACTAAGTAAATTAATATAAACCTATTTTTATTTTTTACTTTAGAAAATCTATTAGATAATATAGGTTGTGCAACTAAAGTAAATAATGCACCTATTGAGACTACTCGTCCGACTTCTCCTAATGATAAACCAATTTCTTGATTTAAATAAGGAAAGTAAAATGTTGTTAATATACTAAAAACTCCGAATGTTAAGAAGGTCGTCATGCTATAATACTTCTTCATTTGTATTACCTCCATTTATTATTGCTACCTATAAATTTTATCATTTGTAGATAGTAATGTAAATAATAAGCATTTAATAAGCAACAAAATGCTATCTTAGAAATCTAAGATAGCATTTATATTATCTATTATTTATTGCTCCACAATCCATGTAAATTACAGTATTCTCTAACTCTATCTACATTACCACTTACTTTAAATGTAGCCTGTGGTTTTTCACCTGGGTTTAATTCTTTTCTTAAAACCTCACCATCAGTAGTTATAACTTCTACCCATTGAATGAAATGCTCGTCCACCATTGGATGATCAACTTCTCCAACTTTAACTAAAAGCTCTCCATCTTTTTCTACAGCTACTGGTATATGTTTTTCTACAGCAGCATCAACAGTGTTCTCATTTAATAAAGTCATTTGCTTACCACAACATACTAAAGTTCCCATTGCTTCATTTAAAACTTCAACCATTGATCCACATACTTCACATTTATATACTTGTAATTTCTTTACCATAAAATTCACTCCTTATTTAATAAATAATTTATGATATATATTTTACTACACTTTTCCGATACTTACAAATTTTTCTTATAGATTTAAAGCATCTTCTGCTAAGGTTCTTACATAATTATAATCATTTACTTCAAAATACTCATAAAATATGCCAACCCCTAAATATTCCATTAGATTTTTTAATTTATTTGCCAAAATTTCGGTTCCAGGACTTACATCATGCTTTCTGCCATTTAAATATTCTACAAGCATTAAATTTGAAACATACACTATAATACTAGTAGCATTATTAAATTTTGATATTTCATCTACGCCTTGCAAGATAGCATAGATTTGTGCCTCTGAGCAAGTTCCTACCCCTACATTTCTTGAAAATGAAATCTCTTCTCCATGATCACTCAAAATTACTCCACCAATTCCAATATCACTTTGAAAATTTCTTGTATTTTTGCATTTACCATTTACATAAAGTCTATACTTCATATATCCTCCACTTATAAACTTATATACTATAAAAATATTCTAAATTTAAGCTTATTATTCTCTAATTAATTTAAATAATATATGAATTTAAATATTAAATATAATTCTAATATATATATTTAAAACTTAAGTTCAATATAAAAACATATATAATAATAATCTGCTATTGTTTTATCTTACTTTATCTAAATAAATAACTGATTTAATCCTAATAAAATTATCTGTCTAAATAACCTACAACCAATTAATTGCTTTTTTTACTCTTATTTTTTATACTAAAGAATAAATAAAATAATATTACGGAGGCTTTTATGAAAACTTTATTAAATAAAAATGATACAATTGGACTAATATCATGCTCCAACGGCCTAGATATAAATATGAAAGAGAAAATAGATGAATTAATAACTATATTATCATCTATGAAAATCAATGTCATAACATCGAAAACACTATTTAAAGATAGTACTGGAATAACCTATGATGCTAAAATAAGAGCAAAGGAGCTTATTGATTTATATATTAATGAGGATATTAAGATTATATTTGATTTATCTGGTGGTGACTTATGTAATGAAATTCTTGATTATTTAGATTACGATATTATTTCAAAGTATGAGAAACCTTTCTTTGGATACAGTGATTTAACTGTAATTCTAAATGCTTTATTAAAACAATCAAATATTGTTAATTATAATTATCAATTAAGAAATCTTATAAGAGAAGATTCCATAAATCAAATTAACAATTTTAAAAACAGCATTTTAGAAGGAAACTCTGATTTATTTAACTTTAATTATAAATGGATTCAAGGTAGCTCTATGTCTGGAACTGTTATTGGAGGTAATATTAGATGCTTTTTAAAGTTATCTGGGACAAAATTCATGCCAGATTTTAAAAATAAGATACTTTTTCTTGAAGCATTAAGTGGAGATATTAATAAAATAACAACTTTTCTAACTCAATATAAACAAATCGGAGCCTTTGATAATATAAGTGGAATTCTATTGGGTACCTTTACTGAATTAGAAAAAGATTCGTCATCTCCTAAAATTGAAGATATACTTATAAAAATACTTGATAATCCTAATATACCAATAGCTAAAACAGATGAATTAGGCCATGGTTCAAATTCTAAATGCATAGGTATAGGAAAAAGTTTATACTTAGACTAGTCGTTACTTATAATTAGATTTCTTGCAATAATATTCCTTAAAGTATATAATTTTAACAAGGATAAACAATATTGTTTATTATAAGTATTCCAGTGAGGTGAAATGATATGTTAAAAGAAGAATTAAAAAAGAACGAAATAGCTGCTATGAAAGCTAGGGATAAAGCTACTGTTAATGTTTTAAGATTAGTTAATTCAGAAATCAAAGCTTTTGAAGTTAATGAAAGAAAAGATATTTCAGATGAAGACGTTATAAAAATTATAGAAAAACAAATTAAACAACTTAAAGAAGCTCTTCAATATGCTATGCAATTAAATGATAATGATAAGATTGAAGAAGGAAACTTTGCAATCAATTTATTAACTCCATATCTTCCAGCACAATTAAGCGAAGAAGAAGTTGAAGCTATGCTTAAAGAAATAATTACAAACGGTAATTATGGCCCTAAAGACATGGGGAAAATAATGAAAGAAATAATGCCAAAAGTAAATGGTAAGTTTGATAGATCAAAAATTAATCCTATGGTAAAAAATATATTAGGATAAAAAAAAGCCTCTCGCAGTGAGAGGTTTTCTTTACATTTAATTCAGCATATGAACAAACGTATTTGGAAATTCATTTTTTAATGTTTTAACAAGTTTTACTGCATTACATTTGTTGGACTGTCCTATCATTATTCCTTCCAAAACTATAGGTAAGTTTACTCCAGATAATATAGTAAATCTATCATAATCATATATAGAATTAATTAAAGATAATCTAAAAAGACTTTCCAAAAACATATCACAAAATACTATAATATCTTCACAGCATATTAACTCTTCTAAAGCTAATTTAATTTTATTTTCTAATTCACAATTGCTATCTTTATCAACAAAGTCAATTGCCTTAACATTTGAATAAGTTTTATCAATCAGTTTGCAAGCACTATATATGCCTGTTGCAAATTTTCCATGCCCAATTATAATAAAACCTATCAATTAGTAACCACCAATTTTCTTAATACTTATACTAATATTATATGCTTTTTTATATAAGAGTTGTTTAGAACTAACAATTTATTTACCTTCTGCCTTATCTAACTTTTTATTATAAATATAAATATAATAAGATGCAGCAAAAATAATGAAATATCCCATAAAGCTTAGTGTATCTGGTAATACTCCAAATATTAAAAAGCTTATAATGGCTGAAAATAAAATATTTGAATAATCAAAAATAGATATTTCTTTAGCAGGAGCATATTTATATGCAATAGTTATACCAAATTGTCCTATACTTGCAAATACGCCCGCCATTAATAGATAAAAAAGTTGCTTAATACTCATAGGGGTATATACAGCCATCATAAAAGGAAAAATTACTACTAAAGAAAATAATGAAAAATAAAATACTATTGTATAATGCTTTTCTCTTCCTCCAAGTACTCTTAGACAAGTATATGCCCCTGCTGCAAAAATCGCACCTAATATTCCCATAATTGCAGGAATCATATCTAAATTAAAACTAGGCTTTATTATGAATAATGCTCCAACAAAAGCTATGATAATTGCTGTGAATTGTTTGAAATTTATCTTTTCATTTAAGAATAATGCAGAAAAAATAATTACAAAAAATGGACTTAGTTTATTTAACATATTTGCATCTGATAAAACTAGTTTATCAATTGAATAGAAATTCAATACTATTCCTACTGTCCCTAAAGCTGATCTTAATAATAAGACCTTCTGATTTTCTTTTTTTCCAAAAAAACTTTCTTTATTCTTTATAATAAAAAATAACGCTATTATGCAAGACACTAAATTTCTAAAAAATGTTTTTTGAAATGAAGGTAAATCACCTGCTAACTTTACAAAAGCAGACATTACTGCAAAACCAAAGGCTGAAAATACTAAAAATAAAATACCTTTGGTTCTATTACTTAAATTATTCATATAATCACTCCTTACTTATATAATACCATATTACTATTATATTATAAAAAATTAACACCTTAGAGCATTGTCCTCTAAGGTGTTTTATTACTACTCTTCTATTTCACTAATAAATTCTTCTTCTGTTTCAGTTTCAATGTATTTTCCGTTAGCATATCCAATTATAAGGCCATCTCTTCCACCACATTCACCTATGCATCCTACTTCTACATTATCTTTTCCAAACTTTTCTTCTAACTTTTCTATATCTATTCCTGAGCATACCGGACAAACTGATATCATTTTTCTAATCTCCTTTTATATTTATTTATTAATTATTTTTATTATATTAATAATAATTCTTATTTACAAACTTTAATTATTCAAATTAATTTTATTTATCTAATGAAATCTTTAACTTTCTTAATATTAATCGAATTTTTATAGTTTTCAATTTTATAAAATTAAATTTTCATCAATAGTATTTAGCAAAATCCTTTTCATGTTTTTTATAAATACAGCATCTCCCATTTTATTACTATATATATCTAATTTATAATCGCATATTGATTTTTTTCTTTGAAAAGGATTTTCTCTAATTTCTACAGATTGTAAATATTCCTGTTTAACTAGTGTTGTAATTTTTTCGATACTTCCACTACTAGCTACTAATAATTCTTTACTAATACCTAAAGATGTATTTTTATAGTTTAGTAATCCTAAAAATATATTAAATAAAAATAAGATAAAAAATAATATTAATTTTATTATCAAATAAGATTTTGGAACTACAAAAAATAAAGGAATTATAACAAAAATAATTAATATAATTGATCTTTTTATTATAAACCTACTTATAACATCTTTAGTAGGCTTGTTAATTTCTCCATTAAATTTAAAAGTAGGTAGTATTAACTTTAATGTTGAATTTATAAATTCCTTATTAGCCACAGGATAAAGTATAGCCTGTTCGTTTTGCTCATCTCCATACCCCACTGTTACAACTTCTATTTGAAATATTTTAAATAATTGTTGTAATAAATTCTGCTTATATCTTATCGCATATATCTTATTTCTTGGAATTGAGTATTCCTTTACTGTTAATAATCCATATTTAATTTTAATATCATTCTTATCATCAGTTAAAGTAAAATTGTAAAGTCTAATCATTTCAAATATCATAAATATAATACTTATAAATATATATATAAACATAAATAATAATATTAATATTCCAATAGACTTAACTAATCCAGTAGAAAAGAACCTTTCTACTTCAACATTTTCTACAATATTATTAGTTATAGAAAATTTAAATGTTTCTTCTAGATTTTTTAGAAAATCACCAATAAAAAATATCCCACCCACTGCCCATAATATCTTTGACTTACTTATTGAGTATAAAAATATTTCTTTAAATGATATAGTTTTACTAAATACTTTATTTTTAGAATATTGAATTTCCTTTAAGTCCTCATATACTCTTTTACTATTTATTCCATTTATAAAATTTCTAATTTTATAAGCTTCTTCATTATATATTTTAATTTTTATTTCTTGTCCAACTTCTTTTACAGCACCAGTATCAACTTTTAAAGTGCATACATTAAATATTCTATCAATAATATTTTTATTTATATCAATGGTGTTTATTTTATCAAAAGGTATCTCTAGTTTTCTTCTATTTATTATTCCACTTATATATATTAATTCATTATTATTTATATAGAACTTTATAGTTACCCATTTTAATATAGAACTTATAACACCTAATAGTATCAATATAATAATTACATATATTCCTCCTTCATCCAAGTTAGCAAAAGATAATACTAAAAATATAAATAGTCCTTTTATTGATTTTATAATTTCTTCCCAAATAAAACTTATATGATTTTTTCTATATTCATTTGACTTCATCATAATTTTCTAATTCCTTATCTGATAAAATATTTTCATTAGAATTATATATTCTTTGAGTAATTTTATTTTTTATAACTTCATTCAAATATTCACTTATTTCTTCTGCTCTCTTACTATCAATATTGGGTATTTTATGTTGTCCACCAGCAGTAAAAATACTTATATCATATAAATTAAAAAATTTATTTATGGGACCTTGATTTACTTGAATATGTTGAATTCTTATTATAGGAATTATAACTTTTCTAATAAAATATATGCCTTCTGTAAATTCAATCTTATCATTTGTTATTTTATATCTCCATTGCTTATATTCAATTGTTGGAGATATAAAAGAATTAATTAAAAGTATACTTATTAGAATAATACTAGCCATTGTAAAAATAAAGCTTATTGCATTAAAATCATCCATAACTTTTGAAAGAAATATTCTGCCTCCAATTAAAATTACACTAATAATGAATGTAGATATTAACCTTGCTATAATCCATGACTTTATAGCATTCTTATTAAGCCTTTGATATTCCTGCATTATTACTTCCCCCCATTTATATAATAAAATTTCTCTAATTATTATATCATCTATATAAATTACTTTTAAATAAAATATGTAAATTATAATTATTTTGTAAATATTGTTATAATATATACAAAATATAATAAAAAACAGACCTTTATTTAAACTTTCCCACTATAGTAAGATTTTTTATTCCTTCAACTCCCTACTATAAAGTGATCATTTAAATAAGATCTGCTTTTACAAACTATATTTACTTTTTTTAATTAAATTTAACGACTATTTACTTATTAACTTAACCGTATCTCTAGCAATCATAAGCTCTTCATTAGTTGGAATTTCATAAACTTTTACTTTTGAATCTTTAGTTGATATCTCTTGAATTTCACCTCTTATAGCATTTTTCTCATCATCAATATTAAATCCTAAGAATTCAAGGCCATTTAAACACTCTTTCCTAGTTAAAGATGAGTTTTCTCCTATACCAGCAGTAAATACTATAACATCTACTCCCCCCATAATTCCAGCATATGCTGCAATTTGAGCTCTAACTTTATAGTGGAATATATCTAGTGCAAGTTTTGCTCTTTCATTTCCTTTATTTGCTGCATCAATAACATCTCTAAAGTCTGAAGATACTCCCGAAATACCTAAAACTCCAGATTTTTTATTTAATAGTTCATCTATATCACTAATTTTATACCCATGTTGTTCTGAAAGGAAACTAATAACTGATGGATCTATACTTCCTGATCTAGTTCCCATCATTACTCCTGCTAAAGGTGTAAAGCCCATAGAAGTATCTATTGATTTTCCGCCCTTCACTGCTGCTAATGAACATCCATTACCTAAGTGACATGTAATAATCTTTAACTCCTTTATATCTCTTCCCATTGCATCTGCAACTTTTTGAGATACATATTTATGTGATGTACCATGGAAGCCATATTTTCTTATACCATACTTTTCATAAAGTTCATATGGAAGTGGACATATATAAGCTTCCTTTGGCATAGTTTGATGGAATGCTGTATCAAATACTGCTACCATTGGTGTATTTGGCATAAGCTCCATACAAGCTTCAATACCAATTATATTTGGTGGATTATGAAGTGGAGCAAGTGATATACAATCCCTAATTGAGTCTAACACAGTATCATCTATTATAACTGAATGAGAATACTTTTCTCCTCCATGAACTACTCTATGTCCAACAGCACGAATTTCATCCATTGATTGGATAACTCCATGTTCTTTATTAACTAAGGCTTCTAAAACTAATTTAATAGCAGCTTTATGATTTGGCATAGACTCTTTAATAATATATTTATCTTTTCCTTCAACTTTTTGAGTTAATATAGAGCCTTCAATACCTATTCTTTCTACTAACCCTTGTACTAATGAATTCTCCGTTTCCATATCAATTAATTGATACTTTAAAGATGAGCTTCCGCAATTAATTACTAAAGTCTTCATAATAATTCTCCTTCACATTCATTTGTTTCATTATTTATATAATACACTAAAAATCTATATATTCAAATTGATAGATTTTCCTATATTCTACAATAATCTTTAATAAAAGTAAAAAGGGCTATATATTCAGCCCCTTCCTCTATTTTCCTGAAATTTCTACGCTATTTAACTTAATAGCTAATGGTATTTTATAAGATCCTAAATTTTGAACTTCTTTAGATAATATAAAATCACTTTGAACATCCTTTATACTAGCAGATAATGATCCTCCAGTTAAAGGAATTAAATTATCCCCATCCTTTAATAAGGCAAGTCTAATTTCGCCAAAAAAATCTCCTGTTAAAGAATCCATCTGGAAATCTGAAAATTTAATAATATGAAGATCTCCATTACTTATCATATCATTAAATGAAGTATTTCCTCCTGATATTATTGCACCATCATATTCTCCAACTGGTTCTAAGTTTAAGTAATTCATAAATCTTGAAGATCCGTATATACTTTTTAATTCACATTTATCAATTAAAGTTCTATCTATTAATTTAACACCTTCATTACTAAATGGCACGCTAGATGTTAGCCTAATGTTTATTTTATCTCCCTTTATATCATTGCCTTGAACACTATTATTTATTTTAAAATTTGAGTATCCTTGATAAATCATTGAAGCCTCAGAATTTTCAAGATAATAACTTAATAGAGTTTTTACTTCTTCACCAGATAAAATTACATTATATGAGCCTGTTTTAGGTGGATTTAAACTTTTTTCCCTATAACCAGTATTTAAAATAGCTTCTTTAACTTTTAAAGCTAATTCATCTTCCTCTAAATCATTATAACTAAAGCTATTATATAACTCTACATCATCTTTATCTATCCATTGAGTTACATATTCTCCATGAGTGTTATATTTTACATATTCTATATCAGTTCCATTAGCTCCTAATATTTTCTTTCTCACCTTTTCAACAAAAATTTCTGCTGAATTAATAAATCCCTTATCTATATTATTATTTTTATAAAGTGCTTCTCTTAATTTATTAGCTGTTTCTTCTAAAGTATTTTTTGATATTTTGCTTTCAATTAAAATTTTCTCATCTTTTTTATTTCCTTTTGGTAAGTTATAATACCTGTTTTTCACTAAGGATGTTATATAATATCCTTCTACAATTGCTTTATCTATTTCATCTTTTGTCATTGAAGGATATATAGTTAATGTAGTATCACCTTTAAATTTTTCTCCATTTTCATTAAAATTATTAAATATTTTAACTGAATAATTTAATAGATGTTTTGATCTCTTCATATCCAATGAGTCTCTTATAAAGTAAAGTTCTAAATCTTCAAATTCAGTTTCTGAAATTATATATTCTTCTATATTATTTTTATTCAATAATTCTTTAATTAAATTTATCATATACTTCACCTCTATCCTAGTCTAGCCTTACATTTTATATAAGGACCACCAGCTGAAACTTTAACCCATTCTTTGTATCCTTTTCCACAGTATCCTGTACCACTAGTTCCAAACTCACTAGATATCATTGAAATAGATTTTAATAAATCGGGAACATAACCAGTAATTATTATAGGAGAAAATATATTTCCTGTTAATTTGCCATCTTTTATTTCTTTTCCTATATTTGCAATGCATTGTATTCCCCAATTTTTCGGATCTTCCATTCCACTTTCTGCAGAATCTATTAAAAATCCATACTTTACTGATTTTATCATTTCTTCTACATTACTATTACCATATTCAATATAAGTATTTGTCATCCTTGTATATGCTTTTCTATCAAAGCTTTGTCTTCTTCCATTACCAGTAGTTTTTTCATTTAATGCTAGAGCTGTTAAACTATCATTTATTCCAGTTTTTAATACACCATCTTTAATTATTATAGTATCACTAGCCATATTTCCTTCATCATCGAAGAAATAAGATCCAGTTTCTTCTATAGATGCAGCTCCATCATGCATAGTAACTATATCTGATGCAACATATTCTCCCATAAAATCTTTAGACTTTGCTCTATCTTTTAAAAACATATCCATTTCTACACCATGTCCAAAAGCTTCGTGTACTATTAATCCTGTTATATCCGGAGTACATATAACATCATATTCTCCTGGAACTATCTTTTTTGCACTTAGTAGCTTCACTGTTTCATCAACAAGTTCATTAGCAGCACCATTCATTTCATTTAGTAATTCTCCACCCTTAGCTCCTGAAAAAATTCGTGTTCCAATTTTATTTCCATTTTCATCAGCAGCTATACAAAGACACATTCCATTTCCCCACATTAAACTTTGTTCTAAGTCCTTCTTAGAAGATAAAAATATCTTGTTGACGTTCATATATTCATAAAACACTCTAAAATCTACTACATTTTCACTTAAGGATAATCCTTCATCCTTTATTTTTGATAGTGACTCTAATATATTTTTATCACCAATATCTTTAGGGTGAAGTTTTATCTCTGTTCCCTTAGAAAATTTTACTTCATCTTCATCTATAACATTATAAATATTTATATTGTCATTAAGAGAATTCTTTGAATTCTTTTTTATTTCTTCGATTATGCTATTAAAATTTTCTTTATTAATATAATTAAAAGCATACTCTGAATAATTTACACCATTATAAACTTTTACTACAAACCCTCTTTCTATAAATGCCCCATCATTTATACTTACTGTATTTTTAGATACAATAAACTTTTTGCCAAAAGAATCTGTTGCTAAAATTGATACATATTTAAACTCTTTTAGTAATTCTTCTAAAAGTTCGTTTAAAATAGGTTTTATTTCTTTCAAATATTTACTTATTTCTAATTTCATATAATAGCCTCCTTTTTATTAAGTTTATCATTAATAAATATTACCGTCCATATTCTGGAATAGAAATATTAGTATTAAACATAAATTAAATAAGTATATTTTGTTTTAAACTACAATTCTTATATAACTTATATATTAATTAGAGGATTTATAAATTATTAAAAGAAGTAAGTAATATATAACTTAATATGGGAGGCCTATAAATGTTCAAAAATTATATATTTGATTTGTATGGAACTTTAGTTGATATAAATACAAATGAAGATTCAATGCTACTCTGGGAAAAGTTATCTTTATTTTATTCATATAATGGGGCAAATTATTCTAGTAATGAACTAAAAGATACATACTTCCAATTAGTAAATACTAAATTAGAGCTAAATACTAATACACATTATCCTGATTTTAATATAGAAGAAATATTTAAAGAATTATTTAATAAAAAGTGTGTTTTTCCAAGTGACGATATTATTAAAGATACAGCACAAATATTTAGAGTATTATCAGTAAATAAATTATCTCTTTATAATGGTGTTATTGAATTATTAGAATCACTAAAATCTAAAGATAAAAATATATATCTACTATCTAATGCTCAAAGGGTTTTTACTCTTTACGAAATGAAATTATTAGGTATTGATAACTATTTTGATGAAATATTATTTTCTTCAGATTTTTGTGTATGTAAACCTGATAAGCTTTTTTATAATTCATTAATAGAAAAATATAATTTAAATCCAATTGAAAGTATAATGATTGGAAATGATTATATTTGTGATATACAAGGCGCAAAAGAAATAAATTTAAATACCTTATATATTCATTCTAATTTATCTCCTAATTTAGTTAGTGATATTGATAGTAACTATTCAATATTAGATGGAGATTTCAATAAAGTTAAATCATTAATATTAAAATAAAAAAGAAAACTTATAAAGTTTGTTAATACTTTATAAGTTTTCTTTTTTGTAAGTAATTATATTAATATATTAGGTAACCTATTTTTTAATTCCTCTAATTCTGAATTATTTCTTTCTGCATAATCTTCCAATTGATTGTTATCTATTTTATAAACATCAAAATATTTAGCTTCACCATTTGCAAAATATAATCCACAAACTGATGATGGAGGATCCATCATATTACTTTCCGTAACTTTTACTCCAGTTGATTCTTCTCCATTTAAAAGCTTAAATATTTTTCTTATTTCTTTTTGATCCTTTATTGATGGATAACCTACGGCTGGTCTTATTCCCCTATACTTCCCAGAAAGTAACTCATCATAATTTAAATTCTCATTGCTTGAATATCCCCAATAGCTCTTTCTAACATCTAAATGCAATTTTTCTGCAAAAGCTTCTGCTAGCCTATCACATATAAAGCTTAAAAGCATAGAATTATATTCATCTCCATTTTTTCTTAAGTTCTTAGAATACTCTCTAGCCTCAGTTCCACTTGTAACTAAAAATGCACCAATATAATCATCAATTTCTAATCCCTCAGGAGCTATATAGTCGCTTAAAGAAAGATTTATATTATTTTTACTTTTCTTTTGTTGTCTAAACATATTAAAAGTTTCTATTATATTATTATCTTTATCAAAAATCTTTATATCATCTTCAGCAGAACTTGCTTTAAATAACCCAAATACTCCTTTGAGTTTCACTATTTTGCTATTTTCTAAATCATCCAATAATTTATTTGCATCATAATATATTTTGTTGGCTTCTTCACCATAATTATTATCTTCTAGAATTTGTGGAAATTTCATTTTCATTCCCCAAGCTGTAAAAAAGAAACTCCAATCTATAAAAGGCCTCAAATCTTTTATAGTATAATCATAAATTTCTTTCACCCCTAAAAAATTAGGTTTCTTAATGAGAGTATTTTTCCAATCTATTTTGAGTTTATTTTTTCTTGCTTCTTCTAATGAAATAAATTCAAATTTTACCTTTTCATAATTTTCTCTTTGTAACCTATAATCTTCTTTAGTTTTCTTTATAAATTTATCTTTTTCTTTTGATACTAATGTCTTACAAATTTCAACAGTTTTAGATGCATCATATCCATATATTACTGGTCCACTATAATTAGGATCTATTTTTAACGCTGTATGAACTTTAGAAGTAGTTGCACCTCCAATTATAAGTGGAATATTTAGGTTTCTTTTTTCCATTTCCTTTGCAACTGTTATCATTTCACTTAAAGATGGAGTTATCAATCCACTTAACCCAATTATATCAACATCTTCCTTAATTGCTTTATCTATTATTTCTTCATATGGAACCATTACCCCTAAATCTATAACGTCAAAGTTATTACAAGATAAAACAACGCCAACTATATTCTTTCCTATATCATGGACATCACCTTTTACAGTAGCTATTAATATCTTTCCATCTCTAGTAAACTCACCATCTTTTTCACTATTTATATATGGCGTTAAGTATGAAACTCCCTTTTTCATAACTCGTGCTGATTTTACTACTTGAGGCAAAAACATTTTTCCATCTCCAAAAAGTTCACCTACTTTTTTCATTCCATCCATTAAAGGGCCTTCTATTATATCTAAAGTCCTATCATATAAATTTAATGATTCTTTTAAATCTTCTTCTATATAATTAGTAATTCCTTTGACTATAGAGTATTCTAGTTTTTCTTTGCAAGTTAAGTTTCTCCAGTCCTCTTTACTTTCACCGCCTTCTTTTAAATCATTTTTATATAAAGTAGCAGCTTCTAAAAGTTTTTCACTTGCATCTTCAGAACTATTTAAAATAACATCTTCAACTAATTTAAGTAAATCTTTAGGAATATCGTCATATATCTGAATCATACTTGGATTCACAATCCCCATATCCATACCATTTTTTATAGCATGATATAAAAAAACTGAATGCATAGCTTCTCTTATTTTGTTATTACCTCTAAATGAAAATGATAAATTGCTAACGCCACCTGATACTTTGACATATGGGAGATTTTCTTTTATCCATTTTGTAGCATTTATAAAATCTAAAGCATAATTATTATGTTCTTCAATTCCTGTTGCTATTGCTAAAATATTTGGATCGAATATTATATCCTCTGGTGGAAATTTAACTTTATTCACTAAAAGGTCATAAGCTCTTTTACATATACTTATCTTTTTTTCATAATTATCTGCTTGGCCTTTTTCATCAAAAGCCATAACTACTACTGCTGCACCAAAATCTTTAATAATCTTTGCTTTCTTTAAAAAATCTTCTTCCCCATTTTTTAAAGAAATAGAATTCACTATATGTTTTCCTTGAATTACTTTAAGGCCTTTTTCTATAACTTCCCATCTTGACGAATCAATCATTATAGGTTTAGCTGAAATATCAGGTTCTGAAGCTAGGAGTTTTAAAAAATACTCCATTTCTTTTTCACTATCTAAAAGTCCATCATCAAAATTTACATCTATTATTTGAGCACCATTTTCAACTTGTTCTTTAGCAATAGCAAGAGCTTCTTCATATTTTTTTTCCTTTATAAGCCTTGCAAACTTTAAAGATCCTGAAACATTTGTTCTTTCTCCAATATTAATAAAATTACTTTCTTTATTCACCTTGTTTATTTCTAATCCACTATATACACTTTCTATTTCAATTCCTTTTACAATTCTTGGTTTATAGTTTTTAGCTATATTTGCAATTGCTTTTATATGTTCATAAGTAGTTCCACAGCATCCACCTACTATATTGAGATATCCTTCTTTTAGCATTTCTTCAATACACTTTGATGTTATTTCAGGTGACTCATCATAAAATCCTAATTCATTAGGCAACCCTGCATTTGGATAAACTGATATAAATAACTCCTGAGTTTCTGCTAATTCTTTTATAAAAGGATTTAAATCTCTCGCTCCAAAAGAGCAGTTTAGTCCTATTGAAATGATATTTTCATTTTTCATAGAAGCAGCAAAAGCAGAAAGATTTTGTCCAGATAAAATTCTTCCTGATTTATCTGATATTGTTCCAGATATCATTATAGGGAGAATTTTATTTTTCAATCTAAAAACATCATTTGCAGCCATAATAGCAGCTCTTGCATTTAAGGAATCAAAAATTGTTTCTATTAAAACTAAATCAATCCCCCCATCAATTAAAGCACCTATTTGTTCTACATATGCATCTTTTAACTGGTCAAAAGATATATTTCTATATCCTGGGTCTTCAACATTTGGAGATAATGATGCCATTCTATTGGTTGGACCTATAGATCCTGCTACATATCTTTTTTTACCATCCTTTTTAGAAAAATCATCACAAGCCGTTTTAGCTAGCTTTGCACTTTTATAATTTAAATCATAAACTAAATTTTCAAGTCCAAAATCACTTTGTGATATTCTATTTGAATTTAATGTATTAGTTTCTATTATATCTGCACCTACACTTAAAAATCCTCGATGTATTTCATCAATTACTTCTGGCTTTGTTATACTCAATAAATCATTATTTCCCTTTTGATCTATAGGAAATTCTTTTAATAAATCTCCTCTATAATCAGCTTCTTTTAACATAAATGATTGAATATTAGTTCCCATTGCCCCATCTATCACTAAAATTCTTTTTTCTAAGTCTTTTACTATTTCAAAATCTCTTTTCATTATACAGCCCCCTTTAATAACTCTTAATATTATCTACAACCAATATCAATATATAAAAAATAAAAAATCCCTTCTAAAATAAGAAAGGATCATATACAAACTCTATTACTCTTATTTTTCAGAAAAACCTGTAGGATTTAGCACCACACTTGAAAGCAGGTTGCCGGGTTTCAAAGGGCCAGTCCCTCCACCACTCTTAATAAGATATTATTTTTATATAATTATATAATCTTTATTATTTATTGTAAATATAATTCAATAAATAATTGCATTTAAGTATAAATTTTATATAAATTCAAATAAAACTTACCATTTAATTAAACTGCAAATTATCAATAAATTTATAAAGATAACATTTTAGAAATTTATATGCCTTAAAAGAGTTTTTATTTAAATCTTAAATCCTATTATATAAATATATTATCTATTCATATATTGTTAGTATTAATTTTTTATATTATTAATTCAACTATATATTAAGAGAATAATATTTTAATTCATAACAAAAAATAAGATAAAACTTTTATTTAAGGAGAAAAAATATGGGCAAAAACTTACAACGTGAAGAAATCGAAAAAATTTATGGTAAAATAAGTCCATTTGAATTTAAAAATAGGTTAATAGAGCTGGCTAATGGTGAAAAAGAAAAAACAGCTCGTATTCTTTTAGATGCTGGTAGAGGAAATCCAAATTGGACAGCATCTACTCCTAGAGAGGCTTTTTTTACATTTGGTCTTTTTGCTGTTGATGAAACTAAGAAAGATATTAATAATGGCGATTTAGCTGGAATGCCTAAAAAAAATGGTATTTACAATAGATTTATAAAATTTATAAATAAAAATAATACTTTACCAGGGGTAGAATTACTTAGAAAAATAATTGAATATGGAATAAAAGAAAAAAACTTTAATGCTGATGATTACTTATATGAACTAGCAGATGCAATTATCGGAGATAATTATCCTGTGCCAGATAGAATGCTATTTCATATTGAAGAAATAGTTCATGATTATTTAGTGCAAGAAATGTGTTACAATAAACCTCCAAGTGGTAAATTTGATATTTTTGCGGTAGAAGGAGCTACTGCAGCAATGTGTTATATATTTGATACTTTAGGATCAAATATGCTTCTTAACCCTAAAGATAAAATAGCAATAATGGTACCAATTTTTACTCCTTATCTAGAAATACCTGTTTTACCTAGATATGATTTAGAAATAGTTCCTATAAAAGCTACTGAAACAACAAATGATGGTACACATACTTGGCAATATCCATTGCATGAGCTAGAAAAACTTAAAGATAATTCTATAAAAGCGTTATTTATAGTAAATCCTAGTAATCCCCCCTCTGTTTCATTAAGTAATGAATGTAGAAAAAGCCTTGTTTCTATTATAAAGGAATATAATAAAGATATAATGATAATTTCTGATGATGTTTATGGTACATTTGTTCCAGAATATAGATCATTAATGGCTGATTTGCCCTATAACACTATAGGAGTTTATTCTTTTTCTAAATATTTCGGAGTTACAGGATGGAGATTAGGAACTATAGCTATTCATGAAAAAAACATATATAATAAACTTCTCAAAGAACTATCAGACGATAAAAAGAAGATTTTAAGCAGAAGATATGGTGATATGAAACTAGACCCAGAAACTATACCATTTATAGATAGGATAGTTGCAGATAGCAGACAGGTTGCCCTAAATCATACAGCTGGGCTTTCTACACCTCAACAAGTGCAAATGGCATTTTTTTGTTCATTTGCATTGTTAGATGATCAAAACATATATAAGAAACAAACTATAGAAATATGTCATAGACGTAAAAAATTACTATTTGATAGTCTTGGTTTAAGCTTAAGAAAAAATATATATGATGCAGCTTATTACACGGAATTTGACTTATTAGAATGGGCAAATTTCAATTATGGTTCAAAGTTTTCAAATTATCTTGAGAGCAATTATAAACCAGTTGAGGTATTATATAGATTAGCTGAAGAATCATCCATTGTATTATTAAGTGGATCTGGCTTTCAAGGTCCAGAATGGTCAATAAGAATTTCTTTAGCAAATTTAAAAGATGAAGATTATACTACTATAGGAAAAACCCTCCATGGAATTCTTGATGAATTCGTAAGTAGGTGGAAAGAAAATAGTAATTAAAAAGTAGTAATAGAAATAAAGCTAGACTTGAATAAGCCTAGCTTTTATCTCTATTTAGAAGTGGATTTATAATGTTAAAAGATAATAAATTGTAGTACTACTATATAATATAGTAGTACTACAAAACTAAAATAAATATAACTAGAAGATATTGTTAAAACAACAATTATTATTAAATTTTTTATTACATTTCTTTGCAACTACTGTATTTGATCCTAGATATTTACATCCCTTATAAATAGTTTGAGATGAAAAATGAAGAATATTACAATCACATAAATGATCTTTTATATAATTACAGTCATTTATAAAAAAGTGATTATATCTAGTGAAATATCTATTAAAGAAATTTTTATTATTAATAATAAAATTTTTACCATTTATATTACAATGCTGATTACATTTTTTTACTTGTCCTGGTATCTGAATTACTTTGTTTAGATTTTTAGATTGAAGTTTTCCTGAGCATTGCATAGGGTGATGCATTTTTTGTACTGTTTGCATTTCTTGAGTTACTTCGTAATTTTGAATTCCTTGAAAAGGTTGCATCTCTTGTGATTTCATTAATTCTTGATTATATTGATTATTTTGACCGCCTTGAAACATATCTATATTTCTTTTATTATTTAGTTTCTTTTGATATTCATTTTTTAAATCAAGATTCTTATTAGGTAATCCTTCTTCTAGATTTACTATATATTCTTTATTATCATATTTTTCATAACCATTGTATGAACATTTTTCATTATTCATACTCATTTCTTTAAAATAATCTTCATAATTATAATTTGAATTATTATAGTTCATTTTAGTCCCCACTTTCTAAATATCTTTTGTTTATTTAATTATAGTATATATTATTCTTTCTATTTATATTGTTTCTTTGTTTTTTGATTTACTTTCATTTTTTATTTTAACTTATCATCATTTACGAGTATATTATTTAAGATATTTTCTAATAATATTATTAGAAAATAAAAATAGAGCATATAAGAATACTTAAATTCTGATATGCTTCTTATACTATCTATTAAACTTTTTATAAAAATCACCTTGAGTATTTAAATAAGCCTCTATTTGAGTGAATGGTATTTTAAAAGTAATAAATCCAGCAGAATAAGGTCCTATTTTATATGGGGGATAATAAATATATAAATTATCTTTACCTATATAAAAGTCTTGATTATCTGATATTCCTTTAAATGAACCTGGAAAAACATACTTATAACTAACATCATTTTCTATAAATTCCCTTATTATACTATTTAAAATAGGTTTCCAGTTTGTATCACTTTTAAATAAATCTTTTAGATTATAAAATTTTCCTGTTACTAAATCAATAGCGCAGGTTTTTCTTATCGGTGTTCCATTAACTGATCCTAGTAAATAATAGTATCCTAATAGATCTATTATTAATGAATTGTCTTTGTAAAACAATATTTGAAAATTCCCGTAATAATTATATGATAAAACCTGATCATTTATAATATTAGGCTCCTTACCAATCACTTCTTCTTTTGCTGGCATAAAAAATGACATTTGTCTTAATTTTGAATTAACTTCTTTTTCTATATTTTCGTCATGTATTCCTTTCACTTGTGGAATATATATGAGATAATTAATATTAGGTTTATACTTATCAATTATAAGTAAATATCTTTGATCTAAACGAATTTCCTTATTAGGTTCATAAATAAATTTATTATCTTTATCTAAATAATAAGAAGAATAATCTATATTAGCATGGATAATCCCACCTTTAACTCTAAGTTGACCACTTCCTTCAACTACAGGTAGATTTTGCACTATTTTCCCATACCTATCTAAAAAAAATGTTTTTTTACCATCAGAACCATATGCTAATCCATTAATGTATCTACCGACCTCGAAATAAATAAATTTTGTTAAAAGAGTTCCTTTTGAATCTCCTATAGCATAAATACTTCTTGGAAATATTCTATTATCTCCTATTGGTAATCCTAAAGCAATCTTGCCTTCACCTAAATGTATTATATCACTATATATATCACCATAAATTTGCTTTCCTAATTTGTCGATGACTCCATGTGTACAGCTTATATTGTTGTTACTTCTACTGACTACAGCTACTCCTTCATTAAATTCTTTGGCATCACAATAAATTGGACTAATAACTATTTTTCCATCTCTATTTATATATCCATATGGGCCCCCTAATAAAATTGAAAATACCATTAAGTCTTCTCCATATGATCCAACATATTCAAAATTATAAGTATTGCTAATATTACCTTGTTTATCTATTAACGCAAATTCTCTATCTTTTATCTTTATCAATCCAAACCCGTCATTAAAGTCATTGGCATGCATATATTTAACTTCAGTAATTTCTTTTGCATCTAAATCAATATATCCATATTTAGAGCTTTTTCCATTCATTTTCATTATAACTGCATATCCATTATTGTAGTTTCCTATATAATCGTAAATTGCATCACTTAATTTATTTCCTTTTTCATCTAAAACTCCCATCTTAGATTTTTCAGTATAAATTGCCCGTCCTTCTTTATAGTTATTTATATTATTTAATTCAGGATTAACATTATAATTTCCCTTAATATCAATTATTCCAAACTTATCATTTTCTTTTATTATTGCTAATCCAAATTCATTAAATTCATATGCTCTTGTGAACTTAAATGGAATTATTACTTTACCTTCTTTATTTATATATCCATATCTATCTCCATCTACAGTATTTTTAAGTGCAGGAAATAAATCAAACTCTCTTTTTTTATTATTTTTCTTTTTGCTTTGTTTATTATTTTTCCCTCTATTCATATAACCCCTCAAAAATCCAATTGATAATATATTATATTTATGTATTCTATATACGACACACCATTATGTTCATTTTAAATAAATAATTTAAAATTTATTAACTTATTGTTTTTATATAACATATATAATTACTGCATATATACTACACTTGATAATTACTTTCAATTGGAGAGCTTATGCTGTCTTTAAAAGTCTATTTGGATCAACCATCTTATATAACAAAACTTTATAAATCAAAAATCTTGCTAGAAAAATAACTCTATTAATTAGTAATTTTCCACAAACCAACATAAAATATATAAAAATACTATTTTTTTAACTGGATTGCTTCTATTAACTTTTCTAATTAATATAGTAACCTCTTCTATGACTTAGAAATAATAATTTAATAAAGTTTAAATATAGTTAAAGCAATAATTTTTGCAAAATATACTACTGCTCCTATATCAAAAAAATGCAAGTAGGAGGAAAATATTCATCTTTATTTTCCTCCTACTTGCTGAGCAATAAAAATCCCATCTGTTTTTAATATTCGTTTTACCTCACTAACACAATATGATTCATGTCTATTTATAACTATATCAAAAGTGTTATCCTCAAAGGGGTAGTTCATTATCCTCTAAAACTTCTTTCACTGTAATTTCTAGTGGCTCTATATTTTTCTTACATAAATCTATATTAAGTCTCCATAATTCTGTTATTGTTGTATTTTTATAAGGATGTTTTAATGTTAATAAAAATTCTCCAACACCTGTACGCATATCTAACAAATTATATTCAGACTTTAAATAAACTTTTATTATTTTTTATAATCCTATGGTAACTTTTTATCTTTCCACCTACCATTAAATAAGAAAAATCCCACCCTTTAAAAACCTTTAACTCTTCTACTTTACATTCATATTTTAATTGATTATAATTCATAACTAACCTCTTTTCATATCTTTAAATTTTATATGAAAATCGATGCAGTTAACTGATGGTAAATTATAATTTCTTAATACAGTCTACTATAAGTTTATCATAACTACATCGAGTAGTTACTTCGAACTATTACTATATTTGAAACCTCCTACTTTATTAATTTTTCTATTGAAATGTCTTTAGGCTCAAACTTAAATTTTCCAATTTCTATATTAGGTTTTGTCTTTCCATGAAAATCACTTCCACAAGTTATTATTATGTTATTTTTTAAAGCCTTAGTATAAAAATAATTAATTTGCTCTTTTGTATGATAACTACTAAAAACCTCTATACCATCTATTCCTTCTTTTATTAATTCATCTATTATATCTAAATTTTCTCTCAAATTATTACCTGGATGTGCAATTACAGCTTGACCACCATGTTTATGGATTAATTTAATTGCTTCTTTTAAACTTATAAACTTTATTGGTACATAAGCTGGCTTTCCTTGCGCAAAATAATCCCAATAAAAATTCACATATGGCATGTCACTTCTACTTCCACCCTCTAAATACGGCTTTAATATAGCAGAATTTATATTCTCATTATCTTCTAAAAGTATTTCAGCTATTAACTCCCCTGTAACAACTCCATTTGATGATCTTTCAAGAACATCATCTTCACATATATTTAAACCTGTGTATTCCTTGATTAATCTTATCTTTTCTTTTGAAGCATTTTTTTCTTGAATTAAAATATCTTCCTCAATTTTATAAAAATCATTTTCTTTATAATCTATATTGTATCCAAGTAAATGTAAGTTTATATCATTGAATGTACAATCTATTTCTATTCCTGGTATTACCGTTATATCTTTATACTTACTATATTTTAAAGCTCTTTCAACTGCTTTTACTGAATTATGATCGCTTATAGAAATTATTTTAACATTATTTTTAATTGCTCTATCAATAATCTCTTCTGGTGTATATTCTCCATCATCACTGAAACATGAATGCATATGCAAATCTATCTTACTCATATCCGTCTCCCCGTCACTAATTATTAATTTAAAATCATTTTATTTATATTATACAATGATTTCATAATAATTACTTTTCAAATATAGATAATTTTTATAACAAATTATCTAAAATCTGTTATACATTGAAATTATTAATTTCTCTCTATAGAAATTTTATCAATATAGAGTTTATATGCTTTTCAAAATCAATAGATGTAAACTTTTAATCTTTGTCCTTATGATTTATTCTACCAAATAAAGTATTTCCTTTTTTCATAAATCTTCTCCTAAAACTTTATTATTCTTCTATTTTGTAACTAGTAATTCCTATAAAATCCCTCCCCTTTGGTCCAATTGTCCCATCTACATCAATGTCCATTGGAATTACTTTTCTTGATCCATCATTATATTTTACTAAAGCAAAACATACTATTGGTAATGTAAAATTACCATTTTCCTCACTACTATATTCGGAGTAAATTTCTTTTGTATTCGGTATTATTTGAATTATTTCATAATCTTCCATTTTTCTAGTCTCCTTCTACTTATTTAATATGCTAATATTCATAATCTTTTACTAATACAGTAACTTATCATTATGCTGATCTCATAAAATCTACATTATAGACAATCCATTTTTTATTTTCATATTATTATATAAACTAAGATACTCAGCTCTTCTATTTATAGATTCTTCAGTTCTTAAATTAAGCTTTACATCACTTAATATCTACTCCTCACTGTTTCCTCTAAGCAAATATGTTATATTATCTATTACCATTCTTTTATTCTCTTCATCAACAACAAAAGGATTAATCATCCAACACTATTCTCCATAAATCCTTACAGATTTCTAAAGCTTTATTTTTAATTCCTTATAAGTTATAGTTTTACTTACTCCCATAGGGCCATTAACTATAATTAATTTTTTCTTCATTTAAATACTCCTTTTCACTAAAAGTATTGAATCTCACCAATAATATAATTCACTTTTCTTAATTATCTAAATTTCTTCTATAAAAAATAAACTCACAACTTCCAATAAGTGTAAATAAATTATATCATAAATATTTTTCATAGTATATTTCTCTTTAAAACTATATATTATTTTTGATTATTTTATAAATTTAAAATTATACAAAATGATAGAGTTTATTATATTTTAATAAACTAAATAACACTTATATTATATTTCTTTTAATTTCTATCTAAATATTATTTACATAATTTAGTATTTTTGTAGATTAATAAAGATTTTATTATTTTTTTATGATAAAATATTATACGTATGTTTTATGCATATTTTTTTGTAAGAATATTATAAATTAACGATATTATATTATTATATTTTTTAATTAATACTAAAATGAGGTGTAAATGTGATAAATGACTTGTTTATAAATTTATTATTACTTGTATCTTTTACTTTTATTGCTGGTAGCATTTTAAGAGATATCCCTAATAATATTATTAATAGCGTATTGGGAAAAATAGTTCTGGGAATAAGTGGTGGACTTATGGGAACTTTATTGATGATTTATACAATTGAAATTGAAGGAACCACTACATTATTAGATTTAAGAAATTTTGCGATTATGATGACTTCATACATTGGAGGATTTATTCCTACCATAGTTTCAGGACTTATCATAGGTATATATAGAACTTTACATTTTGGATTAAGTATATCTTCTATTACTGCTTCATTTCAAATACTACTATACATAATATGTTTTCATATAATTGATAAAAAAATTAAACTTAATTGGATGAAATGGCTTAGTAAAACTTTAATTTCATTAGTTATAATACTATTATCCATTTCTTATCTTTTGAGAAATATAGAAAACTTTCAAATAATACTACTTCAATTTTCTTTAGTAATATTATTAGCAAGTATAGTTGAGTATTCATTACTTGACTACATTAAAAACTCAAATGAATTATATAGGGCATATAAAAAAGATTCAACAAAAGATTTTCTTACTGGTCTTTATAATACACGATACTTCGATAAAATGCTTAATTCAGCTTTTGAACGAGTATTGAAAAATAATGAAAATTTATCCTGTCTCATGATTGATATTGATTATTTTAAAAAAATTAATGATACATATGGTCATGCAATTGGTGATTTAGTTTTAAAAGAATTAGCAGCTATATTAAAAGATTCATGTAATGCATCTAATATACTAGGTCGAATCGGTGGAGAAGAATTTTGTGTAATTATATTTAACACTTCAAAGAATGAAACATTTAAGATAGCATCAAGAATTAATAACAAAGTTCAAAACCATAATTTCTATATAAGTGAAAATAAATTTATAAATATTACTGTATCTATTGGTATTGCAGTTTATCCTGAAACAACTACTAACCTTGAAGATATAAAGAAAAAAGCTGACATGTCTCTTTATCATGCAAAACATAGTGGCCGTAACAAGGTTTGCGATAGTGAGATGTGTATTATTACTTAATAGTTTACTAAACATGATGGAGGTCCCCTTATTCAAATGACCTCCATTTTTCCCTCTAATAATTTTCATCCCCCATATAACGTCTTTTTTTAGCAGAAATTATTAACATCATTGGCCTACGGAGTTCATCTTGCATCTCAATATTGTCTACTAACATAGTTTCTTCTGGCATTGGTTCTATAAGATTCGTTATTTCAAATCCATTTATAATCAATCCATTTATATATGTTGTTAATGTTTTATGATATTTCATAACATCTTTCCCTAAAAAACTGCTTTTACGAATCCCTTCCATAAAATAATTATCTATAGGCCAATGTAACTTGCTTCCCTCTTCATCATAATACCAATCTTGATTCCCGCAAGCTGTAAATACTGGATGCTCAACCGAAAAGACAAAATTTCCACCATTAGATAAGCATCTATTTACCTTTTTACAAATATCCTCAAAAGATTTTATATAATGAAACGCTAACGAACTAATTACAACATCAAAACTATTTTTTTCGTAATCTATATCTTCTATAGACATTTTAATATATTCAATTAATGAAGATTTTTATCTATTTCTAAATATTTTTTGTAGTTAACTTAATTTTTAATAAGTCTTTAGAAATTTTTTTTAGTTAATCCTAAGTCTTGCTTAAAAATCTTATATCTTCATAATCACCAACTTACTTTACTATAATTTCAAATTGAAATATTAATGTATACCTAGTAACACTTATGTGACTCTTAGAATATATTAAATTATAGATTATAGAGAGGTGAATAGTATGCCATTCTGGGGATTTAATAGATGCTGCTGCAGATGCTGTAGATGTTGTAGATGTTGTAGATTCAATAGATGTTGTGGATTTAACAACTTCTGTGGAGGCTTTTGGTTTTAAGAATATTATGAATTAATTTCTTATAATTTTTAAATAATAAACTAATATTAAATGGTGGATTTTATAGTCCACCTCTCTATAATATCTGCTATAAACTATTTCTATTCGCTCATATAATCATCTTTAGCTTATCAAATATTAATATAGATTGTATATCTTACTTAATTTCTTATTTTTTAACTTTATCTAAACACTATATTCAATATTTATTTTATATTTGATTAAAATAAATATACAGTCCAAAAAATATTAGAAACTAACAGTGTTTAATTACAGGTGTTTGAAGAAAATCATAGAACTAGTACACTTATTTTTGTTATTAAATTTAGTTTAATCTAATATTGAAAATGCACAAAAAATAAAGTTAAAACTATAATAATAGTAGAGTCTATTATTATGCTATCATCATTAAATTTCAATAAAGCAAATAGTATTCTACAACCAAAAACTATACAAAATTTTGTGTGCATTTCTATAAACTTTTCATTTTATATAATCCCCAATTAAATTTTATAACGAATCATTTATTTCTTTTTCAAATACTAAATCAAATCTCTTGATTTCACACTTGTACATACTTTCTCCTCCAATTAAGCTTAAATAATAATATTTAATATATAAATTGTACAATATTTTACACTAAATGTAATTATTATACATATTCTTAATTATATTTTAAATTATGTAACTAAATGAATTTAGCTCTTTATCCACATCAATAAAACACTTTAAAATATAACTTTATTATTTTTATTCTAATAAAATAATAAAAAGCCCAACACAGATCTAAGTTCTATGTTAGGCTAAAACACTTTTATTAAATATCTAGAATCTGTCGAAATAGATATATTTATAATAATATTTCTTTAAATTTATTTTTCTTTTTATAAGTATAAATTTATAAATTAGTTACCTTTTATATTAAAATCCTTATAATTTAACCTCTAGTCATATACTTTTGAAATAGTTTATCTGCCAATTCAGAATTAGATTTTTTTAAGTCATTTAAATATACAAGAGCACTTCCCTTATATTCTTTTTCTTCTCCAAATAAAATAACTTCATAGCAGCTTCTTAAAATATTTACAACACAATTCTCAAAATGATTTTCTTTACAACTTTTGCAAGTTCTTAGAATATCTGCAACTCCATCCATTATATACTCTTTATCATATATTCTTGTATCCATAATGGGAATATTTTTACATCCATCTATTACATATGTAACTTTATTAATCATACAATTTTTAATACATTCTGTTCCATATCCAACTAAACAGGTTTCTCTTTCACATCCTCCACACACATTCTCAGAAAGGCAACAGGGACTAAGCTTGTCTACCAATCTACTAAAATTTACATCTTTAAATGCAACGCCCATCTTTTCATCCTCCATTTAAAACACATTATAAGAATATCTTATCTATTATTTTTACATAATTAATATATTTTATATAAACATTAATATATATACTCAGAAGTATTATTTTTCAAATTATGATAATAATAAATCTTCTACTATATTATACCATTTTTATTTTTTTTAACCAATATGAAAAAATATAATATTATTTTAATCTAACTAATCCTCCGTTCCCCCACTACTATTTTTAATTTTTTCTTGCTGGATTACTTCTAAGCGTTGTTCTTATGGCACAATTGTTAATATTAAACAGCTAATTCCAACAACAAAATCTCCAAGAACATTTATTTAATCTGCTTTTATTTTCTATTATGATTATTTAACATAAATTTATAAAAAAACTCAACATAAAAGAATGATGTTGAGTTTCTTCATTATATTTTTTATATACTAAAATATTCTTTTTATTAACATTTTAAATTCTTTTAATAATTTATTTTTTTCATTTTTAGATGATTTATATACTTCACTTCTAATTTCCATTGAACTTAATCTTTCATCTTTGCAATATCTTTCAAAATCTATATCACTTTTTTCATTGTTAACCATAGTTGGATTAATAAATTCTCCGATAATAAACATATAAAATTCCTCCATTTCTATTTTTGTCACCTATTTTCATTGGGTTTTCTTTAACTTTTTTTAACTTCATCATTTAATAGCATCCTCCTTTAAATTATTTTTATATAAAAATGACCCTAGTTTACCCAGAGTCATTAAATATCACTTTATTTAGTAATTAAGTGCATAAAAAAACCATGAGCATAATAACTCATGGTGGCACAATTAACAAATTAATATTCCGCAAAAATTACAGATTATCTCCACTGGTAGAGCTACTAATAAAATATAGATTATATTCAGTTTTATTTTTATTAGATTTTAAGTTTATAAACATAACCCTACCTCCTTAATTTTATTTGAAAAAATATCACTTTACTATTATATATCTTTTCCAATTTTTTGTAAATAGATAAATGTAAAAAATTATTATTATAGTAGTTTTTACTTCAACTTCATTTATATTATATATAAAAATTTATTTATAAAAAATATTATAAATGATAGAAGATCATATCTTTAAGTTAAATAATATGATCTTCAGTCATTTTATATAAATAAGCATGTTAACTTTTTAATAATATTTATCTTATTAATTGTATCTAATTTATATTATCATATATAAATTGCAAATACATTAAATTAAGGTTAAATGATTTTAAACTTAGTTAAATTAAATTAACGAAGATATCATCCTTCCATGTAATTTATTTGTATCGATACATTTGCGTAATATTAATTTTAGTATTATTATCTATTTAATGTAATTACAGGTATTAAGTGTTTAAAGGAGATTGTTATGAGTAAATATGAATTAAATAAAAATCTTGCACAAATGTTAAAGGGTGGAGTGATTATGGATGTTACTACGCCTGAAGAAGCAATTATAGCTGAAAAGGCTGGAGCTTGTGCTGTAATGGCACTTGAAAGAGTACCTTCCGATATAAGAAAAGAAGGTGGAGTTGCTAGAATGTCTGATCCTAAAATGATTAAGGAAATTCAAGCTTCTGTATCTATTCCCGTTATGGCAAAGGTTAGAATCGGTCACTTTGTTGAAGCACAAATTCTTGAAAGCCTAGCTATTGATTATATTGATGAAAGTGAAGTATTAACTCATGCTGATGATTTATATCATATAAATAAGCATGAATTCAATGTACCTTTTGTTTGTGGTGCTAGAAATTTAGGAGAAGCTCTAAGAAGAATTGGTGAAGGTGCTTCAATGATTAGGACTAAAGGTGAAGCTGGAACTGGTAATGTTGTTGAGGCAGTTAGACATCAAAGAACTATGATTTCAGATATAAAGAAAGTTCAATCGGCTTCTAAAGAAGAGCTTATGACTATAGCAAAAGAACTTAATGCTCCTTACGACTTAATTTTATATGTTCATGAAAATGGTAAACTACCTGTTGTTAACTTTGCTGCTGGTGGAATTGCAACACCTGCTGATGCTGCTCTTATGATGCAATTAGGTAGCGATGGTGTATTCGTTGGTTCTGGTATTTTTAAATCTGAAAATCCTGAAGTAAGAGCAAAAGCTATAGTGCAAGCTGTTACCTATTATAATGACGCAAAAATTTTATCAGATGTATCTTCTGGTCTTGGAGAAGCTATGAAGGGATTAACAATTGAAAGTCTTGAGGATAGATATGCAAAAAGAGGTTGGTAGTTTAATAATTGGAGTTTTAGCACTTCAAGGAGGTGTCAGTGAACATATTAATCATATTGAATCCATTGGTTGTAAAGCTATTTTAGTTAAAAACGCATTAGATTTATCATTAATTGATGGTCTTATTCTACCAGGAGGAGAAAGCACAACAATCTCAAAGCTACTTAAATTAACAAATTTAGACTCAGAAATTATACAAAAAGCTAAACAAGGATTACCAATATGGGGAACATGCGCTGGCATGATATTATTATCCAAAGAAATAGAAAATAATGAAATTGGACAACTTTCTCTAATTAATATAAGAGTAAAAAGAAATGCTTATGGAAGGCAAATTGATAGTTTTGTAGCAAAAGATATTATAAATTCAATAGATTCATCTGAAGAATTTCCTATGGTATTTATAAGAGCACCTTATATATCCAAAATACTATCTCCTAAGGTTGAAATTTTAGCATCCATTGATAATAATATTGTTGCAGTTCGTGAAGAAAATATATTAGCTACTTCATTTCATCCAGAGCTTACTTCTGATTTAAGATTTCATAAATACTTTATAGATATTTGCATTAAAAATAAATTTAATTAAAAAGGCTCAGTCTCAGAAATCTATTTAATATAAAATTTATTCAATTTTAAGTAATGTTTATTGCCTTAATAAGGATAATCTGTTATTTTTATTAAGGGGCTCGCGTTTTGGTCTTACCCCCATTATGTAGACAGTCAATAAAAGGTCGTGTACAATCTACATAATGGGGTGATTTTTTATGTCAATAAAGCACAAAGCTTATAGTGCAGAATTTAAAATA
>NZ_JAGHFX010000082.1 GCF_017888565.1 Clostridium sp.
CTCTATTTCATTATTTGAGAACCTTATTTTACTCATATTAAATCACCTCATAACTTTATTGTACAAAAAAAGAACCTATATAGATAGACTCTCTTTTATAAGTGTCCATCTTATAGGTTCCATTTTACAAATAGCTCATCTCTTTTTTATCATAATAAAGTTTATAAGTATGAAATCACACTTATAGTTTTACCATCAATTATTTCACCTTTTTTTATCATTTCTTTAACATTATTTATATTTAATATTTTTACACTTGTAAACTCATCCTCATCTTCATTCTTTTCACCTAAAGACAAATCCCAAGCCTTATATAAATGTATGATTTCATCACAAAATCCAGGTGCCGTCGCAATAGATCCTAAATATTCTATTTTTCTTGCAATATATCCAGTTTCTTCTTGAAGCTCTCTTTTTGCACATTCCATTGGGTCTTCATTTTTATTAAGCTTACCTGCTGGTATTTCTAATAATGTTTTATTTAATGGTAATCTAAATTGTTCTACTAATATTATATTCTCTGAATCTATAAATGCTATAACTGCACAGGCTCCTGGATGTTTTATAACATCTCTGTTTGTATTTTTACCATTAGGTAACTTTACATCAATATTTATAAAATCTATAAAATTTCCTTTATGAATTAACTTTTCATTTAATATTTCTTCATTCAAATTCATTATATTTCTCCTTATAAATAAATACAATTTTTTAACTTTACTATACCATGCTAAATTTAAACTATATTATAAATATTATATCATAACTTTTAATTTATAGACCTAATACTTATCTCCTTTTCTTTAAACTTTAAATCAATTAATTTCATTCTCTTTTTTTAATCTCAAAAATTAAATAAATATTTTTAACAAACAGAGAGATTTTAATTATAAAACATAACTCTTTTTACATATATTTTTTATAATTTAATAAATTGTTTAATCTCTTATTTAAATTTTAAATCTCTTAACCTTATATATACGGTAATTCTTCAACTTACTTATTTTTCTTAATAAATCTAAAATAAAAAACACCCTCTAAACAATTGGAATAAACCCAACTGATAGAAAGTGTTCTACTTACTTGATTTAATATTAATTTATTGGTGTCAAATACACTTAGTTGCTATAAACAACATAGATTTTACTTGTTCAAATTACTTGTTCAACATTCATTTTACTGACTTTCTACAGAAATTAAGATACTTTATTCTTAAGTCTTAGTTTATCAGCAATAATTGCTATAAATTCTGAATTTGTTGGCTTTCCCTTTTCATTATGAATTGTATATCCAAATAACTTGTTAATAGCATCCACTTGGCCTCTTCCCCAAGCTACTTCTATTGCATGTCTTATAGCTCTTTCAACTCTTGAAGCTGTTGTGTTATATTTTTTAGCTATTGATGGATATAATTCTTTTGTAACAGCAGACAATAGTTCCATATCGTTAACAACCATTGTAATTGCTTCTCTTAAATACATATATCCTTTAATATGAGCTGGCACACCAATTTCATGGATTATGTTTGTAATTTCAGTTTCTAAATCTATTGGTCCTTTAGATTGATGTCTAACTTCTTGCTCTACTACAGTAGATTGCTTTCTAACAGTCTCATTTGAAGAACCATTAAACATTTCTCTTATTCTCTTAGTGAAAACATCCATATCGAATGGTTTTACAACATAATAATCAGCACCTAAAGTAATAGCTCTTTGCGTAATTTTATCTTGACCAACTGCAGAAAGAACTATTATTCTTGGCATTTTTTCCAAATTCATTGTGTTTAATTTTTCAAGCACTCCTAGACCATCTAAATGTGGCATAATTATATCTAAAACTACTAAATCTGGTTGTTTTTCCTCTATAAGAGCTAAGGCTTCCCTTCCATCCTTAGCAACTGCAGTAACTATAATATCTCTTTGATTTAATAAATAATCGTTTAATATACTGCAAAACTCCTTGTTATCATCAGCTATTAAAACTGAAATTTTTGAATCATTCATATTTTTCTCCCCCATCTTCCCAAAATACTCCAATTAATTCGAGTACATACTAAGTTCTTTTAAAAATTTATCTTTTATAATTCATCTATAAATATTATATATAGACATAACAGAAAAAAACAATCCTTTTCAAGATTAACTTAATCTCATTATAACACAATTTATTTGAATTTAATAGTTTTTTTACATTTTTTTCAATATTTTATTATAATATTTATATTTTACATATATAAATTTCATTTTTCTGACAGTAAAAATAATAAGAGTATAATTATACTCTTATTATTTTATATAATTATAACACTTATTGTATTATAAAACTATTCAAATTTACTAATTTTTATTCGATTACTCCTGCATCTTTTAACATCCATTCAATGTATATTCCATAACCTACATCTGGTTTGTTTATTAATACATGAGTTACTGCTCCCACTAATTTATCATCTTGAATAATAGGACTTCCACTCATTCCTTGAACTATTCCACCTGTTTTTTCTAAAAGTTCTTCATCTGTAACTTTTATTACCATACTCTTAGGTCCAGGCTCCTCCTGGGGTAGTAATTTTACTATTTCTATATCGTACATTTTGGGACCATTTTCATCTATTGTAGTTATAATTTTTGCTGCTCCTTCTTTAATCTCATTCCTAAAACCTACTTTTAGCGGTTTATTAAAACTTTCATTGACTAAATCATTATTTGCTTCTCCAAATATACCAGCTTCTGTATTTTTTTCTATTTTTGCTAAACTTTCTTTTTCATTTACAAATAAGCCTTTCAATTCTCCTGGTGAACCTTTTTCACCTTTTCTAACACTTATCACTGAAGAACTTAGCAAATCACCATTTCTTATTGTAAAAGGTTTATTAGTATCGCCATCTGTTATAGGGTGACCTAAAGCCCCAAATATTGAAGTATTTTTATCGTAAAATGTTAATGTACCTATTCCTGCAGTTGAATCTCTAACCCAAAGTCCTAATTTATATTCATTATTTTCTTTTTCTAAATCTATCTCTTTGCTTTCTATGCTACCATTTCTAAGATAATCAACATTTATTTTAGAATTATCAAGGTTTTTGATTTTTTTTGATAAATCCTTTGAACTTTGTATTTCTTCCCCATTGATCTTTATAAGTACATCTCCAAGTTCTATGCCAGAATTTTTGGCAGGACTTTCAACCTTGCCTTCTACTGATTCTATATCAGAGTGTCCCACAACTAAAACACCTTTAGTTGATAATTTTATTCCTACACTTGTTCCACCTGGATATACTTCTAAGTCATTCACTTTAGATACCGCAACCGACTTAACAGGAATAAGCCCTAAAAGTTTTACTTGAAGCTTATCCTTATTTATTTTGCTGTTCTTCATAAATATATTATCTGATAATACTACATCAGAAGTTGAAGCAGCCTCATTAACGTATATTTTTTCTGGAATACTACTTAAACTAAAGAAAGTAATCAAACCCAGAATCAACATTGGAGTTATTACTACGCCTAAATATTTTAACTTTTTCATCCTCATATCATCTCCTCCTTTGCTTCTGTATTTAACTTTCCCTTATCTGCATTCATATATGCTGTGTTAAGTTTGTTAAAAACGTTAAAAATTTTAAAGATATAACTTGAAAAATATAAAAAAATAAAATCATGGTAAATAACCATGATTTTAGTGTGTTCATTTTTTATTAAGTTATGTATTTCATCTATGAATAACTTTTCAATATTTCTTGTTTTTTAAGCTCTGCAAAAGCAACCATCTCTGAAGCATTTTCTAAAGTAACATCGCTTACTTCATCTCCACTAGTCATTTTTGCAATTTCTTTTACTTTATCATATTTATCCAAAGTTCTAATTTGTGTATATGTTTTTTCATGCTCAACTTTTTTTGATACAAAATAATGACAATCAGAAAGTGCTGCTATTTGAGGTAAATGTGTTATACATAATACCTGATGCTTAGTAGAAACTTCATACATTTTTTCTCCAACTCTTTTAGCAATAGTTCCACTTATTCCTGTGTCTATTTCGTCAAAAATAAGAGTTGGTATTTTGTCCTTATCAACAAAAACACATTTAAGTGCTAACATAATTCTTGAAAGTTCACCACCAGAAAGGACTTTTTCTAATGGTTTTAAAGGTTCTCCTGGATTTGTAGAAATTAAAAAAATAACTTCATCAAAACCTCTTGAATTAAAATTTTCACTTTTTTCTATTGATATTTTAATTTCTGCTTTCTCCATTCCAATATAAGATAATTCACCCTTTACTTTTTCTTCAAGATTCACAGAGTTCTTTTCTCTTATATTATGCATTTCTTCAGATACTTGTCTCATTTCTTCTTCTATATCTTCTCTTTTTAAATTTAACTCTTTAATTATTTCTTCTGAGTTTATAAGTTCATCATACTGCAATTTTAATTTTTCTAAATAATTTAAAATTTCTTCTACTGATTCCCCGTATTTTTTCTTATATAAACTAATTTCATATATTCTAGAATTTATCTTTTCTAATTCAAATTCGTCATAATAAATTTCAGATGATAAATCCCTTACTTCTCTTGAAATTTCTTCTAAAGTATAAAGAGCTTCTTCCATTCTTTCTCTTTTATCTATTAATTTTTCAAAATGCTTTTCAACTATAGAAAGCTCATTGACAGCTTTTGATATTCCTTCTATCACTGAAATACCTTCCATTGGATTATCTAAAATAGAATATGTTTTACTTAGTGCTAGAGAAATTTTTTCTGCATTTGAAAGTAAATTAAATTCTTCATTTAAACTTTCTTCCTCTCCAATTTTCAATTTAGCTTTTTCTATATCGTCAATTTGAAATTTTGTATAATCCACTAGCTTTTCTCTATCTGAATTACCATTTAATTCTTTTATTTTTTCTAAAATTAAATTTTGCTCTTTTCTTAAGCTTTCAAATCTGTTTAAGTATGGATTTAATTCTTCTCCTATAAAGTCATCAAGATAATATATGTGAAATGCTCTATTTAATAAATTTTGATTTTGATGTTGCCCATGTATATCTAATAATTTCTCTCTTATTTTTCTTAAATACGAAAGTACTACTGATTTTCCATTTACTTTTATTATGCTTTTACTAGATAAAGTTGTTTCTCTTGAAATTATTAGTATTTCATCATTATCAATATCTAGCTCTTTTAAGACTTCTAAAAGTTCTTCATTTTCGATTGAAAATATTGCTTCAACAAAAGTTTTTTCTTCGCCATATCTTATTAAGTCTTTTGAAAATTTTCCACCTAAAACATAATCTATAGTATCAATTAATATTGATTTCCCAGCACCTGTTTCTCCAGATAATATATTAAAACCTTTTCCAAATTCAACACTTAGTTCCTGAATTAAAGCAAAGTTCTTTATATTTAATTGTAATAACATATTATATCACCTTTAATTTTATAAAATCATTTTTCTAACTTTCTCTACTAATTCTTCTGCCTTATCTAAATTCCTTACTAATATAAAAATTGTATTATCTCCAGCAATTGTTCCTGCAACTTCTGTATCAAATAATGTATCTATTGCTTCAGCAACTGCCATAGCAGAACCTGTTAGTGTCTTTACAACAACGAATTTATCTACGTTTTCTACTGATACAGCTGCATTGGATAAAATGCTAGATAACTTATCATTAATATCCTTTGATTCCTTAGATGATGCAACATATCTGTAATTTCCTGAAGCACCTTGCATCTTTATTAGCTTTAGTATTTTTATATCTCTAGAAACTGTTGCTTGAGTTACATCAAATCCAGCTATTTTTAACTCTTCTGCAAGTTCCTCTTGTGTTTCTATTTCTTTTTCACTAATTATCTCTAAGATTTTGTTATGCCTCTTTGATTTCAAATTAATCACCTTCACATTCTTTCCAGTTATTTAGAATTTTTGCCCGTAGTACTTTAAAATAATCATAATCATCAAATAAAACTATGTTTGCATATTCTTTTGCTTTTTTTATCTTTATTATAGTTTGATTTGTTGTCTTTATAGCTTTTTGACCATCGAAAGTTATATAAACTTCTTCATCTTCATTTTCTGCTTTAACTTCAATTTCGCTACAACTATTTAAAACTATTGTTTGCATCCCATTAGGATGAGGACAAATTGGAGTTAAAGTAATTACGTCTACATCGGGATAAATAAAGGGACCTCCAGCTGAAAATGAATATGCCGTTGATCCAGTAGGTGTTGCTATAATTAAGCCATCACCTTTAAAATTATAATATCTTTTACCATCTATAAATATTTGAAACTTTACCATTCTTGATAATGTTCCTCTGGCTACAACTATATCATTTAGAGCCAATGACTCATTTTTTATGCCTTCTAGAGGTAAATCGCATGTTAAAAGCATCCTCTTTTGTGAAATATAATCTCCTTTTTTTAGTTTTATAAAAGCTTTATCCATTTCAGAAACTTCTATACTTGATAAAAACCCTAAATTTCCAATATTAATTCCTAAAATAGGTACATTTAATTTCCCATTTATCCCTCTAGCAACACTTAAGATAGTCCCATCTCCACCTAAAACTATTATAAGGTCAAGTAGTTCCTTAAATTCACAATTTATTATATCATAACTATTTAACATAATTATTTCTATATTATTAAAATATCTATAAAGCTTTTCTTTTACCTTCATGGCAATTTCATTCTTTTCATCTTTAGATGGATTGATTGCAATGGCAACTTTCTTCATAATCATGCCCCCTTATACTGTATCTAATATATAATATAAAGTTCATTTAAGACTTCAAGTCATTACTTGAAGTCTTAAATGAAAACTATTATTAATATATCTTATAGTGAGTTATGAGATTCATTTACTATTCTTTCTATATCATCTAAAGTAAAAATTGATTCTTTATTTGTATCTTTAGTAAAGTAAACTAAATATTCGATATTTCCCTCTGGTCCTTTAATTGGAGAATAGCTTACAGATAAAATATTTAAATTTTGACTAATTAAAAATTCTACTATGTCTAAGACTACTTCTTTATGAACATTTATATCCCTAACGACACCTTTTTTTCCTACTTTTTCTTTTCCTGCTTCAAATTGAGGCTTTATTAATGCAACAACTTCTCCACTTTCATTTAATAAATTTAAAGTTGCAGGCATTATTTTCTTTAGTGAAATAAATGATACATCTATAGATGCAAAATCTGTTAATTCTCCTAAAGATTCAGGCGTTACATACCTAATATTAGTACGCTCCATACAGACAACTCTAGGGTCTGTTCTTAATTTCCAAGCAAATTGTCCATATCCAACATCGATTGAAAACACTTTTTTTGCATCATTTTGCAACATACAATCAGTAAATCCTCCAGTAGAAGCTCCTATATCCATACAAACCTTATCTTTTAAGTTTACTCCAAATTCTTTTACAGCTTTTTCAAGCTTTAGTCCACCTCTACTTACATATGGTATTTCTTGTCCTTTGAATATAATGTCTGCATCAATATTAACCTTTTCTCCAGCCTTATCAACTCTTTGTCCGTCTACAAATATTTTGCCAGCCATTATACTAGTTTTAGCACGCTCTCTTGATGTGAATATGCCTTTTTCAACTAAAAGTATATCTAATCTCTCTTTTTTCCCAGACATCTTTATCTCCTTTATTTGTTAAGTTCTATGATAGCTTCTGCTATTCCTTCTGGATCTAATTTATTTTCTTTATATAATAAATCTACATTCCCCTGTGGAACAAATTTATCCTTAAATCCTAATGCTTCAAATTTATTTCTAAAGCCTAGTTCATATAACTTCATTAAAACATAGCTGCCAAATCCACCATTTGTTATGTTATCTTCAATAGTAACTATATCATAACCTTCTTCTACTAAACTTTTTAACATACTACTATCTAATGGTTTTACAAATGTAGCATTTACTATTGTAGGATTAATGCCATTAGCTTTTAATATATCTTTAGCTAGTAATGCATATTGAAGCATTTTCCCAACTGCAATTATAGCGATTTTTTCTCCAGTTACAATCTTTTCCCATTTACCATAACTTATTTCTGTTAATGGATTCATTTCATTACAGCAATCTGAACCTCTAGGATATCTTATCGCTACTGGTCCATTTTGTGTAAGAGCCCACTTTAGCATAACTTTTATTTCATCTAAATGTTTTGGAGCTAATACTGTCATATTGGGAACTTGAGATAAATAAGATAAATCAAACATTCCTTGATGAGTTTCCCCATCTTCTCCTACTAATCCTGCTCTATCTATTGCAAAAATAACTGGCATATTTTGAATACATACATCATGTATTAATTGATCAAATGCTCTTTGCAAGAATGTTGAATATACAGCAAAAACAGGTTTTAAGTTCGCACTTGCAAGACCAGCTGCAAGAGTTGTTGCATGTGCTTCAGCAATTCCTACATCAAAAAATCTATTGGGAAACTCTTTTGCAAAGTTCTTAAGTCCTGTTCCATCAGGCATCGCAGCAGTTATTGCAACTATTCTATTATCTTCTTTTGCTAAATCTAGCATAGCATCACCAAATACTTTTGAATATGATCTTTCACTTGGAATATATGCTTCACCACTCTCTAAATCAAAAGGGCTTACTCCATGGTACTTATTTGGATTTTTTTCTGCTAGTTCATAACCTTTTCCTTTACTTGTAACTACGTGTATTATAACAGGCTCATCAATTTGTTTTGCCTTTTCTAATACTTCAGTCATCGTTTCTATATCATGTCCATCTATAGGCCCTATATACTTTAATCCCATATCTTCAAAAAGCATAGATGGTACTACAAATTGTTTAATACTGTCTTTAAATCTAGAAATGCAGCTTGCTAACTTTTTACCTGCATTAGAATTACTTAAGGTTTCATTTATATTTGATTTTAATTTGTTATATTTTGGTTCCATCCTTAAGTTATTTAAATGTGTTGATAATCCTCCAACATTATGTGATATAGACATTTGATTATCATTTAAAATAACAATCATTTTTGTTTTATTAAATCCTACATCATTTAATGCCTCTAAAGCCATACCACCAGTTAATGCTCCATCTCCTATAACTGCAATAACTTCATTATCTTCTTTTTTAATATCTCTAGCTCTTGCCATTCCTAGTGCAGCAGATATCGACGTACTACTATGCCCTGTATCAAAAGCATCATATTTACTTTCACATCGTTTTGGAAATCCACTTAACCCATTATGCTTCCTAAGATTATTAAATTGATCTTTTCTACCTGTTAGTATTTTATGAACATAACTTTGATGACCAACATCCCAAACTATTTTATCTTTTTCTAAATTAAAACTTTTAAATAGACTTATAGTTAGCTCTACAACTCCTAAATTAGAAGCCAGATGTCCTCCCGTTTTAGAAACGCTATCTATTAAAAATTCTCTAATTTCTCCAGCAAGTACTTCTAATTCAACATTTGATAACTCTTTGACTTCTCCAGGAGAAGTAATCTTATCTAATATTCTACCCATAATTAAACCTTTCTTTCTATTAAAATTCTCGATTTAATAAATCTAAAGTTATTGTTTCTAAATTTATCGATTCTACAGAAAGGCCGTTCAACAATTCAATACATTCTTTTGTTAAATTTTCACATTCTCTTTCACAATATTCTAAACCAAATAAAGATATAAAATTGGATTTATTATTATTTTCATCACTTTTAGTATTTTTACCAAGCTTTGAAATATCCCCTGTTATATCTAATATATCATCCTTAATTTGAAAAGCTAATCCAAGCTTTAATCCAAAATCATTTAATATTTCTATATCTTTTTTAGGAGCATCTGCAATGATAGCTGCTGCTACAATAGACACCCTTATTAATTCTCCAGTTTTTTTACTATGCATATAAAGGAGCTCTTCTTTAGATATTAATTTCCCCTCATTTATAATATCTACGATTTGGCCGCCAATCATACCTTCTGGACCTGCTGCTTCTGCTATTTCCCTTGATGCTATTAGTGCTTTAGATCCATTTTTTATTGAAAATTTCATCATTAAACTCATTGCTTCATTTAATAACATATCTCCTGCTAATACAGCTATATTTTCACCAAATTTTTTATGATTAGTCGGCATCCCTCTTCTTAAATCATCATTATCCATACATGGAAGATCATCATGTATAAGAGAATAAGTATGAATCATTTCTATTGCTGAGGCCATTTCTATTACGTCTTTATAATTTTCTTTGTATAATCCATAAGTCAATAAAAATAATATAGGTCTTATTCTTTTGCCTCCTATATTTAAGCTATAACTTGCTGAATCATATATAACTTTATTATAACTTCCTTTATTATTAAAATATACATTTAAATACTTATTTATAAAATCTCTATGTTTTTCTATAATATTACTCATTCTTTAGCTCCACTTCCATATTTTCTTTTATTGTTGTTAGCTTTCCTTCTAAAGAATTTAGTGTTTTGTATAATTTATTAATAAGTTTAACTCCACTTTCGTATTCTTTCATTAAATCCTCAAGTGGAAGTTCATTGTTTTCCATATTATTCAAAATAGTTTGTAGGCCTTTAACCATATCATCATAAGACTCTTTTTTTGCCATAAACTCTTCAACTCCTTAATCCCTGGAAATAATTTTTCCTTTAACTTTTCCATCTTTAAATATTATATTAAATTCATCTATTTTTTTTATCTCTTCTTTAGATGAAATTATATTCTTTTCATTATCTTCAATAATTGTATATCCTTTTTTTAATACATTTATTGGGTTATGAGCTTCTAAAATATCATTTAACGATTTAATTTTAAGCTTTTCTTTTTCTATTTTATTAAAAACTAATTTTTTTATTCTATCTTCTATTCTATCTAGTTCCAAATAAGAATTAGATAAAATTATTTCTGGACTATTTAAAGATAATATTTTTTTATAGTTCGATAATTTTTCTTTTTCATAATTAAATTTATTAAATACTATTTCATTTATTCTTTTATTATAAATATCTATTCCATTTATTATATCACTTTCTAGTGGAACAGCAATTTCCGCAGCTTGTGATGGAGTTGATGCTCTATAGTCACTTACAAAATCAGATATTGTAAAATCAACTTCATGCCCAACAGCTGAAATTATTGGTAGTTTAGATTTAAATATTTCTTTGGCTAAAGCTTCCTCATTAAAATTCCATAATTCTTCTATAGAACCTCCACCTCTACCTATTATTATAACATCTACACTTTTAGTTTCATTGAAATATTTAATTCCCTCAATTACAGTTTTATAAGCACCTTCTCCTTGAACTAAAGCTGGATATAAAACAATATCAATTAAACTACTTCTTCTTCTTGAAACATTTATTATATCACGTATAACCGCTCCAGTTTCTGACGTCACAACTCCAATTCTTTTTGGCATTTTAGGTATTTCTTGTTTATACTGTTCATCAAAATAACCTTCATCTTGAAGCTTTTTCTTAAGCTTTTCAAATTTTATATGTAGTTCACCAATTCCTTCTTTTTGTAACTTTTCTATATATAATTGAAGTAATCCTGTTCCCGGATAAATAGAGCATCTAGCATTAGCTATAACTTCCATTCCTTCTATTAATTTAAAGTCTAGATCCGCACTATTACTTTTAAACATAACACAATTTATTTTACTTATTGAATCTTTTAAAGAAAAATATATATGTCCACTACTATGATATTTTAAATTTGATATTTCTCCTTTTACTAAAAGATTGTTTAAAATAAAATCATTATCTAATGTTTTTTTAATATAGTTATTAAGTTCACTAACTGTTAAAGTTTTAATTCTCATTATTCTCTAGCGCCTCACATGAATTTTTTATAAGTAGCGTCGTCGTTAAAGCTCCAACTCCGCCTGGAACTGGTGTTATCTTTTGAACTATTTTCTCTACTTTCTCGAAATCTACATCCCCAGTGATTTTACCATTTAGAGATGATGTTCCAACATCTATTATTATAGAATTACTATTTACATATTCATCGGTTAAAAACTTTGGTTTTCCTATTGCTACTACAATAATATCTGCTGATTTACAAAGTTCTTTTAAGCCTCTAGTTTTTGAATGACAAATTGTAACTGTAGCATTTTTATTTAATAATAATTGTGCTACTGGTTTTCCTACAATATTACTTCTTCCTATAACTACAACATTTTTACCTTCAAGTTCAATATTAGATCTGTCCAATAATGTTATTATCGAATTCGGAGTACAAGGCAAATATATTTTTTCATTACAATACAATTTACCTTGATTGATATACGTTAAACAATCTATATCTTTTGCTGGGGAAATGGTATTTATTATTTTCTTTTCATTTAATCCTTGTGGAAGAGGAAGTTGCAATATTATTCCATCAACTTCTTTATCAAAATTTAATAATTCTATTTTTTTTATAATCTCCTCTTCTGATATATCTTCATTAAGTAATAGTTTTTCAAAATTACAACCAAGTGAAAGAGCTACTTTTTCTTGATTATTAATGTAGTACACAGAGCCACCATCATTTCCTACTAAAATTGATACTATCTTCGGAGGCCTAAGCCCTGATTCTTTTCTTTTTAATATGTATTCTTTTATTTCTTCTTTTATAGTATTTGAAATTTCTTTACCATTTATAATTTTCCCCATGAAAAATACCCCCATTACATTTTATAAACTCTTAAATGCTTTATCTAAAACTCCATTTACAAATGAAACACTTTTTTCATCTGAATATTTTTTTGTTAATTCAATTGCTTCATTTATTGCAACCTTTTCTGGAACATCTTCTACATAAATCATTTCTGCAATTGCTAATCTTAATATTGAAATATTAACTTTTGATACTCTATCTATCTTCCAATTTGTTAATGATTCTTCTATTTTTTGATCTATTATAGTTATATTTTCCTCAACCTTAGCTAAAATTTCTTTTATATATTCTAAATCTATAGTTTTTAAATTCATTTCATAATCTTCTATAAATGTTTCTATTGTTTCCTCTAATGTATTTTTGCTTAAAGTCATTCCAAAAAGTAATTCCATGGCTATTTCTCTAGATCTTTTTCTATTCATCTTATCCTCCTAAGTGTTCTTACTACTAATATTATTAACCTTCTAAAACTTTCTAATCATAAATATACTACAACAAATTTATTTAAAGCACAAGGAAAACACCCTCTGAAAAATCAGAGGGTGAAATTAATTTTCCTTACTTTCTTCTTTTTCAGTTTTTGGTAAGTAGATGCTTTGAACGTTTATATTAACGTAATCAACATTCAATCCTGTCATTGCTTCAACAGTCCTCTTAACATTTTCTTGAACTGCATTTACTACTTCTGGTATTTTCACACCATACTCTACTGCTAAATTTAAATCTATTATAGCACTATTTTCGCTTAAAGTTACTTTTACATTTTTTCCTACATTCTTCTTACCTTTTAGCAATTGTGATATGTTGTTACCACCTATTTGTTGTAAGTCTTCTACGCCTTTAATTTCTTCAGCTGCAATTCCTGCTATTACACTAACAACTTCATCAGAAATTTTTACTATCCCTAGATTATCATCATAGTTTTTATTTTCCATGTACTTACCTCCTAAGTGTTTTGATACCAAAACTCTTTTTTTCTTATGTTCATTATATCAAACCAATAATTATATTACAATGAATTATTTCTTTGATTCTATTATCACATCGCTAATTCCAGAAACATTTTCAGCAATTTCTTGAATTGCAGCACTATCAGCTTCTGTTACTTCATCAGCTTGAACAACTATCCTAACTTTATTGCTATCTATAGAGCATAACACATCTTCAAAACCTTGATTTTTAACATTAACTTCTATTCTACCTTCTTGATCGATAATCATAGTTTTTTCTCTTAACTCATTATTTGCAAGATCTTTTTGTTCTTGAGATGTATTTACATCATTTATTAATGAATTTAATTGTTGAATTGTTGCTGCATCTTTTTGATCTCTTTCACTTCTTATGCTAAAGAAATAATCTTGAGTTCCTAAAGTTTCTTTATCATTTTTCTTTTCATTGTCCTCATTTTCTTCTGTTCCTTGTGATATAACTTGGCTAAAATCTGTTGGATCATTTAACCCCGTCTTATTCAATTTTGCTGCAATAACTCCTACACATACTATAAGAGCCATTAGTGTGAAAATAATACCAAATTGTTTTTTTGTCATTTTGATTTCCCCCCATCATCTTTTTCATTTTAATTATATGCTAATTTTTCATAGGATATACATTAACCTTATCTATTGAAATTCCATATAAACTTGATACAGCTACTTGTATATCATACTTAACCTTACTATTACTTGCGCCTTCGGCTACTATAACCACTCCGCTAATCTCTGGTTTATTAGTCTGCAAAATATATGGCTCATTTTTGCTTCCATCTCCTGCCATAACAACTTTGCTTCCATCTGTCTGCTGAGTATTAGTTCTTTTACCACCTTGATTATCTGTTTCTTCCGTTGTTGCTTCTTGGGTAGTATTTTCAGTTGCTGGGACCTTTACTTCTCCACTTTTAAAGTAAATCATTACCTCAACTTCTCCTACGTTCTCTATTTTGGTTAAAAGATTTTTCAACTCTTTTTTTTCTTGAGCTTCATAACTATCCATTGCTTCTTCTGATTGGCTTTGTATGTCAGATGAATTTTGTGTCGTAGTGTTTACACTTGTTGGTTTTGCTTCTTTTTTTCTACCAGTTGTCAAAAAGCTAATAGCCAACAAAACAAAAGCTAAAACTAGTGCAATACAAACTGCATTTAAAAACTTTTTATCGTTTATAACGTTAGCTAGCTCCTTTTTCCAATCACCTTTCCCCATTTTCTCACTCCCATCAATTTACTTTATATACTTCTATTTTATCTTTAGAAACATTTAAAGATTCTGCTAAGTAACTTATTATTTCATCTTCGTTATTTACTTTTTCATCCTGGGAAGATACGCTTTTACTATCTTCCTGTGAGTTTATAATTATCTTTTGTATCTTAGAAACATCTTTATTTTTAACTCCTACTTGAACTTTATCAATGGAGTAATTAATGTTATTCATATCAACTTCACAATCTATATCACTAACAAATTCTTTGTCTATAAACTTTTCCTTTAAAAGTCTATTACAGTTTTGTTCTAAATTTTCTTTAAATACACTTTCACTATTACTCTTATAATCTTTGCTTACTTCAACACTTTCATTTTCACTAAGTTCCATATACTTTTGCATCTGCAAAGAAATACTTTCTTCACCTTTACTAAATAAAGAAATTATAGGAGAAAGCATAACAGATATAAGTATTAGCCCTAAAACAAATTTTAAATACTTTTTCATATTATTATCAGGAGCTATAAATTCAATTGCCGTCATTAGTATAAGCATAGTAGCTAGGGTTATTACAAATCCTTTTATTTCTTCCATATTCCTCTTTATCCCCCTATAACAAATTTACCTGCTGACGCCATAATTCCAAGTAATACAAAGAACATGAGACTTACAGATAAAACACATGACATTATAAGTATCAAAGAATCTCCTGCAGAAGCAATTGAACTTGTTATTCGTTTATCACTTATTGGTTCTATAATTGCTGCTGTCAATTTATATACAAATGAAATTAATACTAATTTTATTATTGGATATAGCATCATAAGTATTATTATGATTAATCCAACAGAACTTACAGCATTTTTTATTATTAGTGAATATCCTGCTACAGATGCAATAGCATCTGAAAAAGCTTTTCCTACTATAGGTATAAAATTATCTATAGCAAATTTAGCAGTTTTAAGTGTCACAGCATCAATAGTTGATGATGTTATTCCCCTAACTGTTAATAATCCTATAAATATAGTTAAAATTATCCCCTGAAGCCATATAGTAATTTGCTTTGTAAGCTTACATAAATTACTTATTTTATGTTCAGTTGAAATATTGTTTGTAAATTCTAAAACAAATGTAATAAGTATTAGTGGTATTATTACTGTTGTATATATTCTTGGGATAATTAATGTTGCACCAACTATTATAGGATCCATAGTTGCAGCTTGTGTAAAGCCTCCTACAGTTGCAATCATCATAACTAATATAGGCAAAATAGCTGCCATAAAATCTGATAAATCTTTGATTATATCAACCGCTATGTTTATAGAAACTATAAAACTTTTAGATAGTATAACTATTAATAATGCATAACATGTAAAAAATGCTATATTCGATATACCTTCACTCGAAAATGCTGTTTGTAGATTTTTAAGTAATGCACATATTATTGCAATTACTATTATACTTATTGATAATGCAAGTACAGTTTTAACTTCTTTAAACAAGAAACTTATTACAGCATCACTAATAGTTTTAAATGATAAATTCCCTTCACCATTTTTTATATAGCCCTTGATATATTCAACAGGATCCAAGTCATTCATTATTTCAATATCTGATTTCATATTATTTATATAGTTATATAATGAATGTAATTTATTATTAACTTCTTCATTTTCTATTTTAATTTCTTCATTAGATGTTTCATTATTAATATTTATCCTATTAATATTATTTTCATTAGCTAAAGCACTTTTACTAGGAAGAACTATAAAAGCTATGATAACTATACTTATAACTAATATAATTCTCTTTGTTAAAATATCTTTTATCATAAAAACACCTACAATATTTGTAAAATTGATTGAAGAACAGCCATAAGTATTGGTATTGCTAATGTTAATATCAAAATTTTAGCTGAAAATTCAACCTTACTAGCTATGCTAGCAGCGCCTGCATCTTTGCATATCTCACTACAAAATGTAGCTAAATAAGCTATAGCTAGTATTTTTAAAACAACTCCTATATAGACCATATCAATATTAGCTTTATCTGCTATACTTTTTATAAAGTAAATTACATCATTAAGTTGTGTAATTACAAGCAAGAAAATTATAACTCCTGCTGATAATGATATTAATATTGATATATCACTTCTTTTATCTTTAAAGAGAAGAAACATAAATAATGCAGCAAAAGCAAAGCCAACAATCTTAATAATATCCATAATATCACCTATAGCATAAACATAGTTCTTACAGTATTAAATAGATTTCCTATAAGTCCTATTACTGTAATTAAAATTATTACTATTCCTACAATATTAGCTATTGTTGCAATTTCATCTTTACCACTAGCTTTTAACACTTTCTCTAAGACTACAAGAAGGACACCCATAGCCCCTATTTTAAATATAATAGTTACATCTAGCATTTATTAACCTCCTACTAAATTAAAAAAATCGAAATCATAGCACCTATACATACTCCTATAGCTCTATACATCTTTACATTCTTCTTTGCTAATTCTTCAGCAGATCTGCAATTTATTTTCATATTTTCTATTGTTAGGTTAAATAGTTTATCTTGTCCGTAAACTCCTGACTCTCCAAGTGATCTTAAAAAATCTTTTACTAATCTTTTATCCTCTTCATTTAAGTAAAATTCAAATTTATTTTTTTTATATTCACTTTCAAACGCTTCATATACGCTTGTACTTTCTCCTTTTAAAAGCTTATCAGAAACAGCTGATAAAATAGACTTTATAGGAGCTTCAACCTTTAATGAAATATATTTCAAAGCTTCTGGAAGAGGTGTATTTGCATATATTACCTCATTATTTAAAAACAAAATTGATTTTAATATCGAATTAAGTTGCCTACTCCTCTTTTTAAAATTTTCACCATAGTAAAATCCTATATAGGTACAAGATAGAAAAATAATGATAACTGCTGTTATCTTAAGCACTTAAATTCCCCCTCTACTCCTATTGAATATATTTGTTCTATTGTTCCTACCCCGTTTCTATTACTTAAAACAACTATTCTCTCTAAAATAGAATTCTCTAATAAATCTTTAAAAACTTTTCTTTTATAAACATCTTCTATACTATATCCATGGATAGTAACTATAATATTTACTCCAGAGTTAAATGCCATATGAAGAGCCTCTATATCTCCATCGGTTCCTATCTCATCACAAATTAATATGTCTGGAGATAAGCTTCTTATAGCCATAATCATCCCATCTTTTTTTAAACAATTATCTAAAATATCACTTCTAATTCCAACATCCAATTGTGGAACTCCATTAAAGCAAGCAGCTATCTCACTTCTTTCGTCTATAATAGATACTTTTTTACCTTTCAAATTTACAATAGGCATCCCAGTAGAGATATTTTTAGCTATATCTCTTAAAATGGTTGTTTTACCACATTTAGGTGGAGAAACTATTAAAGTATTAAATACTCTATCTTCCTTAGTTATGTACTTCATAATTTCATTAGAGCATCCTATCACTTCTCTACATATTCTTATATTTAAAGAAGATATATTTCTTATAGTTCTTACTTCTCCATTTACTAAGATGCATTCCCCTGCTATTCCTATTCTATGTCCACCTCTAATTGTAATATATCCTTGCTTTATTTCTTCTTCATAAGCATATAATGAGTAATTTGATATCTTAACCAAAATTTGCTTTATATCCTCAACTGTAGTTACATATTTTAATATTATTTCCTTATATGCTAGGTTAACTATTATTGGCTTATGAACTTTTATCCTTATTTCTTGGACAGGTTCTTTTAAAAGTATTTCTTTTAGTTCATTACTGATCTTTAAAGGCAATACCTTTAAAATCTCCTCCTCATTCCTCACTTCATCACTTCCTTTTCTAATGTTATATTTAAACTTATTTCTCTCTATCAAATAATATTCATACTTATAATTAAATATGTAAAATATTTTTAATTAACTATAAAAAAATAAAGTTAATTATTGAGATAAGTTTTTCTATAAAAATCTCTTAGTTTAATTAATATTTTAAAATTGTCTCTTATATTCATTTTTTTATTTTTTATTGATTAATATTTTTTCAACTGATTATCTATATGATTAAAACTAATATTAATATACTTCTTAAGTAAACTAATAAATTTAAGTATCCATTATCTAAATTTTATAAAAATACTTAAATACTAACTTTATTTATATTCTGTAAGCTACTTTTAAATTTATTTAAATATTAACATTATGTTGTAATTTATATATGATTAATATTTATTTGTTGAGTGATAATAGTATTGCTTAATATTTTATTCTCAATATACTATTATTCTTAAAACAAAAAAAACTATCAGTTAAACAACTGATAGTTTTTTGTTTCATTATTTCTTATTAGCAATTTAATTAAATTGCTTCTTCATGGCAAAATGGGCATGGTATTGATTTATTGTTATCTATAGATTCTTTTTCAACAAAAAGAGGCTTATTACAACTCTTGCAATTTACTTCTATATACTCTTCTTCCATTTCTATAAGATCTTCTATTGAAACCTCTTCAAATAACTCATCTTGCAATCCTGTAAGATCTTCATCTATGTATTGAACATTTTCCTCTAAATAATCTTGTCTATTATTCATATCTTCAATTACATTTGACATATCATCTAAAACTGATAAAATGCTACTAAAAATGTTATTATATTTATCATCACCTATATTAGCAACGTTAGTTTTAATATTTTCTATTTTTTCTTTTATATTTTTCACTTCTTCACTTCCTTTAAATAGAAATATTGTCTATTCAAATTATACCCTAATATTGGATACTTTATATATAAATTTTTGTTTATTTAACTTTTATTGTAATCTTTATAGAATAAAAAAGCTAAGTAAAAACTTAGCTTTTGTTATTATACTCTTTCCATGTATTCACCAGTTCTAGTGTCTACTCTGATTACGTCTCCTTCATTAACGAACATAGGAACATTTACAACTGCACCTGTTTCTAATGTAGCTGGCTTCATTGCATTTGTAGCAGTATTTCCTTTTATTCCTGGGTCTGCTTGAGTTATTAGTAATTCAACAAAGTTTGGAGCTTCTACTGAGAAAGCCTCTCCTTTATAGAACTTTATCACAGCAAACATATTTTCTTTTATGAACTTTATAGCATCTTCTACTTTTTCGTAGTTTAATGGAATTTGTTCAAAAGTTTCTTGATCCATGAAGTAGTATAGTTCTCCATCTGAATAAAGGTATTGCATTTCTTTTCTTTCGATTACTGCTTCTTGTAATTTAGCTGTTGGGTTAAAAGTTGTATCAGTAACACCACCAGAAATAACATTTCTTAATTTTGTTCTTACGAATGCTGCACCTTTACCTGGTTTAACATGTAAGAAGTCTATTACTGTATAAACTTGTCCTTCATGCTCGAAAGTAGTACCTTTTCTTAAATCTCCTGCTGATATCATTAAATATCCCTCCAAAAACTTTATTCCATATATTTAGTATAACTCTTTGTTACCTAAATAGTCATAACTTCAACAATGTTTATGACATAACAAAAATATTTTATCAAAATTCACAAATAAATGCAATTACTTATACTAACTTCTAAAAAATATTGTCATTATTTACTTTTTAATTCTAGCTCTAACAAGATATTTTCTTTGTCATAATTTAAATTATAATTATTTATATAGTACTCATCTATTTTGTTCAATGCATCCAATACCTCAATTTTATTTCCCTTTAAGATGCATTTTATTATCCAACTACTTTCATCTATCTTATTATAACTTAATATTGTTGAATTATTTACATTATTAAATTCCTTCTCTATGTCCTTTATATATTTAACATTTTTCACTTCTGTTATACATGGTACAGCATCTTTAGAGGAATCTTTTTTATTAAAAATCATTATGGAAACTTGAAATATTGTTAAAAATATAACCATCAAATGTAGTATTTTAATTTTTTTCATAATCTAACCTCTAATGTGAAATGATTTTCTTCATTTTTGATAATAGAATTTATCTTTATTTTATCATTTTCTTCTATTTTAAAAACTTCTTCTTTATTTTTCACCTTAACAAATCCATTATTATTTTGTATATTCATGTTTAAAGTATTAGGAGTTATATTATTTATCCATTCCTCTATATTTTCTTTTTTAATTCCTTTTTCTATATACATGTTATTTTCTAAGTTATTATTATATACTTCTTCATATTCTTTATTTTGTAAAATCTTATTTACTGATGTAGGAATTATTATAATATTTAACATTATTAGTATTGAAATTAATTTGTTATTCTTCTTATTTTCATTTAAATCTAATTTATCTATAAATTCATTTGGTATGAAATTCTTATTTTTTAAATATTTCTTCATAAATTTTTTCTCCTATATTTATACTATAGTCATAACTATCAATAGTTATATCTTCTATACTTTTATCTATAATTAACTTTTTATTTTGGCTTTTATATTCTATTATAAATTTTTTTATATCTTTATCGTCATTGGTTATATAAGAATTTTCAATAAATCCATTTTCTATATTAATTAGGTGAAATAAATCCTTAATTTTATATATTATTATTGAATCCTTACTTCCCCTTAATTTCTTTATTACATATTTTCTTATTAAAAACTGTATAGGCTCTACTTGTAGATGAGTAACATTTGTACAAGATTTAATAAAGTTACTATATCTTATAGAATAAATATATATAACTTTAGATTTTTTCAAAAATTCATGATGAAACAACAAATTATTCTTATCTGAAAAGTCCTCTGAAATCTTTTTTTCAATAAATTTATCAACACTTATTCTTTTATTAAGTATCTGATATTTTTTAATAAATATTCCTTGTGATAAAATCAATAGTCTTCTTTTATTTCCTAGCTTTTCTAATAGTGAATTTATATTATAGCTATCATATTCTTGGCCTTTATAATAATATTTATTGTTAAATATACCTATAGAATTAACCATATCTACTCCTTAATATAAATATATTTTGTTTTATAAGTAGTTGGAGTAAAGTAAGCTTTATTTCCAACTTCATTTTTCTTTAATTCAATATACATAACTGAATTTTCTTTCTGTCTTGTTAAATAATAGCTTCCGTCTTTAAATTCAACCTTTAAGTTTTTTTAATTCTGGGTAATCTTCAGACTTTTTCTTACTTACTTTTTGTAAAAATTCTTTCTGATCTAATTTGTTATCTTCAGCCACAGTATTTATAATTTCTAAAACTCTTTCTTCTTCAACTTCCAGAGTATACAAATCCCTATAGGTTTTATAATTTTGAGATTTTATATAGTTATTGTATATTATTTTTATTGAAAGGTTTACTATAGCAAGTATAAATAAGAATACTATTAAACTTTCAACAAAGATATATCCGTTCTTTTTAGACATGCTTTTTATATGCATATTATTCTTTCCTCTCCATCAAGACTATTTATCTTTAAATAGTATATTTTATCTTTTTTTATTATTGTAAAATCAGAAACTTTTCTCATTATTATATTAATACCTTTTCTTTTATTATCTATATATGTTTCTAGAACTATTTTTTTATTTATATTATCTAAGAAAATTCTTTTCTCCTTTATTTCATTTTTATTATGATCTATTTTATATATCATTTTTATCATAGCATCATTATTTAGATCAGTTTCTTGAATCTCTATCGATTTAACCATTTGTGTCTTTAATAACCTATCAATATTTAATAATGCGTCATCAAAAGAATCTTGTGATACTGCATTTTTTATTAAGCTTGTATAGTTTTTATTAGCAGTTAACGCAATTTTAAAAGATAAGGTAAGTAAAATTAATTGGATAAACATAACTAGTATAAGTTCTATTAAAGTAAAGCCGCTCTTTCTTTTATCACTTTTAACAATTTTATTTCTTTTCCATCCAATAAGATTTAATAAACTCTCTTTCACATAAAGTACCTCCTTCTTCATCATTAATTCTTATTTTTAACAAAATTGCTTTTGAATATTTTTCCCCAAAGAAAATAGAATTACTTAACTGCTCTATTATAATGCCATTACCCCTCTCCATATTTAATATAGATGTAGTAGTAAGTTTATTTAAAATATCTTTTGAGTACTTATATGATATTTTATTTTCATTAAAAGCTCTATTTAGCTCCTCTAATGTAACATTATATTTTATTTCACTTTCTATCGAATAAGCTACTCTATCAGCTTCATTTTTTATATTTCTAACCTTTCTAGATCTAGCAGCAACTATTCCAATTTCTACTGCTATAGTTGCTGCAATTAATAAAATTGCAAGAGCAACTATACTCTCAACCAAAGTGCTTCCTTTTTTCAATCTATTATATCTCCTTCATTTTCATCTATATCATTTACTCGTATAATGTCATTTCCAACAGATACTTTTATTTCTATAAGTTTATCCTTATATGATAAAGTTATAGTTCCAGCTGTCTTTATAAAGCCTTCCTTATTAATATTATTAATTCCATTTTGAAAATTTGATGTTACTTTAATATTATCATCTAAATTTAATATTTTTGTTAATTGATGATTTCTTTCAATCACTTCAAATACAACATCTTTTTTATTCTTACTTATAGCAATATTTCCAACAACTTCATTTTTCCTACAATAGCTCTTTGCAAAACTTAGCAATCCTCTAACTTCATATACATTATTTTGAAGCTTTAAGCTTTCAATTTTATCTTTAAAATATTTAACTCCACCAAATCCAACTGTCGAAAGTAATGTAATTATTGACAATACAATTATTAACTCTATAAGTGTATACCCTTCCTTTCTCATCATAACCCGCCATCTAATAATGAGCTAAATAAAGGAACAATAAACGTCATTAAAAAAGCTATTACAAATGCACCCATAATTAAAATTGATGTTGGTTGTAAAATCGCCATATATCTATTTATATCTGATAATAACTTCTTTTCTAAATGATCAGAAAGTGATTTCATTCTTTCATCCATAGATCCACCTTCTTCTCCTAGCTTTATAATAGAAGTTGTATAATTACAGTAGTAACCATGTTTCTTTAAGCTTTCAGATATTGTTTCACCTCTCAATATACTTGAATTTAATAATAAGAATCGTTCTTTCAAATTTGAATTTTTAAAGCTAGTTGCAGAGTATATTAGTCCATTTGATAAATTTACACCGCTTCTAATTATTATAGATAGAAGTGAAATAAAAACAAATTCATTAAATTCTCTAATTATTGATATTTTATTAAGTACGGCTTTAATATAATTTTTAAGGTAAAACCTATATATTATATATGGCAGTAAAATTCCCCAAGCAAGAAAATATATAAAAAAATATATTGGATTAGTTTTTATATAATTCACAAAATTATAAAGAAACTTACACACACTCGGTATTTCTATATTTAGGTTAAGATAAAACTCATATAAGCTTGGTATAGTTACAAAAGCAATAAATATAAAAACTGAAATAATAGATACTAATAGTAAAATTGGATATGCTAAAACATTTTTAATTGTAGATTTGAAAAAGCTAATTTTATCATAATACTCCTCCAAGCCTTTTAAGACTTCTGATAAGTTCCCACTTTTTTCGCCCATAGAAACCATTCCAACAAAAAATTCTGGATATAAATCATTAAATTCATTAAAGCTATCATTTAATGATTTCCCCTCAATAATAAAGTTTTTTATATTCTTTATACTTTCTTTATAAGTTTTTCTTAATGGTAATTCCGTAAGCAAATCCATCATAATTAAAAGTGAAATTCCTTCTTTATGAAGCATTGCCATGTTTCCTGATAATAAGCTTAAACTATTAAAATCTAGTTTATTAAATTTTAATTTTATTTTCTTCATAATTAAGACCTTCTTCTATTAAAAAATTATTGTAATCTATAATTGATATTTGTCCATTAGTTAATAGATCATTTAAGTTATCTATCATTTCTTCATTATTTAATCCTGTTATTTCCTGGAAAATATTTGAAATTTCTTTTTTAATTTCTTTATTAATAAATACAACTGAACTTACTACTTTTCTACCTTTATAACCTGTATAGTTACAAATACTGCATCCTACACCTTTGTAATTTATAATTTCATTCCCTTTAAATATAAACTTCATATCTTCTTTTTTACAATTATCACAGAATACCCTTATTAGTCTTTGAGATACTATTCCAATTAGAGAATCTTTAATTAGATATTGCTTTACACCCATATCCTCAAGTCTAAAATATACTTCTTGAGGAGTCTTTGTATGAATTGTAGAATATACTTTATGTCCAGTTAATGATGCAGTAACTGCCATATTAGCAGTTTCTTCATCTCTAATTTCTCCTATCATAAGAACATCAGGATCTTGCCTTAATATACTTCTGAGTCCAGTTGCAAATGTAATATTTGCTTTCCTATTTAAACTC
>NZ_JAGHFX010000083.1 GCF_017888565.1 Clostridium sp.
CTTCAGGTGTTCCATTTGCCGACATTGTCAACTTGCTACCTGCAATTTTATTTCCTGTTACTGTTAATGACGATACCTTTGAAGTAGGTTTTGTTACATCTACATCTACTGATCTGTAATCATCTTCCACACTACTATCACTATTCTTGTGTTTAACATGCACTGTAAATGTATATCTTCCAGCCTTAGTTGGAGTATAATCTATTGTTTTCTTAGTACTCCAGTCGCTTAATACTGTCCATGTTCCAGTTTGTCTATCACCTATCCATAATTTATATAACGTATCTGCTTCAGGTGTTCCATTTGCTGACATTGTTAACTTGCTACCAACTGTTTTATTTCCTGTTACTGTAAGTGATGACACCTTAGAAATAGGTTTTGTTACATTTACATCTACTGATCTATAATCATCTTCAACATTACTACTGCTACTCTTATGCTTTACATGAACTGTAAATGTATAGTTTCCAGCCTTCTTAGGAGTATAATCTATTTTGTTTTTAGTACTCCAATCACTTAGTACTGTCCACGTATTTGTGCTTCTATCACATACCCATAACTTATATAAAGTGTTATCAGCTGGATCTGCACTAGCCGTCATAGTAATAGACGATCCAATAACTTTATCTCCTGATATATTTAGTGATGTTACTTTTGATTTAGTAGTTATTACATTTAAATCTAATGTTTTATAGTCATCAACTGTTGAATCAATACTTCTAATACTAACTTTAAATTTATGATTTCCAGTCTTGGCTGGTATATATTCTAAAGTGTTTTTAGAAGACCAATCACCTATAGTTTTCCACGTATTCGAACCATTTTCAAGAACTTCGAATTTATAAGAAACTCCACTAGTATTATTTGCTTTGGCTGTTAACGTTAGCTTTTCACCAAGCTTAGTTTGTCCATCATTGCTAAAGTTAGTTAAATATGAATATCTTAATGTTGTAGATTCCTTACTAACATTATCTCTCATTGATAATAATCTATATCCATACTCTTTAGCTGTAGCCCAACCCTTATAATTTGGATTTTCCTTTATTCCTAAATGTTCAACATAAATAGCACTCTCTCTTTGTACATAATTAAATCTAGGATCAACTAAATCCAGTTTTAATGGTTCAGATGAAGCATATGCTTTTAAATGTTGTACAACCGCTCTTATTCCAATTTGAATACTTGGAAATGAATTACCTGGATTTCCATTACCAGTAGCACCTATACCTGCAAAATTGTTTTGTTCCTCTTTTACATCTCCAGTGAATTTTAAGAAATTAGTTTCATTCATTATTTGAGAAAATAAAACATCATGATTTATTCCCTCTAAAGCTGCCTCACTTATTACTAAATCAACAAAATTTAAAGCGTAGCTCATAGGCTTATCTGGATTATTTCTATGAAGGAAATTTACCATTTGCTCCTTCTTTAGACTCCCTTTACCCATGACACTAGTCTTACTATTATTAACCGTAATATTAGCAGTAGACTCTTTTTTCACACCTTCACTATTTGTTGCAATTACTTTCAATTCATGGTTACCATTAGATATACCTCTTGCTGGAAATTCAAATCCACTCTTAATTGAATTAGGATATTGATATTTACTACCTATATCTTGTCTTTCAATTCCATACTTGGCATCTCCAATTTTATTACCATCAATAAACACTTCAACTTTACTAATTTGATGTGTAGATACAAAATATCCCTTTACAAAAAAGTCTGCTGTTAACTTATGTGGTGAAGTAATATTTTCTATTGTTCCTTCAATCACACTTGAGTTTTTTGCTTCTAAAATACTTTCATTAGAATCCTGAGTTACACGGTTATCATTAAGATCTTTACTTTCTTCTAAATCATTCTCTATGTTCTCATTTTCTAAAATAGTTTCATTCCCAATTGATAAGTCATCTACACTTGTGGAATCATCCACAAACTGAGAAGTATCTACAACTGTAGAATCATCCATAAATGAAGAAATATTGCTATTTCCACTTATATTTGATTCATCATTTTGGTAATCACTAATTGAAACAGCATTTCCATTTTTTATATCACTCGATATAGTCGCCATTGCATTTATAGACGGCAACATAAGATCTATGCTCATTGCTACTAGTAATATATAAGCATACCTTTTAAATTTTGACATAATTACCCTCCAATATTTTTATTATTAGAAGCTATGTCAACTTATCACTTTCTGTGGTCAAATAGAATTATACCTTTATCTGATAATTTTTTCAATTACTTTAGACATAATTATAATTTTTCTCTTATTATCTCACAAATTTTTCTCACTTCTTCCTCTTTTAGCGATACTGAACTCGGAAGATTTATCCCTCTTTTACTGACTTCTAATGTCATTTTCATATTTCCACATTTATTTTCACTATAAGGTTTCATATTATGAACTGGTAAGAAAAATGGTCTTGCTTGAATGCCATTTTCCTTTAACAATTCTAATAATTCATCCCTAGACATTCTAAAATCATCTTCAACTAGAATTGAATATAGCCAATAACAGTTCTCTACATAATCTACTTCTTTTGTTAAAGTAATCCCCTTAACCTCCTTAAGTAAATCATTATAAAGTCTTGCATTTCTTCTTTTCACTTCTAAATACTCATCTACTTTTTCTAATTGTGCTAATCCCATAGCTGCAAGTATATTTGGCATTCTAAAATTATATCCTACTTCTTCATGATACATAGCGCCATTTTCTGTTATTGTTTTCGTTTGATTAGATAAATACTTTGCTTTTTTAGCTACATCTTCATTATTTGTAATTAACATACCACCAGCACCAGTAGTAATTAGCTTGTTACCATTAAAGCTAAAGCATCCAATATCACCTAAAGTACCTGCTAATTTCCCTTTATATTTAGTTCCTAATGCTTCAGTTGCATCCTCTACTACAAATAATTTATACTTCTTTGCAATTGCATTAATCTCATCCATTTCAACTGGATATCCATAAATATGTACCGGCATAATAGCTTTAGTCTTTTCAGTTATTAACTCTTCTACTTTATTAACATCCATTACAAATGTTTCTCTATCAATGTCTACAAATACAGGAATTGCTCCTACATATTTTATTGCATTAACTGAAGATATAAATGTCATTGAAGGAACTATAACTTCATCACCTTCGCCAATACCTAATGTTACTAATGCAAGTTGAAGTGCTGCAGTCCCATTCATAGTTACTACTGCCGCGTTTACTTCATTATACTTTGCAAACTCTACTTCAAATTTATCAACGAACTTTCCAACTGAAGAAACCCAATTAGTATCTAAGCATTCTTTTATATATTTCCATTCATTCCCTCTAACTTCTGGTACGCATAATGGTATCATTCTTATCCCACCTTCTATAAATTAATTTAGAGATTGTCTTTTATAAAAGATAATCTCCATTAAAAATATTTTATTAAACATTATAAATATCTGGTTTATAGTGCTTCATATTTTCTTTTATCCAATCTATAGTCTCTGCAAGCCCCTCATCTATTGAATATTTTGGTGCCCAATCAGTTAACTCTTTTATCTTAGTATTATCTGCCCATAACCTGTTAACTTCACTCTTCTCTGGTCTTATTCTTTCTTCATCACAAAGTATCTTAACATCTTTTCCAATTATATCTATTATTTTCTTTACAGTATCTCCTATTGATATTTCATAATTAGAACCAGCATTTATTACTTCACCTATAGTTTTATCCGATTCCGCTACCTTTATAAAAGCTTCTGCAGTATCCTTAACAAAATTGAAATCTCTAGTTGGAGTTAAACTTCCAAGTTTTATTTCTTTTTTTCCAGCTAATATTTGAGATATTATTGTTGGAATAACAGCTCTTGCTGATTGCCTTGGTCCATATGTATTAAATGGTCTTAAAGTAGCTATTGGCATATTAAATGATCTATAAAAACTTTCTGCCATTTTATCTGCCCCTATTTTAGATGCTGAATAAGGTGATTGCCCTTGCATTGGATGTTTCTCATCTATCGGCACATATAAAGCTGTTCCATATGTTTCTGAAGTTGAAGTATGAATAATTTTTTTCACATCATAATTTCTACATGCTTCTAATACATTTACAGTTCCTTCTACATTTGTTCTTACATAAGCCATCGGTGAAAGATATGAATACGGTATTGCTATCAAAGCAGCAAGGTGAAATACAACTTCTTGACCTTTAATTATTCTATTCATACCATCTAATTCTCTAATATCGCCTGTTTCCACTTTTATACTATCTAATACATTCTTATCAAAAGTATCTATCCAACCCCAATCATTAAAGGAATTATATTGTACTAAAGCTGTAACATCGGCTCCTAATTCAACCAATCTTTCTGTTAAGTGACTACCTATAAATCCTTCTGCTCCTGTAACTAAGACTCTTTTTCCTTTTAAATCCATTTAATTCACTCCTATTTCTAATTTCTAAAATTCTTCTTTATCTGATAATCTATTTATCATGTCTTTCATTTCACTTATTTGTCCCATATCCATCCAAGATAACTCACTTATAGGATAAACACCAACCTTTACCCCTGTATTCATATACTTTTCTAATACATCAGGAAGGTTATAGAATTCATCTTTTGGTATATCATCTAAAACCTCTGGTTCTAAAATATACATACCTGTATTAATTAAAAAGCTATATTCTGGTTTTTCTCTAATTTCTTCTATATTACCATTATTATTAAGATTAAATACTCCATAAGGTATTGTAAAGTTTTTTACAGATGCTACAACAGTTATTTTATTTCCACTTCTCTTATGATGATTATATACACTTTCATAATCACAATCTATTAATATATCACAATTAGAAACAAAAAATGTTTCATTTATCTTATCCTTTAGTAAATATAAGCTCCCTCCTGTACCTAATGGTTTATCTTCCTCAACATACTCAACATTATAATCTTTTTCTAACTCATTAAAATAAGATTTTATCATATTCTTCTTATAATTTACTGTTAAATAAAATTTATTCACTCCAAATAAAGCAAACTTATCTATTATTCTTTCAACAATTGGAGTATCACCAATAGGTATAAGTGGCTTAGGTAAAATCTTAGTGTATGGATATAATCTCGTTCCCAATCCCCCAGCCATAATTACAACAGGAATTTCCTTAAGACTATATTTCTTGCATTCATTAACTAGAACATCTTCACTAAAAAGTATATCTATTACCTTTCCACTTTCTTCTATTATAGGTAAGGCCTTTATTGAATATTTTTGCATTACTTTTTGAAAATTATGTTCTTCACCAATCAATAAACTTACTGGATTCGAATTCATAACTTCTGTCACATCTTCATCCAAACTTCCATTTTTTAATATCCATCTTCTAATGTCACCATCAGTTATAGTTCCTACAAGTTTATTTTTTTCATCTACTACAGCTAAAAAACCCTTTGACCCCTTATCTAACTGTTTTAAAGCTGCTCTAACAGTAGAATTTTTATCAATTATTAAATTAATAACATTTTTATTCATATCATCAAACCTTTTTTATATATTTTTATATACTAACTTTAACTCTTCTTTAAGCTTTCATTAGATTTATAAAATTTTCATTTCTATTATATACTATCGCTACAAAATATTTAATACTTTCTTTAATGCAATTATTTTCATTCTTGGCTAAATAACTCTCTTCATCTATATTTAATTAGAAAGCTTATCTACACCTCCTCATGTTCCTCTTTAGTGCAATTAAATATTATGCTGATATTGAAAATAGTTTAATATGTAATCTAATTTAATATCTCTTATAACATCAATTACTTTAACATTAATATTAAATATAGCTTATATTAATATAATTATTAAAGATTTCTATTTTACATTATATCATTTTATATCTTTTCTTTCTATAAATTCTCATGTTTATAATTATAAATTTATATCTTACCGATTTACATACCTTTTCTTTCTAAAGATTACACTAAATTTGATTTCAAATAATAATTTATTAAATATATGATACTATAAATTCACTTGAAATCATTTTTTGAATACCCATATAAAAGTATTCAAAAAATATCTCTCACTAATATTAACATAATAATAGTTACTTGAAATTATAAAAAATTCATAGTTTTATAAAATAAGCAGTTAATATGCCAATAAACTTGACTATTAACTGCTTAATAATTAATTAACTCCAAACTTCTCTATTTCAAAAAACCTTTACTTCTATCTTTTCTAGAAAAGCAACCAAATTATTTACTGTTGCCATATCTTTTCTCTCTAAATCCGTTGGTTGAAGCTTTATTCCAAATACATCTTCTATTTTTAATAATACTTCTATTATTCCAAGTGAATCTAATAATCCTGCTTCAAATAAATCTAAATTCAAATCTTCTCTTATTTCATCTGTTCCTGTTACTTCTTCAAAAATATCTAAAACCTTATCTTCCATTTTTAAATCCTCCTAAATATATTTATCTAAAAAGCCATCCTGAAAATAGGAAAAGCCCAAAACATGCTACATTAAAATTAATTGCAATTTGTGTATATTGAAACCACTTTTCTTTTTTATGTTTCTTATAGAACTTCCATTTCCTTTGGATTATATCTGTAAGAACAAGTACTCCTCCTTGATATAAACCATATATAATATAAAATAAACTTAAGCCATGCCAAACTCCCATAATAAACATTGTTATTATTTGTGCTACATGAGATGCAGTAAACCTACTTTTAAATCTCTTTTTTCTCATAGAGTTTAATACAATTCTTGAATATAAATAATCTCCAAACCATTTTGATAAAGATATATGCCATCTTGTCCAAAACTCTTTCATATCTTTACTTAAGAATGGTTTATTAAAGTTATCTGGTGTCTCTATTCCTAATACATAGCTTGTCCCAACAGCAAATGAACTATATCCAGCAAAATCAAAGAATAAATATAAACTATATGCATACATATAATTTAAGCCATTTATAAATGTTATATCTGTAGGTATTTTACTCATCCACATAGTGTTAATTATGTATGCTATAACAAATTTATATCCAAGCCCTATTATTATTTTTCTAAGTCCAATATATAAATAATCATCTAAGTATTCATTTTTATCTATTTTCTTGTTTAAGTCTTCCTCGAACCTTCTAAATCTATCTATTGGCCCTGAACTTAATGTTGGGAAGAATAATAAGAAATAAACTAATGTTGAAAACTTAACCTCTTTTATTGATCCATCATATATTTCTATTATCATCTGTATAGCTTTGAAATTAAGATATGATAATCCAATAAACCCTATTGGTCCAAAACTAACAAATACAGATGCTTTAGTTATTATAACTGGTAACATTGACGATAATAACGCTATATAATAAATTATTTTATTATCTGTTTTCTTTCTTATAAATAAATACCCATATATTACTACAAACTCTCCTATAATAAACATTATAAATAATGCTAAATTATACTTTCCAGTTCCTACTATTAGTCCAACCATAAATATGGATACAAGTACCCCATATGGCTTAATATTTTTTTCTTTTACTCCTAAGATTATTGCTGGTATAAATGATAATAGTAAAATATATAAGTATAAGTAATCTCCATACTGTGCTAATTTCATTACTTAAGTTCCTCCATAAGTTTCTTTCTATCAATCTTTCCATTTGTGTTTATTGGAAATTCTTTTAATACTTTTATATTTCTTGGAATCATATATGAAGGTATATATTTTTTTAATTCATTCTTAATTAATATAGAATTTTTCAAACTACTTAATTCATTTTCTTCTTTTAATGTAACAAATGAAGCAAGATGAGATATTTTTTCTTCTTTATATACTGGAAATACAACACAATTGTTTACATTAGATACTTTTCTCAAATTATTTTCAATATCTTCAAGCTCTATTCTAAAACCATTTAGCTTTATTTGAAAATCCTTCCTACCGCAATAATATATAATTCCATTTTCATAATATGCTAAATCTCCAGTCCTATATCCTCTTAAAACTTTACCATTAACTTCTTCATAAAAGAATACTTTATTTGTCATTTCTTCATTATTGAAATATCCCTTACTTATGCTTTTACCTAATGCTATTAGTTCACCTTTTTGTCCATCTTTTAAGGTATTTCCATTATCATCTACAATTTTTAATATTCCACCATCCATAGGATATCCTATAGGTATAGATCTTTCCTCCTCTAGCATTTTTTCTGTAATATCTATAGAAGATAATAATACAGTTCCTTCTGTTGGACCATATCCATTTATTATCCTTACTCCTTTAAAGCGTTCCATCAACTCTTTAACTAGCTTTTTAGAAAGTACCTCACCTGCAAAGAAGAATGTTCTTAAACTCGGCATAAGACTACTATTGAAGTTAGAATCCTTAATACACATTTCTGCAAGTGCTGGAGTTGAAACCCACTCTTTTATATTAGATTCCTTTAAATTAGTAAATAAAAGTTTAAAATCTTCTAATGTTTTCTTAGATAAACTATTTAGTGTTTTTCCATGAATCAAACCTAAATATATAGGTATAACTGATACATCAAAAGAGTATGATACTTGATTCATCATTACATCATTACTATCATCTATATTCATGTATCTTCCAAACCAATTATTGAATGAATCTAAATTATTTTTACTTATTTGAACACCTTTAGGCTTTCCTGTACTTCCTGAAGTAAATAATATATATGCATTTTCATCATCTTTAACCCAATTTTCTTCTGAAACAACTTGTCCTATTAAATCTCTTATTATATTTTCTATAGATGTTTCACTATAAACACTTTCTATACCTAAGTCTTCCTCTGTAAAATTTATTACTATCTTAGCTTTAACTTCATCAATTACTTGTTTTACTCTTTCCACTGGGAAAGTTACATCTAATGGTATATATGCCCTACCTGATTTTAGTGCTCCAAGCATTAAAACTAATATTAAATTTTCTTTATTACCATGTATTACTATAGGTGATTTATCTTCCTTATATTCTTTTATAAAATAAGTTGCTATTGCATCTGACATTTTATCTAATTCACTATATGTTAGCTGCTCTCCGTCACAAACTACTGCCACACGACCTTCATTTGCATACTTTTTCACACTATGCAATATTTCCATACATGCCTCTCCTTACATTTTATAATATTAAATTTTACATTAACTATTTTTAAATTAATACTGATTATATATAAATATAAACTACTTTATAACAAATATATATCTTATTTAATTTTCATTAAAGTATTTATACATTTCTTCAGTAACATTTAACCAGCCTTTCCATCCTAAATGCATCACATCTGATAAATAATATTTTTCATATTCCTTATTATTTAAATTTAAAACATCAAACCCATTATCCTTAGCTATTTTTTCAAGTTTTGAATAAAATTCCCTTCTTTCTTCTACACCTATTCCAGTATAATCATAATACCAACCATTTACATTCATTAAGATTATATACGGTTTAATATTTAAATCCTTACAAACTGATAATAAGAATTCAAAATCTTCAAACTCTCTTGAATTTAGTATATTATCATTAATATATTTATTTTCCAAATCCCCCTCTATATCTTTAAGATATTTATCATAATATCTATCTTCTGCAAAAAAACTATTATTAGTAACTAATTTTGAACCTTGTTCCTCTGCTTTTTTATATTCTTCATCGAAATTAATCTTCTTTATATCAATTATTTCATTTTTTTCTTCCTGCTTTTTCAATTCCTTATATACTAATATTTTATCTCTAGTCTCAAGTAATTCTTCTTTAAGCAAGTAATAAGGTTTTAAAATAAAATTCAATCCTCTTTCAATTACATCATCTGAAATATATGTTTTTGCATAAAAGACTTCTTCAACTTGAATATTTTTACTTTCAAGTAATTCTAATATTCTTTTGCAAAAATATCGCTTATTCTCTACACTTATTTTTCTATTATTTATAAATTGATAGAACTGCACTTCCGAAAACGCTGATAAGAATTCATCAGCACTTATTCCATTTTCTTCTTGAAACCATTGTAAGGATTGTACAATGGCTATTTTAGAATTATCTTTATAAGAATCTATGCCACCTAGCATTGTAGCATGTTGTAAGTTTTGAACATGAGCAACTCCATATATACTTATATCATAATTTGCATCATTAAACGGGTATAGGTTTACTGGATTCTACGGAACCTTACTTCCTAACTCAGATGATCCATAAAGTTGTAAGTCTCCTTGTTGATTAAAATAATCTCTTAAAAATGCTCCCTTATTTCTTACTGGAATATCTTGTTTATGCCTTAATTCATTTAAACTTTTAGTATTTATTAAACTACTTATTTCTTTATCTAACAAAGTATTAAACAACAATATATATGTAATTGTTATTATAATTGCTATCAGCATATATTTATTCTTTCTCATTTCTATCTCCTTTTAAAATTGATTATATATAAAAGGTATTTCTTTTATAGCTTGAAGTACATAAGACATATATGCCATCAATAAGAATGTAGTTAATACTATAGTCCATATTATTTCCTTTTTATCTCTTTTTAAAATATTTATCAACTTTCCCAATCTATGAGTCTCCCTTTTATTAATACTTTACACCATTATAAATAAAACATATAATATATTTTTAATATCTTACAAAAATAGTAGCACTAATAAAAAATTATTTATATGATGCTACTATTTCTATTATTTAATTATAATTTATAAATCTTTTCTCTATTATTAACAACTTCTTTAGTTGCATTTCTTGTATCGTAAACAACTTTAGCTCTATCAACTATTTGTTCATAGTCATAAACACTATGACCTGTTGTTATAACTACCATATCTGCTTCATCGATAACTTCTTTCCAATCTACTGAATAATAAGTTTTTCCTTTGTATTTAGCAGTATCACAGAATGGATCGTTAACTATAACTTCTGCACCATTCTTTTCTAATAATTCTATAACCTTAAATGATGGTGATTCTCTATAATCATCGATATCATTCTTATATGCTAATCCCATAACTAATACTTTTGATCCATTTAAAGCCTTTTTATGCTTATTTAATATCTTCATAATATTTTCTAAAACGAAATCTGGCATAGAATCGTTGATGATTCCTGATGTTTCAATAAGCTTAGTATGATAATCGTATTCCTTAGCTTTCCATTCTAAGTAGAAAGGATCTAATGGAATACAGTGTCCACCAAGCCCTGGACCTGGATAAAATGGCATAAATCCATATGGCTTAGTTTTAGCAGCATCTATAACTTCCCATACATCTATTCCCATTCTATTACATAAAATAGCCATTTCATTTGCTAAACCTATGTTTATGTTTCTAAATGTATTTTCTAATATCTTTTCCATTTCAGCTACTGCTGGTGAAGAAACTTTATGGATTTCTCCTTCTAATACATTTTCATATAAAGCAGCTGCTATTTCTGTACACTCTTCTGTACATCCACCAACTACTTTTGGAGTATTTTTAGTGTTGTAGCTCTTATTACCTGGATCTACTCTTTCTGGAGAGAACGCTAAGAAGAAATCTTCTCCACACTTTAATCCACTTTCTTCTAATATTGGCTTAAGTACTTCTTCAGTAGTTCCTGGGTAAGTTGTACTTTCTAATATTATTATCATACCTTTATGTAAATACTTTGCAACATCCTTTGTTGAGTTTACAACATATGATAAATCTGGTTGCTTATATAAATCAAGTGGAGTTGGTACGCATATACAAACTGTATCAACATCTTTTATAAAGCTAAAATCTGTAGTTGCTCTTAAAAGACCTTTTTCTGTTAATTCTTTTAATTCAGAGTCAACAACATCTCCAATATAGTTTTGGCCCTTATTAACCATTTCTACCTTTTGATCTTGAACATCAAAGCCTATTGTTTGATATCCTGCATTTGCTTTTTCAACTGCTAAAGGTAATCCAACATAACCTAGACCTACTACACCAACTTTTGCAGTTTTATTATTTATTTTTTGTAATAATTCATCTTTTAAAACTGACATTATTTTTCCTCCTAATCAATTAAAAACTTGATAATTGATAATATAAAATTGTTATATTTTTATTTTTTTAGATTATATATGTCTCAATTAATATCTTACAAGTTAACACTAGTAAATTATTAAATAATTAACACATGCTTGTTAAATAAAATAGTAAAAGTAAAAATCTTATATAAGTTAGTTTACTTCTAAATTGGGTTAAATATCATTAACTACAATTTTAAATATAGTTAATTATTTTGCAATTGATCATATCTTATTTAGCTATTATGTTCTACTTTACTTTTTAATTAATTAATTATTATATTTCAGCTAAAAATTTTTTTTAATTAATTATTTTGCAGTTGATCATACCTTATTTAATTATTATGTTCTACCGCACTTTTTAATTAGTTGTTATTATATTTTGACAAAAATTTTTTAATTAATTATTTTACAATTAATCATACCTTATTTAGCTATTATGTTCTACTTTACTTTTTAATTAATTATTATATTTTAGCTAAAAATTTTTTTAATTAATTATTTTACAATTGATCATATATTATTTAATTTTGCTTATTATATAATCAATTTGTTCTTTTGTTAACTCTGGATATACAGGTATAGCAAAAGTTCTATGTGATAAGTATTCAGATACAGGCATATCCCCTTCTTTGTATCCTAAATTTTTATAAACTTTTTGAAGGTGTAATGGTACTGGATAATATACTCCTGTTGCAATTCCAGCTTCTTTAAGTTTAGTTAAAACTTCTTCTCTATTTTCAGATTGTAATATATACATGTGATATACATGTTCATTGTAATCTTTTGCTACTGGAGTTACTAAATCACTATTCTGTAAAGCTTCATCATAAAGCTCAACTATTTCTCTTCTCTTTGCATTCCAGCTATCTATCTCTTTTAGTTTTACACTTAAAATAGCAGCTTGAATTGCATCTAGTCTTGTATTATATCCTATTAAATAGTTATAGTATTTAAGTGGATTATAAACTGTATCGTTTGCTCCTTCAGCAGTTTTAATTTCTTCTTCTATATTATTTAAAAGATTATAAGCCTTTTGACCATTTTCTCCACTTCCATGAGTTCTTAATGCTCTTGCAATAATAGCTATTTCATCATTATCTGTAACTATCATTCCACCATCGCCAGCACAACCTAAGTTCTTTGTTGGGAAGAATGAGAAGCAAGCAACATCACCTAATGTTCCTATCTTTCTGCCTTTATATTTTCCACCTATAGCTTGGCAAGCATCTTCTATTACATATAAATTATGCTTTTTAGCAATTTCATTTATTTCATCCATATCTGCTGATTGACCAAATATATGTACAGGCATTATAGCTTTTGTTTTTGAAGTTATTTTTTCTTCTATTTTTGTTACATCTATATTAAAAGTTTCTTTATCTACATCTACAAATACAGGAGTTGCTCCTACTGCCGAAATAGTTTCTGCTGTTGCAAAAAAAGTAAATGGTGTTGTTATTACTTCATCTCCTTCTCCTATTCCCATTGATTTAAGAGCTAGTACTAAAGCATCTGTTCCATTTCCTACTGATATTGCATGTTTAACTCCTATGAAGTCTGCAAATTCTTTTTCAAAATCTGTTACTGTTTTTCCCATTATGTAATTAGCTGAAGATAGTACTCCTAAAGCAGCCTTATCTAATTTTTCTGCTAATGAATCATATTGAGCTTTTAAGTCTATTAAAGGTATATTCATTGTTATACGCTCCTTTATACTCTAATTTAATAGAAAACTAACATTAATATTTTATCACAATTTTAAATATATATAAACTTTTTAACTTAATTTTATTACAGTATTCAGAATTATTATAGATTGCTATTAAATTCTTAATATATATTTAATAAAAATTTATCTATATACTAAAATAATATAGATTAACGTAATAATAAGCTAATCTATATCATTAAGTTAATCTATTTCATTAATAACTTTTTAACTTCTTTTATTAACTCAATTGCAATATACTCTACATCACTTAATTCTAATGTACTATAAACAGGTAGAGAAATTTCATTTGCATATTGAGAATATGCATTTGGATAATCTTCTATTTTATAGCCTAGATTTTTATATAGTGTAAACATTGGTAGTGGCTTAAAATGAACGTTTGTTGAAATTCCCTTTTCTGCTAATCTTTGAATAAGTATATTTCTCTTTTCTTCATTAAATCCTTTTATTCTTAATGGATATAGGTGATATGAACTTTCTGTACCTTCACCATATTCAGTAACTGGAATTATAGAAAAATCTTCTTTTTCTAAGATTCTTGTATAAGTATTAAAAATTTCTTTTCTATACTTTAGCATATCTTCATATCTTGTTAATTGAACTCTACCAATGGCTGCATTTATATCTGTCATATTACATTTAAAGCCATCTGTAATTATATCATACTCCCAAGCTCCAGCCTTCATCTTGGATAATGCATCTTTTGATTGTCCATGTAATGAAGTGAATTTAAAGTCCTGGAATAAGTTTTCTCTTCCTTTAAAGTTATTATCATTATATGTTATTGCTCCACCTTCAGCAGTTGTAAAGTTTTTAACTGCATGGAAAGAAAATGTATGGAAATCACATTGTGCTCCAACTCTTTGACCTTTATATTTTGCTCCAAAAGCATGGGCTGAATCTACAATTATTATTATATCTTCTCTATTTTTTTCTTTTAAAACTTCTTTTATTCTATCATAATCACAAGGTACTCCTGCAAAATCTACAGGCATTATAACTTTTGTTTTTTCTGTTATTAAATCTCCTATTTTATCATAATCAATAAAGAATGAATCTTTTGCTACATCGCAAAATATAGGTTTTATACCCCTATGAACTGCTACACTTGCTGTTGCTGTATATGTGTATGGAGTTGTTATTATCTCGTCCCCTTCTTTTATATCAAAAACCTTTAATATAAGCTCCATAGCTGCTGTTGCACTATTTAATGCTACAGCTTTATTTGCTTCACAATACTGTGCTAATTCTTCTTCAAATTTTGCAAGTGTTGGTCCTGACGTTATCCATCCTGATCTTAAAACTTCTACTACTGCATTAATTTCTGCTTCAGTTATATCTGGAGGAGAAAATGGTATCTTCTTCATCTTTATCATCCTTTCACTTATATACTTTTATATATTTAGATAAAAGTTGCTATATTTAATGTAATTACCTTATCTATTATATAACTCAATTATATTAAATACAAATTTTATATTATATAATTATTTATTACTTTTATATTACTTAATTGAAAAAAAACTAGATCATGTGATAAACTTATTTAGAAAGGAAGTGTATATATGGCACAAAATGAGTATAGAAAATCTAATAAGAAAAAGAAAAAAAAATCCTTAGGTTTTAAAATTTTTATAGGATTTTTATGTATACTACTTGCATTTGTAGTAGTTGGTGGTGGCTATATAATGGGCCTATTAAATAAAATGGATAACATCAAATTAAATAAAGATAATTTAGGAATTGTAGAAGATGAATTTAAAGAATATGATAGTTATAGTAAGATAAAAAACATAGCACTATTTGGTGTTGATGCTGTTGATGGAGAAACTGGCCGTTCAGATTCAATCATGATTGCAACTGTAGATCCTATCCATAACAAAATCAAACTTACCTCTATCATGCGTGACTCCTATGTTTCTATAGATGGCCATGGTGATGATAAAATAAATCACGCTTATGCATATGGGGGTCCTGAGCTAGCAATTAAAACTATCAATGAAAACTTTGGTATGAATATAGAAGACTTTGTATCAGTAAATTTCTCGTCACTACCTGTTATAATAAATATATTAGGTGGAGTTGATCTAGAAATAACACAAGATGAATTAGAATATATAAATAGTTATATTAATAATATAAATGCTAAAGATGGCACAAGCTCTCCCCACATAACTTCTACTGGTGTTCAACACCTAGATGGAACACAAGCACTTGCTTATTCTAGAATAAGATACACAGATGGTGGAGACTATAAAAGAACTGAAAGACAAAGAACTGTCCTTGCTGCTTTATTTAGTAAATTAACATCAGCTTCAATCGGTTCTTATAACTCACTATTAAACGAAGTTTTACCTTATATTCAAACTAATTTAACTTCTACTGAAATACTATCACTTGGAACAAAAGTACTTGGAATAGGTAATAATCTAGAACAAGATAGATTCCCTAGAGATGGATATGGTGAAGGAGCTATGATTAATGGAGTATATTATTTAACTTTCGATAGAGAAACTATTAAAAATCAAATGAGAGATTATATATTTAATGATGTGAAATAGAAAATCAGTTAGAGTCTATTTATAGACTCTAACTGATTTTTTATTTATACATATTTTCATAATATTTTTGATAATCACCAGATGTAACATTATTCATCCATTCTTTGTTATCTAAATACCAATTTATAGTCTTAACTATTCCAACTTCAAAAGTAGTTTCTGGATACCAGCTAAGTTCTTCTTTTATCTTGCTTGGATCTATTCCGTACCTTCTATCATGTCCTTTTCTATCTTCAACAAATTTCTTTAAGTTTTCAGTTACTTTACTATCTACATTTTCATTGATATAATTAATAACTGTATCAACTATTTGAATGTTAGTTCTTTCATTATGTCCACCAACATTGTAAACCTCTCCAAGTCTTCCGTTGTTTATAACCATATCAATTGCTTTAGCATGATCTTCTACATATAACCAGTCTCTTATATTTAATCCATCACCATAGATAGGTAAATCCTTTAATTGTAAACAATTATTAATAAGCAGTGGTATTAACTTTTCTGGAAATTGGAATGGTCCATAATTATTCGAACATCTTGTTATGTTTATTGGCATTTTATAAGTATCTCCATATGCTTTAACCATCATATCAGATCCAGCCTTACTTGCAGAATATGGACTATGAGGATCTAATGGAGTTGTTTCCATGAAATATCCTGTTTCTCCAAGTGAACCATATACTTCATCTGTTGAAACATGTAAAAACTTAACTCCTGTTCTCCAACCCTCTTCAGTTTCCCAAGCATTTTTTGCACAGTTTAATAAATTTACTGTTCCTAATACATTAGTTTTAGCAAAAACTTCTGGCTCTTTTATGCTTCTATCCACATGAGACTCTGCAGCAAAGTGAGCAACATAATTTATTTCATATTTTTCAAATAATGATGATACTAATTCTACATCACATATATCACCTTGAACAAATATATGTCTTGAATCTCCTTCAATACTCTTTAAGTTTTCTAAGTTTCCTGCATAAGTTAATTTATCTAGGTTTATAATTCTTATATCTTCATATTTCTTAAGCATGTATAAAACAAAGTTTGAGCCTATAAACCCTGCTCCGCCAGTAACTAAATAAGTTTTCATATTAATCTACTCCTCATTTATTATATCCAATAAATATTTTCCATAACCAGTTTTACTCATAGGTTCTGCTAATTCCATAACTTGTTCTTTTGAAATCCACCCTTTTCTATATGATATCTCCTCTAAGCAAGCTATATATGTACCTTGAGTATTTTGAATTGCCTCCACAAAGTTTGAAGCTTGTAACATTGAAGCATGAGTTCCTGTATCAAGCCATGCCATTCCTCTACCAAACAGTTGAACCTTCAAGTTTTTTTCTTCCATATAAAGTCTATTTAAATCTGTAATTTCAAGTTCCCCTCTTTCAGAAGGTTTCAATGACTTAGCTTTTTCTACCACTGTATTATCATAGAAATATAGGCCTGGAACTGCATATTTTGATTTCGGATATTCAGGTTTTTCTTCTATAGAAATGGCATTTTTATTTTCATCAAATTCTACTACTCCAAAAGCCCTAGGATCATGAACAAAATATCCAAATATCATTGCCCCTTCATTTAATTTAGATGCTCTATTTAAATATCCACTTAATCCCTGTCCATAAAATATATTATCTCCTAAAATAAGTGCAACGCTATCTTCCCCAATAAATCTCTCTCCAATTATAAATGCCTCTGCTAATCCATTCGGATTTTCTTGTGTAGCATAATCAATATTTAATCCAAGATTAGATCCATTTCCAAATAATTCTTTAAAGTTTCTAATATCTCTCGGAGTAGAAATTATTAAAATATCCTTTATTCCTGACAGCATTAATACAGACATAGGGTAATAAATCATTGGTTTATCATAAATTGGTACCATTTGCTTTGACATTGCTTTTGTAACTGGGTACAGTCTAGTACCGCTACCCCCTGCTAAAATTATACCTTTCATATTATACCTCCACTATATAAATTCCTATTCCAAAATAATATCACATATTCTATTAACATCATCTAAAGATAAGTCAGAATAAAGTGGTAAAGTCAGAACTCTTTCTGATATATATCTAGCAATTGGAGTTTCATTAACTTTAAAGTTATCTTTATAACAATCAAATGAATTAGTTAATGGATAGAAATATTTTCTTGCTATTATTCCTTCATTCTTTAAATTTTCAAAAACTTCATCACGATTATATTTGTAATTATCAAAAACTACTGGATAATATGCGTAATTACTAGTTATACCATCTTGTGGTTTCCACACTTTTATTCCATTAATATTCCCTAATTTTAAATTATATTTTTCCACAACTAGCATTCTTTTATTTATTTCTTCATCTACATGTCTAAGATTACAAATTCCCATAGCTGCTTGAAACTCATTCATTTTTGCATTTCCAGCTACATATTTAACAGATTCTGATCCAGTAATCCCAAAATTTTTTAATTCATTTAACTTCTTTTTTAATGATTCATCTTTAAAAGTTACTGCTCCACCTTCTATGGTGTTAAAAACCTTTGTAGCATGAAAACTAAACATTGAAGCATCACCAAAATTGGCTATACCCTCACCATTTACTTTAACACCAAAAGTATGTGCAGCATCATAGATAACTTTTAAATTATGCTTTTTCGCTATTCTTTCTATTTCTTTAACATTGCATACATTTCCATAGACGTGTACAGGAATTAGTGCCGATGTTTTTTCTGTTATTAGTTCCTCTATCTTAGTTACATCAATTGTATAATCTTCTGAATTTATATCACAAAATACAGGAGTTAGACCATTCCTAACTATCGCATGTGTAGTTGATGCAAATGTAAAAGGAGTAGTAATTACTTCTCCTGTAAGATTTAAAGCTGCTATTATACATTCTAAAGCTAAATGCCCATTTGTAAAAAGTGATATATTCTGAGATCCTAAATATTCTAATAATCTTTCTTCTAATTCCTTATGCTTTGCACCCATATTGGTTAACCAATGACTATCCCACAACTCTCTAATTTCCTCAATATACTCCTCAAATTCAGGCATAGATGTACGAGTAACTTGTATACTTTTCATATTTAACACTCCTATAACTCTCTAATCATATAGATTGATTCTTCACTAGCCTTTTTATAAAACTTAAATCCATTCTTTTCATAAAAAGCTTTAGCTTTTATATTATCATTATGAACTTCAAGACATGCTTTTCCCATATTTTTCCCTTTAGATATTTTAATGAATAAATCTAATAAATATTTCCCTATTTTGTTGTTTTGATACTCTGTTAGTACAGCAATTAAAGTCAAATATGCGACTTTTTTCACATCATCATTTGCATAAAAACTAATAAATCCCATAGCCTCGTTATCTTCTACTACATAAGTATTAGCTTTTTCATTCAATTTATTAATTAAATCTTCTATCTTAAAATCTCTATCTGAAAGGTTAGGAATAAATAATTTATCAAATTTCTCTACTATATTCTTTAAGTCTTCATATTTATCTACTAACTTTATATTACATTTATCAATCTCAGTTATAGAATTATTTTCTTTAATATCAATAGAAACTATACTAATATCCTTATGAGCTATTAGACCTTTCTTCTCAATTAAAAGGGATTCATCAATATCCTCACCATCTAGCCATCCTACTATTGCCTTTGGTAGATTTACTCCAGCCATATGAGAGAATGGATATCCTCCACCAAATCTTGCATTCATCTCAAGGACATAAAGAACACCATCATACATGAAAACATCCATATCTAAATTAGAAATATGTTTTAACTTGCTACTTATTGCTTCTCCAAGCCTTTTCATATCTTCATTTTCCATTATCTCTGCACAATCAGTTTCACCAGATCGCATAGCAAATTTCTTTTTTACTATAGTATTTTGATATTCTCCATTTAAATCATTTATTACATCTAATCCATATTCCTGTCCTTTTAGCTTTTCTTGTATCAAAATACTTTCTTCTATTTCTTCCATTGACTCATATTTAAGGTAAGTATTCATAACACTTCTAATTGCCTTTTTATATAAAACCTTTAATTCTTCTTCATTTTCTGCTTCGTAAACAGAAATAGAACCCATTCCCCATCTAGGCTTAATTATTACAGGATACTCTATTTCATTATTTTTTAAAGCCGAAAGAGCTAAATCTAATTTTAAAAACGTCTTAGGAGCATTAAAATTGTTATTAATTAAAAATCTATATGTTTGCCACTTATCGTTACATATATTAATCACATTTTCATCAGATACGATAATTTTTGTTCCAATATCTTCGAATTCTTTTTTACTTGAAGATAGAATTGGTAAATCAATATCAAATAGAGATATTATCGCATTAATATTATTTTCTATACAATATACCTTTAAAAATGATATATAATTATCATCGTATATTAATGGTGTAACTACACTTTTATCAGCATATTGAAAAGCTGGACTAACAGAACTACTATTTGATACATGAATCTCGCCCTTTTTACCTAAAGCTTCCTTGAAATATTTAACTAAGTAGCTTCGTCTCCCTACAGATGTCAGTAATATATTCATTATTACTCCTCCTAAATCACATTTACTTAATATTTAATATATCTAAATTATCAAAAAATATAGGTAATCCCCCAGTATGTATAAATAATATATTCTTACCTATAACTTCATTCTCCTTTAAATACTCATTCATTCCCCAGAAGGCTTTTCCTGTATATGTTAAATCTAAAGGTATTGAATCAGATGCTAAAACCCATTTTACTATATTAACTATTTCTTCATTATACTTTCCATATCCCCCACAAATATATTTATCTTGAAAATTTATGGAATTATCAATCAATTCTTTATTTTTTATTCCAGTAAACAGAGTAACATTATCAAATATATTTTTTTTCTGCTCCTCTTCCGATCTCGCTATAGATATTCCAATTATTTTTTTCATATCATCATTCTTTAACATCCCAGATATTAAACCCGATTGAGTTGTTCCCGTACCTGAAGCATGAAAAATATAATCAAATTTTACTGAATATTGATTTTCGTATTCTTTAATCTCTTCATACACTTCAAAATAAGCGTACATAGGTACTATCTCATTTCCTTTACCATAAATATCTCCATAAATATAATAAGGCTTTTTGCCTAGTTCCTTTAAATTTTCAATTAAATCATTAATGGTATTTGCGACATTGTTTTTTGAACATTTAATTATATTCGCTTCTGAAAGTGATACTAGAGTAGCATTATTCGTATTTTTCTTCTCACTTTCATCTACTGGTGAAACTACATAACAGTCAATATTCTTCTGCTTCGCCATATTAGCAATTACTCTACATAAATTAGATTGATTACTCCCATAAGCAATTATACAATTACATTTTTTTCTTTCCATATCATTAAAATACTTTTCAGCAATTCTTACTTTATTTCCACCAAACGAAAAAGGTAATAAATCATCTCTCTTCATATAAAACTTATTATTTCCATCAGTATATACTAAACTTTGTATAGAACTTAAGCCTCTCATATTGATTTCCTCCTTAGATAAAGCATAAATATATTATTGCTTATTTCTTCTTACTAACATCTCCTTTATGGTGAAAAATAAATACTCATAACATTCAAGCTTAAACAATTTAGCTAGTCCAATATATACTATAGCTCCAGTAAATACCTGAATTAGCAATGTTAAATATGGAGATAGATTTAAAAATAAAATACAATAAACTATCAATCCCATTCCTATTGATAATATTAATGAAGGAAGTATGTCTTTTATTTGTTCTCTATAACTATAGTCTAAAAGTTTTAAATTTGGATAGGAATTTATAAATGATGAAATTATTCCAGATAACAATCCACCCAAAGCAATTGCATATACACCATAAAACATTGAAATAATTAAAATAGTAACACCAACAACTTTTTTTATTATTTCTAACTTTAAAAATATATCACTTCTACCAAGAGCATTAATTGCTTGTAAATTAGCTGTATGTATTGGCCATAAGGCATATGTTAAACAAAAAATTTGCATAAATGGTACACATGGCAGCCATTTATCTGTTAAAAGTATTTTTATTAGTGGCTCTCCTACAACAGCTAATCCAATCATAATTGGGAACAGTAAAAACGAACTTGTCACAATTGATCTTCTTACCAATTCCTTTACTCTTTTTTTATTTTCTTGTTCCGCAGACAATGTAGGTAACATAACAGATTGAATTGAACCATTTATATTTGAAACTATCAATTGTGGAAATTGCTCCCCTCTGTTATAGAAAGCTAACATTTGAGATGTATATACCTTACCAACAATTAATCCTCTTAAATTCATATATAACGTATCTATTAAAGAAGATACTAACAGTTTCCATCCATAAGAGAATAAATTTCCAATTTTACCGATAGAAAAAATCAATTTAGGTCTCCACTTTAAAGTAACCCAAAGTATTATAGTAATGGAAATTTGATTCAATAATTGTTGAACTACTAAGGCCCATACTCCAAATCCTAAGTATGCTAAAATTATTCCTATAGTTCCTGATATAAATACAGCACATACACTACTAAAGAATAGCTTTCTAAATTGCATTGTTTTTGAAACCACTGCATTTTGTATGGAATTAAATGCTCCAAAAAATAATGTTATAGATAGTACCCTTAGAACTGGTATTAGCTCTTTTATTCCATAAAAATTTGCTATAAAAGGTGCTGTAAAGAATAAAATTATATATAGTATTAATGCTGTTAATAAGCTTAAGTAAAATACAGATGAAAAATCTTCTTCATCAGCATTCTTTTTTTGAATCAACGCAGTATTAAATCCACTTTGAATAAAAACATTAGACAATGCTATAAAAATTGTTATTAATGAAATTATTCCATAATCATCAGGAGATAATACCCTAGCTAATACAATTTGTACTATAAATTGTATACCTTGAACCCCACCACGTTCCATAAGTTTCCAAGCCAAGTTGTTTATCACTTTTCCTTTAGTATTTATATTATCAATTTTTGTCATTTCATTCATACCTCCATATAATCTAAATAACTATTTTCTATTTAGATTATATAAATATAACTTTATATTTTTTTTAGTAGTACTCATACTTTTACTTAATTTAGGAAGATAGTATTTTATATTAATTTTCAATTTATCATTTATTTTTAAATTCTCATAGTATTCTTTACATGGTGATTTCTTGATATCACCCTTTTTTCTACTTATTAAAAGTATCTTCATTAATCTATCATTATTTACAATATCAATTATTTTCTGATGTTTATAACCTGTATATATATTAAATTCCTTTAACAGATTAATATCGCTTTGCCAATTTTTGATATTCTTCTCTTTAACATCATTTCCTGAATTAATATTTGTTGTCCATGATACTCCAACTCCTAATCTATAATCAGACATAGATTCATCTATATAATATACATCACCTTTACTTGCAAGTATTAATTGAAGTGGAAAATCTCCAACATGAGCATCTATAAAAAACTGTGGTAAGTCTTTAACTAAATTTCTACGATACAAAATAGATGCTGTTGCGCAAAACCCTCCTCCTCCAATTATTAAATCTTCAATTGAAACAATGCAATTCTCTTTATATGGTCTAACATTTCTTCCTAAAAGCCTTTTCTCATCATCTACTACCTCTGCTGAATGAAAGCACATACTGGATCCAGGATTTTTTTCCATATAATCCACCTGCTTCTGCAACTTATATGGATTAGTCCAATAATCATCTCCCTCACATAATGCAATATATTTTCCCATTGCTCTAACATCATTAAAAGTATAAAAAATCCTTTTCACTCCTTTTTTATACTGATTTTCAGTTTGATATATTGGTTTAATTATATTAGGATATTTTTTTTCATATTCCCTTATAATATTAGCAGTTTCATCAGTAGAAGCATCATCATGAATAAGTATCTCAAAATCAAAATTTGTTTTTTGCATTAAGAAGCTCTCTAATGCATCAGCTATATACTTTTCATGATTATATGTTATACAACTTATACTTACTAAAGGTTTCTTCATAGTTTACTCCTTATATTATGTTTAATATCAGCCTCATATATTTTATACCTTTAATTTTCTATCACAATAAATTTTATAATAAAATCTTCTATAAGATAAAAACATAACTGTTTTTATCTTATTTTTAATTTTAAAAGAATTCCTTAATAAAAACTTTTTATACTCTATATTGATATTCTCATATTTAGAATTAGAAAAGCTATAAAGCATTTGACTCACTAACTTATTTAGTAATACTTTTTTCAATTCAATATCACTTACATTTTCATTATAATATTCCTCTAATTCAAAACAGTTCATTATAGCATGCTGAACACTTAATTCTTTTTTTGTTCCGCTCATAATTGAGCCTTCTCGTTGTCTATATGCATAAAAGCTCGTAGGATATATTGATACTTTATTACTTAATACAAACGCTCTAGTAATAAACTCCTGATCCTCATGTATTCGTCCTTCTTTAAAAAACAAACTATTTTGTTTTAAAAAATCGGTTTTATACATATTATAATAGACAGGAGTCTGCATAGAGTCCGAGTTAATAAATTTTATTAAAAAGTCTTTACTATTCATAGTAGATCTTTTAAATATATTCTTATCTCTATACAATTCTTTCATATTATTTTTCGAGTAATATTTATATCCATTACCAACAACTATCTCTGATAAGTCACTTTCAGCAATTTTATACATTTCTTCAAAACAATTATTATATAATAAAAAATCGTCACTATCTATAAAATATGTATATTTACCCTTTGCTATCCTTAGCCCAGTATTTCTAGCTGATGATAATCCTCCATTCTCTTTATTTATTATAACTATTCTCTCATCTTTATATTTTGATACCTTCTCTATACTACTATCTTTAGTTCCATCATTAACTATTATTATCTCAATATTTGTTAATGTTTGCCTTAAAACACTATTTAGACATTCCTCAATATAATCTTCTACATTATAAACAGGTATAATTACGCTTACAAACATATTAATTCCTTTCATATTCAAAAAACTTTAATAGAGACTATTCCTTAATTTCATCCTTTTCTCTGAACATATATCCACCGCTAATCACTAACGATAAAATACTTCCTGATAGAGCTGAAAATAAGACATGCCCAGCTATGAAACTAAATAACACCATTATAATAATACATACAAAATATACATAGTTTTCTTTATTAAGACTTTTAATAATTTTATTTAATAATTTAAAGAGATAATAAATAATTATTATAGACACTATTAAACCAAGTGAAAATGTTATATCAAACAAATCCATCTCTACTAATTCACCTATTCCCCATTCCTTTCTATAAAAAAAACCTACTCCAAATAGTAATTTTAACATCCAAAGCCTTTCATTCAACAAATTATTAAAAGCCTCAAGTAAAAACTTTTCTCTCCCACTTAATAAAGCTGCAAAAATATTTCCATCTCTATTATAAAAATATATAACTCTATCAATCATCTTCTTAAAAGTTGGATAAAACACTACTAAAGTACATATTAAAAATAACAAAGCCCATAAAATAATTTTTAATATATTCTTTTTTGATATTGACTTTTCATTAAGCTTTACTCTTATATAGTAAATGCAATATAATATAACTGCTAACACTAATCCTAGTATTCCTGTTTTGGAACCTACTAAAAGTAGCGAAGATAAATTTAATAAAAAAATAAACATATTAAATATATTTGTTTTTTTAATAACTTGATCAAATGAATATATTGTAGATATCAGTAATACTATACTAATATCATTATTAGCATAATATAACCCTGTATATCCTAATCCACTACTATATGTTGAACTTCCAATCCCTATTATATAAGGAATAATCATAGTTAATGGAAATATAATTATGTAACATTTAAATATATTAGTTATTATATTTTTATCAATTATTTTTTGATTATATAAATAAAACATAGTATATATCATTAAAAATATTAGTAATAACTTACTTATTGCAACACCATCATATATAATCCCTTTAAAACTTCCATGATATATATAAAATACTCCTATAAATGCTAAGATCATTAACAAAGTTAATGAAAAAACAACCATATGTTTTTTCCTAAATTCTTTATCAGAATATTTCAATGTAATTATACTTAATATTATCATAGTGATAATTCTATAGAATTTCCCTAAACTAATATTTATATCTGAATTTATTGTAAGAATCACACCATTTATAATATCTACTAACGGTATAGCTACAAACAAAAATAGCAAAATTTTATAATCATATGTTTTTATATTCTTTTTCTCCATTCCACTCTCCATATATTTAATTATCTAAGTTATTTCTATTTAAAATTATTAAATAAATCTATTAAACTTGATTCTATATTTTCCCTAAAGTATTTTTGTGATGATTTTAATGCAGATTCCTTTATTTTATCCTTTTCATGTTCTGGTAATAAAATATACATTTCTAATTTAGCTGAAAAATCTTTATAATTCCCCTTTTCAGCTAAATATCCATTACAAAAATCTATAATATAATCAGTCGGTCCTGCAAAATTGCTAGCAATTACGGGTATTCCACATGCTAATGCCTCTATTCCTACTAGCCCCAAACTTTCATTAACTTGTGTTGGAAAGCAAAATATCTCTAAACAATTATATAAGTCTGCTAAATCTGAATGATTTAAAAAATTAATATGAGTAATAGAATTATCCAAACCTAAATTTTTAATCATACTATTAAAAATTTCTTCTTCACTTCCATTTCCAACAAACACAAATCTATAATCATTAAAATAACTTTTATCTTTCAAACTCCATATAGATTTAAGTAAAATATCCCATCCTTTTCCTTTATCTAATCTACCAACAAAACCTATATATTTATAATTTTTACTTAATCCAAGTTTATTTTTTAATTCATACTTATTGCTTTTAGGCTTAAACCTTTTATTATTTATTCCTCCTGAAGGAAATATAAATATTCTTTCTGAATCTACTTTCCATCTATTAATTAATTCCCTCTTAAAATAGTTAGATGGAACAATTACAAATTCTGATAAATTAGCACATGCTCGAGCCAAACCATTTAAAGCCTCCTGTTTCTTATTCTGAGGAATAACATCACTTCCATGTACATTACTAATTATTTTTATATTTCTTTTCATTTTTTTTACAATAATTAGCGGTAATGATGAATGAGATAAATAATGTACATATATGCAATCATATTTATTCATTAAAACCTTAAAGAAAACATTTATGTAAAACGATATATATTGTAGTATTTTGGGAAATTTACCTTTCTTCTTTGTACAAACAACTTTTTCTACTACAATATTATTATTAACTAAAATCTCCTCAGAATTTTTAACAAAAATTCCGTATTGTGGATTAAAACTGTCTGGATACATATTTGAAACTAATAAAACCTTCATTTTTACTCCTCAACTAACTATTAATAAAATCATCTATTGAATCTATAATATTCTCTGTATTTGAAATATATTGAACATATTTTTTTCCCGAAATATCACTTAGTACTTCATCTATTTTGGAAATATCATCTGCTCTTGAAATTAAATTCATCTTTTCAAATTGATTAACAATTTCAATTTGATGATCATCAACATGTTCACCATACTTTTGTAGTCTTGGAACTGCAATCACCTTTTTTTCTTGCTTTATTGCCCCTATAATAGCTCCTGTTCCACCATGTGTTATCACTTTATCAGCATGACTCATAATATTTTCAAATTCATCTCTATCTAAAAATTTCTTATACTTATAGTTTATAGGAATATAATTAGAATATCCAATTTGAGCAAAAACTTCCTCTGTTATTTTCTTTTCGGATACTAATCTATCAATTTCCTTTAATAATCTATTAAACTGAAACTTTTGCGAACCTAATGTTACAAAGATCAATATATCCCCCCCTTATATATTGCCCTCGGATAAAATTCAAGCATTGTTTCCCACTGAACATAAAACTGATCAGCATATTTATATAATAACTTTCCTGTTAATGTCGGAGAGTTTATTTTAGCAAATGACTCTATAAAAACAAGTTTTTTTCTAAATACTTTTGCTATTAAACACATTGGTATAGTTGCTAAAGCTCCCGTAGAAATAACAAAATCCGGATTTTCTTTAATAAAAATTTTTAATGTTACAAATAAATTATAAATTATTTTAAATATAAATTTTTTTTCACTTCTATTAATTTGTTTTAAATAATAAACTTTTCTATGATTATTTATAGAAGAATATTCTGTCTTCTCTGTAACAATAAAACTATCATATTTATCCATTAATGGCTTTAACATCATTAACTGTTCAAAATGTCCTCCAGTTGATGCTGTAAAACATATTTTTTTCATTTTATCGCCTCATTCTCTATGATAAATATTAATTTTACTTATCTCTTATTTCTTCCCTTCCTATGGAATAATATTCTATATTATATTTCTTTATCTCATCTAATTTATAACAATTTCTTCCATCAAAAATCACTGGAGTTCTCATCATCTTTTCATAGCATTCTATTTTAATTTCTTTTATCTCTTCCCATTCAGTAAATATAAATGCCATATCAGCATCAGTTAATGTTTCGTATAAATTATCAGTATATCTTATCTCAGTTGGATACTTCTTTTTAAAGTTATCTATTCCAACTGGATCATATGCTATTATTGCTGCTCCTTCATCTAATAATCTTCTTACATTAGGTATTGATGAAGCTTCTCTTAAATCATCGGTTCCCGGCTTAAATGTTAAACCTAAAACTGCAACTTTCTTTCCTTTTAATGAACTAAATCTTTCTTTTGCTTTTCTAAACAATTTATATTTTTGATTTTCATTTACCTCTATAGCAGCTTTTATAGTTTTTATCTCATATCCATTATCATTTGCTAACCAATGTAAAGCCTTTGTATCCTTTGGAAAACAAGAACCTCCATATCCAATTCCTGCATTTAAGAACTTATCACCAATTCTCTTATCATAACTCATACCTTTTGCTACATCTTCAATATTTGCTCCAACTATTTCACAAACATTTGCCATCTCATTCATAAAGCTTATTTTTAATGCTAAAAAATCATTCGAGGCGTACTTTACCATTTCAGCACTTCTTCTATTGGTGCATACTATTGGTTGATTAAAAGGATCATATATTTCTCTTAAGATATTTTCAGCATCTTTTGACTCTACCCCTATTACTATTCTACTTGCATTTAGCGTATCTACAACTGCTGTTCCTTGAGCTAAAAACTCTGGATTTGATGCAACCTCTATTTTTACATTCTTAACTATATTTTCTCTTAGATATTCTTCAACTTTATCATTTGTACCTATGGGAACCGTAGATTTCACAACTACTAAGCAATTATTTTCTACATTTTCAGCAATTTGCCTACATACATTGAAAACATAATCTAAATTTGCTGATCCATCTTCTCTTTCTGGAGTTCCTACTCCTATAAAAACTACATCAGCATCTTTATAAGCATTTTTATAATCTGTTGTAAAATTCAATCTACCTTCATCAAAATTTTTTTTTAATAATTCCTCTAATCCTGGTTCATATATAGGTGATATACCTTTTTTCATTAATTCTACTTTTTTATCATCTATATCAACACATGTTACTGAATGTCCAACTTCTGAAAGACATGCTCCTGTAACTAAGCCAACATATCCTGTTCCAGCAACTACAATTTTCATATTTTTTTCTCCCTTATCTCGCATTTTTATCTCCAAATAAAACAAAAAAAGTTTTAAGTATAAGTTTTATATCTAACCAAAAGCTTCTTTCATTAACATATTTGACATCTAATTTCATCCATTCTTCGAAGTCAATATTATTTCTCCCCATCACTTGCCAATAGCAAGTAAGACCTGGCTTAACATCAAGACGTGTTAACATCCAAGTTTCAAATTCTTTAACTTCATTTGGTAGACTTGGTCTAGGTCCAACTAAACTCATCTCACCTTTTAAGACATTAACTAATTGTGGTAATTCATCTATACTTATCTTTCTTATAAACTTACCAATCTTAGTTATTCTTGGATCATCCTTCATCTTAAACATTGGTCCTGACATTTCATTTTGTTCTTTTAATTTTCCTTTTATTTCTTCTGCATTTACTACCATCGATCTAAGCTTGTACATCTTAAATTCTTTTCCATTTTTCCCAACTCTTCTCTGTGAAAAAACTATTTCTCCTTTTGATTCTAATTTTATTAACATACCAACTATTATTAATATAGGACTTGATAATAGTAAGCCGACTAACGAACCTGCGATATCAATTATTCTTTTTGATAATATATATATCCAGCTTATTTCTCTTTTTTCTACTTCTACGTTAATATTTAAATTAATATCACTCAAAGCACATCCCCCTAATAAAATACTAATAATCTTCTACATATTTATCACTAATACTTCAACTTATAAATTTCTACATATTCATATATAATACTTCAATAAAGTTTGTATTTTAGCACAAATAATTATATCACATATATTTATTAAAACAAATAGAATGAAATATGTAATACTTTCACACAAATTCAAATTCTCTCATTATTTTTAATTTTTGAAATTAGATTAAATTCATTTAAAAGTCTTTATATTTCATTAAATTTTATAAATTTCAAATTTTTTATTTTATTGATTTTAATATTGAATTGTATAATTCACATTTATTATTTCAGTTAATTTGTATTATTTTTTAAATCTCTTCAATAAAAATAATTATAATTCTCTTATTATAAAAGTATTATAATCATTCCCTCTATATTCTATTTTAATGCATATATAGGATGTTAATAGAATGACTAGAAATCCCTTCACAAACTTGCATGATTTCCTTATAACTCTTTTTCATCTAATATATTTTTTGATATATATCTAAATTTTTCTCATATAACAACATTATTTATTGCTAATATTGATCTATTAGATAAATCATCTATAAGTTCTAATCCTTTAGAGGAATAAACATTATCAATCTCATTTTCATAAAATCTTTCCATTACTAATACATTAATCTTATACCTATAACTTCCCGCAAATTTATTATTTACAATATACGCTGAAGTAATCAGATTAAGATTATGTAATAATTGATCTGATACAACTCTATCTCCCACTATTATATATGTATTATTTAAATTTTCATTCTTTAATCAATTATATACCTGTAAATTTAAATTTCGAGACTCTATTAATATTATTTACATTTTATATCTACCTGGTGCAGCTGCTATTGAAAACCTCTCTGCTTTTACATATCCATTTGCTAATACTATATTTTCAAAATCATAATAATTTTAATATCTATTTTTTATAATTTTTAAATACAATATCTTTTTCAAGAAAATATACACTTACTGGGACCAAGTCTTTTCACTTCATGTATTACTTGGCTTGAAATATTATTATTTTCTACTAGTACTATTGCTAATTTTAAGTATATAGCTAAAAGATCATATACTAATCTATCTCTATTTCTCCATAAGTTAAAAAATTTAAATATGAATTCAACGACATGTATCCTTTTTCTGAAACCTTATCATTATTAAAGTCATTAAATAAGTTTTATGAAGCATATATTTTATTAGACTTTTCCTAATTAGTAAACTCATTTTTCCCTTTAAATCTGATAAGACAACTATATTGTTAATTAATTTAACCGACCCATTCAATATTAATAATTCATTACTACCATATAGATTATAATTAATATTATTCATGCTAAAACTTGTACTATTTTTCAATGATATAGTTACATATATTTTTTTCATCTCCAACATTACTATATGCTAAAGGTTTTATTGATAATAATTTATTACTTTTCTTTTTTACATTTTATATCAATTAGCAATATTTTAAATATATTTTTAATATTATCGTTATTCTGCTATAATATGCTATATATCTAAATTGGGAGGCTTATTATGAGAAAATTGTCAAAAAAGAAAATCACAATTATTTCACTACTTATATTTATTTTGATGATAGTTGGTTCAATAACATATTATACATACTATCTTTCAAACAAAGTCGAAAGGATTGAAGTTGATAGAAATGATGTAACTAATACAGGAAAGGAAACCCCTAAAGAAGCTGATGATGTCATAACTATAGCATTGTTTGGCAGTGATTATTCTGAATACTATGACGTTAGTTCAGCAGATGCAACTATGATTTTATCTATTGATACTAAAAATAATAATATAAAACTCTGCTCTTTAATGCGTGATATCTATTTAGATTTACCTCAGGGTGGAAAAATGAATTTAAACTATACAATATTAGATGGAGGTCCAAGCTCTATATTAAAAGCTATAAACTATAACTTCAATTTAAAGATAGACAAATTTGTACAAGTTGATTTAAAAAGACTTCCTAAAATAATAGATGCTCTTGGTGGCGTTGAAATTGAAATTACTCCAGATGAACTACAGTACATTAATGGATATATAGACCATATAGATAAAAATAATGGAACAACTACAGAGCATATTTATAATCCTGGCAAGCAACTTTTAAATGGTACACAAGCTTCTGCTTATTGCAGAATCAGATATACAGAAGGAAGAGACTTTAAAAGAACAGAGCGTCAAAGGGATGTATTAAATGCTTTATTTGTTAAGTTTAAGGATATCAGCTTAGCCAATGTTCCAGGTCTTATAAATGATATCTTACCACTTGTAACAACTAATCTTTCAAACTCTGAAATTATATCAATTTCAACTAAAGCTTTAGGTATGGGATTAAACAATATAGAGCAAGGAAGATTTCCTTCAGATGAAAATATTATAAGCGCAGGTTTTACTGATATGTATCATACTAATATAGATATAGAAGGAACTACTAAAGAACTTCACAAATTTATATTTTCCATAGAATAACTAAATAAAAGTTGAATATTAGAAAATGAATAATAAAGTAGATAAAAAAAGACTTGGCTCATTTGCATTACACCTGTGAGCCAATCTTTTTTTCTAATTAATTCTAATAAGTTAATCTCTAATCTAATTTTAAACTTACTTTCTGATATCTTTCTTCATCTTTGGAAATAAAGTATAAATCAAATTCGTTTAAATCTTTTATTTCAGAAGTCATAATGGAAAATTCAACATACTTTTGATCATCTACTTCATTTATTTTGCAATCTAGTATTCTATTGTTTATATATGCGTAAGCAAATAAAGCATCTTCACTATCTATTTTAATAGAAAAGTTTGTTAAGCTTTTTTCTGAACTTTCTAAAATGCTATCTTCTGAATTATCCTCCTTTGAATTAAGCTCCTCTATGTCTCCTTCATTAGAGTTACTATAATTATTGTAGTTACTTAAGTTATTTGACTCAGTAACTACAAAATTATCCTCTTTTAAGTTTTTGTAAGCTTTCAAATTCTTTATATGCACTTTCTCTTCCATTTCAACATCTGGGAAGTAAAAATCAAAATGAGTATATTCTGTAGATTCAAATAGTACTATATCTGGATTAAATATATTTATATAGTATTCATAATCTAAAACATTTCTGTAGTTATGAACTTTCATAAGCTCAGAAAAACTTTCTGTTAGAAACTTTTCCTTATCATCAAAATAGCTACCTGCAAATATTAATATTCTTGGAGCATTTGGATTTGCCTCATTTTTATAATGTGTAAAATTACTAAAGCTTTCGTGTCTTTTTATTTCATCCTCTAGATCTTCTATATAAGTAGAATTATCCTCTATTAAATTGTACTTGGTTGTGATTTCATTTATTTCAAAATTTGATGCAACAAGAGTATCATTTATATAATCCTTTGCCTCATATTTACTTATATCAAAGGTTTCAACTCTATTATCTAATAGATTTAATCTATCTAAAATTGCAGATATTCCAATTATTGCTCCAGTTTCATTCCAGTGCCTTGCATCATATTCCTTGTCATAAAGTAACCCTCTGCTATCTACAATTTCTTTTTTTGAATTTTTATTATATTCATTTTCTAGAAACTCTACTGTTTCTGTATCTCCAGAGTTACTATATCCTTGCTTTAATATATCTAAAGCAATCTCTTTTTCCCTAGCTTCACTTAATGCTTCTAGATTATTTAGATAATTAATATTCTTTTCCTCTAAAAGCCCCAAGAAGTATTCTATATCTCTATTTTCATAATTATATCCTTCAGTTATATATTCTGGATATATAAGCTCTTTTCTTGGCTCAACTGCATATAAAAACTTTATGTCTCTAGCATTGCAATAGTCTTGAAATTCCTTTATAAAATCTGAATATGTCTCCATAAACTCTGGATTAAATTCATTTTCTTCTGCCTTAGACATTATAAAGCCATCTTTTCCATATTCATATTTAGGATGGGTTATCTCATTAAAAGCCTTATCCATAACCTTAGCATAGATATCTACCATTTCTGTTCTAAACCCAATTCTATCATCTATATAACTTTCTATATTATTAAATATATCTTTATTTGAGAATATATCTTCAAAATTTAAAAGCATTCTATTATCTATTTTAGAAACCTGATTTCTTTTAAAGTTCATAAATAATATCGGTATCAAAATTACTAAAAAGAATGCTCCTATTTTTATTAAATTATTTATCTTTATAAATTGTACATCTTTGTTATTTAAATTTTTTAACTTCATATCTTTTTTGAAAAAACTCATATTCATCACCTCACTTTTTTCTATTTACTTAAAACTGAAAGTAAATAAAAGGACTGTATGTTGAATTAACCATAAATATTATTGATACAATAAATAATAAAATTATTAAAATTGTTTTGATTAATTCAAATGCCTTTATCCCCTTATATCTATTGAAGATATTTTTAGGCATTGGTGTTGATGCTATTATTCCAATAATTATTAATAATATAAATTTTCTACTTATAAAATAAGTAAACTCAAATGTTATATTACTAAAGCTAACTAATCCAAACATTATTGATAGATATCGTAGCCCTTCTTCTAAAGTATTTGCTTTAAATAAAACCCAACCTATTATTACAATAAATAATGTAATAAATATTTTTATAAATGAAGGGATTTTTTTATACCAAGATTTATCTCTTATAAGTCTTTCTATTATCATAAATAAACCATGCCATAAGCCCCAAATTACAAAGTTCCATGAAGCTCCATGCCATAATCCTGTCACTAAAAAGACAACAAATAAGTTAAAATATACATTTCCCCTTCTATTTCCACCTAATGGTATATAAAGATACTCTTTAAACCATGTAGATAAGGATATATGCCATCTTCTCCAAAATTCTGTAATAGACTTTGATATATATGGATAATTAAAGTTCTCCGGAAAATTAAATCCAAACAAGTAGCCAAGGCCAATCGCCATATCTGAATATCCTGAGAAATCAAAGTATATTTGCAGTGTATAACAAATTGCACCTATCCAAGCTGTTATAATATCAACTCCTGATGAATTAGCATAGATAAAAATATTATCGGCTATAACTCCAAGCATATCGGAAATTATAATTTTTTTACTTAATCCAATTATGAATCTATTTATTCCATAGCTAAAATAATCAATAGATTCTTTTCTGTTTCTTATCTGCTCATCTACCGCCTTATATTTTATTATAGGTCCTGCAACTAATTGAGGAAAAAGTGATATATATAAAGCAACTGAAAAAATATTCTTATTTACCTTAGCATCATTTCTATAAATATCTATTATATAAGACATACCTTGAAAGGTAAAAAATGATATACCTATAGGTAATACTATTTTTTTTAACTCTAAATTCATATTAAATATAGTATTAATATTTTCTAGAAAGAAATCGTAATACTTATAATAAAATAGCAAAGCTAAATTTAAAATTATCCCCAATATTAAAAAAAACATTCTTAAATGTTTCTTATCAATTGTCTTATCTACCAATAAACCAAAAATATAATTAATTAAAATAGAAACAATTAATACCTTTAAGTAGCTCATTCCTCCCCATGCATAAAAGAATAAGCTTGCAAGAAGTAAAATATAATTTTTAATTTTTTTACCAGAAATATAATATAAAAATAATACTAATGGTAAAAACATAAAAATAAATACTGATGAACTAAATACCATATTTTCTCCTTTATTTTAATTCAATATTTTCTTTTGCTTTTTTCTTAAAATCATATAGTATGTATTACCATACCATTTTAGTATTATATTATATTAGTTAACTATATTGTACTAATATATTACATGAAACTGCCGGACTAGCTTTATTTAGCTTTACTAGACAACATCTTTCCTCTTTTTTTCTTAAGCTAATCTTAATTTTATCTTAACTATTTCTTAACTCTATATCTTATTACTTTTCCCAAACATTATAAGCCCCAGGGATAATGCCCCTGGGGCTAACTTTTTCAATCATTCTATTAGCTTAGCCTATTGGTTCCACAAACTTCTCTCTATCAATAAAATATCTATTAAAAATTTCATTTTTTTCTACACTTTCTTCAATAACTTGCCCAAAAGTAAAAGCATTAACTAAACCTTGCATGCCTTCTTTTGCACAAATTACAAATCCACTAGCAAGCTTTTCTCCTGGAATTGTAATTCCTGTACATTTACACATATTTATTGCTTTAACTATTCCTTTTCCTCCATTTGATGTAATTTCTTTTTCAGCTTTTCCCTTAAAACTTCTTTGAATAGTTTCATCATACCCATAGACATCTATAGGCCCTTCATAAGTTAAAATAATATCTGCAATATCATTATCAAATATATTCTTTATTTCTTTTATAGAAGCATTTCTTTCATATATATTATTAAAAGAGTATTCTATAAATTCAAATTTTACCTTAACTTCATCACTGATTATTTTATCTTCGCAAAGCTTGTACTCCTTGCTTGTTATTTGCTCATTAAAAAGCTTATCTCCCTCATTACTTCTTTTTTTCTCATCAAATTCCTTACACTCTGCTCTAATTGTCTTAAAGTTACTATCATTAATATCCTTATCTTGACTATTCTCCTGATTATTGTCTTTTACATCACTCATTTCATAGGTATATTTATTTTCATTTATATACTCAATTACTTTGTCTATTTCTAATCTCATGTCCATACCATCAGGTAAAATGATTGAATCCTTCTTAGGTATAAGTATTCTTATTTTACCTTCACCATTACATATCTTACTTTGTAATATATCCTCTACTACATCTTTTAATATAAGAAAACTTTTAGATATTACTCCAATTCCTCCTGTAAAAGATATACTATCTGTGGATAAACTTTCCTTTCCTGTGACTAATCCTACTCCAGATCCTATAAATGAATATAAGTTAGTACTAAGTGCAGGAGCTAATACTGATCCTCCTCCATCTGTTCCTATCCCAAAATCATTAATACCTTTAAGGATATTAACAGCTGTTCCACTACTTGATCCTGTCATACATCTATATGTTAGTGGATTAATTAAATCCGTATCTATACTTCTACCAAGATGAGACATCTTATCTATAGTTGTGAATAAATATTTAGAATTTTTCCTTAATTTATCCACCAAACTCATAGGGATATCCACAGTATTCTTAATTCCAAAAGTTAAATAATCCTTTTCTTTATTTTCTACCTCTTCTTCTAGATTCTTATTTATAGAAATAACAGACCTATATAAATTTTGTTCTGATAAAATTTTAATCTTCTGTAACTTTGTTTTATTTTCTATCATTGAAATTAGCCTCCTTATAATAAATATTAGGAATTTTTATATCTTGAAGATTTAATTACAGTAAAAATATCTAATAACAATTAATTTATAATTGATAATAATAACTCTATCTTTACACTAAATTAAAAAAGAGAAATTAAAATACTTCCCAATATTAAACTTTCTTTAATATTAAATTTCATTATTTTAATTTCTCTATTATATTAAGTTATTTAATTTTTATTTCTTATACTAATTTACCTCTAATGTTTATTTTTACCTTATGGCTCTTAAATTACTTATATAAACTTTATATTAAAACTTAAAACTCCCTATATAAGTTTTATGTCAACATTGCAAACTACTTATCTAAAAATTTTATAATAGTTCACTTAAAAAGCTCGATCCATTTTCAGGTGCCTTTACCTTAAAATAATCTGAAACTGTTGCTCCTACATCTGAAAGTGTTTCTCTTATTCCTACAAATCCCTCTTTGACATTCTCACCATAAATCATAAGCGGAACCATCTCTCTTGTATGCTTGCTATGACCTATTGTTGGATCATTTCCGTGATCTGCCATTACTAATAATATATCATCATCTTTTACTGTCTTAATAAGTTCACCTATAAGATTATCTGCAATTTGAAGCTTTTCTGCATATCTATCAACATTTTCAGCATGCCCTGATAAATCTGTTTCTTGCACATTACAGCATATAAAACCTTCTTTTACTTCTTTGGATATTTCTATTGTTTTCTTTAATACCTTTTCTGTATCTACCATAGGAATACTTGTACCTTTTTCATTTATAACTACATCGGCCACTTTTCCTAATAAGTAAACTGGTACATTTTCTTCAGAAAGTATTGTTGAAACTTGAGTCTTAGGATTAACTCCATATCCAAGATGTATGCACTCATATCCATTATTATAAACTCCTGATTTTGGTGCATTTATGCCTATATATCCGCCATCTTTTTCTTCTTCTGCATTTAGTATATCTTCTAAAGTAATACCTTTACCACCAAAAGTTATAACTCTAGGAACTGTTGCAATAGATCTAACTATATGACCAATTTTTAATACCTTGCTAAAAGGTATTAAATCTAAGGCTGATGTGATATTAAATGCTTGACCTAAATCACATTCTATATTATCTGCAACAGTAAGTGCATCTTCAACTACTAAATATTTTTCTTTCTTACCTTCCTTATAATAAACTTTATATCCTGCTTCTTTTATTGCATTATATATAGCTTCTATTTTATTTTTTATAGGTTCTCTAAATGGCATCTTTGGTTTTGTTCCCATTATTTCTTGATGACCAAAGAAAGTATCTGCTCCAAAGTGAGTTAACCTTCCCTTTCCAAAAGTTGCATGAGGGTTTTCCTTCATTGCATTTATTTCTGTTCCTAATATATTTATAAGACCTAACTTTTCAAGATTAGGTAAATTTACATCTTTTCTTCTTTCTAATATATGAAGACATGTATTTGAATTTATATCCTGTGGTCTTGTTTCTTTAACGTCATCCATTTCTCCAATGCCAAAACCATCAAGGACAATCACTACGAATTTTCCCATATTACTTCCTCCTTTTAACAATTGATAATAGATAATTAAAAGAAACTTCAGCACAAGGTTGTGGTATTATCCCATCCTCATCATCCATTTCTTTTCCTATAATTATTTATTCAGTTTTATAAATTGAAAAATATACGTTGGCGAAGATAAATAAAATATGTGGAATAAGCATATAGCGAGCAGTTAGAAGTACTTGGTGAAGGAAAAACTACTAGGCCTTAGTGTTGTTGGTTTGTTTGAACGCAGTGAGTTAACCAAAACTCTTGGCTTAGTAGTTTTTCCAAGCCTAGTACTTCTTCGCACAGCTATTTAGCTTATGGAACATATCTAGTTATCGTAGCCTTTATATTTTCAATTATCCATTGATTCTTCTTCCTTGTGAATCGTAAATTCCGACTATTTCTGGTTTACCCCTCTTTATTCCTTTTACTATAGCTACATTACTTCTTGTAACGAATATCTGAGTTCTAAAAGCCATAACTACTGTATCTGATACATTACAGTTTTCTGATAGCTCAAAGTGGTAATCTATACTTTCATCCGTTGGTGGAATAACCTTAATCATTTTTGAATTATCTATCTCTGTTCCAACTAAAGCATTTTCCATATGAGATCTTCTATAATGACCTCCACCATAACAATAAGCTCTATCTAATAAATTGTGTGATACTTCACTTATATAAACCATTGCTGGAAGTTCAGCTCCATCATTAAATTTATGATATGGAGTGCTTCCTGTTAATCCATGTCCTGGTTCCCCATGAGTGCCACCTTCTTCATGTATTTTATTTATTGAGTTTACACAGGTAGCTGATGGCATATTTAATTGTTCTATTTTTACATTAAACTCTTTTTCTAATATTTCTTTTGCTTCTTTAATTGTATCTATATTATTTGTTCTTTTAATTTCATTACTTTCTTCATTAAATAAGAAACATGGAAATGAAGTTACACCTGCTAAGTTTAAATTTTTAAGCTTAACTAATTCTGCCCCTATACTCTTAAGTTCATTTAACTTAAATCCGCCATATTGTCCTGAATATAAATTATCATTTTCCCCCAAGACCCTAAGCATTATATTTTGTTTTACATTAAGTCTATTACAAACTTCATTTATTTCCTTAGCTTTTTCTATTGAATATACTGTAATATAATCTGGTCTAGACTTAATTACTTTTTCAATTAGAGCTTTAGGAATTTGAACTAAGTGTCCAACATGTCCTATTTTTATTCCATTATCTATCATGACTTCAGCCTCTTTGAAGTCTACTACTACTGCTCCATCATACCCAAGCTTCATAAATTCCTTGCAAATAAGAGGATTTCTACCTATTTGTTTTGTCATAAAATAAAGCTTTATACCATACTTATCTGCTTCATCTTTAAGCATTTTTGCATTTTCTATTAAAGTATCTAAATCAATAACATAAGTATCTGGTATTATTAATCCTTCTTTATGGAGCTTAAATGCAGCTTGAACTAACTCCCTATTTCTTTCTATGGTCTTTTCAAGAAACATCTTTACTCCTCCTTACTTTACTTCTTTTTTAACATCCTCAATTGCACTTTTTAATATTCTTATTATTGTATCTGCTCCACTTCTCATTGGATTTACTCTTATCATTCTTTTTTCTAGGGTAGGGTCAGCAGCTCTAAATGTTCCTGACACTCTATACATCATTGGAACAAATTCATATTTTGATTCTGATCCTACTGGATGTGATGCTGCTCCATATTTTGTAGTTAGTTCTAAAACATCTTCTGCTATATTTTCATCTAATTCAACTAGTAACACCTTAGATTGAGCATTTGCTAGGAATGCATCTTTTATTCCTTTAACTTCACCACTTTTTAATCTAGTTACAAGCTCTTCATTAACCTCAGACTGAATTGCTAATGAAACTGGTGCATATACAAGTCCTCTTAATGCCTCCATAGCCTCATGTCCTTGAACTTGGCTTCCTCCTGAGTAATTTAATGAATACACTTTATCTACAAGTTCCTTATTGCCTATTAATACTCCAATCCCTTCTGGACCTAATATCTTAAAGCAAGAAAAACTTCCAAGATCAGCTCCACATTGATTTCCTATTTTCTTTACTTTTAAAGCTGCATAATTATCATCAGTAATTATTTTTATATTAGAATTTACTTCTTTTATTGCAGTTATAACTTCTTCTAAATCATAGGAATCATCAATTTTTTGTCTTGTATTTTGTAATAATGCACCTTTTATATGTGGATTTTTTAATACTACATCTTTTACATCATTTAAATCATTGAAATTAGCTTTTATAACCTTAAGTCCCATAGTTTCAATAGTAACTTTTGAAGTTGGGTATATAGGAGCATCATGAACTAATATTGTATCTCCACTTTCCATAAAGCTAATTAATCCCCATCTTATAGCACCTGTTCCTGCACCTCTTACTAATATTGCAGCTTCTGCATCAAAAACTTCTGCAAAAACATTTTCTACTTTCTTAGTATAAGTAGGTTTATTCAATCCTTTAACAACACCTAAGTCACCTAGAGATAGAACTTCTCTTCCATCAAAATGCTTTGTTATTGTATCTATTATTTTAAATTGTAGTTTTTTTGCTTCATCTAAACTTATTGAGTGTAATGGGTATGTTCTCATACATTTTCCTCCTACTTAAGGTTATAAATATTTTTTATATTATTAACTAACATATTTTCTATATGCTTGCTAGAAATTTCATTTTCATATAATCTTGGCAGAAAGCTATCTATTAAATAACTATAACCAAGTCCACCATTTTCTCTAAAGTGAGATTTTCTTGTTATATCCATAGACATAACTATTTGATTGCTATATCCTCTTTCACAAAGAGCCTTTAACCATTCTGCTCTTTTTTCATCTGGCTGATAATTATTTTTCCCAATTGTGTCAAAAGCTATATTTACTCCAGTATCTAATAATCTAAACATATATTCTAAGTCTCCACTTAAATCTATATGACTTAATGTAACCTTAGATAAATCTACATTGAAGTTTCTAAATATCTCAATTTGTTCAAGTCCTAATTTTCCAAGTGTTGTATGTGTTATTATTGGAACTCCAGTTTCAAGATGTGCCATACATGAAGCTTCAAAAACTTTCATTTCCATATCTTCTATTTTATTTAAACTAGTTCCTATTTCTCCTATTACAGAAGCCTTAACTGATGTCTCATCTATTCCATTTATTATTTCATCTACTAAAATCTTTGCCATTTTTTTCTCGTTAATTTTATAAACTTCTTCTGGAAGAAATGGTTCTTTATAATATCCAGTTGATTGAAGAATATTTAAACCAGTTTCATTAATAACTTCAGCTACATATTCAGTACTTCTACCCATACCTCTATTAGTAACATCTATAATAGTAGAAACACCTTTAGATTTTAAATTTTTAAACTCTTCAATAGTTTGCTTCTTATTATTTAAAAAACAATCAGCATCCTTTTTTACACCAGATAAATCTATAGTAATATGCTCATGGGCATAAATTATTTCCTTATTCATATAAACACCCCTTATTTTAATGGAGAATGGACAATTGATAATTTATAATTATCAATTGTCTTTGGCTTGCCTGAGCTATCTCCATAACTCTTTCATTCTTCTAATTCCTACTTAGGAACTACATATAATCCAACTAAGTATAGTATGTTAATTAAAACCCCAACTCCAATTGCTCCAACTGGACCAACTGCCATATCTACTATTGGTTTCTTTGAAGTTTTGTTTAATACATATAATCCAACTACTACGAATAATCCAAGTCCTGGTGCCATAGCTTGTGCAGCCATCATACCACCTATTAATAAAGCTACTTCTAATACTTTACTCATAGCTGTTCTTATGTTATCTCCACATTTTCTAACTCCTGGGAATTTGTCCATTAATTTAGCTAATCCATCTAAGAAATAGATTTCTAAAGCCATAACTAAAGCTCCTGCAACAAATGCTAATATCGGATTTCCTATTAAGAATCCAGTAACGAATACAAATGTCATACCTGCTGGTGCGTATACTCCAGTTGAAATTGCTGTAGTTGCAACTAGTGGTATAAATCCAATTCCTCTTGCAAATGCTGTCATTGCAGCTTCAGTTGTTTTTCCTTCTGCTAAAAGATTTAAGCTTATTGGATCTCCAGCTACTAATGTAAGACTAGTTGCTGCAGATATTAATCCACCCATTAATGCTAATAAAGGTAAATTCTTTTTAATTTTCTTAACTCTTTCTGCAAAAATTGCTGCTAAGTCAACCTTCGGTGCATTTGGATCTGGTTTTTCTTGCATTGCAAAAGCTATCATTATTATCATACCTGCAAGTAATGCCATACCTTCTTGATCTAACTTAATGTTAGCTCCATTTACAGTGAAAGTTCCATGAATTGCAGTAATTTGTCTTACTAATAAAGCAACTATTCCTGTTAGGAATCCTTTTTTAATTCCAAATTGATAAGCAACAACAAGTGCTGGGAATACTGCAAAAGCAACTGTTATTGGAGTTCCAACTTGTCCTAATGCATCTAAGAAGTTAACTGGTAACATTCCAAATAAATCAACTACAAATTGTAACCCATAAACTATACCTACTCCATAAAGAGCTCCTACTACTCCTGATATAGCTAATCCTTTTTTGCCACTTGGACAAAAAGATCCAATGATATCAGTACCTAATAATATACTGTGAATTAAGATAATGGATGCAGCTATTGATACTGGAATACCAAAACCTATAACTAATCCAAAGCTGATTGCAAAAGATGTTGCTGCTAATGCCTTTTTATCCATTCTTCCTTCTAAGTATTCTGGAACTATAGCTCTAAACCCATCATTAAAAACAGCTATACCAGCATTTGATAATATTGCTGCTAATGCACCTAAAAGTGCTACAACTAAATATTGCATAAATAATACCTCCTAAAATTTTATAATATGATATTTATTAAATAACTAAATTTATATATGCTCTAAGTTCTGCTATTTCCTAAAACAAGCATGCTATCATTTAATATGCTAATAGTTTTTATAGCATATATTATAAATATACAAATTACTGAATATATAGATTATCAGATATATATATTATTAATTAAAGCATACAGCTATAATCTGCTAAAATATCTTTACTTAAATCACATAAACTCTAAAAAAATCTTAGTGATTCAAGTAAAGGGTATTTTGCAAATTATATTGATTTTTTATAGTAGATATTTAAGAATTACTGGTATAACTTCTTCTGCGTGTTGTGCTGTAAACCCGTATGCTTTTTTTCCTGCTTCAACTTCTGCTTTTATTTCTGCTTCACTCTTAATATTTCCTGGCATTGATACTGTTGCGCATTGTCCCATTCCAAGTAGTGCTATTGCCATTGCAAGTGCTCCACCACCACCAGTGTTGCATGCTCCTAAATAAAAATCTGCTGTTCCTGTTTTTATTGCCATTGCTGCTTCTATATCACTTTTGATTTCTATAGTTGCTCTATCTCCTGCTATCTTTGCTGTTATATCTGCTACTCTTTGCTTATCAATTTGTCCACCTATTACTATTCTTTTCATTTTTTATTCCTCCCCTAAAGATTAATTTTTGATATTCTTATAATTTCCATTTTAATAATTTTATTTCTAATTTTTATAAGTCGCTTTACTTTTCAACTATCCTATTTAAATTTTGTACTCAAATTTATTTTTAATTCTATTATTATTCTTAATTTATTTATCCATATTATTTCTCATATATTATCAATAAATTTTATATTTATCTTTTAATATGATCCTTCATGTTTAATCGTATACAGCTTGACTATATTTATTCCTTACAAGCTACCTCAATTATACTTATTAGTTTTCCATTTCCATAACTATAGTAATGTACAAATATGCATTACTATAAAATCAAGTTCTGAATCCGGAATTTCACCTAAGACATTTTCTAAATCCTTTGCTAATTTAAGCGCTTCATCATAGTTTTTATTTTCTTTTAAAGACTGTGCTACGACATCATCCAATTTATTTACTAAGTTATTTTCTTCAATTCTTCCTAATGCAGAACACAAATGAGTTATAAACATTGATGCATTTTCTTCTAAAAGTTTTAATCCTCTTTTTTCTTCAAAGTAATTTATAACTTGTATTATCTTATTGTAATTTTCTTTTGATAATTGTCCCGAATCTCTTAATATATCTAATCTTAATGTTAATTCCATCTCAAAGCCTCCAATGTACATTTTTTTGTATTTTGATTTTAACAATACCTCTAATATTGAGGCATTATCTTCTTTTCCATAACTAATCTTTGATATTCCTTCACATCTTCCACATTTAATATTCTGGAAAATAGTGCTGGCACAATAGAATTCTTCTTATTTGCAATTATTACTGCTTCTGTATCTTTAATATTTTTACTTTCTCTATTTATAGGAATAAATTTCATATCATCTTTTCTATCTTCAATATCATCTAAATTCCATATTGCAGCATCTATTTTATTTTCTTTTATAGCTGTGATGAATTGACTATAGTTTAATGGGACATATTCAACTTCTATATCCTCAAAATATATTTTACTTAACATAAATTGATCTATAGATGAATTATCTATTCCTACTCTTGTCCCTTTTTTAAATTCACCGTTAAATTCCTTGGAAACAACTATAATATGTTCATTAACATAACTAAAATCTCCAAAAGTTTTAACTATTTGAATTTGTTTGTTGTTTTCTAAATAATAATCAGCAGTTAGCCTTGAAGTTACTGCAAAATCGTATCTACCATCTTCTAAGGCCTTAAGCCTATGATTAGAACCTCTCATAAAAGCAAGGTTTGTGTTAACTCCACTATCATTTAAGCATTTACAAAGTCCTGTTGCTAAACCTTCATACCTTTTAGAATAAGGTAATGGCATAACCCCTACTAAGGATTTTATTCCTGTTAGTTCTAGAAGTCTTATGTAATCTATATCTTTAACAAATGTTCCTAAGTGACCTCTAGATTCTAGGGTTATTGCATTATGTTCTTTTAAAAACTTTAAAGCAGATTGTATTGTTCCTCTAGCACTTTCATAACTTTCAGCAAGCTCTGCTACAGTTTTTATTCTATCGCCTTCATTTAAAGATAAGAATTCAACTGCTAAAGAAGTAATTGCTATTCCAAGTTTTTGCATAAGCTTACTTTGAACATCCAATTTATCACTCCCTTATATAATGTACAATATTTTGTATATTTATAATATAGCACCTTTTGATTACCTTTACAAGTATATTTTAAAATTTTTTGAAAACATTTTATATTTATAAATTTCTTAGTCCTAAATTAATTTGCCTATTTCTCTCAAAAAATTGAAGATTACATCCATATCTGTTTAATAAAATTACAGCAATTTTATTAAAATAAAAATTACTAAAGATGGATTATAAAAGGATCACATTAAATTTAACTCTTAATGTGATCCTTTTATAATTAATATTGATAATGTATTACATCTCTATATTCTTCAAATATTTTTTTGTTTAATTCATCTCCACCATCTATATTGGCGCTGTAGAATATAGGTGGCTTATCCATTCCATTTTTAACTAATAATTCTGTTGCTTCTGCAATTATAGAATTCATTATTGTAACTGCAGCCACAGTTGATGTAGGACTAACTTTTTGATTTAATCCACTTATTTCTACACATGCATCACCTTTTTCACCATGATTATCTATTACTATATCACTTACTTGATATAAATTTTTACCTGATGAATGTCTAGACGATACATCTTTAGAATAACTCAAATTAGTAATACAAATTACTGTTGCACCTTTTTTCTTAGATTCAATTGCCATTTCTATACTTACTGGATTACGTCCTGAAACTGAATGTACTATAACTACATCGCCTTCAGAGATATTAGTTTTATTAGCTACAGTAGTTCCATACCCCTCTAATCTTTCCATTTCACTAGTCATAGTAATCGGAGAAGTATCTAACATAAGATTTCTTGCAAATATAGGGTTAATAACTACAAGACCTCCAGCTCTATAATAAAGTTCTTCTGTTAGTATTCCTGCATGAGAAGCTCCAAAAGAAAATATAGCTTTTTTGTTTAATATAGCTTTTACAATTATTTCTGTAGCTTTTTCCATATTTTCTTTTTCTTCTTTTTCAATTATATCTATTAATTCTTTTATTTTATCAATATACTTAAAATCCATATCCTATTAAAACCCTCCAAGAAATGATGATATCAACTTTCCTAATACTCCAAATAATGATAAATCATTACCACCAAATATTAATATCCAATTTTGGATTGTTCCTGAATATACTACAGCAGAAAGGCCTACTAAAATAACCATCACTATTGCCGCAACCATTGTACCAATTATAGCTCCTCTAAGACCACCTTGTCCTTCTCCTATAACCGCTGCTGCTCCACATTCAAAGAAAGAAGTTATAACTAGCGGTATTATTAAAATATTAAATACATTGAAGTAATTACAAATTAATATTACTATTGTTGAAGTTATCATAGCTGTAATAAATCCAATTAATACAGCATTTGGTTTATAGTTAAATAATATAGGACAATCAAATGCTGGTAATGCATTAGGAACAACTTTTTCAGATATTCCTTTAAATGCAGGGACTATTTGATTAATTAACATTCTTACACCTTGTAACATTACTATTAATCCAGCACCAAATGTAAATCCTTGTTTAATTGCATAAATAAATGTATTTTCTTGTATATCACCAAAGCCTTCTGGTATAGCAAGTCCAACTACTATGAACATAATAAATATTACTATTCCACCTGTAATTGAAATTTCTCTGAAGAAAGAAAGTCCTGCTGGTAACTTTAAGTCTTCACATGATTTTTCCTTATTTCCTACTTTACTAGCAATAAATCCAGATATTAAAGCCAACATTCCACTTGGATGTCCAAGTGTGAAAGATTCATCACCAGTTACATCCTTGACATACTTTCTTAATACCCAAGGCATAATTGACCAATATAGCGCTGAAGCAATTGCAGCAAAAACTATAAGAATCCAGCCATCTAATCCACCTTCAACACCAGCTGCTACAAATATAAATGGGAACCACCATAACATATGACCTGTTAAGAATATTGTTTTTATTGGAGTAAATCTAGCTATTAATAAATGTATTACAAGTCCAATAAACATTGCTAATCCTACCGTACCACCATAACTTGCTGTAAATGTAGCATCATTTAATCCTTCAGCTACTGCCCCTGCTCCACTTAGAGCTTGGAATGCATTATTTATAGGGGATATAGCACTTACTAGCATTGATGTTCCTTGATCTAGTATTACCATTCCAAATGCAGCTAATAACGATCCTTTAACAACATCAGCAAACTTTTTCTTTTGTAATATTAATCCTAAAGCAGCTATCAATCCTAATAAAAGTGGTGGATTACGCAATACATTATTTATTAAAAAGTCCATATTAATCTCCTCCTAACGTTCGTTTAAAAACTTTTCTAACACTTCTCTTACTTCTGCTAAGTCCATATATTTTTTTACTGCGTAAACAGGAACATTACATGTACCTTCTAATTCTTTATGAAGTTCTGCGCTAGTTAATATAACATCACAATCTGCTCCTCTTGCATCATTTATATCAGTGTTATTTACCTCAGCACTTATATTCATTTCCCTTAACACTTTCTCAATTGACATCTTTAGTATCATTGAAGAACCTACTCCAAAACCACAAACTGCTAAAATTTTCATAAAATAATACCTCCTAATTTTGATCATTTATAATTTTTAATATTTTTTTTGAATCACCATCTCTAAAAATCTTTAAATTTTCTTCATCATATAAAAGTTCAGATAATGAAGCTAAAGCCCTTATATGACTATTATTATCAACTGTTGCAAGAACCATAAATATATTTACAGGTTTTCCTAAAAGATCCACCTCTTCTTCTACAGTTAATAAAGACATTGATAATCTATTTACTCCTTCTTTTGCACTTGCATGAGGTAAAGCAAACCTGTCAGCTAGTACTATATATGGACCATGTTTTTTTATACTTTCTATCATAGCTTCCACATATTCTTCTTTTATAGACTCATCTTCCAATAATGGTTCTGCTGCAACTTTTATAGCCTCCTCCCAATCTTTAACTTTAGATACTTTTCTTACTCTTTGCTCATTAATTAATTCTTTTAACATTGGTTGGTACGCCTCCTTTTCATCCATTTGATATATTATTTTTATTAAATCATTTTTAAGATTATCGTAATTTATTATATTTGCATTTCTTTTTATTGCTTGCATTATTAGTTCAATATTAAATTGTAGATTACTTTGGTTAAATGTTACTAGTTTGTCCATCAATAATTTAATATCTAATTTAGTTAGCATTGGATTTACTACTATAACATTTTCCTTATTTGGGATTTCTACTGTTGAAACTATATAGTCATAATTGATATTAGAACATTGCATATCTTTTATTGACATAACACCTATAATATCTATAGCAGGAATATACTTATATAACTGAATTTCAATATTTTTCGATATCAATAATCCATTAGGACATACAACTAGTACTTTTTTTCTTATATCTACCTCTGTTTCAGTACCTCTTAAATATCCTCCGAAATATGCTGCTATAAAACCTATTTCTTCTTCCCTTATTCCTATAAAATCTGGGAAGTCATTTTTATCTTCTAAAATAGATTTAATTATTTTATATAAGGAATCATGTTTTCTTTTTATTTCTTCTAATGAAGGATTACTTATTGGGAATCTAAATCTTATTCTGTAATATGAGGACAATAAATGTCTTTTAATATTTTTCTTAAATACATTTTTATTTTCTAATTGAATAGCTGTATTAACTTCAAATCTTCTTATTAATTTATCAACATATTTTTCAATCATATCCTCAGAAACATTATTATTTAGACTTGGAAGTGTACTTATATATGCACATAAATATGCTATTTCTTCTTCACTAGCATCTTCACTCAAAAGAGTTTTAGTCAAATTATAATATTCAAAACATTTTACATCAGCTTTAAATTTATAAGAATTTATTGTATATCCATTTTTTATTCTTCTATTTATAAATTCTGCAAACTTTGAAAGATTAGTTAAAGAATAGTCGGTAAGTTTAAGAAAACACTTACTATCAAAATCTAGTATTTTTTTATTATAATCTTTCAACAACTCCCTATCTTCTTCCATCAATAGTATGTAAATGTCCCTTATTTTTGTTTCATCACCAACTATTTTATAACCTCTCTTATAAACTAATGTTAACCCCATATTTCGAAGATCATTCTTTAAATATTCAAAGGTTTGAACTATAGTATTTTTAGAAAGTATCATTTCGTTAGATAAAACTTCTATTGTGACTTTTTCTTCATTAAGTATTTTATATAGAATATAATTTTTTCTATTTTCTATGTTTATAAAGTCATCTTCTTCAATATAAAGTTTTTTATGTAGCAAGTTGTAATCTCCTATAAATGAAAATGCATGATTTATATTTCTTACTTCGCCACAATCTTTTATAAAATAGTTTATATCTTCAATATCATAATAAAGAGTTCTTTTTGATATATTAAATTCTTCAATTAAAGCTTTGGATTTTATACTTCCCTTTTCTAAGATTGATCCTAATATACTTCTTGCTCTTTCTTTCATCTTCATCCCTCGTTCTCATTATCACTTTTTTGCTTGTTATTAACAATACCAAATCATTGCACAATATTATAAGGTTTTCATTTAGATTTGCAAAATATAATAAACTTTATATATAAATATTAATAAAGATAATTTTTCTTACGTTAATAATAAAACTTATAGAAGAATTTATATAAAAATATTTATAGCCCCAGAGGCAATACCCCTGAGGCCTTTTATTGTTTATAAAAACTTATAATAGCTTTTCCAAGTTTTCTACTAACTCGCCGATAGCACAAACATATTTATTAACTATTCTATCTGCTATTTCATTAGATATATTTTCATTATAAATATGTAACGTAGAATTTCTATCTTCTAATAAATTTATCCATACCTTATCATCTGAAATCAAATTATTCACATAAGCCTTCTTAAAAATAGTACGCGGAAATGAATTTTCTAACGTAACTCCTAAATAATTCATAAATTCCTTTAAGGTTTTATGAGTTAATTCGTAAGTAACTTCAAACCTTTGTATTAAGCTATCTCTTATGATATCATTTTTTCCATCATATAAATCACTAACTTCTTTTAATCTTGAATAAGCTTTTTTTAAATTCATATATTTAAAATCAATGCTTCTCATATATAACTACCCCTCCTTTATTTACTTGTTCAATAAATACCTCATCATCTATTGAATTCATATTTAAAAAATCAAATTCTAATAAGGTAGTTGTATTATTTTCTATATCTTCAATAAATTCTAACAGGTCTGAAGATTTAACATCTAAATATATCGCTAAATCAATATCACTTCTAGGTGAGTTATCTTTTCTTGCTCTTGAACCAAATAAAACTACTTTTTTAATATTATGATATTTTCTAGATATTTCTTTTATTTCTTCTATAATATCTTCCTCTAGATTATAGTCTATTTTATTAAGCAAACAATCACCTTTTTCACATTTTAAAATTATGCTAGGTTTTATATAATTTATTATAATACTAATATTATATAATTACTTCACCATAAATTAAATATTTATATTCATTTCCAATTTAAAATATAGCACTCTTAAAATCATTTAATTTCCTATTATAATAATTAAGAACTAACTAGTCTATTATTATATTCTGATATCGATATAATAAGCATAATTTCTACTTCTTTATAGGCAATAAAATTGTCACAGTTGTTCCTTTATTTAGCTTACTTTTTATTTCTATTCCATACTCATTTCCATAAATAAGCTTAATTCTGCTATCAACATTATTTACTCCAATTCCACTAAAGTGATCATTTTTTGTTTCTTTTTTTTGTTTTACTTTTTCTAAAGTTTCTTCTTCTATTCCCACACCATTATCATATATTTCTATTTTTATATTTTCACCTTGCTCCCTTATGAAAACTTGTATCTTTCCCTCCTCATCTGACGGGAACCCATGAAAGAATGAGTTTTCAATAAATGGTTGTAGTATTAGCTTAGGAACTAAGTAATCATTACAATCAGGCATTATAAAATATTCAACTTTTATTCTATCGCCATATCTTATATTATTAATAAATACGTAGTTTTTTATATTTTCTATTTCATCTTCTATAGTAATAAATTCGTCTGTCTTACTAATTGTATTTCTTAGTAAATTTATAAATGAATCTAAAGCACTTAGTGATTTATCATTATTTCCTTGCCATATAAGCCATTTAAAACTTGATAAAGTATTAAAAATATAATGTGGATTTATTTGCATTTGCAACGCATGTATTTCTGCTGCTCTCTTTTCTTTTTGAACCTTAACTAACTCATTTATATATTTATTTAAATCCTTTATCATATAATTAAATGTAGATGACAGCTCTTTTACTTCTTCTGGACCACTTACTTCTATATATTCATCAAAATTTCCAGCTCTTACATTAGACATCTTTTCAGTAAGTAAGTATAAGGGCTTAGTCATTTGTCTAACTATTAAAAATATACCTATTAAAATACACAATGTTATCACAAAACAAATTAGCAGTATATTCCCAACATCATACATTTTGCCTATAGCTTTATAATTATCAACAGTACCACATATAGTTAAATTACAATAAGGAAGCCTTTGAATCAATATAGTGTTTTTATTACTATTATAACTTTTACTCAACTCTTCTTTTAAAACAAGGTCCTCTATACTTTTTCTAAACTCTTCTTGAACCTGTCCAATGTTCTCCTTCTTATTTGAAGATAAAACAACATTATTTTCATTTAACAAAACTACATCGTTTATTTCTAAAGTAAAATAATCATAAAACTTTTCAAAGTCTTTTTCTTTTATAGTAAAATAAATAATTCCATATGGTTCTCCATCTGTTAAATTTAAAGTTTTGGTTACAACAATCACAGGTTCATCCTTTGTTGAAGATGTAAAACCATTTTCTAGGTACTGATATAGTATAGTATCACTTTTGACTAATGAATTTTTAGATATATCCATACTCAATATTTCATTTGGTCTAATAGTTAAAAGCTCTGATCTATTTAAAAATGATGACCCATTCAAACCTAATATTAAAACACCTATATCATATGTATTAGTGGCTAGAGCAGATTTCATTTGTCTTTTTAGATCAAATATAGTTTGAGACATTTCCTCTACTTCTAGATTTTCTTCAGTAAAATATGTTTTAAAAGCTCTGTGAGAATTTACAGAGTTTATTACTTTAACTAATTCACCGTGAAAATCATATATTTTCTCATTTACCTGCCCAAAGATTTTTTTCTGAGAATCACTATAGGTATCAGTAAAAATCCCTTTTGAAATATTTATTATAATATAACTAATTGAAACTGATACACAAATAACTCCAACAACAACAACACATAATATTTTAAAAAACAGGCTATTTGTTTTCAGACTCTTTTTCATTAATTAAAACTCCTTTAATTTGATTGGACCTTCTATAGTTGCTTGGAGTATATCCTACTATCTTCTTAAAAACTCTACAAAAATAACTATGATCAGAATATCCAACTATACTACTTATTTCAGATACATATAACTTATTTTCTTTCAACAGCTCACAAGATTTTTCAACTCTAATTCTGTTTAAATATTCTGAAAATCCCTCCTTGCAGTGGGTATTAAAGTAAAATGAAAGATAGTAATAATTAAAATTAAACGCCTTTGAAATATCACTAAGCTCCAAAGGCTCATCATAATGTTCATTTATATACTCTAGAATTTCTTTTACTCTTTCCTCTTCTACATTTATCTTTTTAGAAATAATATCTTTAAGTTCTAGTATTATATTGTTTATTTCTTCAAGAAAATCTTGTGAATATGCTGTACTATCTATTTTCTTAAAATATGATTGTCTAAGCTCATCAGTTTCTATATCATAAGGCTCCAAGCTTACTACTACATTGTATAATAAGTTCTTAACTAGATTTTTAAGCTTGTACTCATCCATCATTGAATTTATTGCATAATCTACATATTGCTTTATCATATTAATTGCTGAATTAAATTCTTTTGATTTTATATGGTTTGAATATTTATTTGAATCAAATTTTTCTATCTTACTTCTAATTTCTATACATTCTGTATTTAATAAGAAATCACTTTTATAATAAAACTTTTGAGCTAGATATGGAATGAATTTTTCATTATAAATATCTTTAACTTTGAAAATGTTATCAAATTTAGGTGTAATTATAAATAATATATTTTCTTGAGGAAAGATATTTCTTTCGATATGAGTTTTAATTTTATCTACTATTTCTTTATCATTACTTACTTTATAATTAATTATATATAGAAGTATTTCATCATTAATAATAAGCTTAAGGTAAGCATAGTTTTTATTCAAAATAAAAAATTCTTCTACTTTTCTTTTAATTCTCTTTATACTTTCCTTATTCTTTCCAAATGATTGTTTTAAATTTATCCCCAAAATTCTAAAACAAGTATCAGGAAATAAATTTAAATATTTATTAACATCTAGCTTAGAATCAAATCCAAGTAAATATCTTTCAATTAATTTATTATAATATATATCTTCATTTTTAACTAATTCTAGTCCTGGTATCCTATCAACTGCCTTCTTTAAGGTTACTAATAATTGTTCTGGGTTTAAAGTTGGCTTTAATATATAATCTACAGCTCCACTTAGAAGAGTATCTTTAACATATTCAAAATTATCATAACTACTTAAAATTATAATTTGCAAATCAGGATATCTCTTTTGCACAATTTTAGAAAAATCAACTCCATTTAATATGGGCATAACTATATCTGAAATTATTATGTTAGGCTTTAGTTTCTCTATTAAATCTAGAGCTTCTTGCCCATTTGTTGCCTCCCCAACTATTGTAAAGCCTTCTTTTTCCCATTCAAGCATATGCTTCATTCCCTGTCTCATAATAAATTCATCTTCTACTATTAAAACTTTACAATAGTTTTTACTCATAATAACACCCTCTCATTTTGTAAAAAATTAATCCCCAGGAGCAAATGCCCCTGGGGCCAAATCTTCTGGAAATCCAGGGACATTAGATACTAAGCCTTACATATAATAAATTTTAAATTTATATCTTCATTCGATGGTATTGTATATTCATCATGCACTAAAGCACCCCAGCTATCATCTCCACCTATTCCCATTTGTTTTGCTATTATACGAACCCAAGTATAATTAATTTGTGGAAGTTCTTCTATATGCATAGCATTTTCAAGCTCATATGCACTATATGGCAATACACTTAATTCAAATGGTGTATCTACATATTTAAAGCATAGGCCTTCATTTTTGCTATTTGTTACACTTGCCCATCTTACTCCTGTTCTATTACCACATTCTTGTGGAATTAAATATCTTGAAAGATTATTTATAGAGATATTTTTATATCTTCCAAGTCTTGCTCCATTATTACGATCTATATAATTTTCATCTGGACCATACCCATAATATTCAAAATTGCTTAATTCTTTTTTAAGCTTAAAATCTATAGCAAATATAGGTAGCTCTGATAACCCTTGTACACCTTTATAGTGTATATTTACTTCTATATTTCCATCTGGAGTTACTGTATATTTAACTACATTGTTAGTCCTAACACTTGTTGGCATTTCAAAAGTATAGGTTAATATTATTTTATCATTTTCTTCTATACATTCAAACCTTTCTAACCTTTGATGCATACCTGCAATTTGCCATTGTGATGTTCTAAAATTATGGCCATTACCTCTATCATTATCTGTAGTTGCTCTAAAAAATGAAGTTCTTGGAACTCTTGTTATATATTCAATTCCTTCATAACAAAGAGAAATTAATCCTGCTTCTTGCTTCGAGAACATCATTCTAAAGTTTTTTCCAACTACTCCTATATTCACATCTCCATGAATTATTCTAAATGTTGACCTAGAGCATAAATCTAAAATTTTGCTATGGCTAGAGTTAAAACTTAAATCTAAATTTTGATGTATTACGTTGTTTTCTTCGTTATTAACTACATTATTTTCATTCTCTTTATTAGCTTCTTCATTGTTATTCCTAAAGCTAATTAGCTTATCAACCTTTTGATATCCATTAGCATCAACAATATAAACTGATTGACCAAAAGATATTTCAAATCCTTTACTTGCCCATAACAAATCTTCTCTTAATCTCATAGATATATTATAAGTATATTCCCCAGTATTTTCAATATTTGGATATCCTATATAAATATACTTATCTGTACTTGGCGCAACATCAGCTTTAATAACTGTTTCAAATACTCTACTACCTTCTTTTTCTATATAAGCAATAAAATCATACTTATCTGTTCCAATAAATAAGTTATTATTTTTTATAGTAACCCCTTTATTATCTGCAATAAGTTTTACATTTGAGTAAAGTTCTTTAACCTCTTGAACTTTTGGAGATATAGTTCTATCTGCATAAATAATTCCATCTGTGCAGAAACAATAATCAGTTGCCCTATCATCAAAATCTCCACCATATGCAAATACCTTTTTGCCATCCTTATTAATTACTTCTATAGCTTGATCTATATAATCCCATATAAATCCACCTTGATACATTTGATATTTATCTTCGAGATCAGTATATAACTTCATTCCTCCACAGGAATTTCCCATTGCATGCATATATTCACAACTTATATACGGCTTTTTAGAATTATTAGTTAAATATTCTTCTATATCCAATGGCTTTGCATACATCCTGCTTTCCATATCACTTATTTCATCAAATTCTCTATTCCAAAATACTCCTTCATAATGAACTAATCTACTATCATCATTTTTATGAAAATATTTTGTCATTTCTAAAATATTACTTCCAGCATAAGATTCATTGCCACATGACCATATTAAAATTGATGGATGATTTTTATCTCTTTGAAGCATTGATTCTGCTCTATCTACTACAACATTTCTCCACTCTGGTATTGAACCTGGCACATTCCATGCTGGATCACAAGCCCCCATCTTTTGCCATGATCCATGACTTTCTAGGTTCGCTTCATCTATTAAATAAATTCCGTATTCATCACAAAGGTCATACCAAAAACTTTGATTAGGATAATGAGATGTTCTTACTGCATTTATGTTATTTTGCTTTAAGAACTTTATATCCCATAACATATCTTCCTTTGTTATTGAACGTCCATTTTTAGAACTAAATTCATGTCTATTAACACCTTTAAAAACTATTCTTTTCCCATTTAGAAACATAATATTATTAATTAATTCAAATCTTCTAAATCCAACTTTTTGAGGTACTATTTCTATTAAATTTCCTTCAGCATCTAAAATCTCAATATATAAAGTATATAAATTTGGTTCTTCAGCGCTCCAAAGCTTAACTTCATTTATTGTTGTATTAATTCTTACTTTTGTATAAGTATCATTTGTTCTACCAATATTATCCTCGCATAAAGCTAATTTATTATTATCAATAATATCCTCATTAATATCTTTACTATTATTTATATCGTTAATGTCACTATTATCATCGCTTGTACAATCATTGAAATTATTGCTTCTATTATTAATAGTTCTACTACTATCAATAATAACTTCATTTTCTTTAAAATTATGAACTAACTTTCCATTGCTATCTTTCAAATAAGCTTGCACCTGAAAATCTTCACCTTCAAGTAGCCCAGTTAATTTCATTTGTATATTTAATTTTCCATTAGTATAGGTATCATCTAATCCAGCTTTTACAAATAAATCTTGTACATGGTACTTTGGAATTGCATATAAATAAACCTCTCTAAATATTCCTGAAAATCTCCAAAAGTCTTGATCTTCTATCCAACTTGCACTACTTCTTTTATAAACCTCAACTGCTAATTTATTTTCTCCGTTATTTAAATAATTCGTTATTTCAAATTCTGATGGTGTGAAAGTATCTTCACTGTATCCTATAAATTCTCCATTTATCCATACATAAAATGCTGTTTCAACTCCTTGGAATGAAATATAAACATTTTTATCTTTTAATTCTTCATTTAATTCAAAATACTTAACATAACTTCCAACTGGATTATAATCTTTTGAAATATGGGGAGGCCTTAATTCTTCTACTCCATCCCATGGATACATTGTGTTTATATATTGACACTTATCATATCCTTGCATTTGAATATGTCCTGGAACATTTATATAATCAAAACTACTACAGTCGAAATCTTCTCTATAGAAATCTTTAATTCTATTACTTGGATTAATAGCATAAGAAAATTTCCATTTACCATTTAAATTTTGCTTAAGTGGCATATTATACCCTAGCTTTAAATCTTCCCTCTTCTCATAAAATAAATGATCTGAGTGAGCATCTATTCTATTAATTCTAAAAATTTCTGGATCTTCCAACCAATCTAAACTTGGGCTTAAGTTTTGTTTTAAGTCTGATTTTCTTGACTGTATTTTACCTTTTATTTTTTTATGAAAATCTATTTTTTTATCCAATATAACTCTCTCCAATCCCTTATATTTTCTACATTTATTACTAAGAAAGAAAATGAACCTCTGAAGTAATCCCAATGATATTTCCCCAGTTGCCCACTTTCTTTTTTATTTCCTTTTGAAACTTTTACTTTTAATTATCTTTTAACTACCCCTTAATTGATCCTGTCATACCTGCAACAAAGTGCTTTTGCATTAAGAAGAATATTAAAGCTGTAGGTAATGTTGCTATTACAACAGCAGTCATTATCATTCCATAATCTGGTGTATATGATGAACCTAAAGCTGATATTACAAGTGGTAAGGTTCTTTTATCCGGTGATTGTAATGCGATAAGTGGCCATAAATAACTATTCCAACTAGCCATAAATGTAACTATTGTAGCTGCTGCATAAGTTGATTTCATAGTTGGCATATAGATTCTAAAGAATATAGCTAATTCTCCAAGTCCATCTATCCTTGCTGCTTCCATTAAATCCTTTGGAAAAGTCTTTGTATTTTGTCTAAAGAAGAAAATTAAAAATGCTGTTGCAACTGAAATAATTATTACTGCACCATGAGTATTTAATGATATTCCTTTTAAGACAGGAATATTATTCATCTCACTAAATAATCTAAACAAAGGAACTATTAATGCTGCAAATGGTACCATCATAGATAATAATATAAAATTAAATATCTTATCTCTAGTTTTTGTTTTATATATTTCAAATGCATAACCTGCCAATGAAGAAACTAGCATAGCTAATGCTGTTGTGATAACTGCAATTATCAAAGAATTTTTAAATGCTACCGTATATTTAAGATCTGATGCTAAAAGATTTTTTAAATTATCCAAAAAATAGCTTCCTGGCATCAAAGTACCTCTTGTAACATCAACAGACTTATTAGTTGTAGCAATAATCATCCAAATAAATGGGAAAATGGATATAAAAGATAAAATAATTAAAAATGCGTATTTTATAAAACTTAATAATCCACTTAAACCTTTACCACTTTTTCTACTCATCCTTATCCCCTCCTGCTTTTAATTGAATAAATGATAGTATTACTATTATAAGAACTATTACATACGAAATTGCTGCTGCATATCCAAAGTTTGGTGAATATTTAAATAATAAATTATAAATATATTGTGAAATAGTGATTGTTGCGTTTGCTGGTCCTCCACCTGTTATATTCACAGTTTCATCGAATAATTGTAATGTTCCTATTGTAGAATTTATTGTTGTAAATAAAATTATAGGCTTTAATAATGGAAGTGTTATGGATTTAAATCTCATAAAAGCACTTGCTCCATCAATTTCAGCTGCTTCATATATTGAATCATCAATTGATTGCATTCCTGCTAAATAGAAAACCATATTATATCCTGTCCATCTCCATGTTATTGCTATTATAATTAATATTCTAGCCCATATTGGATGAGTAATCCATGCTATTGGTTCTGATATAACATTTATATTCATTAAAAATGCATTAACAAACCCATCTGTTGCAAATAAACTTTTAAATATGATTGAATATGCTACAAGAGATGTAACACATGGTAAAAATATTGCTGTTCTAAAAAATCCTCTAGCTTTTAACTTCTTATCATTTAGTATAGCCGATATAACAAGTGCTAATATAATCATAATTGGCACTTGAATTATTAAATATAATACCGTATTAAATAATGCTTTTTTAAATGTTGAATCTGTAAGTAATCTCTTATAGTTATCAATGCCAACAAAACTTAAATTATTACCCATTCCACTTTGTAATGATGTTATAAAGGCTTGTATCATTGGATAAAACACAAATACAGTTACTAGTATGATACTTGGTATAACAAATAACCAAGCTTTTCTATCTAATTTATATTTTAGACTTCTATTTTTATTACTCCTTTTCAAGTATACTCCCCCTATACAAGAAATAGCCATTTACTAACTTTGTTTTAATAAATGGCTAATCTCCTTATGATAATTCTTTTATAATTTATTATTGTGCTACTGCTGATTCTATTTGACTTTGGAAGGATTTTAATGTTGAATCAACATCAGCTCCATCAACTATAGCTTGAACAGCTTCAGTCATAATATCTTCTATTGCATAAGTGTGTAAACCATAATTTACTGAAGGAACTTTACTTGTCCAATCTGCGAAATCTTTGAATATTTCTTGTCCACTGAAGAATTCACTTGGCTTTGAATAATTTGGAGCTTCAGTAGCTTTATTTAAAGTACTAACTAAAGTAATAGAATCTGCTAAACCATTCATCAAATCTGTATTTGAAGCAAATGTTTTTCCAAGGAAGTCTACTGCCATATCTGTATTTCCAACGTTCTTAAGAACATACCAACCTGCTCCCCCTATTGAAGATGCATTGACTGATTTAGAATTACTTGCCATCTTAGGGAAGGCTGCTATTGCCCATTTTCCACTTTGATCTTCAGCCTTTTTAATTGAAGGTCCAATCCAGCAACCAGTAACTACTGATGCAACTTCACCATTATTAAATGCGCCTACAAATTGATCCCAATCTGCTACTTGTTTTGTAATTCCTGATTTCACTAAATCATTATATATCTTTATAGAATCCTTTAATGCTTGATTATCTGCTATAGAAACTTTTCCATCAGAATCTGTGTACCATGCTCCTGCACTTTGTAACATCATTCTGATTTGTCCTATATCACTAGGATCTAATGTACACATTGCAACTCCTGTTTTTTCTTTTACTGCTTTACCTATTTCAATATATTTTTCCCAAGTTAAGTTTTGCATATCTTCCTTGGTATATCCAGCTTGTTCTATTAAATCTGTTCTATAGAATGTTGCTGCTACTCCACTATCAAAAGGTATCCCATATAATTTACCATCAACATAATTTACACCTGTCTTATATTCTGCAAAATCTTCTCTTTTAGCTGCTGAAGATAAATCTGCAAATTCATCTTGATATGCTGTTAAATACCCTTGAATCTTATAATCTTCAATTAATACAACATTGGGAAGACCTTCATAAGATCCAGAAGATAAGCTTGTATTTAATTTAGCTACTATATCATCTTGAGCCATTGTTACAACTTCAATTTCTGCATCTGGATTTTCCTTTTGATATATTTCTTTAGCATTATTTGCTGCTACTATGTTGAAAGCTTCATCCCATGCCCATATTGTTATCTTATTGTCTTTACTCTCCCCAGTATTACTGCCTGTATCATCGTTCTTTCCTCCACACGCTACTAACCCTAAAGATAATGTTGCTGCTAACAAAATTGATGTTAGTTTTTTAATTCTCATTTAAACCCCTCCATATTAAATTACATATATAATATTTTATTGGTCTTTACCTTTGATGAAAACCACATTTTGTAATGCTTTACATTTCATGTATTTATAATATCATACCTTATTTAATTTATTTTAGAATATTCTTTATTTAAACTTTTAATATTTTTAGATTATATTTCTTGCATTACATAAGAAGTGGATTATTTTTAGATACTTGGATTATTTTTAGAATTTCCATTTCTCTAGATCTATGTACCAATCAATCTCCCCTTAATCATTTCCCTCCAAACATTAATTTACTTTCTATTTACAACAAAATTATAAAATCCAAAGGGACTAACGCAATGGTCTGACCCCTTGAGATTTTCTATTCTACAATTTATTAATCTTTTTAATTCCATTATTTATTATTAAATATATATAAATAATAAATATCAACACTATTAATATACCTACTGTTTCTGCTAGTCCGTTGTATGTGAATGGAATTATAAATATAGCTGTAAAATTAATAGCTAATAAAATATTTTTACTTCTTATAAAGTTTTGTACTGGGCAAATAAATGAAACAATTAGTAACATTATTGCAGTTATAATTCCATAATCAAAAGAAAACATAATTATTGGATTTTCAAAATTTACAACTTCAAATAAGTATTGACTTATATAATTTGAATACCCTACACCCTTTCCAGTAAAAAACTTAGGATATACATTAAAGAATTTCATTTCCCTTATTCCAAGCAATCTTCCATTAGTTATATCTCCCCAAGAAGCTGTATCTCTAAATTTCTCCCATATGTATTTATCTACAATTGAAGTCGATAAAAACACAATAATTATTATAGGTACAATTATATATGGAATTATTTTATTTCTACAACAACTCACTGTATATAATAAACTTAATATAAGCACTATTATAAGCGAAATTCTTCCTGATGCTAGAACAGTTCCTATTAGAGCAATTAGTATATCCTTAATTATAAAAAAGTCTTTCTTAACATTAAAATATTTATAATAAACACAATTTAAACTTATGAATATCCCATAATACCATCCTGAAGTTAATGGATGTCCTACTATTCCACCAGTTCTTCCATACTTTATGCTCATTATTACTTGAATTAAAAAAGTAATACTAATAAATATATTAAAGGTCTTTAATACTTTAGGTAAAATATAACTTGTGTCTACATCCTTATAATTAATTAATAACATTAATAATGGAAGTATAAATCCAATTGTCGTTCTTATAAGCTGAGATATACTATATCTATTAGCTATAAATCCGATTCCTATGAAACCAATTATTGAAAATATAAAAATAAAGTTTTTCTTACTTACTTTATTACTTCTTTTAATGAACATTAATATAATTAGTATTATTGGAATTAAGTGATAGTTGAATATGCTTGTATTTGTTATACTATTTAATCTTCCCCTCATTCCTTGACTCATTATTACTATCATAAAAAATAAACTAAATATTAATTTTTCTTTTTTATGTGCTATTGGTTTATACAGCACCATACTTATCTCCTTATTTATTTCGCATATAATACTTCATCATATAAAACTATATGTTCTGCTATATATCTATCTACATCAAACTTTTCCTTAAATATTTTATATGCATTTTCCTTTAATGAATTATATAAATCCTTATTATTAAAAATATAATTTATCTTTTCAGTAAATTTTTCTATGTTTTTTTCTTCAACTAAAAATCCATTTTCTCCATCTACTATTTCTTCTTTTGTTCCTTCAATATTTGTAGCAATAACAGGTACTCCCTGTGAAAATGCTTCTAATGGTACTAATGGTAGCCCCTCTATATGAGAGCATAGTAATATTAAATCTATATATTTTAAATGTTCAATAATATTCTCCTTACTTCCTAACATATATACATAATCTTCTAAATTACATTGATTTATATATTTCTTTAAATTTTCACTTTCTTCTCCTTCTCCAATTAATAAGAATCTTATATCCTTATTAATTTTAACAGTGTTTTTTGCTACATCTACAAAGTCGTACACTCCTTTGTAATCAATAATTCTACTTACTTGAGCTACTAAAAAAAATCCTTTTTCTTTTAACTCTAATAATTTAGAATCTATTTCTTTATTTTTGCATTCTAATTCTATACTGTTATATATAGTTGTCATATTTTTTTCACTTAACTTACATTTTCTTTTTAAAATCTCCTTAGCACCATTGCTAACAGTTATTGTTTTTATATTGTTTAAGGAAAGCCTAGTTAGACAAAATTTATTTTCAATACATAAATGCTGAGTATGAATTACTTTTACTTTTATAAATTTTGATGCTATCTTTGACATTAAAGTAGTCATTCTATGATGACTATGTATAATATCTATGCTTTCTTTTCTAACTATTTTAATAATCAATATAATATTAAATATTATACTGAAAATATTTATGCTACTTACAGGCTTTATTTTATAATGTTTAATCCCCATTTTTTGAAATTCAGTTACTAAGCTGCCTCCATTACTTCCCATTATAATCTTATTACTATACTTAAGCTCCTTGGAAAGCTTTAAAATGCACTTAGTATCACCACCTAAATGTACAGAGTTATTTAAATATAATATATTCAAATCAATAAACTCTCCTCTTTTTATATAGCTATATTATCTATTAATACCTTTAGCTTTATATTTTCATATTTATATTTTTCTTATAAATACTTCTATTTCTTTTATAATTTTAGCTGTATTTGAAATATATTCTTTTAATTCTAACTTATCTATATTAGAAATAGCATTACCTAGCATATCAATATTTTTAGCAACTTCTATAAATCCAATGACTTCAAACTCTGAAACTATTTGAATTTGATGATTATCTACATGCTCACCAAATTCCTTTAGCCTTGGAACTGCAACTACTTTTTTTCTTTGCTTTACTGAACCAATAATAGATCCTGTCCCTCCATGAGTTATTATAATTTTGCTCCTTTTTATTACATCTTGAAACTCATCTCTATCTATAAATTCTTTATACTTGTAGTTTTTAGGCTTATAATCACTGTATCCAATTTGAGCAAATACCTCTTCTGTAATTATCTCTTCTTCTATTAATCTATCAATTTCTTTAAGCAATCTATTAAATTGGAATTTTTGAGTTCCAACTGTTATAAATATCACTATAGTCTCCCTTCTATAAAATTCTATTTTATCCCCTTAACAAAATATTTTTTCTTATCTTTTCTTTTGCTTTTTGTTAAATTTAAGATATCTACCTTAATTGGATTATTAAATATCAACATTAATGCCCCATAAACTAAAAAGCATAATCCACATATAAATACTAAAGATATAAAATTAGTTCTAATAATGAAACTACTTAAATACACAATAATAAAATTAACACTTCCAAATATTAAGTAAATATATGTGTCTTTAAATAACTCCTTCATATTTAAATACTTTCTTATTAAGACTATTTTCAAGATAGTAGATGTTAATTCAGTTAATATCACTGTTATTATTGCTCCTACTATTCCTAAAATCGGTATTAGAATTAAGTTAGAAACTATACTTACTATAGATGCTAAAACTATGGGAATTACATATTCTCTATTTTTACTAGCTGGTATGGTAAATTGATTTGTAAAAACTAATCCTACAGGTATGATTATTGCTATTAAACTATTTATCATCATATATGGAATTGTTATATTGAAATCTTCTCCAAAAAAGATTGGAACAAATTTATTAGAAACTGCTGCCATAGAGCTTACTCCAAATATACCAATGCAAATTGTTATCTGCAATGAGCTTTTTAAATACTTATGAATATTTTTTATATCTGCTTTTTCATATAGATTTGCTATTGCTGGCATAAGTACCGTACTTAAAGATGTAATAAAGGCTAATGACATTTTAGGAATCCTTAAGCTTTGTGAATAGTACCCAACATCTGTAACACTTGCTAATGTTCCTACAATAATTTGATCTGCAACTGTGTAAACTTGTATACATATTTGTGGAATAAGATATATAAATGATTCTCTTATATATGGCTTTATGCTTATATTAGAAAATTTAATTTTATTTACATATTTAAATATAGAATTCCAAAATGTAATACATCCTAGTAAAGCTGATAGAGAATTAATAAGAATATATTTGTTTAAATCACTATAACTTTTCACTAAAGTAAATATTAGCATTACACTTATAGTCTTTATAACTGTATTTCTGATTACTATTTTCTTAAAATTTTCTAAGCCTATATAAAACCAACTTATATCTATTAACGAAGATATCACAACTGGTAATTGCAATATTAATAAAAGCTTCAATGAATCTCCTTGAATTGAAAAGAATATAATATAAGCAATAATTGATATAAGACTAGTTATAACTTGCAGAGCCCATATACTCCAAAAAGTTTTACTTCTTTTTTCTTTATTATCTCTGGTATAAGCTATACACTTACTTCCATATCTCTCTATACCAAATTTTCCAACCACTGAAAATACTATTGCAAAAGAACTAGTATAATTACTGATGCCAATACCATCTGCTCCTAAAACTCTCGATATATATGGTGCTGTTATTACTGGTAGTATCAATATTAAAATTTCATATCCTATATTATATAAATAATTTTTAATTATTCTTTTATTGCTCATATCTCTCCTTAAATATCAAATAAACAGCATCATTTTTTTAACTTATATTTTCCTAAATCCATAACTTTCCTTTTGTTTCAATGATTTTTCTATATAAATAAATAACTCTCTTTTTACTTTTATGATTTTTCTATTTAACTAAATAATTGTCTCTTTGCTTTCATAATTTTTCTATCTGCATCCGTAACTATCTTTTTTTCATTATTTTTCTACAATGTATATAAAATAAATTTCTTATATTTTATTTTTTATCCTTTTTATTAAATTAAATATTCTAAGCTTCCATAAGAGTAATCTTAATTTATCCATTTTATTTAAACTTTTTAAGAATATAAAATCTTTAATTTTAACATCTAAATCTGCATATTTAGATTTTTTAAAATCTCTATAGCTACTCTTAACATCTGTATTAGTATAATGATAAATAAAATACGATAAGATACTTGCTCTAAATACCTTAAAGCTATTGGAATTTACTTGAATGTCATTATTAATAATATATTGAATTATACTAATCATTGCATGATAGTAATCTTCTGCTAATTTAGTATTTTTTTATGAATAGTTGAGGTATCTCTTTGTCTGTAATAATATAAATCTTTATTTACAAATGCTATTTTATTGCTATTATTAATTGATTTAAAAACTGGAAATATATCTTGAACATACCTCCCCTTTTCAAATTCAAAATTATTTTCTAAAAGCAAACTTCTCTTAAACAGCTTGTTCCATAGTTGTCCTTGAATATTAAAATTTAAAATCATATCTATAACTTCACTTGAGGAATATATCCTATCCTCCAAAACATTATAGCTAACCACTCTATTATTTTTATTATTAGGTCCATAGTAAAGATTGTAATTACACATGACTATATCAGCTTTAGTTTTATTAGCCTTATTAACCATTAGGTCTAACATATTTAATTTTAAGAAATCATCTGAATCTATATATAAGATGTATTCTCCTATAGCATATTTTAAAGCCAAATTTCTTGCCTCTGAAACTCCCTTGCTTCTTTGAGATAATATTTTTACTTGCTTAAATTTCTTTTCATATTCCTTAATTATCTCCATACTCTTATCTGTAGATCCATCATCAACAATTATTACTTCATAATTACTAAAGCTTTGTTTTATAATGCTTTCTAAACATTGCCTTAAATACTTTTCTACATTAAAAACTGGTATAATTAGGCTAATCATAAATCCACCTCTTTACCTATTTATCTGAAAGATCTAATAACATTCAATAATAGCTCCTTAATTTTTGTTCTTAATATTTGATATGGTTTTCTCCAAGTTCCTTCATAATGATGAATTGTATATGTGTTTTTTGTAATTTCAGGTTCTTCCCAAGCATGTCTTTTAGGATAAAAATACTCTTTAGGATATACAGCTATATCATCACCATAATAAGAAATACTATCTTGATTCTTTATATATCCTAATTTTTTTGCCATATTTGTAATGTGTATCGGAATTGCTAATCCTTGTAAGTTCCCCTTATATTCTGAGTAATTTAGTAAATTATAATATTCTAGAATCTCACCTAAAAACTTATCTTGCCTTCTACATCCCCATATACCAAAGGCTATTTTATCTTCCTCTTCAACTCCTGTAAATGACTTATCATCTAATAAATCATCTAATGGCTTTAAAATCTCAATATCAGTATCTAAGTATATCCCCCCATAATTGCATAGAACCCACAGTCTACAATAATCTGATACAAAAGCCCACTTTTTATCTTTATATGCTTCCTTAGTAAAGCTACACATATCTATATTAAAGTTCTCTTCATTCCACTCTATTATCTTGTAATCTTTAAGATGCCTTTTCCAGGTTTCCATACATTTATTTATTAATTTAGGCTTCTCCTTTCCCCCAAACCAACAGTAGTGTATAACTTTAGGTATTTTATCCATAAACTTCACCCCATTTTTAATATCTATTTGAAAGCCCCCAAACTTTTACTGCTAACTCTCCATTAATACTGCTTAATCCCCATTTTTTCCTTATCAATTTCTATTTTTCTACTTACTTATTTAATACTTACTAAGATCTATCATTTCAGCTATTTCTAAATCATATTCAATAGGGTAAAATCCCTCTGTACCACTAGATGGAGTAAAGGTAAGTTCCCCAAAATATAATTTATTATCTACAGCATTGAAATCAACTCTTACATAAGCAAAATCACTTGCTAATATTTCTGAAAGCTCAATTAATTTTTCTAGATTTTTTGGCTTTCCTATATGCTTTGCACTACTCTTTGTCTTTCCTCTAAACTTAGCTTCTGACCAATCAGGATAATAATAATTTTCTTTATATACATTAAACCTATCTGTATGAACCTCAATAAATCCAACCTTTCCATTAAAACAATGTAAATTATACTCTATTAAGCCTCCACTACTATCTTCTAAGTACTCTTCGCATAATATCATTGTTTTTATATTTTTATATTGAAGTTCTTTTGTATATTTATAGTATTTTTCTTTCATTAACCTTCTAAGCTTTTCATTAGTTAACTCTTTATCTAGTAATGGCTTATCTCTACATATAATATTTCCACCAGAACCATTATTCAGCTTCAAAACAAATTTTTCTGGTAATTCATCATAATCTATTTCATAAATACTTTCATATATCCTATATAAATCTGGTAAATATATACTTCCTATTTTCTCTTCAACATAACTTCTAACTTGATATTTATCAACTAATGAAGTGAATCTTTCAACTTGTCCATATAATTTTATCCATTGTATTTTTTCTCCATAATACCTTGGTTCATTTAAATTTAATACCTTACCATATGCCATAAAATTATCTATATATATAACAAGCTTAGTGGGCAAAAAAGCACAGATCTTTCTTAATTTTTTCAATATATCCCCCCCTTATAAATAGCTTTAGGATATACTTTAAGCATATCTTTCCATTGCACATAAAACTGATCTGCAAATTTATATAAAAGTTTCCCTGTTAATGTAGGACTATTAATTTTGGCAAATGATTCAATAAATATAAGTTTTTTTCTAAATATCTTAGCTATTATACACATTGGTATAGTAACTAGAGCTCCTGTTGATATAACTACATCTGGCTTTTCTTTTATAAATATTTTTAAAGTATTTATAAGATTTACAAGCATTTTGAATATAAATATTTTTTCATGCCTATTTACTTGCTTTAAATAATAAGTTTTTCGAGTATCTTTTATAGCTTGATAAGATGTTTTTTCAGTTATAATGAAGCTATCATACTTATCCATAATTTGCTTAAGCATCATTAGTTGATCAAAATGTCCTCCAGTGGAAGCTATAAAACAAATCTTTTTCATTTCACTCTACCATTTCACCTTTAATTTTTATATAATATACACATTTTATTGCTCAATTTTTAAATTAAGAATTTCTTTTCTTCCTATTGAATAATAGTCTATTTTTATTTCTTTAACTTCATCTAATCTAAAACAATTTCTTCCATCAAATATTATTGGTGTTTTCATTAACTCCATATATTTTTTTAATTCTATTGCTTTTATTTCCTTCCATTCCGTAAATATAAATACCATATCTGAATCTTTTAATGCATCTTCTGGATTAGATACATAACTTATTTCTGTTGGATACCTTTTCTTAAAGTTTTCTATTCCCACTGGATCAAAAGCTATTACTTCTGCTCCTTCATCTAATAATCTTTTTATATTAGAAATTGATGGTGCTTCTCTTAAATCATCTGTTTCAGGCTTAAAGGTTAATCCAAGTACCGCAATCCGTTTTCCTTTTAAACTTCCAAATCTTTGCTTAGCTTTTCTAAACAACTTAAGCTTTTGATTTTCATTTACTTCTATAGCTGCTTTTATAGTTTTTATCTCATATCCATGATCGTTTGCTAGCCAATGAAGTGCCTTAGTATCTTTAGGAAAGCAGGATCCTCCGTAACCTAGCCCCGCACTTAAAAACTTGTTTCCAATTCTTTTATCATAGCTCATTCCTTTTACTACATCTTCTACATCTGCTTTTATAATTTCACAAACATTAGCTATTTCATTAATAAAACTTATCTTTAATGCTAAGAAATCATTTGAAGCATATTTTATCATCTCAGCACTTCTTCTATCAGTGCAAACTATAGGCCGATTAAATTTACAATATATTTCTATTAATATATTTTCTGCTCTTTTTGATTCTACTCCAATGATTATTCTGCTTGCTTGCATCGTATCTACTATAGCTGTTCCCTGTGATAAAAATTCTGGATTAGATGCTACCTCAACATTTACGTTATTAACTAAATTTTCTTTTAAAAATTCCTCAATTCTATCATTAGTTCCTATTGGCACAGTAGATTTAACTACAACTAAACAATCACTTTCTACATTTTCAACAATTTGTTTACATACATCAAAGACATAATCTAAATTAGCTGAACCATCTTCTCTCTCCGGAGTTCCAACTCCAATAAACACAACAGTTTCATTTTTATATACATTTTTATAATCAGTAGTAAAATCTAGTCTACCAGCATCAAAATTCCTTTTTATTATTTCATATAGACCAGGCTCATATATTGGAGTTTTCCCACTTTTCATTACTTCAACTTTCTTTTCATCAATATCTACGCATAATACATTGTGTCCGATTTCTGAAAGACATGCTCCTGTAACTAATCCAACATAGCCAGTCCCAGCCATTACTATATTCATTCACTTCCTCCAATCAATATGCATTCTTATCTCCAAATAGCAAAATAACTGTTTTAAATATTAACTTTATATCTAACGTAATATTTCTATGATTCACATAATCTATATCTAACTTCATCCAATCCTCAAAGCAAATATTATTTCTTCCTGATACCTGCCATTTGCAAGTAAGTCCTGGCTTTACTTCCAGTCTCTTTAGCATCCAAGGTTCAAATTTTTCAACTTCACTTGGAAGGCTTGGCCTTGGTCCAACCAAACTCATTTCACCCTTTAAAACATTTATTAACTGCGGTAATTCATCTATACTTGTTTTTCTTATAAACCTTCCTATTTTCGTAATCCGAGGATCATTTTTTACTTTAAACATAGGGCCAGACATTTCATTTTTATCTTCAATGCTTTTTCTAAGTGCTTCTGCTCCATCTACCATTGATCTAAATTTATAAATTTTAAATTCTTTTCCATGTAGGCCAACCCTAGTTTGAGAAAAAAGTATTTGCCCTTTTGATTCCAATTTTATTAAGACTGCCATAACTAATAATATTGGGCTTGCTAAAATAATACCTAAAATAGATCCAATGATATCTATTATTCTTTTAAGGATTAAGTAAATAATATTTTTCATACTTCCTCCTACTTTTATTAATAACTCTTAATTCATTGTCTTAGTTTTTCTATGCTTTAGTGTATTATGCTTTTGGGTATTAGTAATAATATTTATTTTCATTATTATCTACTGCATTTAAAACTGCTCCAATTATGTTGACATTAACTTTTCTAAGTAATTCAAAAGAATCTTTTACTTCCTTCTTTTTAGTTTTTCCTGCCCTAAGTACTAATATAGTTCCATCGGCTTTAATTGATAGTATTTGAGGATCTGTTACAAAAAGTAATGGAGGCGTATCTAAAATAATATAATCGAACTTTTTCCTTAAGCAATCTAAAAGCTTAGACATTTTATCAGAGGCTAATACTTCTGCTGGATTGGGTGGTATATGTCCAGATGTTAATATAGTCATATTTTTTTCGTGTTGATTTGATGCTATAACAAACTCTTCTTCATCCAATAATACATCTGATAAACCAGTTGAATTGGAGATTTTAAATCTTCTATGAATAGATGGTTTTCTTAAATCACAATCTATTAAAACAACTTTGCTTTCTTCCTGAGCAAGAGTCAATGCAAGATTTGATGCTATTGTCGTCTTTCCTTCCCCTTGATTTGGGCTAGTTATTACAATTACCTTATATTGATTATCTAAAGATGAGTATTGTAAATTTGTTCTTAAAGTTCTAAAGCTTTCTGAAATAACTGACTTAGGATTTTTCTCTACTATAAGCATTTTTCTCCCTTCTTACTTATTATCTATTTTTGAAGTTAATGATATTACAAAGGTGATAGTACATAACTATATTTAAGCTTTCCTTTCTTTTATATTTGGAATCAATCCAATTACGGATACATTAAATTCTATTTCTATTTGTTCCTTTATTCTAATTGTCTTATCTAAAAATTCTAATAAAAATGATAATCCAATACTCGTTATTACTCCTAATAAAAATCCTATTGAAATATTAATTACTTTATTTGGGCTTACTGGCTTCTCTGGAAGGCTTACTTCTTCCAATACTTTTATATTCCCATTTGGAAATATTTCTTTTGATATTTTTATAAATTCCTTTGTAACTCCTTCAATTAAATCCCTTGCCTCTTTTGCATCTCTACTTTTAAAACTAACTTCTAAAATTTGTGTATCAGCAATTGTAATTACATTTATGTTTTCTAAAACTTCTTCTGCATTTAAATCAACATTAGCTTCTTTTGTAGCATTTACAATAAGATCATTTGTTTTTATTACTTCGCAATAAGTTTTCATTAATGTCTGGTACATTATCACATCACTTTGACTATAACTTTGATTGGTCCCTGTAGCTTCTTTTCCTATAAAAAGCTTTGTATTCGCTTCATATTTTGGCTCAATTACATAAAAAGTTAATAATGCTGAAGCCAATGTAAATAATAATGTTATTAGCGCTATAATTCTCATCCTTTTTTTTAGTATTTTCATAATTTCTTCAATACTTATTAGCTGCTCTTCCAAATTACCTCCCCCATTCAGACTCATAAGTTATTTTTAAGTATCTACATAATAAAACTTACTCTTTTTCATGAATTTTCTATTAATACTGTCAAAAACTTTATTTATGTACTTTTTTTCAATATATAATCTTTTATAAAGATTTAGTATTTTCCTCATTTAATATCATTTTTTTCATTAATTTATTTAAATTATATGGATAAATTAAATATTTGTTACATATAAATATTTGGTAATATAAATTTATTTTTAAAAAAGCAATAGGCAAGTCTATTTTTATTTTCTTTATAAAAAAATACCCCAAGGGAAATTCCCCTGAGGCATAAAAAAGTCTAACTTATTTTAATCCATATTTTCTTTTTCTTAATATAACTGTTCCTATTCCTACTAGTACTAAGGCTAATACAAGTATTTGAGTACTTGATACCACTGAACCAGTTGAAGGCAATTTAGCATCACTATCTCCAGTTGAATCATTTGAGCTATTTGAGCCACCTTGATTTCCTGGATTACTTGGATCTACAGGCTTTCCTGGGTCACTTGGATCTGTTGGTTCTTCTGGATTACCAGGATTCTCTGGGTTTGTTGGCTCTTCTGGGTCTATTGGGTCACTTGGATCCACAACTTCAGGAATTTTTTCGAATTTAGCATTTAATACTACATCAGAACTAACTATAAATCTGTAAGTTGCATCTTTGCTAACTTCTTTTCCATCTGCATCAAACCAACCTAGGAACTTGAATCCTTTATTTGCTGTTGCAACTAAAGTAGCTTCTTCACCTTCTACATATTTTCCTGCTCCGGCAATTGAACCACCTTCTGTTTTATTTACTGTAACTGTATATTCCTTTGGTGCTGGTAATACATAACTTACAGTATAAACATTTTTAGATCCATCTTCTGCACGAACAACTATTGTTGATTTATTATTATGGATTGGTAATATAGTTACTGATGCATTATCAGTTGCTGTTGCTTCAACTAACTCTGGTAATTTTTCTAAATTAATTGAGTATTCATTTGTAGTTGGATCAAAGTTTTCTAAAGCTTTGCCATCTATTTTTATTTCTGTTAAAGTATTTGTAGTTTTAGAATTTTCTTGCATTACATACTCATAAACTTTTACTTCTGTTAATCCAACACAATTTCCAACTTGTGGTTGTTGCATATAAATTCTAATACTATCAGTATTTATAACTTCATCTAAGAAATAAGTTGTTTCTCCTGCTGTATGTGATACTTCTGTTGTATTTGTATGTGGAGCAACAACATATTCTCCATTTTCATTTTTATAGCTAATTTCAACTTTCTTTGGAATTCTTGCACTTAAGTTATCTGTAAATAACCATAAATCTAGACGATCTATATCATATTTATTATCCCAATCAAATTGAACATAAGCTCCCTTAGGTTCTCCATTTTCTCCAGTTAAATTACGTTCATTCCAGTTTGTCCAACGCTCATTAACATTTTCCCCACCATTTGTAATTCCATTGTTAATAGAATTTAAGTTATCTGCTGTTACTTTAGGACTTTGTGATAATACTGGGATATCATCATTTTCATCAGCTTTATTTATAGCAAGATTTCTAGCTGCTTTTAAAGCTGGAACTATACGTACATTTGCTGTAACATTATAAGTTTTACCTAATAATTCTACAGTACCTGGAACAGAAACATCTGTATTTTCCTTTGAAAAATCTAATCCATCAAGATTCCAATTAACAACAAATTCTTCTGATTCTGTACCATTTGCTAAATATCCCTTTACTGTCTTAGGAAGTGTCGGAGTATTTCCTGCATATGTGAAAGTTGATACATTTTCCATTGAAACTACATCACCAATTACATGTACATTAACAATTACCGCAATATCTGTACCTGATAATTTACCTGTAACTTTAAATATTTGAGGAGTACTTAACTCAGCTTCATCATATTCATTCCAATCAATTTTTAAAGTTTCAGTAGTACCATCGCTATATCTAGCTGTAACTTCTTTTGGTAGTAATGGCTTTTCTTCTAATGATACATAATAATCTTTAACTATATCATAAGATTCTATATATTTATTATCACCTGCTGTATTTACAGTATTAATAGTTATAGATTGAGATTCTAACCCTTCACCTGAAACAGTTAAAGTCATTTCGCCTGCATCTTTAGTAGATTGTACTATAACTAAAGCTTTACCACTAAATGCACTTCTAGTTCCAGATTTATCAGTTTCTGGTTTGTATCTATCTGTATCAGCTGCATTACCATTATCTAAACCAACTATTTTACCATTTCCCTCAAGAGTATAAGTTAATTTATTATTAGCTCCAGAAGCTATATTTCCATCTTCATCTACTAAATCAACAGTAATATAAGATAAGTCATATCCATCTGCACTTATAGTAGTTTTATCAGCACTTAAATCTACAGTAGATACTTCTCCATAAGTTGTAACTGAAGATCTACCTTCCGTTTTAGTTAATAAATTACCTTCCTTATCATATCCTTTTGCTTCTACTGTACCTTCTTCATATGGAACAGTGAAACTTGGATATAATGAATCATTTTCAAAAGTATAATATTTATATCCTACTGGTGTTGTATGCTCTGTTGCTGTTTTAGTATCAATTAATCTACCATTTAAATATAATTCAACTTTATAAGCATCTGTAAATACATCAACTTGAACATTTCCATTTTCAACTGGAATATCTTCTTCATTCCATGTTGGTAATACATGTAAAGTATTTACATCATCATTCCATTGACTTTGATATAAATAATAAACATCTTTTTCAAATCCAGCTGTATCAACTATACCAAAGTAACTTGATTTTGGAGCAGCTCCTTTTCCTCCACCAACAGTTCCTGTTCCTGTTCCATTCCAAGGTGTAGGTTCTCCAATATAATCAAAGCCTGTCCATACATACTCTCCTGCATTATAGTCATGTTTTATTGTGTATTTCCATGCATCACTTGCAGAGTGTCCCCAACCTACCTTATTTGAATTGTTATCAAATTCAGGTAATTGAAGATCCTTTCTACTTTCATCGTTATGATTTCTAACTTTGTAATATCCTCTACTATGAACTGCGCTACTAGTTTCTGATCCATAAAGTATCCAATTATCTTTGCTATCCCTTAAACTGTTAAATTGATCTTCATTAGCATAGTTAAATCCAACTATACCACCATTATTAGCAACAACATCTGAAATAGCTATAGCTCTATTATCCCATCCTTTACTTTTGTTATCTCCAATAGTAACAGGTCTAGTTGTATCTTCATCTTGAACCCAATCTATGATATCTTGTGTAATTTTAGCATAGTTAGATGAATCTCCTCCTATACCTTCTAAAACTTCGTTTCCTATTGACCACATAATTACTGATGGATTATTTTTTGAAGTCTTAACCATTGTTCTAGCTTCAAATTCTCCCCAAGACATTCCTGGTTCTCCATTAATTATTTGGTTACCTTCTTCTATAGGAACATTAAAGAATTTAGCAAAGTCATTTACATTACCATTCTTAGAGTTTGTCCAAGTATCGAAGGCTTCATTAATAACTAAAAGCCCTAATCTATCACAGATTTCTAATAACATTTCACTTGCTGGATTATGAGTAACACGAATTGAATTTACACCCATTTCCTTCATTATCTCCATTTGGCGTTCAACAGCTCTATAATAAGAAGCTGCTCCTAAAGCCCCTTGATCATGGTGCATACTAACACCTTTAAGCTTCATATTTTCTCCATTTAATGAGAAGCCTGTATCTCTGTCAAAGTTAAAATATCTAAATCCAAAGTCTGTATAATAAGTATCAACTACTTCATCATTTACTATAACCTCATTTTTTATTTTATACATATTTGGGTTATCAACTGACCATAAAGCTGGATTATTTACTACAGCTGTTTGTTTAAAAGTAAAGTTTCCATTTGCAGTTATATTTTCAGTTGTTTCTACTGGATTACTAACTTCTTCTCCATCAGAATTTACAACAGTAGTTTTAAGTTTAATATCACTAGTGTTATCTGATTCATTTTCTACAACTGTTTCAACTACTACATCAACATTTCCACCCTTTTGTGATTCAACTTCTGGTGTAGTAACAGTTGTTCCTAAATGTGAAACATGGATAGAATCTGTAACTGTTAATGTAACATCTCTATATATACCACTTCCAGAATACCATCTACTACTTGGAATTGGATTTCTTACTTTAACTGCTATTACATTTTCACTTTCTCCATCACATATCAATTCATCAGTTATATCAAAAGCAAATGCTGTATAACCATAGTTATGTTCCCCTACTAGCTTACCATTTACATAAACCTCAGCATTCATATAAACCCCATCAAAGTTTATAGTAAATTCTTTGCCTTCATACTTTTCTGGAACAACAAAATGTTTACGATACCATCCAGTACCACCTAATAAAAACCCACTTTCTGCTTCACCTTCAACAGTAAAATCACCTTCAATACTCCAATCATGTGGTAAGCTTAAAGAACGCCAAGCTGAATCATTAAAATCAACAGCTTCTGCACCAACTTGATCACCTTTGTAAAAGCGCCAATCTTGGTTAAATAATGTAGATCTTTCTCCATCTTTAATAAAACCTACATAAACTGTTTCGGCATTTTGCTTTTGCTTAGCTTCAGCGTTTAAAGATACTGCCGATGTTCTAGTTGTTGGTACTAAGCTAGTCATTACAGACATTCCTACCAATAAAGCACAACATTTTTTTTGAAATGGTCTCATATAAAATCCTCCCCTATAAAATATCTTTTTTATTTATTTGAACAATATTATTAATCCTAAGTAGTTCCTAATTTGTAGAACTATTTAATCATAAAATATTGAGCAAAACATAATTTTTACTCATATAGTTTAATTCATAAATTTGAAAATTGTCCTTGATATTAGATCTCAGAAATTTTCTTGTTAGATAACTATTTCTAATATCTAACCCTCAATTAATTCTCTTAATAAATAAAAATCTAATTTTCTTTTTTTCTAAGTAATATTGCACCAACTGTTGACAATCCAACAGCTATAATACTAGATAGATTCCCTAATACGGAACCTGTATTTGGTAACTTTTGAGAATTGTTGTTAATACTATTATTGTTACCATTATCGCTATTGCCTCCAGTATTATTATTGTTAACATTGCCATTATTGTTATTATTATTTTCATTATTGCTACTGTTATTTCCGTTATTATTGTTATTAGCTTCAACTAAATTATCAATGGCTTTTGAAAGTTCTAATTTTATACCATCTACACTTTCTTGAGTTGCATTTTCATCTCTTATAACCTGTTCTACTTTTGCTATTATATATTTTAAATTTTCTCTACTTTCACTAGTGTATTTATCTAAATCAATAACTTTCGCTCTTTCTAATAAATTTACCAATTCTGTTTTATCAGCTTTTTCTATAAGATTTTCTGTTGCATTCTTTAGATTACTTATAGCCTCATTAATTTCCTCTTGAGTTGCTTCATTATCAGATACTACACCATTTGCAATTACTAACGCTTCATTAAATTTTTCTAAACTATTTGGTGTGTATCTTGATGTTTCTACTTTATTAGCATTTTCTATAGCTGTGTTTAGTTCTGATTTATCTACTATATTTTTTATTTTTGTTATTTTTATGCTGTCAATATTAACTGTTGATTCATCATTATTAAAAAACTTAATTTTATCTAGTCCTTTATTAAGTGAAACTCTAATAGTTTTTGTTTCAAAATTAGGCTCTGTTTTTTTACATTCTATTTTTCCTAATATTGATTCATCATTATTTACATAAAACAAATTATTGTCTGCTCCAGAAAAATATCTTATTTCTATATCATATACAGCTGCAGATTCAGAATTTAGCCACATGTTTAACCATGCATTTCCCCTACTAGTATTTCCTAACCAGCCTACAACTTTATCATCATTAGCTCCTTCTTTATTTTCTATTTCTCCACCTTCACCATCTAATTCTAATTTTTCAGCTTCTATCATTACTTGTCCATCTTTTAATACAATAGGATTTTCTTTACTATTCAATGCATTATCATCTGTATCTTTTAATTTGAAAACAACATTTATAGTCATATCCTTTTTTATATCTTCAAATCTATAGCTGTCCATAACACCTACAGAAACTCCATCTACTATAACATCACTAACCTCATACCCTTCATTAGGAGTAAACGTAAATGTTTGTGATTGTCCATCCTCTAAAGTTATTGCTCCTGATGGACTAATACTTCCATTTTCTCCTGATGTTGCTGTAATAGTATGTTTAGCTTCAATTAATTCCTTAGCTGTTACTTCAAAAACATCAATATTGGGTGAAGCTTGTGCATCAGCTGTAAAAACTAATTCTCCAGCTCCAGCTTTTATTACTACAACATCAAAGCTTGTCTTTATAATTGGAACTGGACTTTGATTACCTGTTCCTGGAACTGACTTACTACCAGCTTCAATATTTTTTCCACTCCAATTAACTTTATTTAAATTTCCTTCACTTCTTCCTGATTGGTAGAACATATTAAATGTATATGTTCCTGGCTTTGAAGCATAAAAAGGAACTCTTATCTTATTTCCTTCTTCAAACCAAGTAACCATTTTTCCATTACTTGCTCCAGACTCTTCCCCTATTCTTACATATTTATTTCCTTCAATCGGATTAAGAGTAAATAATTCTGCCTCCAATAACTTTTTCTCATCTAAAGCAGTAGGTAATATAAAAGGATTCTCCTCTGTGTAAGGCTTCTCTACATCATTATCTATAATAGTTACTTCAGACTTCTTATTAAATCCAATTATTGATCCATTAGTTGGAGTATCAATATTACAATAGAATTTTACATCTCCTGCTTTTTCATCATTATCTATAGTCTCAACAGAAACTGTAGCTGTTTTTTGTCCATCAGCAAATTCTATAGTCTTATTCACATCATTATAATGTCTACCATGAACAGCACTATCTGGGGATGTTGAAAAATGTACTGTAGCTGCTCCTTTGCTTCCACCAACTCTTTTTACTGTTATTTCCTTAGATTCACCTTCATCAACTATATAATTAGTATCTTCTATTTCAAACATTCCTGATTCATTATTATTTAAATAATAAGCACAATCTAACCCTATATAATTTCCTGATGACGAAGGATTTTTTTCACCTTTAACAACCAATTTAACGGTATGCTCTCCATATTCTAAATCATTAGTTTCATATAATATTTGTGAAACAGATCTTTTTGAATTATAAGTATCTACATCTGAAACCCTTTCTCCATCAACCCAAACTTCCATAATTCCATGACCTGGATCTAAGGTACCAATAATCCATGCTTTAGTACCTGTAAAAGTAAAACTTGAATGATTTCCAGTAATATTTGAATACATTCCTGTATTACCTATGCCAATATTTTCTTGAATCCATCTATCTTTATTTGCAAAATCCACATTATCAATAAAGTCTGTTCCAGAAGGTACTATTGATTCTATTTCAAAGGCTTCATCAGCCTTATAAACTTCAACGTTTTCAATCAATGGTACAGCTAATGAATCTTCGATATTTATTTTAATTTTAGATGCACTTACTGGCATACCTCTAACTAAACGTTTTGCTCCTATTGTATGTCCTCTACCAAACTCTTTCCACGTTCCATTAGAATATACTTCTACGGAAAACTCAGATATTCTTTGTCCTAACTTTATATATTCTTCAATTGATACGATATCAAAAGTCTTTTCTTCTCCTAAGTCTATCGTTATGCTTCCAGTAATTTCTCCATCATCCATTGTCCAATATGTGTCATCATCATCATCTAATACATTATTTGCACTATAATCATTACTATTTCCTCTAACTGATGAAGCTGTAGCACTAGTTGTTTCTGGATCTGCTAAATTTTCATCAAAGGAGTTATTAATAGCAGATGAAAACTCATTTATTCTAGCAATATCCTCTTGAGTAAAATGTCCTGTTCTATCTGGAGCTACATTAAGTAATAAAGGTTGCCCTCTTCCTACTGAACTAAAGTATATTTCTGTTAACTGCTCCATAGTCTTTGGCTTATTTCCTGAATGCCAAAACCATCCACTAGTTAATGAAACATCACATTCACCTATACTCCATATATCTCCATTTGGATCTCCATTATTAAGATATTGATTTTCATCTCCTGCCCCTAAATCATATCTATCTCTTATACGCTTTTTATTAACTTTTGACCAAACTGGATCTCCTGCCTTTCCCGATTCATTTCCTATCCACCTTACAGTTGAACCATACGGACTAAATACTACAGCACCAGGCTCTAACTCTTCTATTAAATCAAACCATTGATCAAACTCATAGTTTTGAGCTGCTGCTCCACTACCTTTAGCACCATCCATCCATACTTCGACAAATCTTCCGTTGTTACCATACTTATCATTTCCTAATATTTCTCTTAATTGCTCAATATAAAATTCATTATAATCACCATTACTATCTGTTGCATCATCAGTTCCTGTTCCATATCCATAAGAAGGTGAATTAGCATCCCATGGTGATAGATAAATCCCCATATCCATATCGTATTTTGTGCATGCCTTAGAAACCTCTTCTAATACATCTCCTTGTCCACCTTGAGTTAATTGCCAGTCAGTACTTTTTTCTATATCATGTTCAGTGACTGTACTTTTCCATATTGCAAAACCGTCATGATGCTTTCCAACCATTATAAGCCGTTTAAATCCTGCATCTTTTAATGTTTTTACCCATTCATCTGCATCTAAATCTGTAGGATTAAAAGTATTTGGATCTTCCTTTCCATTTCCCCACTCACTATTTGTAAATGTATTCATCCCAAAGTGAATAAAAGCTGCTAGCTCTTCTTCATGATACTTTACTTGAGACTCATTAGGTATTGCACCAAATGATTCTGGTGGTCTTACAGTATTAATTTCAGCTGCAATTGCAGTTATAGGTATTATTTGGCACGCCATCCCTGCAATAACTATAGTAGATATCAATTTTCTTACCCTTTTCATATATTTCTCCCCCCATAAATTTTATATAAGAATATTAAGAAAATTTTAGACACTTAATATTTTTTTGGCATATCAACCCTTTTTAGAGTTCACCTTTTTTAGCCTTAAACCATCTTTAACATTTTCAATCTTTCTATAGTTTCTAACCCTTTTAAAATTTGCATCTATTTTAATACTTTTAATACTTTTAATACTTTTAATACTTTATCTTTTTCACATCTTTTAACACTTTCTATATATCATTATTAAATCTAATTTTATACTCTATTCATACCATTAAATTATATCATTAATCACAACTCATTTGTAATCATTTACTAATCATGTTAGAAATTTATAGATTTATCTAAGAATTTTGATAATTTGAATTTGTAAATAATTGAGCCCCAGGGGAAATTCCCCTAAGGCCCAGAAAAATAGAAATTACTTTCTTCTTCTTAATACAGTTCCAGCACCAATTAGTGTTGCTGCAATTCCTACTAATGCAAGTGATGAAGTGCCTCCTGTTAGAGGTAAATTACCACTTCCATTATTTGAAGATCCACTGTTTCCAGAGCCCCCATTATTAGAATTGTTATTACCATTGTTACTGTTGTTATTGCTACCATTATTATTGTCTTTTACTACTAACTGATCTATTGCTTTTTGTAATTCAAGCTCTGCTTTTAATATATCAGCTTCTGTAGCATTTTTATCTTTTAATACTTTTTTAGCTGCTTTTAATTTTTCACTAAGAATTTTAAAACTTTCTTTTGTATAGTCACTCTTCTTGTAGCCTTCCGCTTTATTAATTAAAGCTTCAAGTCTTTCTTTGCTTGGTTTTACTTTTAATTCAGAGAAAGCCTTAAATAATTCATTATAAGCTTTTGAAACTTCTTCTTCACTTGCATTATTATTTAAAAGAACTTCCTTTGCAATTTCTAATTTATCTTTTAAGGCATTCCAGGATTCTTCTGTATAGTTTTCACTATTTAAGCTCATTACCTTTTCTATTAAATCAGTTAAAGCTCCTTTATCTGTATTTTCAAAAGATAAAGATTCTATTGCTTTAGTTAATCTATCTACTGATGCATCTATAACTTCTTGTGTTGCTTCTTTATCTGCTAATATCGCCTTAGCTGCTTCTAAAGCTTCTTTAAATTCAGAAACTAATGATTCATCTTCAACCTTTGAAAGGTCTTCTTCTGATATTGAACTTGCTTTATCAACTAAAGCTTGTAATTGTTCTTTATTTGCAGGTTTATTTTCAACTACAACTAAAGAATCAATAGCTTTATTAACATTATCTATAACTTCTGTTACCATATCTTTTGTTGCATCAGCATTAGTTAAAACAGTATTTGCAGCTTCCACAGCTTCTTTAAGAGCATTTAATGTTGCCTCTGTGTATTCTACATCACTATCTATAATAGCACTTGCTTTATTAATAACATCTTTTAAAGCTTGAATATCAACTAATCCAGTTATTGCATTTACTAAATCTTCTTTAGCTTTATCAATATCAGATTGACTTGCACTTGCTAAATTATCTAATGTAGATTTTGCAGCTTCTAAAGCTTCAGTAAATATAGCAAAACTTCCTGATGTGTAGTTTTCTGCTATATACTCATCAGAAGATGATATTAATTCTTCTAAATCAGTTATATTTGGTATATCATAATTATTGATTGTAACTATTTCATATATAGTAGGAGCTACCCCTTCCCAATCAATTCTTATTTCGTAGATGTTATCATATTCAGTATTTAGAATTTCATTTAAACTCTTATCTAGTGTTCCAAGTTCATTCCAAACTTCTTGTCCATCTTCATCATATCCAGTTCTAACCATAACTTTAGCATTTGAAATACCATTACCACTTTGAACAATATTTATCTTCTTAACATCTGTATTTTCAGATAAACGATATATTAAGCTTCCTGATTTTATTTGTCCATTATTAGTATTTGGTTTATATGCTGTAGTTAAATTTCCATCCTTAACATTTTGTGGTCCAAATCCTTCTAGCTCTATTGGATTTGATATAAAGGTTGGATCATTTACAGCTTTAACATATTCACCATCATTAATTAAGATTTCGCTTATTTTAACCCATCTATGCATATAGTTTGCAGTAAATAATATTCTTAAATATCTTGCTTCTTTAGCTGAATCTAATTCACCTTTTACAAAAGCATGAGAAATTGGAACTATAGTTGTACTATCTCCATGATTATATCCAGCATCAACTGGCTTATCCTCCATATCACTATTATCATTTTCTACACCATCACCAATAGTTATCACGTCTGTCCATTCTTCTCCATCTGAAGATATTTGGAATTTAGCATCTCTTAGGAAATCCCTTTCTGTATCTAATACAGCATAAGTAATATTACTTATATTCATAGTTTGCCCTAGGTCAAATACTATACCACTATCTTTTCTTGGATAAGAATTAAATGATGCTGATGAATTAAAGTTTTTATCAAATATGCTTTCTACTTTACCATTAATTTTTACAAATGATTCTACTATAGATGGAGCATAAATTTCATTAGACTTAACTTCAAATTTATTTAAATTGAAAGTAACATCTTTATTAGCTATTAATCTAATATATCTAGCATCTTGTAAATTACTTCTTGTTTCTAAATTAACATTAGTCCACTCTAATCCATTCATAGATATTTGTAATGCTAATCCATCCATATTTGATACTTCTAAAGCTATTTCACTTAAGTCTTTAATTCTATCTAACTGAATTCCTATATATTCATTAGCATGTAAAGTAATATTTTCTTTTGGAACTAATTTAGTTAATTCTTCATTCTCAAAAATTGATAAAATTTCTAAATCAGTATTTGTGTAAACATTCTTTGTTGACTCAATAGAACCTTGTTTTTTAACACTAATTTCTGAGAATATTACCCACTTATGCTCCTGTTTCTTATTTGTTAACCTTACATATCTAGCTTCTTTTCCTTCAAGGTTTTCTTCAATTACATCTTGCCCGCTAGCACTTCCTGTATATTCTTTAAACGTTGTCCAATTTTGATTATCTGTTGAATATTCTAATTTATAGCTAGTCCATTTATCAGTTGAACCATTTCTTCCAACAACAAATCTAACATCTCCGACTGGAATTACTGAACCTAAATCTACGCCAATGTAATCTCCAACATTAGTCATATCTCCTGTATGAGTTTTATACCAAACATCTGTTGAATCATTTTCATCTAATAAATTCGATTCAGGTCCACTATGAATTCCCTGCCATCCTGGAGTTCTTATTATAGTAGTATTTATTTCTGGCTCTCCAACTGCAATATCATCTTTATTAATTATTATATCCTTAACACCAAACCATGTATTTGATCTATCTTTAGTTGCAATCACTCGAACTCCCATTGCATCAAGATTTAAACCATCAACAGTAATTTTGCTTGGCATAGAATAAACCTTTCCCTCTTCTAAATCCATCCATTCTCTACCATCTACTGTATATTGAAGTTTAGCCTCTTGCATTGTATCATTTGGATTAGAAATAGCACCTAATGAAAATTCTATATCTTTAATATTAATTACTTTATTGTACTTAACTCCAATATAAGTTCCTGCTACTATCGTATTTGGATTCTTATAAACAACTTCAGTTGAAGGATTGTTATCTAAAACATTTGATAAGTTTCCAGCTGGAACATCTGATCTATTAGTTATAACAGATGCAAATACCTTAGATGGATCTACTATACCAGAAACTATTGGAGCTAACGCTTGTTCCATTGTTTTTATAAATGGAACAATATGTTGAACACCTACTTCTGCATATTCAGTATGATCTACATAGTGGAATCCATGAGTCTTTGACTTTTCAAATGCAGCTTGTGCTTCTGAATAGTTTGTCCAAACATCATTATTATTTCCTTCTTCATTTGCAATAATAGCTTTTAAGTATGCAATTGCTGCTGTTGTTGTATCTTCCCAAGAATTTAACCAGTAAATTATTTGATCTCTTGTCTTTGCATTTCCTGGATTATTTTTATAATAATTTGCTGCATTTTTAAGTTTTGTAAATTCTTCAATTAATTCTAATGCATCTTCTTTAACAAGTGCACCTGAATCGTACTTTTCTTTAAATGCTGTTAATTTTGGAGCTAATTCGATAGATTCTTGTAATGCAGTAACACGACTATCCATATTTTGATTTATCATGTGCTTACTAATTTCACGTAAAGCAGCTGAAGCTTCAGTTTCTATAGCTGTATTATGATCCATATATTTAAATGAATCGTTCCAATTTTGATCTGCCTCTGCTTTAGTCTCCCAGATATTCCAAGAATAATCTGCAACTGCAAATAGAGCTGATTTGTTAGCTTCTGATTGTTGCATTGGATTTAGCATTATGCCTTCAATAAGTGTTGGATTTACTCCTGGATGTAAGAATGTATCATTACCACCCATAATTAAATGTTGCTTAGAGTTATCTGAACATGGCCAGTTAATCCAATAATATGGTGCTCTACCTGTATTATTTTTAAATGTTTGTGAAAAGTTTTGAGTTACTTCTCCCCAAACTCTTCCACCAGTCATAACAAGTTGCACATTTTCTGGAGCTTGTTTTAAAGAAGTGAATTCGTTGCTTGATCCATTTCCCATATAATCAAAAGGAATGTATGGTAATGTAGTTTTCATATCAGTATACTGTGTCTTTACTTCAGTTTCTAACCAAGTAGTTATGTCGTTTACTAATCTAAGACCAAGTGGTCCACCTGGATTAGCAAAGTCATCTGCAAGTATAGCAACTTGTCTAACACCTTGATCTATAACTTGTTTAAGCTTAGCTTTTAAATCTGCTAAATCCTTTTGATATCCTGCTTCATCCTTATTTATTCCAAAAGCATCATTTCCTGGGAATGGATGAATTCCATATACAAATCTACACTTAGAAGCATTCCCTGCATCAGCTAACTGTTTAATCCATGTAAGCTCATCTTCAGTGTAAAGTGAACGCCACTGAACTCTATGCTTTGGATCATCTTTAGGAGCATAAAAGTAAGCATTTAATTTATAATATCCACCATAACTCATAAGATCACTTCGGTCATCTACTGACCATGGATTTCCGTAGTACCCTTCTATGAATCCTCTAGTAACTACATTTGCATAATCTTCAATTTTAAAATTCCTTATTGTATTATTATTTATTTGATTTACTACATGATATAAAGTTGTTAGCCCATAAAAAGCTGCATCTGTATCTTTTCCAAGAACAGTAATAATGTTATTGTCAGCCGCTAAGAAATAAGAATCAATTTTGCTAAAAAGATTTTCTGTTGATAAAGTATATTTATCTGCATACTTATCAACAACTTCACTAGACCCTTCAATACCTACTAAAATATTAGTTTTCCCATCAACAATTGAATTAGATGATGAAACTTCATAGCCAATATTATTAGCTTTTAAAATTTCATTTTCAAGGCGAGCTTTAGTATAGCTATCTATACCAGTTTCATAAACAACGTTTACACCGTTATCAAGATTAGAACTTCCATCTTGATATTCTATCCTTTGTGGTGATGGATAAATTTCATACTCAGTATTTTCTACTGTAGTAACTTCAGCCGCTTGTGCCCCATTAGATAGACTTTCAGCCGATACACTAATTGTGCCTGACATATTGGATAATAATATGGCACTTGTAAGCATTGCTGATAAATATCTTTTCGATTTCTTTATCATTGCCTCTTTCCCCCTTAAATTTTTGTTATGCATTTGTTTACAAATTAGCATATATAAATTTGTTCATTCCATAACGTCCCTCACCTCAACTCAACGCAAACTTATATATGTTTACTTGAAAGACGAAGTAGCTAAAGAAAGTGTTAAGTAAATGTATTTTAAAATACTCAAGTAATAAGTACTTTATATAATCATATTTCAAAGTTTTAAAATTTAACACTTTTCCATAAAAAAAAGCTGAAAAGGATAATAAATCCTTTTCAGCTAATGCTCAAATTTAATTGATTACACGCTAATTAAAACAAACATATTACTGTATTTTCATATATATTATAGTAAATTCTTCCTTAATTTACAATATATTTTCTAAAATATTCTAACTATTCTTTTTATTAAGTTTTTTATGACTACTCTGTTTTTTATTCAACATATGTTTTAAAATTATAATTTATAACGATTTGCTCCCTTTATAAATGAAAACTTGTTCATTACCAGTAACATTTTTTTCTTTTATTTTTTAATATCATATTTATTAGCAATAATTTTATGTATATTATATAATTTTTTAAAATTTTCAAAAAATAATTAATATTTTTAACAAATGCTATTGCATTATATTTATATCTATGTTATTATAAATGAGTAGCAAGTTGCTAACAAAACAAAAAAGTTTCATTTCGATAATTAGTTTCTCATAAATTAGAGATTATTATCAAATTAGAATCTTTAATTTTAGGAGGACTATATATGTCAGATAAAACAATAACATGCAGAGATTGCGGAAGCGAATTCATTTTTTCAGTAGGAGAACAAGAATTCTATAAAGAAAAAGGATTCGATAATGAGCCAACAAGATGTATTTCTTGTAGAAGAGCTAAAAAAGAACAAAATAGAAGATAATTTTAGATTGTTACAAGCTATAGTGAAAACTATAGCTTTTTTATTTTTTCTTACTCTTCTCTCCTGCTTATATATTTTTTGAGAGTTATTTAAAGTAAATTGTATATAATTTAAAATGTATATAATTTAAAAGTGCCCAATTACTTGGGCACTTTTTAATCTATTTCGCTTTTATTAATGGTTACATTTATTTTTCATCTATTTTATTTATTAATTACTATATACTTAATATTGATGAATAAAGTAATTTAAAATTTATCTATCCATCCCCATGCTTCTATTTGTGTTAACGCAGGAAATTCTGACTCATCTTCATTTTTTATTAGATCTGACAACCTTATCCATTCAACTTTAGATAGAGGAATATCAAAATATTGACACTCTGAACTATTAGTTGTTTTTAATATCATTTCTTCACCAGTTGATAATGATAATTTAACACTCGTCCAATAACTATCATGTGGATAATCAGCTCTTAAAAATAAACCTATTTTATTTATTGAAACTTCTTTTCCAAATTCAATAGTTATCTCTGCATCTTTTTGTTTATTTATTCCCCAAGATTGATATGGCCATCTTCCATGTCCATCAGTTACACAAATCCCATCTATTGCATTACTTGCAAAGAATACTGATTCATTTCTAGTTTCAACATTTGCTATTGCATGAGGATAAACACCTGTTTCGTTCTTTTGATCTGCAGGATTCAATGCTACATTTCTATACTGCATTAATTCCTCTTTAGTAGGTCTTTCAACTGAAAAATAATGCCTATCGCCTTCAAATGCTCCAACTGGATAAGCTACCTTAGCCTCTTCAGTAAAAGGAAATATATAATGCATCTCAGTGCCTTTAAGATAAACTAATGATTTATCAATACACTTGTTTATCTTAACCCATAAATATTCTCCTGGATTAGAGTTAAGAATTTTTACTGACGCTCCATCATCTAGAGTTCCCTTATATCCTAAATATACACGTTCTTCACTAAATGCTTCTTTAATAACTTCTCCTTTTCCTGAAATCAATTGAACCTTTAACATTTTATTATTCTCCTTTTTACTATGAATTAAATTTTTATAAAAGTTTAATTCTTTTATTATCCTTATCAAAAATAGTTAACTTACCGAATATTCCTTGCCCTTTTTCACTATAATAGATTTTATTTCCTTTAAAGGTATCAAATCCACAATAGAATATTGAAAACTCTTCATCATTCTTTAAACTCTTTACTTCAAATCCAATCATCTTATCCTTTTCAGCTTCTTCAGATTTACCATTTTGATGAACATATAAAGGTCTTATATTAATAGTATTTTTTTCATAAAAAGCTTCTACCTTAACCCCTCTATCTATAAATGAAGAACTAGATACTAATTTATCATTATTACATAGATGATTGTATTTATTAGAGAAAATACTCTTTGTCTTTATAAAAGGTTCCCCTTCTAAAACATCTACTATAAAGCTCATATTTTCAGATTGAACCACCATTTTTTCTTCTTCATAAATACATCTTGCTGTTGGTTCAATATTATAAATTGAACGCCATTTATGTTCACCAGGATAATCAATTTCCGTAAATACTAATATGACATTCATTTTATTTTCTACAAAAACTGTTCTTCTTATTGTATATAAGTTGTTCTTTGAATTTTCAATCTTTTCTTTTTCTGTCATATCAGTCTTTCCTGACCATATTCCCTCTAAGGCTATATAATTTCCTTTTTGATTATAGATATTTCCTATTGGCTCTTGAACTTCATCATATGAAGAATCTCCACTGATCTTAAAATCTTCTTTATCATCAACATCTACAGTATTATGCATCCATTGCTTTTTAAAACCCGTTCTTAATGGGGAATCATTTCTATAAGTAAACCTTCCCGGATCCCCTACTATATCAGTCTTATTTAAAGTAATAGTCATACTTCCAAGAGATGCATGCCCATGAGCACTTCCATGTCTACCATTAAATAATGTTATTAAATGATTATTATCCTTATATGCCAAGAATCCACTATCTATTTGTTTAAAACAACCGTTAACTGAAACATTCTTAGAATCTATATACTTATTCTCATACATACTTCCAACAAATAGAATTCCTTTTTCATTTTTAGAAGGAGCCTCAGATGATAATCCAAGGCATCTATATATGCTATACACATATGAAAAATCAACATTATCACTATCATGTAAAGAAAGTAATTTTTCATTATGTTTTATATAAAATTGAGATGCAGCAACTAAAGGCTTTAACTTTTCTCTAAGATTTAACGGTATCTCTTGCTTTGTATATTCAGCATGCATCATTACATATGTTGTACTTAATACAACTTCATGGTGATACATAGGACTTTGTTCCCAATGCACCCCATCTTGATAAAATTGTATATTAAGCTGATCTTCTAACAAGTCCCATGCCCATTTTCTATGTTCTTTATCTACTAGATTAGGAAATAAAATAGATACTGAAAGTACGCCTGTAATAAGTAATACTCCCCAATTACTTAACAATTCCTTTGGTTTATAAGCTTCATATAAAAATTCTAAATGTATTTTTAATGACTCTTCAAATTTTTCTAACTCTTCCTTAGATAGCTCTAAATCATTTCCTAAATATATCAGGCTTCTCATCCAATTAGATAATCTTATCCCTGTATCTAGAGTACGCCAAGAATCTTTATTATAATCTGAAGGAATTCCATTATACTTTATAAAACTAAAAAGATATTCCTTCCATTTTTCTAGATACTTTTTATCTTCAGTAAGCCTATATGAAATTGCTAAATCTACCATAAATCCGTTACGACTTAGCATAAATGTCCATTCCGGGTCCAAATTAGCGGTTTTGTTCCAATCCTCTCCATCAAATACATAAGGAACGGATGTTGCTTCCATATCCATAGGATCATTATAAATTATTACGTTACGACAAAGTAAATCTCCTTGAAACTTTGCTCTTTTTATTTCTTTCTTACAATTTTCTCGAACAATTTCTTTCCAATTATCCCCTAAAAAATCATTACTATATTTATTAACTAAATCAAAAGCTATCATAATTTAATATCCTCAACTTCTTCCTATAATGCTAGACGGTAGAACTTTTATTATAATACCTTCACTTATTTCAACGGAGTAGTCACTTTCATTCTTTCGCCTTAATATTCCAAAAATTCCAGAACTCAAAACTACTTTATCTCCAATATTAAGTCCATCAAGAAATTTAGAATGCTTCTCATTATTCTCTCTAATTCCCTTATATCTAAGCATTGATGAGATAATATAATAAACTAAGAATATTATAATAATTAAGACTATAAATATTATTTTTTCGGTACTCATTTTTACATCATCCTATTAGATATTAATACTGTTGCATCTTTACTATCATCGATGGAGCTTAACAATTCAGATTGAATATCCTCATCTTCTACTTCTCCTAAACAACATTTCATTGCTAAATCTACAACTAAAGCAAGATTAACTCCTGAAATAATATATTGGTTTAACTTTGAAGACTCTAAAATTAAACGAGCTGCTATTTGATGAGGTGCCCCCCCTGTTAAATCTGCAAGGACTATAAGCTTATCATTATTATCTAATATTCCCTTTAATTTTTTTTCAAAGCCTTCATGAGTTTCGTTTGAATCTAAATCAAGACCAATAATATTTTCATTTTCTCCTACTAATAAAGATACTGCTGATAAAACTCCGCTTGGAAAATTACCATGTCCTACAATCACTAATTTATACATTTAAAGTCCCCCTATACTAGAATTCCGAAATATGAAAGCCCTATACCTAATACAAATAATAAAGCTAGTAATTTATACGTTGACCACTTATATTTCTTTACTAATGTAAATACAATAATAGTAATAACTGCTGGTAACATATTTGGAAGTATTTTATCTAAAATTGTTTGAATAGAAACTACTTGTTCCTCTCCTGAAGCAAGAGTAGTAGCATATTGAATACCTATCTTTGCTTTTACAAATGAAACTGCTAAAGCTGAAATTACAGTAACACCTACTATGTTTGCCGCATTAGAGATTTGACCAATCTTTTCGCTTAAAGTAGCAATTACATTAGTTCCAAGTTTATATCCTAGGTGACCCATTAATAACTTAATTGCTAGTAATGAAACAATCATAGTTATCCAGAAAGCCATTGGAGCAAAAGATAAACCATCCATCGCTAGACCTGCAAAAATAGTTGAGAATAATGGTGCTAAACCAAATTGTGCAATTGAATCCCCAATTCCTGCTAAAGGTCCCATCAAAGCCATCTTTATGCTACGAGTATCTTCGATTTCTTCACCATGATCACACATAGCTAAATGCATACTAGTTATAAATGGTAACATATGAGGATTAGTATTATAGAATTCAATGTTTTCCATTGAAACTTCTTTTAGTTTTTCTGGATCATTTTTATAGATTTTTTTTAAGGCTGGAAAAATTACAAATAAATATCCTGTTCCTTGATATGAGTTATAGTTAAATCCATTTTGTAGATAATAAGATCTTAAAGTAACTTTTAAATAATCCTTTGCTGTTAATACTGGTTTTCTAGATTCCATTTGAAAAATCCTCCTCTTCTACAACCACATTTGAAGCACTAGCTGCTTGAACCCCTGTAGTCTTTGTGTTTAAGTTATACATTATTATTGCAAATACTGCTCCAACTAATGCAGTAGCCATAGTTGGTAATGCTAAATATGAAACAGAAATATAACCTAATAAAACATATGGAATATATTCCTTCTTAAGCATAACTGACATTATCATAGCAAATCCTATTGCAGGGATAAGACCGCCAGCAACTGAGAATCCTGTAATTAACCATTGTGGTAATACATCTACAAATGCTTGTAAAGCCGGCAAACTTACAGCTGAAGCAAAACCTACAATAAATCCAACAACTAAGAATCCAATAAATGTAGCATTAGCAACTAACTTATATTTTTCATATTTCCCTTCTGCTATTAATTTCTTAGAAGTTTCTGTTGTTCCTGAGAAAACAGTATATAAAGCAGTAGTAAGTAATTGGAATAATACAGCAAATGGGAATGATAAAGATAATGCTGATTCAGGAGTAACTCCTTGACTCTTTAAAGTAATCGCCATTATTGTACCAACTATTCCAGGTCCTAATTGGTTTGGAGGAACTGTACCACCAGCACCAACTCCAAATCCCATAAATGCTAATTCAGCTAATGCACCAAATGTTAGTGCTGTAGGAATATCCCCCAATACAAGTCCAACCAAAAATGACATAATAATTGAACGATTTGTATAAATACCTAATAATTGCCCTGCATAGCAAAATGCAGTAATTAAGCCTATTAAAATTGCTTGAGCTAATGATATATCCATTTTTATTCCTCCCTTTTTATTCTAATACCTTATTTAATGCTTCTATTGTTTGAACACCATCATTTGATACAGGTGATGTCTTAGTATTGAATTCAACATTATATTTATCTCTTAATTTACGTAAAGCTTCTTTGTCTTCTTCACCTAAGTAAATGAATTGGGAAACCTTTTCTTTACCTGAAGTTGCGTGTATATTTCCTACATTTAATTTTTCAATAGGAAATCCACCTTCTGCTAATCTTAATGCGTCCTTACAATCCTTTACAACAACGAATATATTTTGGTGCGGTGCAGCTTTCCAAATTACTTCGTTAGTTCTATCGATTGTCCAAAAACGTACACCAACTTCTTTAGGAATAACTGTTTTCATTAATGTTTGTTGTATTGTATCTGTTGATACTTTATCATTTGCAACAATAACTAAATTAACTCCTAAACTTTTAATCCATAGTTGACCTTGTCCATGTATTAATCTTTCATCAATACGAACCATTTTTATATTTGGTTTATTTTCCATAATGAATTCCCCCATCTAATAAATTATTATATTATTTCTTACCAATACATCTTCCAATTCTTGTAGAATCTAATTAAGGCTTCCATATAAAAATAGTCCCCCCAGATATTACCTTCATTTACACCTTTACCTGAATGCCAAGAATAAACTCCATGATTTATTAATGCTGTAGCTCCATCAGTTAAATCATCAGTGTAATTATTTATTAAGCTTCCTAATATTGCATGTTGTATATATCTATAAACATTTTTCATTTCATTAGTTTCTGGTAAAAACTTATCCATTAAATTAAATCCACAAACTGCTATGGCTGCTGAAGATGAATCTCTTGATTCTCCAGAACCATCATTAAAAATTAAATCCCAATAGCATACAAGATCTTCTGGTAATCTATTTATAAAATAATTTGATACTGCTTCAAAAATATCTATATTTTCTTCATTAATGTCATAGGAATAATTTAATGCTATTCCATATATTAACCAGGCTTGACCTCTCGCCCAACTAGAATCATCTGAGTATCCTTGCCTAGTTTTACCTCCAACAGGATTTCCAGTAGCTGGGTCAAAGTAAAAGGTATGGAATGCAGAAGCGTTATCTCTTACCGCATTTGCAATAGTTGTTTTAAAATGCTTCTTTGCAATTTCCCTGTAATTTTCTTCTCCAGTTACCTCTGTAGCCCAATATAATAAAGGTATATTTAAAAGACAATCTACAATTAATCTATAATTATCGGGAGCGCCTAATTCACCCCAGGCTTGAATAAATTGTCCCTTCTCTTGATAACGTTTAATCAAGGCATCTGCAGCCATTATGGCTGCATCATATGCTATTTTGTTGCCTGTTAATTTATAAGAGCTAACACATGATGGTATATAAAGAAACCCTAGATCATGATGAGCTACTTCAATATTATTTGAAATTCTGTTATAAAATGATTCAACATTTTTTTCTGCTAATTCTCTGTATTTATTATCTTTTGTGTATTCATATGCTAACCATAAAATTCCTGTCCAGAATCCATTGGTCCATTCAGTATTATCCATAATACCATACGCATTGTCTTTAGTCGCTGGCGTTGGAAAATTTTCTCCAAATATTTCTATATTTCTATCTATTTTTTTTATACATTTATCTAATGCTTCCCCAATAGTTTCTTTCGATAAAAAACCACAATTAAAATAACGTTCACTACGAATCAACGGTTCTTTTATAATACTTCGCATATTTTAAAACTCCTTAATGTCTACTTTTTTATTTAGACATTATCTTCAGTTTGAATTTCTATAGAGTAAAATTTATAATGTAAATAGGTTCTTACAAATTCAAATGGTATTTGTGCAGGATAATAAGTAATTCTTTCTGATTTATAAACTGGTATATTTTCATCAATAGCTAAAGCTTCGCATACGCTCTTTTCCTTAATTGGAAACTCAACCTCTGTTTTCTGCTTCATTGGTAAAGTCATCAAATTTATTCCTAATGATTTATTTAATTCATCAGATAGCCTATCTTTTTCACCTAGGCTCTTATAATTAAAATTCTTTAAATATTTTTTTGGAATATAGCTATTTTGAAATTGCCAAGGAGTATCATTAATAAAACTTACACGGCAGAAATGAACTAAAATTTCGTTTGATTTAACATTTAATTTTGCCGCAATTTCTTTATCTTCTAATTCCCTAACAAATAACATTTTTTTACTTTCTATGATACTTTGCTCAGAATACTTATTCTTAACCTCTTCAATTATCGGGCTACCTTCATCGAAGAAAGCACGTCTATGCTTAAAGTTTTTCCTTACATATGTGCCTTCTCCTTGTTTTCTAATAAGGTATCCACTCAAAACTAAATCTTGAAGAGCTCTAACAACTGTTGTACTACTTACGTTATATAGTTTTTTCAACTCTCCTTCAGAATAAATTTTATCTCCTGGTTTAAACTTTTTCTCTTCAATCATCTGGATAATGTCTTGTTTTATAATTTCATATTTTGCAATCATAACTCTTAACTCCTTAATAATATAACATGTTAATATAATATATCATATTATATCGGCATTCAAGTTCACATAATTATAATTTCTGTTTTCTCTATGCTTCTGGTTGCTTTCCTATTGAAGCAAGTATTCCCCCATCTACATATAGGATATGTCCATTTACAAAGTTAGAAGCATCTGATGCTAGGAATACTGTAGGTCCAATTAAATCATCTGTAGTTCCCCAACGAGCTGCTGGTGTTTTAGAAATAATGAAATCATTAAATGGATTTCCTTCAACTCTTAGCGGTGCTGTTTGTGGTGTTTCAATATATCCAGGTCCTATACCATTACATTGGATATTACTTTCACCATATTCTGCGCATATATTTTTTGTTAGCATCTTTAATCCACCTTTTGCTGATGCATATGCACTAACTGTTTCACGACCTAGCTCGCTCATCATAGAACATATATTAATTATCTTTCCATGACCTTTTTTAATCATAGATGGTATTACTGCTTTAGAAACAATAAATGGCGCATTTAAATCTACATCTATAACCTTTCTGAAGTCAGCTGCTGACATTTCAACCATTGGAATTCTTTTGATTATTCCAGCATTATTAACTAAGATATCAATAACTCCAACTTCTTCTTCTATTCTTTTAACTAAAGCTTGTACAGCATCTTCATCAGTTACATCGCATACATATCCTTTTGCTTCTATTCCATCTGCCTTATATGCTGCTAATCCTTTATCAACTAGTTCTTGATTTATATCATTAAAAACTATTTTAGCACCTGCTTTTGATAAACCTGATGCAATTGCATATCCTATTCCATAAGATGCTCCAGTTACTAAAGCTATCTTTCCTTTTAATGAGAAATTATCTAATTTGAAATCATTCATTAAACTTAATCCTCCTCTTTTTATTTTAAATCATCCATAGAAACCATATCCATATCATCATATGTTATGTTTTCTCCACACATTGCCCATATGAATGTGTAATTGCTTGTACCTACTCCTGAATGTATTGACCAACTTGGAGAAATAACAGCTTCTTCATTTCCAACTACTATATGCTTAGTTTCATCTGGTTTCCCCATTAGGTGAAATACTTTAGTATCTTCTTTCATATCAAAATATAAATATGTCTCCATACGTCTTTCATGAGTATGACAAGGCATTGTGTTCCATGCACTACCCTCTTCAAGTATTGTATATCCCATTTGTAATTGACAACTTTCACATATATTTGGATGAATGTATTGGAATATTTTTCTCTTATTCAATGTTTTACCTTCACCAACAACTCTTGGTGTAATGTTATCTATACTTATTTTCACATTTGGATATTTATGGTGAGCAGGTGTTGATACAACATAAAATTTTGCTAAATTATTTAAATCATTAGACTTAAATATTACTTGCTTTGTTTCCTTACCAATATAATATCCATCTTGTTTTTTCATTTCTTCTTCTTTTCCATCAATAATAATTGTTCCAGGACCACCTATATTAATAATCCCAAGTTCACGACGTTCTAAGAAATAATCTACTCCAAGTTCTTTTGAAAGAACTATTTCTAAAGGCTTGTCCTCAGGTGTGACTCCTCCAAATATTTGACGATCATAATGTAAATAAGTTAAACAAACTTCACCTGGCACAAATATTTTTTCCTGTAAAAACTCTCCTCGTAATTCCTCTGTTGAGTAATGCTTTATATCTTTAGGACTATGTGAATATCTAGTTTCCATCTAAAACACTCCTTTCTTCGTGTTAACCAGTTAACACATTAAGATGTTAATATTATATTACTACCATTTGTAACCGTAGTCAATAAGTTTCAGAAAATTTTCTCAAATAAAAAAAAGAAGATATCAAATCTCCTTTTTTTTCATTTATTTAAATTCTTTTGTCTATAAAATTTTTTAACTCGTCCTGCGTAGGTAAACCATCATTATCACTAGAGTATGTAACTTGAATCGCACCAATTGCATTCCCTCTTATTGCACACTCTTTAATTGATAATCCCTCTAATTTTCCACTTAATACTCCTGCCGCAAAACCATCTCCTGCCCCTACAGTATCTACCACTTTTTCAACTTTAAATCCTGGTACAGTAAAACTATCATCACCACTTCTAACATAAGCTCCCTTATTACCATTTTTAATAATAACTTCCTTAATACCAATATTCTGATAAAAATCAGCTATTTTTTCCACATCTCCACTTCCAGTTAACACCAGACCTTCTGCTACACCAGGCAATATTAAATCACATTTTTTTGCCAGATCATTTATAACTCTAACCATGACTTCTTCACTTTCCCATAAAGCTGGTCTTAAATTCGGATCAAAAGTTACATAAACCCCTTTTTCTTTTGCTCTTTCCATTAAGCGATATGTAGCTTCCCTGCAACTTAATGATACAGCAGGAGGGATTCCAGTTACATGAAGAAGTTCAACTCCATCAAAACTAATCTTATCAATATCTTCTAAAGTAATGTTTGAAAATGCCGATCCCTTTCTATAATATGCTGTTACAGGATCTCCATTTGAAACTTTACTTTTAAGCATTAGTCCTGTTTTATTTATGGTATCAAAAGTTATAAACTCTGTACCTATTTTTTCTTTATCAATAAACTTTTTAATATATAAACCTAATGGATCATCGCCTAACCTTGTAATATATTTAGCTATATGCCCTAACCTTACAAGGCCTATACAAACATTAAGTTCTGCGCCTGCTACTGATTTTCCAAATAAATCTACACTCTCTAAGTCTCCTTCTACTTTAGCTGTAAAAAGAGCCATTGCTTCTCCAAATAATAGTACTTTACTCATATTATAATTTTCTCCCTAATCTCCTTAATAATATAAAATATATTATTAATTTATTCTTTTAAATTTTTATTTAGTAGCTTGTATTAATTTTTCACAACGCTCTTTTAATATATTAAGATTAGATGCATTTATTCCTTTAGTTAAATATCCACCAAATCCTGTAGCATATGCACCATTTTCAAACCACTCTTTAACGTTCATATCATCAACTCCACCAGTTGGCATCATTTCAATAAATGGCATTGGTGCTTTAATACCCTTAATCATTTTCATTGAAATACAATCTCCTGGAAATAATTTAACAACATCACTACCAGCTAAATATGAATTATAAACTTCTGTAGGAGTTGCAGCTCCCATTGAACAAAATATATCTTTTTCCCTACAATACGCTCCTACTTCTTCTACAATACAAGGAGATACTATAAAGTCTGCTCCATTATCTATTGCAAGTTTTGCTTGTTCCTTAGATAATACTGTTCCTGCTCCTATAAGTGCATTTGAAAATTCCTTTTTCAAATCATAGATTAATTTTTCTGCCTTCGGAAGACTAAATGTAATCTCTAATGATGTGATTCCTGATTCTACGAGAGTTTTACAAATAAGCTTTGCTTCTTCTATATCATTCCCCCTAATTACTGCAATTAATTGTCCCTTCATTACCTCTTTTACTTCTTTCTTATTCATATATTCATATCCTCCATTTATATTTTTATAAAAGCAAAAAAATATCTACTAATATTTATTTTGCATTTTCCAAATTTTTAAATTTACTTTTTCCTTTTTTTAAACATTGATGCTCCTAATAATGTTAGTAACCCACCTATTCCTACTAAGGTAGTTCCACCTATAACGGCTCCAGTATTAGGTAAGTTTTGTGAGTTATTTCCACTATTTAAATTGCTTGAATCTTCTATTTTCTCATCTACTATTACACTAAATTCCTTTTCTGATTTGGCACCCTTGCTATCAGTAACTTCAAATACTACTTTATACTCTCCCTTTTCAGTAACTTTAAAATTATTATCTAGCTTAATAGTATTTTCTTTAACTTTTATTGCTTCACTTAAATCTCCATCTTCTTTATCTGATGCAATTATTTTGTGAATACTTTTATCCCATGTATCTCCAACATATAGTTTTACATCTTCTCCATAAATTATAGGAGCTTCATTTATAACTTCTGCCTCTGTTTCATCCTCATTTAAAGCTTCTCCTAACTCCATTGTTAATTCAAAGCTTGCACCCATTGCCCCAGAAGTATTTACGTCAAAGGCTATCTTTTTATCATTTAGACTGATATTTGATATTTGGCTATCTGATTTTACTAATTTAGCTGCTGATTTTGCAATTTCTATTGATAAGCTTTCTCCTTCAAATGTTGGATCAGAAACTGATATTGTTAATGTATTATCGTCGTTTTCTTTTATCATAACTGATGCTTTTCCTGATGATGTTATAGATCCTGATGTATTTTTACCATCTACCCAAAAATTTGCGCCTTCCATCTTTAATTTCGTATGCTTAACCCCTTGAGCAATCTCATCATTTCTTACTATTTCAATATTTGAATTATTAGCATAATCCTCTACTTCTTCTGACGATTTATTAGGCAATAATATATAGCTATATCCTTTATTTTCTATATTAGTACCATGATCTATATACATAGTTAAATAGTTGTTTGTAACTGTTTTATCTGCTGCTGAATTAGAAGCATTTATATTAAACCAATTACCTTCTCTGTTATCTCTTAATAAATTTATATCAGCTCCATTTGGGAAGTAATACCCAATACCTGTCCCCTCTACATTTCCTTCTAAATATGCCCATTCTGCGTTTTTGACCTTATCATTATCACCTAGTGCTTGTACCTTTTCTTCTCCATCTACAATAAATTTATTACTTCCATCTTTTTTTAGTTTCCTATTTTCAACTATTGTTTCTGTACTGAATTCTTCAGGATTAGTTATTCCTGAGCCTAATGCAACTATCTCATCATCAAACATAAACCAAGATTTATTTGCTTTTAAAGAGTCGTACTTATTATCTATTTGCATACCTGATACACCATACTTACCTAGTTTAGTTCCACCAGACCAACTACTATTTCCTAATTCATAATAAACTTCATCTTGTAGCGGTGAACCTGCATCTATATCTGGAAGAATCTCTTTATCAGCTCTCTCTCTCTTATCTATTGTTGTCCCTGGCATCCTGTATGGATCTATGGTTGACCAAAAGTCATCTGAGAATTGAGTTAAATCATCATTATAGAGATAAGTCATCCCATCTCCTTGAAACCAAGGTTTTAAATTTTCCTTGTTCATAAATTCATATTTACTTATTCTGCTTGAACTTCTTGAAATAGCTAATGCATACCCCTCTCTTTCATGAACAGTCTTATCCATCATATTCAAGGAATAGTGAGCTGCACCTTGTAATGATTGATGAATAACTTCATTATTCATCATTTCATAATATTTATCTATTACATTTATTGATTTAAACTTAGTCCCAAAATCTATTACATCTTCTGCTTCAATAGCCCATTGTTTTACTAATGCTTGTATTTTGTTTGCCATATCTTCATCTGAAATCATTGATATTTTAAGCATGCCTTCAATAATTCCAGCGGCTTGTATATATCCATTTCCGTTATATCTAGATATAGACCTTCCTCTAACCATATCCATAACATAGCCTTTATATATAATAGGATCAAAACTTTCAAATATCCAATTATATATATTATTTTTACTTTCCGCCTCAATTTTCCATGGAGTTCCCTCTAGTAAAAACATTACATTTGATATTTTATCTATAAGAACGTTTCCATATGACCCAGTATAGGCAACTATTCCATGTTGAACATAAGAACCATCAGGGTAAAATCCATCTCCACTAGTTACATAGTCAAAAACATCTGATATATCTTCTGAAGCTTCTTTTATTTTTTCTGGATCTTTTTCATTAACACCTTGAAGTAATTTATTTAAACATACATCTGCTAAATTAGCTCCAGTATGATATTTACTTCCTGGTTCAATACTTGGTAAAAATTTTTGTATTGCATCCATATATCTAGTTATTTGATCTTCAGTTAAGTCATCGTACATTAACACAACAATATTATTTAATCTAGCAGGTACCCCAATCATCCATTCCCACCAGTTTCCGTATTGCTCTATTTCACTATTATAGGCATTTTTATTTATCCATTCTAATGCATAAATTATATTATCTTTCAGCTTCTCATTTTTATAGTAAGTATCATTAGGTAAACTATAAGCCATAGCCATTGACACAATATTATTAAACATTGATGTTATTCTAGCTGGATTATCTTTGTAATCTTTTAAATCTTCCCATAGGTAATCATTATTTTCATCTAAATTCATAGATTCTAAATATGTTTTTGTTTGTTTTACATATCCTGATATCTTCTTAGCTATAGTTTCATTATTTACATCAATTAATTTACCGCCAATTAAATCTTCCTTACATTTTAGTCTAATAGATTCAATTATACCCTCTACATCTCCATTTTCCATATTAACTATACTGCTTGTACTAATTTTAGTTGTTTCTGCATTTACGACATTAGTTAATGCAGTGCTAACAATTACGGTTCCCGCTAATGTTGATGCAATTATTTTTTTTGTTGTTTCCTTACTTTTTCTCATAAAATACATCCCCCTCATAATATTTAACTAAACGCTAAATTTAATAAATTGTTTCTAATTAATAGGTTAACATATTAACATTATACGTTTCTTTGGTATTTACTGTCAATGCCTGATTGTTACTTATATATAAAACTAGCCTTAGTAGAATAATCTTAAGTATTCTACTAAGGGCCTTTATATTCTTTAACGCTTTATTTATTTATTTATTTATTTATTTATTTATGGAAAGAAAATAACATAAAGGTATAACTTTACAAGTAGGAGGTAAACTACTCCCGCTTATTTGTTGAGTTTTAAATAAATATATATCAATTATTGTTATGAAGATAATGAATAAATATTAAAATAGAAACAAAAAGGAGGACTACGTAAATTACTTTTAATAATTTACGTAGTCCCTACTTTTTAATCTATTTAAGTTCTGGCCAGAAGCCCTTATTTGCTTCTATCATATCGTCTAAGATTTTTTTTGCAACTAAAGTTGATGGTACTGTTTTGTTCATTGCAAATGATTGTAATACTTTATTATAAGAACCTTCAATTGCTCCTTCAACTATTAATTTTTCTGAAGCTACTTGTTGTTCCATTAATCCTTTATAGAATGTTGGAATTGCATCAATCTTAATAACTTCTGCTCAATTCTTACCCATTAATGCTGGTAATTCTACCATAACATCATCATCTATATTTGGAATACTTCCGTTATTTGGTTCAATAACTATAAACTTTTCTTTTAAGTCATTCTTAATAGATACAGCTAAGTCTGCTATAAAGTTACCGTGTGCTCCATGATAGAAAGCATCCTTTGTAACCTCTCCAGTTTTTAAATAATGATCTACACCTTCAAATAAATTCTTCTCACGGCTCATCATAACTTCATTTGCTCTAGTCCATTCTGCATCTGAATGTTCTGCTACATCTTTAGATAATAAGTAGTATTGTAAGTAAGTGTTTGGTAAATAATCTGGGTATAAATCCATCATAGTCTTCATATTATTCCAAACCTTAACCCAAGATTGAGAGGCATGTCTTTCTCCTTCTTTTAATGGATTTTTCTTCATAGCCTCAACATATTGTCTTGGCATTAAAGTACCAACTTCATTTACATATTCACGAATTTCTTTAATTATATCTCTTCCTTCATAAGTAATTTCAGTAAACCATCCAAAGTGATTTAATCCAAAATATTTATAATCCATCTTTAAGTAATCCACATCACCTAAACATTTAGAAATCATCTCTAATATAGCTATTGGCATATCACAAATGTTTATTATTCTTGCATTAGGTCTTAAAACTCTACAAGCTTCTGAAACTACTGCTGCTGGATTTGAGTAGTTTAATATCCAGTGATCCTTATCTGCATATTTTTCTACATCGTCAATAACTTCCATCATTGGGAATATAGTTCTAAGCCCATATGCTAACCCACCACATCCACAAGTTTCTTGTCCAATACATCCATGCTTTAAAGGAATTTTTTCATCCATCTCACGCATAGCATATTTTCCAACTCTCATTTGTGCAAATATAAATTTAGCATCCTTATAAGCTGTTTCTTTATCAGTAGTTGCAGTTAATTTAATGTTAGAATTTAATTCTTTTAAAATATAATCTACTACTACAGCAACCTTATTTTGTCTTTCTTCGTCTATATCAAATAATCTAACCTCAGTTACTTCTAATTCCTTTTCTCTTAATGCAATTGATTTTACTATTCCTGGAGTGAATGTACTTCCCCCACCAACTATTGTTATTATCATTTTTCTACAACTCCTTTTTTAACTATTATTAATATATAAATTAAAGTGTTAATAACACATCTTCAACTTCTTTACGTACCTCAGGTACTTCTATTCCAAATATAATTTGAACATTATTTCCTCTTTTAACTATTCCACTATTTTTACATTTATTTATTTCAGCTTCATTCAATAAAGAAATATCTTTTACATCTACTCTTAATCTAGTGAAGCAATTTGTAACACTAACTATATTTTCTTTACCACCTAGTCCATTTATTATTGATAAAACTTCTGCAACCCCAATTCTTTCCCCCGCTTTAATAGTTTTAGATTTAACTCCATTTTCTTTTGAAGCTTCTTCTACATTAACATCTTCTCTTCCTGGAGTCTTAAATTTAAACTTTTTAATTAAGAATGAGAATAATACAAAGTAAACAGCTATTTGTACTAATCCTAATACAAACATAATTGGCCAGTTAGTCTTTTGGACTCCTGCAATAAGATTATTTAAAGTTATAGTTATAATTCCTCCACCTAACATTGCAGTTACATTGAATATTTTAAGTAATACTATAAATAAACCTGCTATAGCTGAGTGAATTACATATAATACTGGTGCTGCAAATATAAATAAGAAATCAAAAGGTTCTGTTACACCAGAAAGGCAAGCTGTTATTGCTAATGGCATTAGCATCGCCTTAACTTTTTGCTTATTTTCTTTAAATGCAGTCTTGTAAAATGCTAATGCTATACCTATATAACCAAAAGTTTTAGTAAATCCAGTTGCCATATAGTAAATTGAATCAGAGAACTTTGTTACTGCTGGGTTACCAAATTCAGCTATTGTTATAGCATAAGCTCCTGCTAAAGTTTGCTCCCCAACTTGCATTACACCACCAATATCAGTAAATTGGAATGGAACATAAACTAAGTGATGTAATCCTGTTGGTATAAGTAATCTTTCTAAGAAACCATATATAAATAATCCAAAACTTCCACTGTTTTTTATAACTACAGTTAAAGCCTTTATTCCTTCAGCTACTATTGGCCATGCAAATGTTACTAAAACACCTAAAGATAAGCTTACTAAAATCATTAAAATAAAGGAAAAACGAGTTCCAGAATACATTGCCCAGTAACCTTTAAAGTTTGAATCACATGATTTATTAAATACATAACCTACTAAACATCCAATAATTATCCCACTAAAAACACCCATATCAGATACTTGAATACCCAAAACAGAAGCTTGACCTGTTCCTATTAAGCCTAGCATTTCATTTGGAGTTTTTAACATCTCAAAAGTTTTTAATGTTATGTTATTTGATTTTAAGAACATTAAGTAAGACATTAAAGCTATAATCGATGCTTGATGCTTCTCTTTTTTAGCTAAAGCTGCTGCAATACCTATACAGAAAAGTAATCCTAAATTATTAACTAGTAACATTATCCCTTCATAAATTAAGTTACCCACTAGTTTAAACGGTGTCCAACTTAAAAATGGTAGATAATTAACAACTGTTGAATTAGTTAAAAGAACACCTAAAATTAAAATCATACCTGCAACAGAAAGATACATAAGTGGCTGAACCATAGCTTTTGCAAATCTTTCTGCCGATGCTAAAAATTTTTCTTTCATAATATTTCTTCCTTTCAATTTATATCTTTAAATTTATATATATTAATTTATAATTATATACAATTCTATAAAGGTAAAAAAATATAGACCTAGATTATACTTAAGAAAAAATCTTTAAATATAATCTAGGTCTAGCCTGCATTACCAGTAACAATCCTAATCTCTTATAACCTTTAATAAATGTACCATTAGATAAACCTTTTCTTGTTTTAAAATTTCATAATCAAAGGTTTTCTTTATATATTCTCCTACCTTATCTACGCATATTTCTAGTTTAGAGTCCTTCTTTTTAAGTAAATCATATAAATCATCTACTCCATCTATATTTTGCATAGAATTAGTAATTATTCTTTGTGCTAAAAACTTCAAATGAGTAGTAAGTCTGGAATAATCAAATCTATCTTCAGTTAAATCAATGTTATAAATTTCTTTTAATATTCTTGAAACACCAGAACATAAAACTAAAATCTTTCTAGTGCTAGAAGTACCAAGATCTAAGCATGCATTTACAATATGTATTGCTATATAGCTTGCCTCATCTACAGGTAATCTTTCGCCTATATACTTTTCTATAACATCAAGTGCCCTTAAACCAATTTTATATTCTTCAGAATATAAAATTCTAATTTCACTACTCATAAGATTTGGTAAAATTACATCTTCCTTAAATCTTTCCACTGCACAAAAAATGTGATCTGTTAAAGCTAATATAAGCTGACTACTAAGTTTTACTTCTAGCTCGGAACTTGCAATTTCTATTATTTCCTCTGATATCTGGAAATACTCTATTGGGATTTTATCAAGAATTTCGTTAAAAATACTTTTATCATCTGCTTCAATAAAATATTTTTTCTCTATTTTATCTTCATCTATTAAATCACCAATTTTTTTCTTAAAGCCAATACCAGCTCCTTGAACTAAAACTTCTCTATTATCCTCTGTAACAGTCGCAACAATATTATTATTAAATAATTTGATGATTTTCATAAATATCCCCTATCTAACCTATAAATAAAAATATACTTTCAATTTAAATTATAATAGATTTTTACTTATAGCTGCTCATAATATGGTGGTAAGCCTACAATAAGTCTACATATATGAATAGCTCTTATAACTCTAAAATATGAGACAAGTTGCCCTTATAAACTCTCAAAAGTATAAAAAAAGACCTAATATCAAACTTTAAATTAGTTTAATGTTAGGTCTTGCCTGCTTTACCAGTAACAATCCATATCTTATATCTCAATTATAACTACCTTTGTTCAAGTTGTCAATGTTTACATTCATATTTTTTAAAATTTTTTTAATTTTTTTAAATTAGTAAACCCAATAATAATAAAATAATATCTAAACTCTAAAATTCCACTATCCATTTGACAAAAAATTCAATTTTAGCTACTTTCTTATAGTTTTCTTTCGACACAATATCTACCATAGATTTCATTATATCGTTCTAAAAGTCTATCTCCAGTAATATTCTGGAAGCACTTTATGAACCTCTACCCTATTTTTTAAAACAAAATAAAACAAATAAAACTTTTAGTATAGTCAAAATAAAAACTACTTGTCTTTCGTAACTTTCGAAATAATACATACCTTTATTATTTATCAAATAAATTATGAGAAATGATTTATTATACTTCTATAAGTACATTCATTATCCCACCACAAACCATTCCTTCATCTTCTGCTACATCTCCTGTCATATCAACTTGCATTGTCATAAAGCTTCCTTTTTCTTCTTCCTCTATTAAATCCCTTGCTGCAAGAATTACCTCTCCTTCACTACATCCTCCGCCTATGCTTCCAAGTGTTTTCCCATTTTGCCAAATAATCATTTTAGCTCCTGCCCCTCTTGGTGTAGACCCCTTTGTTGATGTTACTGTAACAATTGCTCTTCTTTCTTCATCTTCTTTTGCAAGGTTTTCTAATACTTTAATATCCATATCAGAATAATTTGTTCTTTTTTTAGCATTTGCACAAGCTATCATATCTGATATACCTAGCCTTTTTTGTGCAATAATCTGAGAAATAATAGATATTGCAATTTCTAATGGTGTAATTCCCCCAATTCTAAATCCTATTGGAGAACATATTTTATCTAATAGCTCTGCACTATATCCTTCTTCTTTAAATTGATCTTTAATTCCTTGAACTCTTCTCTTAGATCCTATCATTCCTAGATATTCTGGTTTTATATTTAAAACTGCTCTAAGACATTCTTTATCATATTTGTGTCCTCTTGTAACAATTGCTACATAATCATTTTGATTTACATTTATTTGTTCAAAAACATTTTCAAAGCTTTCACAAATTACTTCTGTTGCTAATGGAAACCTTTCTTTATTTGCATAGGATAATCTATCATCTACAACTGTTACCTTAAATCCAATTTTAGCTCCTAAATCCACAAGATGCTCTGAAATATTTCCACCTCCAAAGATAATTAATCTTGCTTCTGGAAAAAACGGCTCTATTAAAATTTGCTCTTCATCATTATGTATGATAAGTTCTGGAGTCTTTTTATCTATTGCTTTATTTATTACATTTTTCATATCTTCATCAATATCTAATAAGTCCTCTTTATTTAAATCTAATAATATTTTTTCTATTTTCTTTCCCCTTTTAGATGAAAGCCTTGTCATCATTACCATGCTATGGTTGTCCTTCAATTCATTAATAAGTTCTCCATAAGTATTTCTCATATAATCCCCCTGTATTTTGCTGAGCAAAATAGTGAAAGAGTTAAAGAGTAAAAAGTGATTTTCACTAAAATATCTCTCAGCATTTTATTGTAAATAATTTATAAGTTTTTAATTAAAATAAATTTTCTTTAGCGCTTCAACTAATTTTTTTACGTCTTTTATATTATTTTCTTCTCCAAATGTAAATCTAAGTGAACATTGTGCCTTTTCATGAGATAAGCCTATTGCTTTAAGTACATGTGAAGGCTCTGTTAATCCTGAAGAACAGGCTGCTCCACTTGATACTGCAAATCCCATTTTATCTAACTTTAGTATCATTGTTTCCGCCTCCATTCCTTCAAAAAGGATGTTTGCGTTTCCTGGTAATCTATCTACAGCATGTCCATTCAATTTTGTATTTGGTATGCTTTTTAAAATCTGCATTATAGCTTCATCTCTCAAGAAGCGTAACTTCTTTTGATATTCATTTAAGTTTTTATTTGCTAATTCAATAGCCTTTCCCATCCCAACAATAGATGCAACATTTTCTGTGCTTCCACGCTTTCCTTTTTCTTGCTCTCCACCATCCATAAGAGACTCAATTCCAGTTCCCTTTTTGATATATAAAGCTCCTACACCCTTAGGACCATAAAACTTATGTGCTGATATTGATAATAAATCAACTTGTAAATCTTCAACATCTATAGGAATACATCCAACAGCTTGTATTGCATCTGTATGAAATATTATTCCCTTTTCTCTAGCTATCTTCCCTATTTCTGCAATTGGCTCTATTGTACCTATTTCATTGTTTGCCATCATTATACTTATTAAAATGGTATCTTTTCTTATAACTTTTTTTAAATCTTCAATTAATATTTTCCCATCCTTATCAACTGGAAGATAGCTTATTTCAAAGCCTTCTTTCTCTAATCGTTTACAACTTTTGCTGACTGCATGATGCTCTATAGACGAAGTAATTATGTGTTTCCCTTTCTTTTTATAATACCCAGCAATCCCCTTAATTGCAAAGTTATCAGCTTCTGTGCCTCCACTTGTAAAGTAAATTTCACTCTTTTTAGCATTTATAGAAGCTGCAACTTGCTCTCTTGCTTTTTCTATTGCTCTTTTACTTTTCCTTCCAAAACTATAAAGGGATGATGGATTTCCATACTGATTAGTTAAATATGGCATCATTTCTTTAAGAACCTCTTCATTAATGGATGTTGTTGCTGCATGATCTAAATATATCATCTTCTTATCCGTTATATCTTCTTCCAAAAAATTCACCCCCATTTTGCTAAGCCCTTTTTATTACAAATACTACAATAATTTTATCTTTAAAATCCTCTTTTTTATTACTTTTTAATTTTGATTATTATTTATTTTATGAATTTTCTTTATATTTATTTTAACATATATTGTATCTAATTCAAATTAATATTATTTACTGTATTCCTCCATTAATTGAAATAATTTCGAAATACATATATAAAATCTATATTTTAGTTTTTAAAATAACAATTAATAGGCATTCATATTAATTCTAATTCTCTATTATAATTCATAAAAATTTAGAAAATCCTCAGCAGGATTTTCCTCTGAGGATTTTTTAATTATTTTCTATTTTTATTTAATACTATTTCTGCCTTAAAAATTTTATGTTTAATCATTCGAAACTCTTATTATATGCATAGATAAATATAAAATTTCATCTTCACTAATTTGTTTATTTATAACCTTCTGAACATAGTTTTTTATTAGCCTAGCACATTTTACTTTATCTGGATATTGCATTTCAATTTGCTCTAAAATAAAACTATTTTTACTATCTGTTATTTTATCTTCCATTACCCTTTGTAAAAAATACTGTAAATGTGTAATAAATCTTGAATAATTTAATGAATCTTTATCTAACTTAATTTTTAAATCATACTTAATGATATTAATTATGTCTTTCATCATTTTAACCATTAAAATTGTATTTTCCATTTTTGCATCTTCATTTTGTGCATTTACAATATGAAAAGCTATATTGCAAGCTTCTTCTTCTGGAAGATTGATACTTAACATACTATTAATTTTTTCTACAGCATATAGTCCAACCTTAAATTCTTCTGGATAAAACTTTTTTACTTCCCACAATAGCCTATTTTGTAGAACTACTCCTTTATTGTGTCTCTCTATTGCAAAAGATATATGGTCAATTAATGAAATAAAAATATTATCATTTAATTCGCATTTTAATATATTTGTAGCATGTTCAATTATCATATTAGTAACATCTATATACTCACTTGGCATATCTTCCATAACCCTAAAATAGTTTTTCTTAGTGCTTTCATCTTTTAATGTAAATATCTTTTCTATTTTATTTGGATCTATGTCATCTCCAACTTTTTTCATAAATCCAATTCCTTTACCCATAGCTATTATTTCATTATTTTCTTCATCATTTACAAAAACAAGACTATTATTCATGACCTTTATTATTTTCATACTCTTCATCCTCATTCTTAGCAACAAATAATGATTCAAAATATACTTGGACAAACTAAACTTTTATACTTTACTATATTTATTATTAAATATTATCTCCATTAGTTTTAATTATGTCTTTATACCAATAAAAACTTTTCTTTTTTATTCTTCTTAAGTCCATTAGGTCAAATTCATCTCTATTTACATAAATAAATCCATATCTCTTCCCATAGCCTTGATGCGTACTTACAACATCTATAGCAGACCATGGACAATAACCTAATACATCAACACCATCACATATTGCTAATTTTAATTGCTCTAAATGTCTTTCTATGAAATCTATTCTATCATCATCATTTATTATATCATTTTTTTCTAATATATCTTTATCTCCATATCCATTTTCAGTTATTAATATAGGTAAATTATATTTTTCTGAAACCTTTCTTAATGTCATTCTTAATCCTACTGGATCTACTACCCATCCATACTTAGATTTACTAACATATGGGTTTTCTGCTGCTCTATATACCCCTTGCTCTCCTAGCATTATTTGTTGATCTCCAGCTCTTGCTGAAACATCTGAAGAGTCTCCTTTACTTTGAGCAATGGTTGCTGTAGAATAATAATTCATCGCAATAAAGTCTGGCTTCCCTTCTTCCAGTACTTTCATATCGCCTTCTGATATTATTGGTTCTAATTCTCTATCCTCTAGATATCTCCAAAACAACTTATTATATCTTCCAAAAACAGCTAAATCTAAAAAGCTCCAACATCTTAATGTTTCCCAGTTATGAGCTGCAATTGCATCATTTGGATTACATGTTTCTCCATACATAGATGTAATATTTAACGCTGGTCCTATTTTACCATTTGGACATACTTTATGACATAAACTCATAACCTTAGCTTGCGCTAATAACATATTATGATTTTGCTGATATAATTCTTTTTTACTTGGTAAGCTTCCACCCTTAGGTACTCCTATGGCACCTGGATGTAATATCATTGTATTTTGCTCATTTATAGTTAGCCAGTATTTTATTTTGTGTCCAAAATTATCAAATAATACTTTTGCATAATCTACAAATGCATCTATAGTTTCTCTGTTATTCCAGCCACCTTTTTTCTCTAGTTCATATGGCAAATCAAAATGATACATTGTTACAATAGGTTCTATATTATAACTTATAAGTTCATCAATCAAATTATTATAAAACTCAATTCCTTTTTTATTAATTTCCCCAGTACCATTTGGTATAATTCTTGTCCAAGCAATAGAAAATCTATATGCCTTTAATCCCATCTCTGCAAATAATTTAACATCTTCCTTATATCTATGATAATGATCACTAGCTACTTTAAAATTTGAAGTATCTTCTGGATGATCTAGCATGTCTATTACAGATAATCCCTTACCATCCTCATTCCAAGCTCCCTCTACTTGATAAGCTGATGTAGACGCTCCCCATAAAAATTCATTTGGAAAACCTTTTATATTTATATATATCATAAACTTACACCTCTTTTTAACAATAAATATGTTAGTATTAATCTAAATTTATACTAACATATCTTAAAAATTATATTAACACTTTTATATTATTTAATTACTTGTAATATATCTTCTTTTGATTTAACTATATTTCCAACACCTAAGCTTTTTATTTCTTTATAATCTGCTGAATTACAAACTAATACTGGAGTTACTACTTCGTATCCTGCTTTTATTATTTCTTCCTTATCAAATTCTAATAGCTTATCTCCAATATTAACTTTATCCCCAACATTAACAAAAGTATTATAATGCTTACCTTCTAAATTTACAGTATCAATACCAACATGAATTAATATTTCTACACCTGAATTACTCTTTATTGCTACTGCATGTTTTGATTCTAAAACTGCTTCTACAGTTCCTTCTATTGGTGAAACAACTACGTTGTTTTCTGGTATTATAGCTATTCCTTTTCCTAGTATTTCAGCTGAAAAAACATCATCATTTACTTCTGATAAAGGTATTAATTTCCCATTTAAAGGACTTTTTAATATTATTTCATTAACATCATTTGCTTCAATTGAATTTACGTTACTCTCATTTCCTTCTTCAACTGGATCATCAAATCCGATAATCCAAGTTAATGCAAATGTTGCTATAAAAGCAATTAGACATGTTACTATAGCATGAACTATATTCATTGGATTTGCACCTATAAATGCTGGTAATGCTGCTAACCCTGGTGATACAAATGCATAACGTACTAATCCTACTGCCCCTGCATATATACCTGCAATTCCTCCACCAATCATTGCTGCAATTAAAGGTTTTTTAAGCTTTAATGTTACACCATATAAAGATGGCTCTGTGATACCTAATACTGCTGTAAATCCAGAAGATGAAGCTAATTGCTTTAATGATTTATTTTTACTTTTTACTGCAACGCATAATGTTGCTGCTCCTTGAGCTATATTAGAAGCTAACATTCCTGGTCCATTTATCATTTCTGATCCAGTATTAGTTAATTGCATAGTTGCAATTGGTGTCATTGCCCAAGCAGTACCTGTAACTACTAAGAAAGGTTGTAAACCTCCCATTAAGAAAGGAATTAGCCAACTTGCTCTTGAATTAATCATATCTGCACCTAAAGCTACTAAATCATTTAAATATGTTCCAAATGGTCCTATTACTACTAAAGCCAATGGAGCAGTTATAAGTAATATCAGTAATGGTTTTGTAAAAAATTTAATTATTGATGGTGATACTCTTTCTGCGAATTTTTCAATATAAGACATTATCCATACAGTTATAATAATTGGTAATACTGATCCTGAATAATCAGTTAATCTAACTGGTAATCCAATAAAGCTAATATCTTGCCCTAAATTTATAAGATTTTTTAAATTAGGATGTAATAAAACTCCTGCTATTGTTATAGCTAATATTGGGTTACATTCAAATTTAAGTGCTGCTCCATAAGCTAATAGAACTGGCATAAAGAAGAATGCTGCATCAGCTATTGTATCTAATAATATATAAGTATGGCTATCACTTGTTAATACACCTGTAAGAGCTAGTATAGATAATAAAGCTTTTATCATACCTGCTCCAGTAATTGCTGGAATCATAGGTGTGAAAGTAGTTGAAATAATGCTTATAAAATTAGAAACTATACCTTGTTTTTCTTTATTATTTTTATTATTACTACTAACACTATTACTTCCTAATTTGTTTAGTATAGCTCTGTATGCAGTTTGAACCTCATTTCCAATAACTACTTGGAATTGTCCACCTTTATTTACTACAGAAATTACTCCAGATAAATTATCAATTTTATTTACTTGTACTTTAGACATATCGTTTAACTCAAATCTTAATCTAGTTGCACAATGGGTTAACTTACTTACATTCTCTTTCCCACCGACTAACTCTAAAACATCTAAACCAACTTTTTTATAATCCATTTTTCTCCCTCCATAATAAAAATTAAATATAAAAAAGACCAAAATAAAATGACTTCTATATCAAAAGAAATCATTTTTATCTTGGTCTTGCCTGCATTATCAGTAACATGCCTTAATAAAAATAAAGCTACTTTATGTAATTGTTTTCTCAAATTAATATTAACATATTTCGATTATTTTTTCAATAGTAATTTAAAAAAATCATATCATCTGGATGAGGAGTCATTGGATAATTTACTACTCCAAGAACCATACATCCTACCTTTGCATCTGGCATAATCTCATGAGCGAGCTTTACTGCTAACGTACTTGCAACTAATTCATGATGAGTTGCTTGATAAACTTAATTGCTTTAATGATTTATTCTTAGTCTTTAATCCAACTACTAATCTTTCAGTTTTTTGAGCTATAATTGATGATAACATACCAGATCCTAAAATTGTACCGTATCCTAAAGTTGCATATTGAATTTGTTGGATAGGTGCAAAGTAATAATACATACCAGTCATGATAAATAATGGAGTAAATGTACCCATAATTACAGGTATAAGCCATCCAGCTTTATCATTTATAAAGTTCATTCCAATAGCAAGAAATTCCTTCTCCCTCTTACTTTTATCTACTTTTTCACCCTTTTTCTTTTGAAATCCAATTCCTGCTCCTAAAAGGATTTTCTCTTGATTTCTTTCATTTACATTTAATCTAAATTTATAACTACTCTTTTTGTTAGTTATCAACTAATGTAGCACATACAATGGTTCTTGCATCTTCAAACTCATAACTACATGTATATAATGTAATTATTTTAGAAAAATCACTTTTTATTTCTTTTTGATAAGATGAATTATCTTTAATATTTTTAATATACTCATTATACTCTTCTGAGCTATTAAAATTATTTTTTAAATTAAGATTATTTGCACCTTCTACAAACATAGAAAATACTTCATAGATTTCTTCGCCATTTTCATTAATTATTTTAATTTTTCCATTATCAAAAAACTCTTTTTCTTTAAATTTATTTATGGCTGCAAACATACTTCCGTCTCTCATATTGTGACCATATAAAATTAGATTTTTATCTTTTAATTCATCATTTTTATAATCTAAAAATATCGTTCCTGAAATGCTATTTTCCTTATAAAAATTATTATTTAAATAAAAATCATTGTCCTCCCCTTGAACAACAGGATAATCTATTACTGTATCATCAATAGTAATCCAAAATCTATAATCTGAATTTATGTTTTTCATATCTTGATACATTTTTTTAAATTTTTCATCTTTATATTCTTCATCACTATCTAATTGATTATTGTCTTCAGCTTCATTTTTAATATCTCTAATATTATCATAAACTTTATTATCCTTATAATAATTGTATTTTTTAAATCCAATACTTATTAGACAAATCAAAATGATACAATATAAAACTATTCTAATTAATTTTCTTACATTATTATTTTTCAATATCATCTCTTCTTCTTTCAAATCTATTAATTGCCTTTATATCTATTAGTAAAATCAACTTTTAATAAATAAGCTGAAATAAAAGATACTAATGGTACTGCTAATATAATTGCCAAGCTTCCTGAAATTCCTTGCATTATTTCTATCCCAACTTGATACATATTAATTAATTGATTGTATTTTAAATTATAGGCATAGTTCATAATAAGTGTATTTATTGATCCACCTGTAAATGCAAGAATTAAAGTGTTAGACATTGTACCCATCATATCTCTTCCAACATTTATTCCTGATTTAAAAAGTTCCCCCCTAGATATTTCTGGATTATGAAGATGTATTTCATTAATTGTAGATGCTATAGACATACTAACATCCATAACTGCCCCCAAAGATGCAATAAGAATTCCTGCAAATAATATGCCTCCAACCTGTAATTTTGTATTATTAGCTATAAAAACTAATTCTTCTATTTCAGAAACATTATACCCTGAAATTTTAGAAAAATATCCAAATCCTGCTGCAAATATTCCTGATATAATTACGCCTATTATTGTTCCTATCATAGCTGAAATTGACTTTTTACTTATCCCATCAATCAGATATAAAGAAACTATACTTACTAATATTATTACAACTACTGCTGAAAAAAATGGAGAGTATCCCTTGTATAACATAGGTAAAAATAAATATATAATACAGATAAATGTAAATATTAAGCCAAGTGCCGATTTAAAGCCCTTTCTTCCTCCAATTATCCAAAGCATAAGCAAGAACAATCCTACAAATATATAAATCACATTAGATCTTTGATAACTATATACCGATAAAGTTGCATTATTATCATATTCACTTATTCCAACTATTACCTTCATACCAACTGTACAATCAGCTCCATAAAGATTCCCAGCAAAACTAGTAGCTTCGTATATCTCCCCTTTTAAGCTTCCACTTATCAATTTAACCTTAACTTTTTGATATCCTATTCTAGAACCATCTTCTTGTATATTATCTTCTAAAATTTCTATAACTATAGCCTTTTCATAACTTGTACCATCTCGATTAATTAACTCTACCTTATCTATTTGATTAAAAAAGTATAAGAATAGGAAAAATAAAATCATAATAAACCCTACAATGATATGATTTCTCATTCTCTTATTGCCTTTGATATAATTACTAGATTTAATATTAGTGATACCTTTAAATTTACCTGTTAACATAATACCCTCCTGAGACAATAGACAATAGATAATTGACAACTTATAATTGATATTTGACAATTGATAATTGCAGTTGAACTTCTCCGAAACTCTAAAGTTAATTCACTTTCTAATGAACAATTTATAATTGACAATAAACAATTAATGAAGAGTTAAGAGTGAAACGTTATGGATATTTTACTATGCAAAACTTAATTTACTATGCAGAACTTAAAATATAAGTTCAAAGTCTTTCTATCTAAAAATCCATTAAGGATTTTTTCCCATAACTCTTTCCCTCTTCACTTTTAACTATTCACTACTCAGCTTTTCACTTTTAACTATTCTTCTTTTAACTAATTCGCTTCTGCTTTGTCATCTTTGTTTTTCTTGAACTTTAATGCCACCAATCCTAGCATTGATGCTGCTAATATTCCGTAAACATATAAGATAGATGAGTCTCCTGTATTTACAGAAGTATTTCCTTTGCCTGTTGAATTTGTGCTATTGCTGCTTGTACCACCACTTGTACCATTTCCAGAGTTACCTCCATTATCGCTTGCACTACCGTTTCCATTATTATTTCCAGTGCTTCCAGTCCCATTACCTGAAGTTCCATTATTGCTATCTAATACTATAACTTTAGATTCAAAAGTTTTAATTGCTTCTTTTAATTTAACAGCTTCTTCATCTACAACTGTTTGGCTTACATCATCTGAAGCAAATATTACCTTTGCTTCATTTATAGCAGCTAAAAGTGCTTCTTTATCTTCTGCTTTATAATTTCCATTCTCACTTCCTACAACTGCTTTATCAGCAAGTTTTGTAGCTTCTTCAATAATAGTATTTAATTGATTTTTATTTCCTTGTAATACAAGTGAATTCATAGATGTATTTAAATCTGTATAAGCCTTAGTAATTATTTCTGATGTTGCATCAGCTTGATTTGAAATAGCCTTTGCATTAGTAAGTGCTCCTTCAAAAACAGTCCATGTTGATGATGTGTAATCCACTTTAACTTTTTCTTCTGCTCTCTTTATTAAATCTACTAAGTTTGTCTTATCAAGAGATTTGACTATAGTATATGTTTCATCTATTTTTTCCATATTATCTGTTCTATAAGTGCTTATAGATAAACTAACTTCATCAACGCTTATATTAGAGAAAGTTGGTACATCTTCTTGCCATCTATTAGCTATATAAGCTTGTTGTCTTGGAACATTATCATAATACTTACTACCAGATGCAGAGTTTGCTGTTATATAAAGTATTCCCTCAGGATCAACTACTTTTCCAGATTCAATGTTAAGATCAGTAACTACAGCATTTTCATCTTCAATACTCTTTAAGTAATCTAAATAAGTCTTATCTGTAACTAAGTTAGTATATCCACTTTCAAATTCTTGTTCAAAAAAGCCTTCATATTCATCATCACTTATTAGCTTTTCTTCATCCAGTACTCCACCCTTTAATATTTTAGATCTTGAATAAGTGTGATCATGTCCAGTTAAAACAAGATCTATATTATTTTCTTCAAATATAGGAACTAAGGCATATCTAAGTTCAACTATTTCTGGCTCATTTGAGTGTTCTCCAGATCCATAAATATCATGGTGAATTGTAACAACTCTCCATGTTGAATCCTTAGAATTACTAACTGCCTCTTCTATAAATTGCTTATGCTCTGCTATATTTCTATTATTTGTATTCAAATTAATAAATAGTGTATTTCCATATGTGTAGTAGTAGTTACCCCCACCTACTGTTTTTCCTAATTCACTTGCATTTGGGTTATTAAAATGATAAGAATAATTTCCACTTACAGCATCATGATTTCCAAGAGTAGTTGCTGTTGGTAAAGACTTTAATGCATCAGGACTTAAATATCCTACATATTCAATTTCATTTTCAGTATAAGCTAAAGCTTCCTCTGTAGTAGCTTTTTTATTTCTAATAGAAACTTGATCTCCTGCTGAAATCATAAAACTTGCATTAGGAACTAAAGATAATGCCTTATTTAAAGTATTGTTCCAGTTAAAGCTATCATTTCTTGCAGATTTATCTTGTCCCATAGCATTACTTTCACCAGTAGCTGTATTATTTAATGATGAACCAATTTGAGGATCTCCAACTAATATAAAATTAAATTTATTCGTATTTTGAGTATTAATTTCTACTGCCTCACTCCAATTTCCATTTGTACCATAGCTATAAAAATATTTAGTACTATTTTCAAGTCCAGTTACAGTAACCTTATTAGATAAATACCCAGGAACTGCATTACTTTGTGTTCCTTCAAATTCAATAGCATTGCTCATCTCCTTACTCTTACTTATTTTAACTTTTGGAGATGTTTCCCCCGCCTTCGAATACCAAGCAAAATTAAGCTCACTTTCATTTTTTCCTGGTGATATGGATAATTGTGTCCAGTCATTTTTAATAGTTTCCCATTTTTCACACCAAGCTTCCCAAGCTCCATTTTTTGCTTCCTCTGTTTGAGATGCTTCAGTCCAACCATCATTTTCAGCTGCAAATACAATATCACTTGTAGATGCCATCATAACAGCTATCATTATAGATGCCATTACTCTCTTAGTTCTTTTTATCATTTATAAATCCCCCCTCAATGTTCTTACAAGTGGATTATATATTAATAAATTTAAATTTTGGTAGTTTTTAACACTTTTTAACTTAAGCTTTACCACGCCTTTACCCCTGTTAAATTAATCTAAAATACTTAACATATATTTTACTTACAAATTATAAAAAGCCCATAGTAGAAAATTTATAGTATTCTACTAGGAGCTTTTATATGAATATCCTCCCACATATTATCTAAAATAATATCTGCGTAATCCATAATCTTTTCAACTTCATCTGATAACTCTATTAATTTATCATCAGTTGCATCTATAAGTACCTTCTTAAAGCTTTGTTTATTGAATATGTTTTTTTAATTAGAATCAACACTAACTTGATAGTTAAACTCCAAATTATTTGCTAATAATACTGAATTTGTCATACTAATGACCTCCTCATTTACTATATATGCAATTATGAAAAGGCTTTTAATAATTTTATGGACATTTTTATTGAACTACTAAAAGTTTCTCTCTCATATCGAAACTATACTCTTCTATATCACTTGAATTTAGCTTTAACGAATAGACTCCCAAAGAAACTAAATCTTTAATTGATAAACTAGTTTCAATATTAGTCATTATTTCAGATATAGTATTTATAAAATCTTTCTTTGAAAGCTCAAATACATTATCTAGTAATATTTTTAAAACCCTTTTTAATCTTTTTGATTTATCTGCTCCCACATAGTCAAGTGTTAAATATTCAATAATTTTTTCACCATTAAATATATATGTATTGCTTTCATTCATTTCTAATTTTAACAATCTTGCTTCTCTTGCTGTTATCCTTAAATTTAATCCATTTATTTTATCTACATACTCTTTTATTATCCTATAATCAAATTTAATATAATTATTTATAGATAAACTATTCTCTAAATTAAGTAACTTTATAGTTTCTATCTCACCATTTTTATTATAAAATTCACTCAATTCCTTCTTATTCATATAAAAATTAGCTATTTTAACTTTATTTTTTTCTTTATTGAAATTTAACATCAATAAATTTTCATAAGTATTATTATTTAATATAAATATAGATAAATCTTCATTTTCATTATTATAACACTTTAAATCCTCATTAATTTTTGTTCTCTTCACATTTGATACATGTGTACAAATATATCCTGCACCTAATGTTAATAATAATTTTTTATTTGACAATTACATTCATCTCCTAGCCTAAGTTATATAATTCATTTATAATTTAATGTTTTTTGATAGTATTACTAAATCAAAAATAGACAAGCTTTTTTTGCTATTTCACTGAAAGGAAATAAAACAGGTGTAAGTTTAAGTAAAGCTACTATAATTCTAAAAGAATGGACTATTAAATTAAATACAACAAGTGCTAATACACCTGCTTTAAGTTTAAGTGGGAAATACTATAAGAGTTAAGTTATCTAATTCTAATGGTAGTAATATAGGTTATCGTTTTACTAATAAGGATATATCTTTAGAAAGTATTATATCTCTTAATTTAAATGCTAATAAATATACTTGTAATTTAGGTAGTAATGTTGAATATGCTTTATATGTTTGTTCTAACGGTAATTGGAGTTTAGTTAAAGATTTTTCTTCTTCAAATACTTTTTTATACAAATCTTCTACTTCTGTTTCCTACTAATTAGAAGCTTCGGTGAGAAGTAATTATGATTATTCTGATAAATATTATAAGGATATTGAATTCATTCCAAAGTAATCTAATATAAAAATAAGTATTTTTTAATTTAATAATTACCATTAAAATATCCCAGTAAATCAAAATAACCTCTTTACTGGGAATTAATTTTCTTATTTTCGAATATATTATTTAAACAAATTATAAAATTTTATACCTTTTCTAATTTAAAACCTATTTTAAATTTAAATGATATTATTCTTTCTTCTTTATCCTTAATAAACCACATTAATTCATAATCACCTATCTTATCTATATTAAACTCAAAATAAGGATTATTTTTATAAAATATTTTTTCTACAACTTCTCCATCACAAAATAAATATCATGCATATTTACATGTTAAATTAATTACATTACTATATGTAATTAATTTATTTTTTAATAATTTAATATCTACCAAATCTTTATTTAATATATCTATGTAATTCTTAACATTAAATTCATCATTAATTTTTATATTACAAGGTAAATTTATTTTTGAATGAACATGTTTCCCTAATATAATATCATTTATAATTAATGGTAATTCAGTTTTGAATATATCACCGATTGTCCCATGATCTCCATAAAAAATTTCCAAATTTATATTCGATTTGAAATTATTCTTTTCTACAAATGGAATTATATGCTCAGTTAAATGATAATCTTTTCTACCGCATAATAAATAAATATTACTAAAATCCTCTAAATTTAATTCTATAATTTTTTCGTCATATGACTTTAAATTACTTTTCTCTCCTTTTATACATTTTAATATTTCTTTATTATTTAATTTATTTAAGTATTTCTCTAAAAATATTTGAGGAGCACCTGCAATTATATTATTAAATTTATATTTTATTCCAAAATACAAAGCAGCAAAACCACCTTTAGATGTTCCTCCAAGTATAACATTACTTTTATTTATATTTAATATATTTGTTACATGATTTATTAATTTAATTACTGAATCTTCTATAGAAGAATCACCATTTTCTCCAAGATACCAGCATCCTCTTCCATCATATCCATATGAATCTGATATATATAGCTGATTTATATTAGTTTCTTGTAATGATAAAGTATAATTATACGGTGCTTTAATTGTTGGATGAACTGAATATCCTGAGAACATAACAACTAAAAAATCACTTTCTTTTTTCTTTAATAGATACTTAATTTCTTTATCTCTATTATAATATATTTGCTCTCCTATCATAAAACTCCTCTTTTCTCTAATAATTACCTATTTTACTTTTAATAATTAATAGTAAAAATATTATTTTTAAAATAATTTTCAATATCTTTTTTAGTAAACTCACTGTTTTCACTAATATCTTTATGTTCTAGTGCTACATAAAATTTATTATTAACATATAAATCTCCAAATCCAGACTTATCTATTTTTTCTACTGGTAAAACATTGATTCTATTTTTATTACAAAATATTTTGTAATTATTACCTATTAAATTCTTATGTATTTTTTTCTCATATCTAAATAAGCTATACCCATTTCTTCTTGAGAACTCTATCCAATTCTCATCTCTTATTTCAATAATATTTTGAAATTCATTATTAACTTTTATCTGATTTTTTATTATATTTATAGTCTTATTTTTTGATAATGGATTATGATCCTCAGCCTTATTATAATATAGTTTTATATCTATCTCTGTATAAAAAATCCTTTCCTCCAAATCCTTTAAAGAATTGATAAATGGATAAAATTGATTTTTCATGTCAAAATTGCAAGCTATATTTTGATAATAAACTATCCTAGGTATATACTCTTCTCTCTTAAACATATCAATTACACTAATTCGTTCTTTATTAAGTTCAAAAATAACTTCAATATTTTCATTAGGATAAATTTTCATAAATAATTTTTTAATTTGACTTACATAATATCTACTTATATCCACTTGAGGATTATTAACTAAAGCAATACTTCCTTTTAAAAAAGTTGCTAACATAATAGCCATAAACCCTCCACCAGAACTTCCATAAATTATAGTGTTTTTTTTTCTCTATAGACATTATATTAATTAACTGTTCTAATATTTTATGTATTATCTCTAAATAATGTTTTTCTTTAGTTCCATATCCCCATCCTAAAGTTATATCAGTCAAATACAATGTTGGATCATTATAATAAATAATATTCTCATCAAACTCATTCTTCCATGAATATCTATGAAATATAGGTGGATTCAATTTGTTTATATCATACGCTCCAGAGCCAAATATAAGTAAATTATTTGAATATATTCTTCTTTTTATTAAAAATTCAAATTTTACTCCATTTCTATTTACAACTAGAAAAAATTCTTCATTTTTATCTAAACTTAAATTATTTAATTCATTAAAATCTATTTCTATTTTTCTATTATACACAAAACTAATCCTCCATTAATATATATTTATATCCGGTTAATTTCATATTTTTTGCTCATACATAACTATAAATTATTCTTACAAATAAAAAATCAAAAATATGTCCTAATAATACTACTATATTATAGCTTATTAGGACATATTTCCACTATTCACTAATACAAAAACTAACTTTTCATATTTATCACTATTTATACATGTTAGTTATTATATATTAATTAAAATACTTCTTCACTATACTAATAATCCTATCACAAGCTTTTCCATCTCCATATGGATTTGTTGCATGTGCCATCTTATTATATTCCTCTTCACTGTTTATTAATACATTTCCTATTGTATATATATTTTCTTCTTCTATTCCTGCTAATTTAACTGTTCCTGCTTCTACTGCTTCTGGTCTTTCAGTCTCTGTTCTAAGTACCATTACTGGCTTTCCTAAAGCAGGTGCTTCTTCTTGTATCCCCCCTGAATCTGTCATTATTAAATAGCATTTTGACATAAGATTAGCAAAGTCAACATATTCAAGTGGTTCTATTAATAATACTTTATCTTCAATTCCATCAAAGCTTTTTTTAGCCAAATCTCTTATTAATGGATTTTTATGCATAGGGAATATAACTTTTACTGAATCATTTTCCTCTACTATCCTTCTTGTAGCTGAAAATATAGCTTTCATTGGCTCTCCCCAATTTTCTCTTCTATGACTTGTTAATAATATTATCTTATTATTTTCAAAATCTACATTATTTAATATATCTTCATCAAACTTATGCTCTTTATTAATTACACTTAATAAAGCATCTATTACGGTATTACCAGTAATATGAATATCCTTACTTATGCCTTCATTTAATAAATTCTTTTCATTACTTTTGGTTGGTGCAAAATGTAATGCTGTTATTGATCCAGTTAACTTTCTATTAACTTCTTCTGGAAAAGGCGAATATATATCCCCACTCCTTAATCCAGCTTCAACATGCCCTACTGGTACTTTATTATAAAAAGCAGCTAATGCAGCGTTTAATGTTGTTGATGTATCACCATGAACCAAAACTATATCTGGATTGCAATCTTTTATTACTTTATCAACTCCTAATAAAACCTTATTAGAGACATCTACAATAGTTTGTTCATGTGTCATTATATTTAAATCATATTGCGGCTTTACATCAAAAATTTCTGTAACTGAGTCTAACATTTCTCTATGTTGTGCTGTTACGCAAACTATAGATTCTATTTTATTATCTTTTTCTAATTTTTTTACTAAGGGACACATTTTTATAGCTTCAGGTCTCGTCCCAAAAACACTTAATACTTTTATTTTATTCATTAATATACCTCATTTATCAAAATTACATATTAGCTAATTTTATCTTTAATAAAAATATTCACTACATCATCATATTTCTTATTTTTACACATCTTATAAAAATTATTTATTTGCGGTTCATTAAACTCTACAAACGGCCTATATAAATCTAATATTTCTTCTAGTATTTTAATTGAATCTATGGCATCTTCTTCTTTTACTTTTTTTAACTTATCAAAATACCATCTAGTTACATAAAAATCAAATCTTGTTTTTATATATCCATCAATTAGATCATATTCTTTATATTTATCTATTCTTAATTTTTCTAAAGTTAAATATCTTTCATAAAACCTTTTTGTAATTGCATTAACACTTGATCCCTCTACTGCTGCATAATAAATATGTATATATAAATTTACAGCCTTTACTTTATCTGCACACAGTACTAATTCTTGAAAAAATATTGTATCTTCTCCGAAGACCCCTTCTATCATCTTCAAATTATTTTTTTCTATTAACTCTCTTTTAAATAATAATGCTTGTATACTCATTACGTAAAATTTTGATTTTATTAAAAATTCTTTTTTGTCTCCAGTTAATATATCTTTTCTATTATTATATGTTAACATTACATTATGAAAATTAAATCCCATTTGAGATGTATCTAATTTATCCATTCCACCTATAACTAAATCTAAGTCTGTTCCATTTATATTATCATATAATACTTTATATCCATCATTTATAGCTTCATTATCAGGATCTAAATATGTGATATATTTTGCTGTTGACATTTCAAATCCTTTATTTCTTGGTCTTGATGCACTTCCACTTCCACCGTCATCATATAAATATGTCTTTACATTTTTATATTTTGAATCTATATACTTTACAACATTTTGAGTATAATTATCTGTTGAACCATCATCTACAATAATTATTTCCATATCATTGAAAATACTACTTCTTCTTAAACTATTAAAACATTTGTAAAGTAAGTGATTACCATTATTATATGTAGCTATTATTATTGATAATTTATAATCTTTTTCCTCAAATTCATTTAAATTAGAAGATAATTTTTCATTAAAATCAAATCTATCTATACTATATCCATTTTCTATATTTGAATTTCTTTTTAATCCTTTTAATTGTTTTAATGTAAATGAACTGCTCCAAAAGACTGTCATATGTTTATCTACAATTAGGTTTGTATAATTATGTTCTTTTCCGCTTACTAAAGTTTTACCACTATAATATGAATTTTTAGTAATATAGTCACTATTTGTATATTTAAAAGCATTTATCATATTTTCTAAATAATACATATCATATTCACTATCATTATTAAAAAATGTTATCATATCAAATTGCTTTTTAACTTCATCATTAAATTTATCTTCTAATACTAACTTTTTATTTTTATACGTTTGTTTATCAAACATGTTTAATATATTATCATCAATTTCTTTTACTATAACAGCTATACTTTTTTCTAAAATATTATTATCTATCTTAGCTACTTCTAATACATCCTTTAATCTATCATATGTAGTTTCTTTAGACATAACCATTCTTATTCCATTTACTTGATGTCTATATATTTCTTCTTCTGTGAATCCATTTAATATATCTGAAACCTCATTTTTTCCTGTTACTAAGAATACATTTGGAAATTTATTATTTATTGCTAAATTATAGTTTGAAATTATTATATTTCCTAATGCCTGCAACTCATATACTCTATTGGCAAACATAGATGTACTATATTTTATAGTATTTAAGTTTAATGCCCAATCATAAAGCTTATGAACCTTTTGTAAATCAGAATGTTCTATTTCTGGAGATATAAATTTCAAATATTCTTCTGGGAAAAAATATCTTTCATTTTTTATACTAAAATTTCTATCTATAATTTTCAAATCTTTACCTGAATTTACAACACCATCAAATAGCGTTTTTGTCTCTTTATTTCTATCAGGATACTTTTCATACCATGAACCTGCAAATAGTACCCCCTTTTCTTTTTCTATGCTTCTAAATCCAATTGGATTATGGTAAATAGGGTTTATTCCAAAACTCAGAACTTTAACATTTTCATTATTACAATCATGCTTATAATTTTCCACAACATCATTTTCTGTTGTAAATATATAATCTGCTACTTTAGCATAATCTAAAAATAAATCATAATTTATAGGATCTTCTTTAGAATAAAAAACACATTTAATATTATTTTCCTTATAATAGCTTATTACATCTAAAAGTAACTTTCTAACCTTAGAATTTGGAGTTGCAACTCCACACCATTCTTTGTTTAATCCATTCCATGTAGAAGCTATGAATAATAATTGAACATCTTTCACATGCTCCTTATAATTTTTAGGTGTTATATATATAAAATTTGCAACATCCTTAAATGAATTATATAAAAACTCATCTGCTATAATGCCTATATTTATATTTAATTTTGAATAATATCTACTTCCATTACTAACCGGAATATTTTTCAATTTATCCCTAACTCTGTTTATAAAGTTTAAATCTGAAAGTTCATCTCTTTTTTTGAGATAATTGTTCTTTTTTTCGATATCCATATTATCTACTTTAACTTCTTTACACTTATAATCAACTTTACTCCTATTAAGTTCTTTAACTGTAGCTATATTTTTCTTTTCTTTAATTATATAATCTTTTCCTATTACTTCTTTATACTCTTTTATTTTTTGCTCTTCTTCTGCAATAATTTCTCTTAATTCTTTTCTCAATTTTATTAACGTATTTAATCTTTGTTTTATAGAATTACTATCCATATTTTCTTCTACCTCCTCTTCTTTCTTTCTTTCCAATACCATATAGTTAATTTTCCTAACTTTGAATTACTTAAAGAAAAATATTTTTTATTAATAATATTAAATTGTTTTAATAATTTATCATAAGAATTCAGTAAATACTCTTCTTTTTGATATGAATTTAACAAAACTTTGCTTAACTCTATTTTTTCTTTTCTTAACTCCATCAACTCTTTTAAATGATTTTTCTTAATTCTTTCTTCTTTATTTAAGTTATTGCTTATTGTTTTTAAAAAATATTCTTCTTTTTGATATGAATTTATTAATTTATTAGCTAGATTTATTTTATCTTCTCTTAAGCTGATTATTTCTTGAAAATTTTTATTAATGCTATTACTTATTATCATTATAATAGAGTTGCTAAAATACTTATTTTCTACTTTGAAATTTGAAACCTTATATAAACTTAAAATATCATTTAAATTATTATAAATATTTTTTAAATCTACATAATTTATTATAAGTAATATTTTTTTATCTGGTTTCTTCTCTAATAAAACATCCAATATATTTTTAATTTGATTCGCCATTACATCATCATAATTTATAGTTATAATTTCATAATCTATATCAATTTCTTTCAATTTATAACTTATACTATCTTCATCCAAATCAAGAATATCTACTACCGAAACTCTTTTTTCATTTATAAATTCATTATCTATCCATTTATATTCATCTACTAGATTATTTATAAATTTATTTCTAAATTTTTTTTTCACAGGAATCTCCTCCATACTATATAAAAGAAATCTCTACTATAACTTATATATATTTTCATTAAATATTATATTTCTTGTATCTAAAACTAACTTTCCTTCTAAGCTTTTAATATTTTCTTTAATATGAGTATGACCAACCATAATAACTACTAATTCTACATCATTTATAAAACTTTCGAAATTCATATATTGGCCCTCATATTTTTTCTCTTCTATCCATGGATCATATGTTTTAATTCCTTTTACAAAGTACTTTTCTAGCTTGTCCATTAATTGAACTGTTGGACTTTCTCTCATATCATCAATATCTTCTTTATATGTTAGTCCATATAAACCAACTTTTGATATATCCTCAATTCCATTTTCATTCATTATATCTCTAATTCTATCTATAACAAATTCTGGCATACTATCATTTACTTCTCTAGAACATAATATTACATTAACTAAATCTGGATAATCACCAACTAAAAACCATGGATCTACTGATATACAGTGGCCACCTACTCCTGGTCCAGGTTGAAGGATATTTACTCTTGGATGTTTATTTGCTATTTTTATAAGTTCATATACATCAATATCTTCTCTTCTACAAATCTTAGCTAACTCATTTGCAAAAGCAATATTTATATCTCTAAAAGTATTTTCTACAACTTTACTCATTTCAGCAGTTTTAATATCAGTAACAACTATGTCACCTTTACAGAAACTTTTATACCAATCTCTAACCATCATACCAACTTCTCTATTGTCCGCACCTATAGTTCTTGAGTTGTTTTCTAACTCATATACCATCTTACCAGGTATTATTCTTTCAGGAGCATGTACTAAATGTATGTCCTCACCTATTCTAAAGCCTCTTTCTTCTATAATAGGTCTTATAAATCTATCAATAGTTCCTGGAGATATTGTTGACTCTATTGCTAATATAGTTCCTTTTTCACAAACATCTAATACTGTATTAACAGCAGATATTACATATTTAGGATCTATTTTCTTTGTTTCTTCTATGTATGGTGTAGGAACAGTTATTATATATCTATTTGTTTTTATATATTCCTTTGAAAACTCTATTCCTTTTTCAACTGCATTTCTAAAAAGATCTTCCAGACCATCTTCTTTAAATGTAAGATTACCAGATTTTAATTCATCAACTATTCTTTCATTTAAGTCTGTTCCAACAACATCTATTCCATTAGCTGCAAACATTAATGCTGTTGGCAATCCTATGTATCCTAGTCCTATAATATTTAGTTTTTTCATAATTACTACTCCCTCCAATGATTTATTATTTATTTAAATTTCAATTTAAATACTTCTATAACTTTTTCTATAATTAACCTTTTATATCTATTATCTTTTAATATTTTAGAAAGTTTACTTTCTAAATAATTCGGAAATTCTTTTGCAATATCATTATGATGAGCTATTTCACATTTATCTATTGTTAAATCAAGATTTAATTCTTCTGAAACATATTCAAAACTTTTTAAAACTCTATCATATTGATTGTCTCCATCACTTGTTAATAGATAAATCTTTGATTTATTATTAGAAATTAGTCTTATCAAATTATCATATTTTATTCTATTTGCAATACTTCTATCTCCAAAAATCTCCTCTGCATAAGTTTTAATGCTTAAATCACATAAATACGTTCCTATTTTGTATTGAGGAGCTCCAATTATTATATTTCCAAAATTATATTTCATTCCATAATATAGAGCTGCTGATCCTCCTTTAGAAGACCCTACGCTTATTATATTTTTGAACTTTATATTATTTTCAGAAATTATCTTACATATTAAAGACATTACTGCGGTTTCAATTTCCAAACTGCCATTAAGCCCTAGATAATAAGTACCCTTACTACCATAGTTATCCAATATATAAAGTTTATTACAATCATATGTGCTTAATGTGTTTATATAATTGTACTTAGGTTTATCATTAGAAAAGGCCGAGAATACTATTATCAATTTGTCTTTATTATTAAAAAAAGCTTTTTTAAAATAGTATTTTATTCCTAAATTACTATTATGGATTTTTTCATTATTAAAGTTCTTTTTTGTAGCATTAAAATCTTTAATAATATTATTAATATCTTTTAATATTTTTTTCTCAATCTCTATTTTTCTTTCATCTATATCGCTTATATATAATCCAGAATCTAATCTTTCAATATTTATTCCTGGTAATACCCTAAAGAAAATATCAATTATTTTATCTAAGTGTTTATTAATATTATCCACTAATTTTCTTTCATCATCTGATAACTCTACTTTTTTATTATCTTTAATATAATATTTTTCATCTAATCTAAAATCTAATATTATTATATCCTCAACATTTATACTGCTAAGAAATTTATTTGATATTATCTTTATTGCTTCTTCATATATTCTATAATCTATATTTAATGAGTCTATTTTATTGAAATTAATATTCTTCTTCTTTATTAAATCTTTATATTTCTCTTCTAATATAAAAATATCCTTATAATTAAATAGGTATTTTATCTCATTCAAAAGATTTATAACTAATTTTCCTTCTATATTATTAATATCCTTCAATGTTATAAACTCATCATAATTATCAAATATATCTTTTATAACTTTAATATCACTAATTATACTAAGTAACGATTCATCTATAAAAAGTGATATATCATTATTTAAGTTCTCCCCTAATATCCTAGCTCCATAGCTAACCGTAGTCATAATTTCCACTATTCCTTTATACTAATGATTCTTAATTTATTTTATTATTATGTTCAACACTATTCTATTAATCTAAATTATTATTAGTGTATGCCCACTCAGCTCCAGTCCCCTAATTATTACTAAGTTGTATTAGTTATTCACTATTTCCATTATTGCTTGGTGGTGTTTCTGTTGTTCCTCCTCCACTATTGCTTGGTGGTATTTCTGTTGTTCCTTCTCCATTGTTGCTTGGTGGTGTTTGGGTCGTTCCCCCTCCGCTATTATTTGGTCGTGTTTCCCATTGATTATTCCAAATAGGATCTTCTATATCTTCATATAAGTCATTTTCAATATCTACTTTATCATCTTCTATAACTTCTTCTTCAGAATTTTTATTTAAATATTCCTCATATTTCTTATTTATATTTTTGATAATAGAATTATTTTGTAAAATTCTTGTATCTGTTGTTATAAACTCATAATTCCCCTTATCTGTTATATTTAGTGCTTTTAGAACCGCGTCCTCTACTAAATCACTAAGTAATACAGTTTTATATTTTACTTCTGCTATATCAATTTGTTTATTATTAAATTCATTATAAAAATCACTTAATAGCTCTTTATCAATTTTAGGATACTTTTCTATTATTTCGTTAACTCTCTTTTCAAAATCTTTTTCTTCTAAAGTTAATATGTTTGATAAAATCGCTTCATATATTTCTATATATTTCCCATCTGTGATTTTAATATCATCTTTATTTATAATAATATAATCAGATACCTTAACTTTAAAATTACTCTCTAATATTTCTTTTAATCCATCTATATTTTTCAAATTAGCTAATTTAGATAGTTTATCAATATTATCCTTATAAGAAACTTGTATTTTACCTGGATATACTACTCCATTTAAGCTACTACTTCCTTTAGAGTTTAAAATTAATAGACTATCAATAGTCTGTTCATTTTTCACATTAGATACTACTATTATCATATAATCTTTCACATTAATTTTTTCACTGTTCAAAATTGTAAAATCTTTAATTATATAACTGGATGAAAAAATAGAAGCAAAAGCAATAAATACAATTGAAATTATTGTTGCTAATTTATTAATTTTATTCTGTTGATGAATTTTATTTTTTACTTTTTCCTCTTCATGGAAATCAGCTTTTTTCCATATACTGTATGGTATGAATTTCTTATTTTCTATTAAATAATCTATATATCCTCTTGCTACAAGAATAGATGCAATTCCTGTTACAAAGAAATTAGTAATTATTGAATAAGGGAAATCTATTACAAAGAAATTAATAATTTGAAGTATTAAAATAAAAATAGCATTCTCATATCTCTTTCTTATAATAGAAGGTATAAATCCAAATGCAAAAGTACTTAAATCTATATTAAAAAATACTTCCTTAACAGTATTTTCATTATTTATAAGCGTAACACTTTTTATAACCCTTCCATTTGGTATAAATTTTTTCAAGTTATTATCTATAAGTTTGAAATCTTTTAATAATGAATGTTCTTGATTTTTTAAAACCTCTTTTTTATATTCTACTTTCTCAACTTCACTCATTTTATTTATTTTATTTATATATTCCTGATACTTAGGTAATACTAAATCTACATCCCCATATTCTCTAAGCCTACCATATTCAAGCCATATTGCTTTATTACAAAACTGTTTTACTTGTTGTAATGAATGACTAACAAAAAATATAGTTTTTCCACTTTCCTTAAATTCATTCATCTTATCTAAACACTTTTGTGTAAAAGTAGGATCACCAACAGATAAAGCTTCATCTATTACCAAAATATCCGGATTAGTATAAACTGATATTGCAAAACCAAGTCTTGCTCTCATACCACTTGAATAAGTTCTAAGAGGTTGATTTATAAATTCTCCTATATCTGCAAAATCTATAATTTCTTGCTTTATTTCCTCTATTTCATCTTTTTTATATCCCATCATAAGAGCTTTTAACTCTATATTTTCTATTCCTGATAGGAAATTATTCATCCCAATCCCTATTGCTATTAGTGAAGCCTCTCCGTTAATTTCAATTTCTCCACTTGTTGGCATAGATACTCCACCTAATATGTTAGATAATGTTGACTTTCCCGAACCATTAAGACCTAATAATCCTACTACTTCACCTTTTTCAACCTCAAATGATATGTCTTTAAGAGCATAAAAGGTTTTTCCTGCTCCTTTTGGTAAAATTAAATCTAATAATTTTTCCTTAGAACTAGAATACATTTTATATCCTTTACTTATATTTTTAGCTATAATTGAATATTTATTTTCATTCATACCTTATCCCCTTATATACTAGACTAAATCTGAAAATCTATTCCTAAACTTCATATGAATCATAGAACCTATTAAAATTGTTACTATTGTTACTAACCAATAGTATATTGTAAATTTAACATCTTCAAAAAACCATTTATTATATAAAAATGTATTTCTAAATCCTTCAATTATATATATAAATGGATTTAATCTTATAATTTTTAATGCTATTGGTGGTAAATTTATAGTAGTCCATAAAATAGGTGTTAAATAAAACATGAATCTCAAAACTGTTCCTACTATTCTATTTATATCTCTTATTGCCATAACTAAAGCTGATGTAATAAGTGATATTCCTATTAAAAGTAATGTTGCTGCTAATATATAATATGGTATTTGAATATAATAAATTTTAGCTTTATATCCATTAAATACATATATTATAATCATTATAAATATTAATGGTATATTATTTAATAACTGAGTTAATATAGTATTTGTTGGTATTATGCTACTTGGAAATTTCATTTTAGTTATTATTGATGATTTTGAGTAGATCGCCAATGTTCCACTGCTTATTGCAGCACTAATATAAAACCATGGTATAAGTCCAGCTAACATCCAAAGTAAAAATGGATGTCCATCTATAGGCTTACCATTTCTTATTCCCATTCCAAACACAAACCAGTACACACCTATTTGTGATAATGGATTTAATATTATCCAAATAATACCTAAATATGTATCTCTTAGTGGGGTTATAAAATCATACAACGATAACTTGTAAATTTTATACAAATTTTCTTTATGCTCTTTTAAAATAAATAATAAATCTTTCATATTTATACCCCTATATTTATATCATTTTCTATAACTATATTTTTCTTATATAACAGTTCATCATATATTCTCACAAAATTTTCTTTTTCATTATTCCAATTATACTTTTCTCTTGCATTTGTGCAGTTTTCACTAAACATTGAATGTAATGATTTATCCTCTAACATTGTATTAACAGCATTTGCTATTTCATTTGGATCATGAGAATCAACAACTAGTCCTATTTGTTCTTCTTGAACTACTCTTTTAATCTCTGGAAAATTACACGCTACTACTGGAACTTTACTCATCATATATTCAAAAAGTTTATTTGAACATGCAGAGTAATGATTAAAGCAAACATTATTTAAAACTTGAAAGCCTAAATAAGCATTAGCAGTATAATATTTTAATTCATCTACTGGAACCTTATTTAAAAATCTTACTTTGTCATTTAAATTTCTTTCATCTACCATTTTCATTATTTCTGGCTTCAACTTGCCATCACCTATAAAAACAGTTATTCCATCATGGAACTTGTCTATAGCTTCTACAATTTTATCAAGACCTCTTCCAACTTGAATTCCCCCTTGATAAAGTAATATTGGTTTATCTCTTGGAATATCCAGCATGCCATATATATCATATTTATTTTCTATAGAATCATCTTTTGTATAGAAAGGATAATTATGTACAATCTCTGGCAAGTCTATATTGTACAGATCTTTAACGTATTCTGCCCTTGTTCTATTGGTCATAATCATTTTATCAATAAACTTTATTAATATTTTTTCTATGTAATATGCTTGCTTTCCATATCCAGTTCTAGAACTTTGAACCTCATGCGAATCATAAACTAGATATCTTCTTTTAAAAATCTTACTGCATATTATCCCTTGAGGAAGAGTATTTAAATCATTGCTATGGTAAACATCAGCATTAAATTTTAACCCCTCAATTATCATATTTAAAAATATATGTGTTTTTATCAAAAAGCCTCTTACTTTTTTAAGAAACATTAATCCTATAATTAGCAGCATAGCAAGTCCAATTACTTGATTAAAATAAAAAATCAACCCAATAAGAGCTAGTAACGGTAATGCAAGAATCTTATTTCTCTTAATTAAACTGATAGCTTTATTAACCAACAATATGTATTTAGGATATCTATTTACTCTTACTATATTAAAGCCATTTCTATTTTCGTTTTTCTTTAAATCTTTTTGCTTTGAATCATGAATAGCTATAAGCTTAACATCATATCCTTTTTCAGCTAAAGCAGTACATTCTCTTAGCACTCTTGCATCATTGGTGAAGTGATTCCATACGAACATCCCTATCTTTTTTGACATAATCATTTCTCCTTGTAACTCTTTCAATTAAATCTATATATTTAATCAAATTATTTTCAACACAAAAATTATTCAAACAATAATCCATACCATTTTTTGAATAATACTCATATGATTTCTTATCATTATAGATTTTCATAATAGCCTTAGATAATCCAACATAATCATCTGGTTCAACAACTAAACCAGATTCACTATCATTTATAACTTTTGCAGCATATCCTTCAACCCCTGCCACTATAGGTATTCCTATTCCCATATAATCAATTATTTTTCCTGGTATAACCAAATCAAAGGCACTATCTTTTCTCAGGTGAGCTAACCCTATATGACATTTAGCTACTTCTTCAACAACTTTATTTTTAGGCATTGGATTATATACCCTTATATTCTTCAAATCATAGTGATCTATGAGCTCTAATACTTTTTCTCTTTGTATTCCTGTACCTATAATTTTAAATTCTATATCTTCAATATGTCTCAAATTTCTAGCAACCCTTACAAGTGATGTAACATTTTGAGGTAATCCTATCATTCCTGTGTATATAACAGTAAATTTCCCATGCTTATTTGTTTTTCTGCTTATTTTCTCATATTTCTCAATTTCACTAATCTGTAACCCATTTGGAATAAATACTACACTTTTTTTATACTTATTTTTATTTATATACTCTTTAAAACCATCGCTATTAATTACAATTGAATCTGCAAATTTAAAAATTATTTTTTCTAATCCATATGCGATTTTCAATAAAAATTTATTTTTTCTAAATAATCCTACATTTTTTATACATTCTGGCCATAAATCTCTTATATCTAATATAAACTTACATCTAAACCTAATTTTTGCTATTATACCTAATACTCCAGAAAAAGGAGATGGTACAGTAGCTATAATTAAGTTGTATTTTGACCTTCTAAAAATTATTGAAAATATACTTTTAAAAAAGAAATTAATATATATATATAATCTTATAAAAAAGTTAGTAGTCCTCTTCACTTTGCTTGTCCTAACCCTATGTATATTAGAACCTTTATATATATCTTTTTCTTTTTCTAAATCCCTATATCCCTCTTCTTTATAAATATCTTTATTAGGATAAGAAGGCTCTGAGGTTACCACATCAACCATATACCCATTTTTTTTTAATTCAATTACTAAATTAGTTATCCTATTAGCCCCACTTCCTATTTCAGGATAAAAGACTTCAGATATTATTAAAACTTTTTCTTTAACTTTATTCATTATCTCAACTTTACTCCTAAGTATATAATTCAATTTTGTACGAACTATTATATTTATTTATCATAATAAATCTCAAAGAACCTACTCTTTTTTACATAAATTAAATTATAGAAATAAATTAAACCTAAATAATAGATATTTATAATATATTTTTCTCTTATTATATAAGAATTCTTTATTGTTTTTCAATTAAAATACTCTTTTTTTTAACTATATTTAATACATCATTTTAATGACAAATATTATACCATATTTACAGCATTATTTTTATATAAATAATATAATTTTCTTACTATTTTACAAAAATTTAATGACAATATTCTAAATTTTTCTAAAAAAATGTGCAATATTACTTTTTTAGGTTATTTTATTTAAAAATTTATAATTATATATAATTTTATTTGAAACTTTTATTTACACCATAATAGCTTTAAATTTTTTAATTTCATCACAATTAACTTTTTATATTTTTCATTATTAACAGCAGAATGAATACTAAAATTAATGTCTAATTATACAAAAGTATTGATATAAATAAAGAAAATAATGTTTTATTTAATTAATATAAATTTAAATATCTTAAATAAATTCTTTATTTGTTGCAATATAAAGGAGGCCGCGTTTTTCGCGACCCCCTTGAATTTTACTATATTAAAGATCAACTTTCTTTGTTTCTTTTGTTATTACATGCGCTTCTAACATTTCAACAAGATCTCCTGCTTCTGTTTGTAATAACTTATTAGTTATAACAGAATTCATAAGTGCTGAGATATCTTCATCTAAAACATCTTGCTTAACATCCTTAATAGTCAAATTTGTCTTTTTGCCTGCAACATCTTTAAAAGCCATTCTAGCAGTTCTTTCTATCATATTAAATCCCCCTTTCCCAATTTTAAAGTTACTTTTTGTAACATCTCTTTGCTTCTACTTATAACCAATCATTCATAAGCTAGTGCTACTTTCATAAATTAAATTTCTTAACTTTAATAATTATTACTCATAACTTACCTTAATAATAATTAAGTTATAAAGCTAACTAACCTCTTGTTAGCATAAATGTTTGTTGCTTCTTAATTGTGCTTACTGTGTAATCCATAAGCTTTTCAACTGCATCTGATAACTCTACTAATTTATCATCAGTTGCATCTACAGATACATTCTTAAAGCTTTGCTTATTGAATACATCTTTTCCCTTAGAATCAACACCAACTTGATAATTAATTTCTAAAGCATTTCCTACTAATACTGAATTTGCCATACTAATCACCTCCTCATTTACTATATATGCAGTTATGAGAAGTTTTTAAAAATTTTAGAAACTTTTTTATTTTTGTAAGCTGACACTTATAATAATTAAAGAATGAAAAAACTACTGTATATTAACTTCTAACATTTTCTCTTTCATATTAGTATAATTAAGAAATATAAGCTGGCGAAGATAAATAGACTATGTGAAATAAGCATATAGCGAGCATTTAGAAGTACTTGGTGAAGGAAGAACTATGCCCATCCTAAAAGCTTTTTTTCTAAATCATCGTAATCATAGTCTCTTCCCTTAAAGTTATTAAATCTTAATTTCCTAGGTTCTCTGTAATATATGAAGATATTCTCCTTTTTTTCTTCCTTGATAATATTTTGATTTAAATATATTTCAAACTTCTCTCCAAATGAAGTTTGTGGATTTAAGTATTGCTCGAACTTAGTATTTTTCCATGTCTTCACCTTTTTCTCAATAACAGATTTAAAATCATCAACAGTGTAACCCTCATTGATTCTCCTATTAATTAAAATTAAAGTACTCTTGTTATTTTCCTTATATTTTGTTCCTAGATTTAAATTTAAATATGAAATTATTTCATTAACCTCTTTTATATATTTATATAAATTAGTATCTATAGTAGATGAATCTTTTAGTAGATTAGTCTTTGATGTACATTTTGATTTACACCCTCTATCACTTTCTTTAGACAACCTTGTATCATTTTTAGAGATAACCTCATCATCAGAATACTTTTCTTCACCTGATTTATTGATAGCATCATCATTTTTAGAGACACTCTGTCCATTATTTTGTATATCATAATTATTACTAATATCTAAATTGTTGATATTACAATAATTATTGTGATTATCAACATTAGTTTCTTGATTATACTTATTATCTTTACTATAATCATAGCTTTGTTTATTACAATTACTTTTTATTTCATTATTTAATTGAGCTTCATTTTCATTATTAGCAAAAAGCTCATAAAACTTATTTCCAAGCTTAAAGTAAGAAAAAGTTCCCCCTTCTTTTTTAGTATAATGATTTAATATTCCTAAATCCCTTAGCTTTAACATTCTAGCCATAACAGACCTCTTTTCTAATCCTAAATAAGGCATTTCATTAACAAAGCTTTGATAACTAACCCAATAATACTTTTCACCTTCAATAGTTTCATAATTCATTCTTCCACTTTCTTTAAAATCATCAAAATATCTAAGAATAGCTAAATCTTTAACATCTAAACCAAACTCCATAATCTTTTTCACTGAAAAACCTAAAAATGAATATTGCATATTAAAATCCTCCTAAATATAACTTTTAAATATCTTCTTATAAAGTAAATATCCATATTAAAATAAAATTGAGAAAACTTTTTAAAATTTTTTCTTATTGCATATGCAGTTATTTTGAAATTTTAAAGATTTATAAAAATATTTTTAAATTAATTTTTTACACTAAAAAAAGATTAAATATGCATATGTATAAAATATAGATCTCCATATTTCATATTTCTTATAATTAACAAAGGACCTCGCGAAACGCGAGGTCCTTTAAATTATCAATTTATTCATTTATTATCTTCAAAATAATATCTCCATATTTTTCGATTTTCACTTCTCCAAAGCCAGAAACATCCTTAAGCTCTAATTTTGTCTTTGGCATCCTTTCTAGCAAATTAAACATTTGTTTATCACTAAAAATAATATATGGTTTTGTATTTTCAGCTTTACTCATTTGAAGTCTAAATTCTTTTAATTTTTTTATTAAACTTTCATTATTAAATATAATATCGCTATTATTGTTAATTTTATTGCTTGTACTATTATTAATGAAACTATTGTTTCCTATATTAACATTTATATTGATATTACTTGTATTGTTACTTTTATAAATATTATTCGTAATATAGTTTTTATGTTTATTTACAGTATCACTCTTCTCATTTTTAATACTAATCTCATTATTCTTTTCTGTATTATTAATATTATCTTTAAGTATTGTTTTATCATTTTCTTTATCATTATAATCATTAACTAATTCTATTAACTGACGATACTTTTTTAGAAAACTTAATTTACTAGGCTTATGTAAAGCAAGTAATCTATCTGCAATCTCTTTCATTTCCTTATCACTTAAAGTCATTAAATCAGATTTAGAGTTAACTTCTTTTATGTAATTAATAAGCTGATCTGCTTTAATAACCTTATCTTTAATTTCTTTCTTAGCATATCTTGAATTTAAAACAGTTTTAGGATTAGCCAGTACTATTATTGATTTATAATTATCATTAAAATATTTATCAAAAAGAAGCTTAGAAATAAAATTACTTTTAGATTCTTTCTTTATTCTCTTTAACACTTCCAAATGCCTTTCATTTTGAGTTATTGGAGAATATATTCCTTCCTTTATAAACTTACCATTAAGATTATAAGTCCTAATAAAGTTCCCTTGTGAATTTATTTCTATATTACCTATAAGATTCTTACATTCAATTATAAATATAACTTTTCTTGTTACTACTATGTAATCAATTTGTGCAGATAAATCTTCACTTTCTAGACATATATCATGCAATATGTACATTGGTATTCCACTATTTTTTAGTTCAAAAGCTATATTATTTTCTCCAAGCTCTCCAAGAGTTGCAATTTTAAATTCTTTTTCTATTTTACTTTTAATCCCCTCTGGTGCTCTACTATGTAATTCCTGTAGCTTAGAAATATAATATTTTGCTTCACTTTCTTCTTTTAAAAATATAGGTTTATCTAGTTTGTTAAATAAAGCCATTTTGTACCTCTCATAAAAATCAATTTAAATATATATAAATTATACTTTATAAATGTGTATATTCATATCATCTTCATCAATATTTTACCAAATTTTATTTTTACTAGTATTTAAAAATTTTATATAACTTTATTTCACCCTATTTTTACACTTACAATAAAAAAGTTCAAGGACGTCGCGAAACGCGACTCCCTTGAACTTTTAAGCAACTTTCTTTTATAAGCCCTAATAATATTTTCCCTAGAATTTAGAAATTTCTATAAAGATAATGCTCTTAAATATTCCGTAAACCCATCTCTTAAATCCTCACTTCTTAATGCATATTCAATATTCGCTTCTAAAAATCCCTGCTTATCTCCAACATCATATCTTCTTCCCTCAAAACTGTAAGCATATATAGCTTCTTCTTCTAAAAGTTTTAATAAAGCATCAGTTAATTGAATTTCCCCACCTTTATCTGGCTTTGTTTTTTCTAATATTTCAAATATTTTAGGCGTTATAATATATCTACCCAATATAGCAATATTTGATGGTGATTTATCTATACTTGGTTTCTCTACTAATTCTTTAACCTTGTAAATTCTATCTTCAATATTAATTCCGCCAACTATTCCATACTTTGATACATTTTCACTGCTAACTTCTTGTACACCTAATACAGATGTTTTATACTCGTTATAACAATTAATAAGTTGACTTAAACACGGCTTTTCATCATTATAAACTATATCATCACCTAATAAGACTGCAAAAGGCTCATTACCTACAAAAGTTTTAGCACATTGAATAAAATGTCCTAACCACTTTGGCTCCTTTTGTCTTATAAAGTGTATATTTACCATATCTGAGATTCCTCTAACCATTTCAAGCATTTCTTGCTTTCCATTGCTTTCAAGCTCTACAGATTTATAAAAATGTTCCTCTATACATTTTTTATTTCTTCCAGTTATAATTAGAATTTCTTCTATGCCAGATTGAACACATTCTTCTATATGTACTGAATAGTTCGCTTATCAACTATTGATAGCATTCCTTTGGCTGTGTTTTAGTTGCAGGTAAAAATCTTGTTCCTAGACCTACTGCTGGGATTACTGCTTTTTTAATTTTAATTTTTAACCCTAAACTTCTACCCCTCTTATCCTATCTCTGTTATAAATTAAAACTGATTGTTTTTAGATATCGCTATAATCCTTCACCTATTTTCTCTAACTTCTTTAATCTCTATATATTAATTCAAATTTTATCTTTCACCCTTTAAATTTTATTTGAATACTTTGAATTTAAAATATGCTTACCTTCTTTTATATTAAATTTCTAGATTAAATTATTATTTCCCCATCTATTTATATATTTATATATTTGATTTTTCACTTTTACAGTTAAAATTCTAAATTCTTTATTTGTATAACACATCCATATAAAACAAGTAATTATAATATATATTGAAATTATACAAGTTTCACTAACAAAAGATATCCAATTATAATTATTTATACTAATAACTTTGTTAGATATTATCTGCGAAGATATTATACTAAAAATAATAAAAACTACACTATATACAAATTGCATTATTTCTATTTTTTTTTCAAAAACTTTTTTGTATACTAAGTAATAATTACATGGTAAAGTAATTACTCCTCTAGCAGTTACAGTCCCAAATAACACTCCTAATATCCCAAACTTTTTTACCAACATAAGGGAAAGAAGCAAATTTATAACTGTTTGCAATACTGTATACCACTTACTTTCCTTAAATAATCCTTTAGCATCCTTAGCAATATTTGATACCGGTAATATTATATTTTGGTGTATTATCACTCCAAACAATATTACACATCCTATATTAAGCAAAAAATCTTTTCCTAGCCATAAATAAATAAATTTATTTATCATTATTATAAATACACAACATATAATATTCGCAAAAAATAATGATAAAGATAGAATTTGTTTGAAAATATTAAATGAATTTTCATCCTTTTTATTAATCTTTATACTTAATGATGATCTAGTTCCCTCAATAATTTTGTTCATTATTGTTATAACATTTGATACAATCATATTATATGAACTATATATTCCAACATTATTTAAAGAAGTAAATGCAGATAAAATAATATTATCTGTACTATTAAATACTAGGCGTGAAACTTGATGAACTAAAATATCATTTGTCATAGAGTTAGGCTCTAAATTAATTTTTGCATTATAATTAATACTTTCTTTATACACATGTTTCATAATGAATCTAAAAATAAAAGTGAATATACTATTAACAATTATCCCAATTAATAATATGCTCAAAATATTGTACCCTTTTATTATTAATAATATTTCTAATAAATAAGTTAAACTTTCTCTTAAAAATAAAATTATTTCCGTTTTATACTTTAACTCTTTTAAGTTCAACATATATTGTGGTACTATAGAGTAGAAGTAAGGAATTACAAATCTACTACACATTAATAATGATATAAAAATTATTTTTTTATTGTCGATTGAACCGTTATTAATTATAACAGGTAATATTATTGATATAATTATTGATACTAGCATCATCTTTATAGCTATTTTTTTTATAGATAATGAAAAACCCTTAAACAATGAAGAAACTTCCAAATTATCTCCTATAGAAATTGGTTTATACATTCTATATAAATAAGCAGAACATATCCCACTTTCTAATAATAATAAATATGTTTGAATCTGAGTAATAGTCTGAATTAATCCATTAATATCCTTACCATAATTAGTTATTATTAATTTTGTTCTTATGAGCATAAAGCTCATTTGTACAATAGAAGAAATTATAACAATTATGGTATTATATATTGCTATTTTAGCTCTATTCATTTTTATCCTCTTCTAATTTTTCTTTTTTAATATTTTTAAATTACAAGCCTACATTTAGCTACTCATTATCAATACTACATGATTGTAAAAACTCATCTATATCTTTAAATTTGGGTTTATTTTTTTTCAATTTATCTATACAAATCTCATAATATCCTGTTCTCTTAATTCTATTAATTATTTCTGTTGATACATTTTTGCTACAATCAGTAAATAAATAAAAGTATTCTTCCATAATCTTTTCATCAGGAAGTTTTCCTGTTTTCTTATAATAATTTTGGGCTAGTTCTTTTGCTTCTTTATATTGTAATTCTAATCTTTTCTTATAAAACTCTTCTATACTCATAATATATTTTGCAGGATTACCCGCATAAACGCTATTATCTTTACAATCCTTACTTACAATACTACCTGCACCAATTATTACATTATTTCCTATATTAACACCTCTTAAAATAATTGAATTTATTCCAATAAATACATTATTCCCTATATTAACCTTACTAATAGAACCACAGAGTATCCCTTCTAATCCTGTTAATACCGACCAACTATAATCATGTGTCAATATCGCTACTCCCTTTGTTATTCTAACATTATTTCCTATTTGTATCATAAAAGGATTTTGTATATCTATTGTATTAGTCATAGGTGCAAAAAATCTAACACCCTCCCCTATTTCAACTCCAATACTTCTTAAATACTTTATATATGATTCTGACGATTCCTTATTACCATACTTTATTATGTTAATTAATTTTTTCAACATTTAAACACCTTTCTATACTTATGCCCCTAATCTTTATGTATGATTATTATTTTTTTAATTTCTAATTTTCTAGCTGGAATTCCTCCAATTGTAATTCCTTCTTCTTTAAAAGAATTAACAACTACAGCTCCAGCAGCTATAGATATATTATCTGCTATTTCAATATCTCCAATTACTATAGCTCCTATACCAATCAATACATTTTTCCCTATTTTAGGAACTCCACCATCTGATCTATTATTACCAATACAAACATTTCCTACAATCCTACAATTTTCTCCTATTCTAGCCTTTGAATTAACTATAATAGATCCTCCATGGAATATTTTCAAACCTTTTCCAAAACAGTTTTCCTTTATTTCTATCCCTAATTTCTGTCCTAACTTATTTAATTTTCTTTTATAAAAAATATATAAGATTTTATTGCTATTATTTTTATAAAATTCTACTTTTCTTAAAACCTTAACATATTTCCAATTCATATATAATGGCGATTTTATAAACATCGAAATTATATACTTTAATCTATCTCTATTAATGTATAGCCTCTTCTCATATTCTAAATAATCATATAAATCCTTTTTAGTAACTATCATCTTCTTTGTATCTCCATATTATTTTTTATAATTACTTACCATTAACCTAATCTTTTATTAAAATATATCTCTTTTTACAATAGTAATACATGGCCGCCAAGCAATAAATTAAAATATATTGCTCACTATTATAGCTAACAGTTCCATAATCTAAAAATATTTGAATAAGAATAAAGCTGAAAAATCCTATAGAAATTTCATCTCCCTCTTTTATTAATTTATATAAGTTTGATAATATATTAATTAACCATCCATAAAAAACAATATATCCTATAATCCCTAAACCACTTAATATCTCTAAGTGATTATTATGACTATATAAATATTTCCCTGATATTTGTATAAAATAATCTCTAAATGTACCTGCTCCATGTCCTAATACAGGATTTCTTAAAAATAATTCCCATGCATAATCTCTCATTAAAATACGCTCCATCATAGAATTATCTTTTATTGAAGAATTAACAGCTAATAATGATTCTATTCTATACCCAATAAAATTATAAAATATTTCTACATTCATAATTGTATAATATATAATAATTAATACTATTAAAGAAATAATTACATATTTTATTATTTTTATAGCATTTTGTCGTGCATTAATGAATGTAATCATAATAGCAAATAGTATTGGTATTATCATTGCTTTCCTCGTACCAGATAATAGTATAAAAATAAAAATTAAACTCCCTAATAGAAATGTCTTTATTTTTTCTTTCTTTATTTTACAATTAAATATGTAACTATAAATAATAAAACATATACTAATTATTAAATTATAAGAATAAGTAATATATGTTCCATATTCCTTCGAAAATACAATTTCTCCATATCTATTATTTATTCTTCTTACTCCAAACTCAGCAAAGAAAATGTATATAGAAATAATAACTGTTCCTATCACAAAATATTTTCCAACTTTATAAACTGATATATCTATATTTTTATTCAGAATAAATGATAATCTAACAGTAGCAATTGAAAATAATACTATTCTAATATTCTTAGTTAAAACATCTATTGAACTCCCTATGTTATAGCTGTATAAAATTGATCCTATTATACATATAGTAAATACTATCTCCATTTTTTCAAATGATGTTAAATAAATCTTATTTCTTATAAATATTAAAAAAGAAAAAAATACTATAATTAATCCTAAAGTATAATATCCATTACGAGTAAATAAAGGCATCATTGGTAAAGACAGTATAAATAATATATTTAAAATATTTAAAATTAAATTTTTCTTTTTAATTAACTTCATATTCCACCTTTTATTCATCGTTAATATTACTATTATTTTTATTATAAATATTTATTAAATTTAGCGACAATGAGTTTTTATATTTCTCTGATCCTCCATACATAAAAGATAAACTAGGATCTTCATTATATGATTGAATATATATATTATATTCACTACTACCATTTGCATAATTTTTCAATTCAACTCGTTGCTTATACTTATGTAAATCACTAGGTAAAAATTTATAATGTAATAAAGCTGAGTTGTTTTTTAGTCCAAAGTTATATTTAAAAGGAAATTGATAATGAGAATGTCCTTGTATATCGCCTCTCTCGAAGAAAAATAAAGGATGCTTGACCATTATTCCTGAAAAATCATTTTCAGTTTTTGAAAAAACTCTTGTTCTAGGCCCTCCAACTATTAACTCAAACTTTAAATTTGCCCTCTCTTTATATGAATTAGTATCAAAATAACAATATTTTTTTTTAATATCTATACTATTTAAATCAGAATTTTCCCATATACCATTTTCACTATACATATCAATCATTATTGATCTAATACGTTTTGATCTTTCATTTTCTATAAAATTATCAATCGGAACATTCTCCATATTAGAATATACAAATAATTCATCAGAATCTACACATAAATACCAATGATTAAAACCATAATGAGCAATTATTCTATTTATCCAGGACTCTCTATTTAATGTTGAATATGGTGTTTTACATGAATACAAATTAACATCTTTTTGCTCATTTAAAAACTCAAAAGTTCCATCATCAGATAAATTATCAATGATAATAAAGTTACTTATCCCTATTTTTCTATAATGTTCCATAAAAACTTTCATTCTATAAAGATCATTTTTTACAACACAAATTAAAAGTATATCCTTTTCACCTACAGAACTTTTTTTAAATGATTCCTTCTTTAATCTTATATCAGCTTCTATAAACAGTTTAGGTAATTCATAACGTTTAGGCTGTGCCAATATATATTTTTTAAATCCTTTTTTAAACTCATTAATGATACTTTCTTCTATTGATATAGACCCATTTAATAAATTCTCCTTTTTAAATTCTCTATTTATCTGATCATAAGCTATTCTTACTTTTTTAAAGTTAATAACTCCACTAATATATTCTATTCCTGGAATTCTCCTTAATACAATTACTATATAAGATTGTATTTTACTAAGTATTAAATTATTTAAAATAATTTTTTTTATTTTTTTTAACATTATTAAAATAAATTTGATATATAAATATCATTTCCTCCATAATATTTTTATTAATATTTTTAGTATTCATAAACTGAAGTATATAAATCAATTAACTTTTGTGATTCATTTTTCACATTGTATCCGAGTTTAGTTAGTTTATCTACATTATTCTTTCTTAGAATTTTATTTTTCCTGATTTTTAATATTTTTTCTTTCCATATTCCCTCTCCTTTATTAATCGGTAAGAATTCAATTTCATCAGTTAATTTAACTTCTTTAGTTACTTCTTCTGAAAATAATATTGGTAATCCTGCCGCTTGTGCTTCAACTCCTACAACTGGCAACCCTTCATGTAATGAAGGCAATATAAATAAATCAAATGCTTGATATAATTTGTGCGTATCATCTCTACTTCCTAAAAAAGTTACATTATTACATAATTCTAACTTTTTTACCATTGCCTCTATTGTTTCCTTTAACTCTCCAGTTCCTACTAAAATCAAATGTATATCATTTTTTTCCTTTTTTATTTGATTTAAAATATTAATTATAAATACATGATTCTTTTGAACATTAAATCTTCCAATATGCCCTATGACAAATTTCTCTTCTACATTTAACTCTTTTCTAACTTGATTCCTTATAGTATAGTTATATGAAAACCTCTCTACATCTATTGCATTATTAATTAAAGTAAATTCACTATTTCCATACTGAAATACTCCTGCTTTATAAGAGCATGCTAATAAATTAGTCGCATTATATTTAGCTATTTTTGATAATACCATTTTCAAATATCCCTTTATATTCTTTGAACAAAAAGCATTATGACTATGTAAAATTCTGTATTTAATATTATATTTCTTTGCTATTCCCAAATATATATAAGCTAAGCTTGGCATATAAGCATGTATTACTTTATACTCTTTATGCTCAGAAAAGAATTTATTCAAATTTGAAATATACTTTATTAAGTTATTATCTTCTCTTACTGACATCCTAAAAATTTTTCCTCCAAGACTTTCTATCTCATCATCAAAATCAAATCTCTTTTTATAATGAACTAAAAAATCAAATTGAACTTTCTCCCTATCAATATTTCTATATATATTCATTAACCAATTTTCAATTCCTGCTGAGTGCATATTAGGTACTACTTGTAATATCCTTATAGGTTTCATCCCTTATCTCCTTATGCTCTTAAAAACTTTTTATAAATTAATTCACGAATAAAGTTTGGTAATAAGCATACAATACTATTAATTGATGTACTTATAAAAAAGTTATTAAATGTATAAAAACCCATTTCCCAAAATTCTTTTTTCAATTTATATACTATTTTTAATTGTCTTAATCCCCCCCTTCTTTTGTAAAAATCTGATGTTACTCTCATAAGTGTAAGCGATTCTTGGATATTATAAAAAATGCAATTATTCATTAACATTTTTACTACTAAATTATAATCCTGAGCATGGAAATAGTCGCTATAATTTCCAGAATTAATAACATGACTTCTTTTATACATTAAAGCTGGATGTCTTATAGGACATCTTTTTTTTGCATATTTGTAAATATCTTCATGTTTTTCCGGTAGTAACACTTGACTAATAACATTATTACTATCGTCAAAAAATTCTTCTACGTTACTTCCTACTACAGAATAATTATTATTTAATCTAAATACCTCTAATTGTTTTTCACATCTATCAGTTTTTGAATAATCATCAGCATCCATTCTAGCAATAAATTCATTTCTACATACTTCTACACCATATTTTAAAACTTTTCCTAACCCAACGTTCTCTTTCATTTCATAAATCTTAAATAAATTAGGATACTTTTTATCATAGCTATCAAGGATATTGTCTAATTCTTCAGTAACCTTACCATCTTTTACTATTATAAATTCATCAGCGCTAACCGTTTGAGATAACATGCTATCAATACTGATTTTTAGCCATTCTGCATTATCTTTAAAATACACTGGCATTAAAACACTGTATTTATAATCTAATTTATCGTATCTTACACTCATTATCTTTTCCTCTCAACATAAAATAAATTTAAGCTACATTTCATAAATATTCAATTTTATAGATATATCTTATATTAATTGTATTGATATCTATATATCCACAAATTAAATTCACATATCTATTACTATTTTTTACCTTAATTTCTATCTAATAAATTTATTGATTCCATCTTTAAAAATAGTCTGTGGCATATATCCAAGTAATTCGCTGGAATGACTTATATCAGCACAAGTTCTATTCACATCTCCTGGTTGCATTGGTAATCTATTTAATTTAGCCTTTTTATCCAAAACTTCTTCTATAGTTTCAACCATTTCAATTAAAGAAACTGTCTTATCCCCACCAATATTTAATATTTCAAACACCTTTCTATCAGTATTAACATAATTAATACTTGCAACTATTCCACTAACAATATCATCTACGTAAGTATAATCTCTAGATGTTGTTCCATCTCCATAGAATGGTATTTCTTTACCTTCTAAAATCAAACTTGTAAATTTATTAATTGCTAAATCTGGTCTTTGTCTTGGGCCATATACAGTAAAGAATCTTAAACATGCTATATTCATATCAAATAAATAATGATATGTATGACATAAAAGTTCTCCTGATTTCTTTGTTGAAGCGTATGGACTTATAGGATTATCAACTCTGTCACTTTCTGAAAATGGTACTTTCTCATTATTTCCATAAACTGATGAACTAGATGCAAAAACAAATTGTTTAATTTCAGATTCTCTGCATCTTTCCAATAAATTTACTGTCCCTGTGATATTTACATCATAATATAATCCCGGGTCCTGAATTGAAGGCCTTACCCCTGCCATTGCTGCTAAATGCATTATAGAATCAATCTTATTAGAAAATATCTCTTTTAAGAATCCCTTATCTCTAATATCTCCTTCAAAAACTTTATAATTTTCTAAAGGGATACCATTATCTATACAAGTTTTTTTAACTTCTTCTATATTGTTCCTTTTAATTTTAGGATCGTAATAATTATTAAAGTTATCTATAACTAAAACCTTATTTCCTTCTTTTAATAATCTTTCACTTAAATGTGAGCCTATAAATCCAGCCCCTCCAGTTACTAATATTGTTCTCATTTAGCTTTCCCCCTCTATTCTAGTCCCTAGTAAATAAATCTCTTGTATATATTTTATCTGAAACATCTTCTAGTTCATCTGCTAACCTGTTAGATACAATCACATCTGCTACTTCCTTAAATTCATCTATGTCCTTTACAACCTTTGAGTTAAAGAAATTATCTTCCCTTAATACCGGTTCATAAACAACCACATCTATTCCTTTAGCCTTAATTCTTTTCATTATGCCTTGAATAGATGATGATCTAAAGTTATCTGAGTCTGTTTTCATTGTTAACCTATATATACCAACTGTTTTTGGTGCTCTTTTTACAATCATATCTGAAATATGATCTTTTCTAGTTCTATTTGCATCTACTATTGCACCTATTATATTGTTAGGAACATCAGTATAATTTGCTAATAATTGCTTTGTATCTTTTGGTAGGCAGTATCCACCATATCCAAAGGAGGGATTATTATAATGAGTTCCTATCCTTGGGTCTAACCCAACTCCTTCAATAATTTCTTTAGTATTCAATCCCCTTAATTCTGCATATGTATCAAGTTCATTAAAATATGCAACTCTTAAAGCTAAATAAGTATTAGCAAATAACTTAACAGCTTCTGCTTCTGTAGAATTTGTAAATAAAACTGGTATATCTTCTTTAATTGCACCTTCATTTAAAAGATTTGCAAACTTTTCTGCTCTTTCTGACTTTTCGCCTACTATTATTCTTGAAGGATAAAGATTATCATATAAAGCCCTTCCTTCCCTTAAAAATTCTGGTGAAAAGATTATATTGTTTGTTTCAAACATCTTTCTTACTTTTTCTGTATATCCTACTGGTACTGTTGACTTTACTACCATAACTGCATCTGGATTAATTGATAATACATTTGCTATTACAGCTTCAACACTTCTTGTATTAAAATAATTTAACTTTTCATCATAATTAGTAGGCGTTGATATTATTACGTAATCAGCCTCCTTATATGCCTTATATGAATCAGTTGTCGCAACTAAATTTAATTTCTTATTTTTTAAATAATCTTCAATTTCCTTATCTACTATAGGTGATATCTTATCATTTATCATATCTACCTTTTCTTGAATAATATCAAGGGCTATAACTTCATTATTTTGTGATAATAATATAGCGTTTGATAAACCTACATACCCTGTTCCCGCAACTGCAATTTTCATTTTAATTTACTCTCCTCATCACCTAAATTTTTAACAAGCATTTTTATCTCCAAATAGTACAGCTACTGTTTTAAAAATTAATTTTATATCCAGCCAAAAACTCATATCATTTACATATTTTAAATCAAGCTTCATCCATTCATAAAAATTTATATTATTTCTTCCTGAAACTTGCCAGTAGCATGTTAAACCTGGTTTTACTTCTAGTCTTTTTAACATCCAAGATTCAAATTTTTCTACTTCTCTTGGAAGGCTTGGTCTTGGACCAACTAAAGTCATATCACCTTTTAAAATATTAAATAATTGTGGAAGTTCATCTATACTTGTTTTTCTTATAAACTTACCTACTTTAGTAACTCTAGGATCATTTTTCATTTTAAACATTGGACCAGACATTTCATTTTGCTTAGCTAACTTTTCTTTTAACTCTTCAGCATTTTGTACCATTGATCTAAACTTGTACATTTTAAATTCTTTCCCATTTAGACCTATTCTACTTTGTGAAAATATTGCCGGTCCCTTTGATTCTAATTTTATTAAAATAGCCACAATTAATAATATAGGGCTTAGAATTACTAATCCTAAAAATGAAGCCATAAAATCTAAAGTCCTTTTAGATACTTCATATAAAATATTCTTTTGTCGCTCAACCTGAATAATTTCTTGCTCTTCAATTTGAAGTCTTTCCATTATTAAATCCCATCCCCTTAATTTATTTCCATCTAATTTAAACTTTATTAAATATACCAAACAGCCCTTTCTTCTCTTTTATTAAACTTCCTTCAAAATTAACTTCTTCATTATTTAAAAGATTTTCACCAGAATCTCGTAAGTAATTTGCATATTTTTTATTAAAACTTTCCAAGTAATTTATTACATTTTGTATATTTGCATTTCTTTTTGTATCTCTATGTGCATCTGAACCAATAAAACTATATATATTGTTTTTTAAGTATATTTCTGTAGTTTTCTTAACTTCTTTCCCAAAATCTCCAGTTATACTATCCTTATTTGCCTGAAAAAGAAATCCTTCTTTTATAAATTCATTTATCAAAGAAGGATTTTTTATAAACTTTTGATATCTTTCTGGATGAGCTATAACTGGTACTATTCCTTTTAGTTGTAACTCATAAATATTTTCAATAGCTTCTTTAATAGAAAAATCCCTCATGTTGAATTCAATTAGCATGTATCTTGAATTATTTATGGTCCCTATGTAATTATTAATGTAATTTTCATATATTTTATCTGTATAATAAACCTCTTGCCCTTGATAAATATCAAGATTTATCTCTTCTCTTATAGCTAGTTTTATTATATCTTCTGCTTTCTTTTTCACCTCATCTAAGGTAACCTCAAAATACCCTGGCATGTAATGAGGAGTAAGAACTAATTTAGTAGTTCCCCCCTCAGCAGCTTGCCTTAACATATTCAAAGTCATGTCCCTAGATTTAGATCCATCATCAATTCCACAAATCAAATGAGAATGTAAATCTACCATAAAAAAACCCCCGAAATTCAATTGATAATTGATAATTGACAATTGGCAATTAAGATTGTAATTTAGCTAAAGCTGAATTATGTAAAAATTTTATTTATAAACTCCTACAAAGCTTATTCCTAAATTGTCAACTTTCCACTATCCCATTATCCATTATTCTTACTTTTCTCCGTAGTAGTAATAATATTTATTTCTACTATTATCTACTCCATTTAATACTGTACCAATAATATTTGCATTTACCTTCTTTAAAAGGTTTATTGCATTTTCTACTGAATCCTTTTTTGTTCTTTCCGCTTTAACCACTATTATTGTTCCATCTGCCTTTGTAGAAAGTATTTGTGAATCTGTAACAGCTTGTACAGGCGGAGTATCTAAAATTATATAATCAAAATTTTCTTTAAGTTCTTCTAATAATACAGTCATTGTCTTAGATGAAAGCATTTCAGATGGATTAGGTGGTATTTTCCCTGAAGTTAATATTACTAAGTTTTTATTATATCTATGAATTGCTGTAACTAACTCCTCTTTTCCTATAATTACATCTGACAAACCAACTATGTTTGAAACTTTAAATTTTTTATGTAATGATGGTTTTCTTAAATCGCAATCTACTAATATTACTTTTTTATCCCCTTGAGCCAAACATAAAGCAAGATTACCTGCTGTTGTTGATTTTCCTTCTCCTGGCTCAGAGCTTGTTACCATTATTACTTTGTATTCTTTATCAAAAGATGAGTATTGTATATTTGTTCTTAATGTTCTATAACTTTCTGCTGCTATAGACTTTGGCTGTTTTTCTACTATAAACATAATATCCTCCTAAAGCTCCTTTACTGTAGGAATCAAACCAATTACTGGTACTTCCAATTCTCTTTCTAATTCTTCTTTAGTTTTAAATGTATTATCTAAGAACTCTAATAAAAATGCTAATCCTACACTCACCATTAGCCCTAATAAAAATGCTATTGCAATATTCATTTTCTTATTTGGACTTACTGGATTTTCTGGTAATTGAACTTCTTCTATTACTCTTATATTTCCATTTGGAACTAACTCCTTTGATGTTCTTATAAACTCATTAGATACTTCTTTGATTATATTCTTTGCTTCTTCTGGACTATTGCTTTTATATTTTATTTGCAGAATTTGTGTATCTGCAACTGAAACTACAGTTAAACTTTTTAAAACACTTTCTGCATCTAAATTATAACTTGTCTTATTTAACGCCTTAGAAACTAAATCTCTTGTTTTTATTGTTTCTGAGTAAGTTTTCATAAGCTTTTGATACATAACTACATCATTTTGATTATAACCCTGTGTATCAGTGTCATCTTTACCTATAAAAACTTTTGTACTAGCCTCATACTGTGGTTTAATTACAAAAAAGCTTAATACAGCTGATATAATTGTAGCTATTAATGTAATTGAAACTATCATTAACCATCTCTTTTTTAAGGCTTCAAACAATTCATCTAATCTTATTACTTGTTCTTCCAACTTAATTCCTCCTACTAAATAATCACATTTTCAGTTTATTATACCATTAAAAACTATATTATTTACATATTTTTAGATGAATTTAAGTAAAATTTATATTTTTATTAAACTTTTCATTAAACTTTTTATTATTTTTTATGCATCGCTATTTTTATTTATATATTATAACTTGAATATTTAATCATAATATAAAAACTTATATTACACTAAATTACTGCAACAATAAGAAATTATAGCATATTTGTATATTTATGTTTTATTTTTTTATCAACATATTTAGCTAAATTTCAACTATTCTACTTTATACTATATTTCTAAATGTTTTCTTAAGATTTTTTATATCATTTAATTTAATTATTTTAAATTTTATCTCCAAACATATATTTTATTTGTACATTTTTTTTAATGTTTTTAATGATATATTATTTTTTCTTCAAACTTCTTTTAAATCAAATAACTCAACCTATACTTGATTCTATCAACATAAACACATTCTAGTTATATATTTAATTTCAATTTTAATATTATTAAAATTATAAATAAATATATTATTTTTTGTCGTTTAGTACTCTTATATTAAATACATCATTCATTTGAATAAATATTCATTAAAACTTTATGTTTATACTTCCATTTAATGCTTAAAATAAGATACTCAATTACCTTTGAATATCTATCTAAAAATCGCTACCTTTTTCTTTTTAGTGCTTTTAAAAATTCTTTTTGCCCTAGCCCCTTCTGGATTTAGTATGAATAGACTTTTTTTACTTAAATCTTCTATTGATTTATCTATATAGGTTTCTTCTATCTTCTCCTCAAAACCAACAAAATTATATATATCTTTTTTTAATAAAGCTTTAGCTGTTTTTTGAATCTTTTTTCCATGAACCCCTTTTAAACTTCCTGGATCTAATTGAAATAAACATTCTTCATTTAATAGTTTGTCTATTTTTTTATTATCTTTTATGATTTCTTCTATTTTTTCAGGACTAACTATTATAGGTATTAAGTTGCGTATTTTATATTCAAAAACTATTTCCAATAAATCATTTATCTTATTTGATTCTTCAACATCTAGTAAAACAAAGTTAGTTTCATTTATACCACCTAACATTTTTTCCATATAGTATTTTACATTTTCATAATTGTCTCTTAATAAACTTCCTGAATATAAGGTCAAATCTATATTTTTTACTTTTAAATATGAGTTTAATTCTTCTACTATTTTTTTAACTTCTTCTATTGTAGTTTTACTTTCTTCATCATAATATGCAGGAGCTAAAACGAGTCTTTTTATATTGCACTTTATGGCTTCATCTATTTTTTTAAGTAAAACTGTTGATTTAAATTCTCCACGTATAACTAATTCCTTAAAAATTAAATTCGCAAATACCATTTTATCCCTCATTCCATTTTTTATAATTTTAATTATAAATTTAAAAATACATTTAAACCACACTTTTATTTCTACAGTTTTTGACAGTTAATAAGGTAATTTATTTATTTGTTGTAATTTTATTACTTTAATTGGAAATATAAGGTTAATGAATTTGTATAATATCAGCATTACTCTTCATATTTAATTAAGTTTATAATCAAATTAATTTGACAGAAACAATTTTTCTTATTTACTGTAATATTATGACTAAAAATTTCTTTATTTTTTTTCTCAAATTTTCTTTTTTAAGGATATTTACTTAGTGAAATAACTTTTAAATGGAGGAAGATCTATGAAAGAATTATTAGAAAAAGCTAAAAATAATGATTCTAACTCAAAGGAAGAAATTATAAAGATGTACTATCCATTAATAATAAAGGAAGCTAAGGCAATTTATCTAAAGAATAAATCCTTTGAAGATATTGTTCAAATCGGCATTATAAATTTACTTCATGTTATAGATGTTTTTGATTTATCTAAGAATGTTGATAAATTTCCATCTTATGCTCTTTGGGCAATAAAAAATGGTTATAAATATCTTTGCAGAAGTCAAATTAAATATAATTCTGAATTTAGTTTAAATAAGGTTAATGATGATGGGTGTGAGCTTGGTGATAGTATAATAGATCAAAATATAAATGTTGAGGATACTGTTATTAAAAATACTATAGATGAAAATCTTCATTTAGCTTTAGAAAAGCTTGATGATGAAGAAAGAGACCTTATTGACTTTTTGTATATATCAAATGATAAACCTAATCTATCTCGATATTCTTCATTACAAGAAAAGGACTATTACTATTGTTGTTCCTTGAAAAAAAGAGCCTTGAATAAGCTTAAAAATTTAATGATTAATTTTTATTAATATTTATATTTAAACATATTTATTATTATATAAAGTAAAAATGCCTATTGATTTCTTCTTTCAATAGGCATTTTCATATTTTATTGTATAAAAGATTATAGAAGTTTAAGTTAATCTTAAATGAATTAGAATAATAATCAAACCTTTGAATATTGAATTTTTTGTTATAAATGATATCATATCTTATACTGAGTTTTAAAAATTTGTCCATACCTTTATTGCTACTCCTGTTGCCTTTGTTGTTTTTATATTTTACTTCTTTACATCGATAGTAATAGTTATATTATTTTAAATCTTATTTCTTAATAAAATTAAATAAGGAATAAATATCATACTATCTTATCTTTGATTCAATCTTATCTTCGATACTATTTTGTATTAATACTATTTTATTTTTAATATATTTGAATCATTTCTTAACTTTTCTATTATTTTATCCTTCATATATCTAAGCTTATGATATTCAATATTTATTCTTTTAGAATACTCTTTTAATGTTATGCCTTGTACATAAATAGTATTAAGTAAAGCTTTCTCTTCTTTATTAAGCTTCTCTATAGATTTAAATAAAATACCACTCATTTCCTTCTTAATACACTCTTCTGAAACATCTATATCTTTATCTACGACTTCTTCTATATCTATTGAATTGGTTATTTCCTTATTCAATTTATTTTCGTAGTACTTGTTGCTTGCTTTTTCTATTTCTTTGTACATCTTATTTTTTATGCATTTTTTAACGTAAGCAGGAAAAGAATCACTTAGATCAGTATTAAATTTTTCTACGGATTCAATAATTGTAAGTCTTGATATTTGCTTAATATCCTCTTCACTATACCCGTAAATATAATAGCTAATTGAAGTTTTGTAAACTAGCGGTTCAAACTTTTTTAATATTTCTTCCATTGAATTTTTATCCCCTTGTTTAGCCTTAACTATTAATTGATTCATAAATTCATCTCCTCTAATAATTTATAATTAAATTGTAACAAACATGTGTTCGTTAGTCTATAATAATTTATCGCAATTTTTGACAGTGAAATCTTATTTCAATTAAATTTTCATTTTTTTGTATTATAGATTATACTAGATATAAAGAGTTATTTTTGACTTAATATATTTTCTTTGGAGGTAATCACATATGAAGCAAAATATTAAATTAATTTGCATAGACATGGATGGAACTTTACTAAACAGCAACCATGAAGTTAGCGAAAGAAATAAAGAAGCTTTAAGAAAAGCGAATAGCTTAGGAGTTAATATAGCTATTACTACTGGAAGACTTTTTGGTTCAGCAAGATACTTTGCTGATTTAATTGGAATTGATTCACCAGTCATAGGCTCTAATGGAGCATATATAAAACATAAGTATGATGATATAGCTATTTTAGAAAACCCTATTCCTAAGGATATAGCTATTGAAATTTATAAGATCGTTAAAAAGCATGGATTATCTATTAACTTTAATAGTTGGGACACACTTATTAGAGAAGATAAAGTTCCTGAAACTCATGCTTATACTATAATGAATAAGGATTTACCAGATGATAGAAAAGTTAAATTCATAGTTAATAGTGATGTTATTGAAACATTAAATAACTTTGATGGAAAAATCCTTAAAGGTATTGTTATTGAAGAATCTGAAAATAAAGATAACCTATGGGCAGCTAAAAATGAGCTTAAAGAAACATTTGGTGATAAGCTTCATGTTGTTAGCTCTGGAACAGATAACTTTGAAGTTATGTTTGGAACTACATCTAAAGGAAATGCAGTTGCACACTTAGCTGACATTCTTAATGTAAATCAAGAAGAAGTTATGTGTATAGGTGATTCTGAAAATGATATTTCAATGCTTAAATTTGCTGGAGTTAGTGTTGCTATGGGAAATGGTCTTCAAATGGTAAAAGATATTGCTGATTTCGTTACCGACACTAATAATAATGATGGTGTTGCTAAAGCAATTGAGATGTTTGTTTTAAAATAAATTCCAAAATTTATTTTCTTGCTATAAATAAAAAACTATAGAGCAGATTTTTGATTTAATCTGCTCTATAGGGTAGATTTCACATAATATATATCACTTTTATTAAAATCATTCATATATAAGCTTAATTTAAAATTAATCCTCACTTATCATCTTAGTTTTTATTCTTTTGAATTTTTTGGCCTCTTCTAAAGTTTCTGCAGGAGCCCCAACCATTATTTGATTATCCTCAACTGGCTTTGTTACTACTGCTCCCATTCCAATTGTAACATTTTCTCCAATTTTTATTCCATTAATAATTGAAGTATTTGGTGCTAACCATGCATTTTTGCCTATAATACAACTTCCACTTACTTCTGCACAAGCTGTAACTATTGAGTTTTCTCCTATCACAACATTATGAGCTATATGAACATGATCATCAATTTTAGCATAATCTTCTATGATTGTAGGATTTATTGTTCCTGAACAAACAGTTGTAATAGCACCTATTTCAACATTATTCCCTATTATTACTCCTCCTATATGAGGAATTCTAAAGTTTTTCCCTTCATAATCCTTTTCAAAACCAAATCCATATCCACCAATTACACAGTTTTCTCTAATAATGCAATTTTTACCTATCTTAACATTAGCTTTTATTTTTGCTCCTGATAAAATTCTTGTTCCTTTTTCTATAGTAACATTTGGACCAATAAATGATCCTGGTTCAATTTTTACAGAACTATCAATATGTGCAGAAGAAGCTATAAATGAACCATTAATAGTTTCAAATTTAAAGTTTTCCTCTTCTTTAGATAATATAAAATCCACAACCCTTGCGTACTCAAATCTTGGATTTTTAACAAAAACGTACACATTTTCATTATAAGATATACAATCCTTATATTCATCTCTTAATAATATAAACATATTTTTCATATTATTAATTCTCTCTACAAACTCATCCTTATACTTATTTACAAATAAGATAGTATTTTCTTTTATATCATTAAGTGTTGAAATTCCTTGTATTTCAAAATCAGCTTTTAACAATAAATCTTCATATTTAAATTCTTGGATTATTTTATTAATTGTAACCTTCACAATCATTCTCCTTTAATATAAGATTTTTCTTATCATAAATTGTTATATTAGTTGATAAATCATTACTCATCTTCTCTAACTTAAATTGCAAAAAGTCTTTTAACCTTTCTTGGTTAATCAGTGATTTTTCCTTCCACCAAATTGCATGAGTTAAAAATTGAAGTTTTTCAGGTGAATCATTATTTAACATATCACAAATGCATATGTTTTGCCACATTCCCCTGCTATCTGATATATATGCAAACTCCTTAAAGAACTTTTTTGAGTAGGTATTTATATACCTTCCACATTTTAAATCACTATTTAAAATATACTCAGAAGGCCTATGAAATGATACAGTCCTTATATCTAAACCAAAGTATGCTTTTATCAAATTACTTTCTTTATCTATATATGAAATTAATTCTTCTTTTGAATCACACATATAAGAAGTTTCATCATAATGCAGACCTATTTCGTGCCCTAATTCAACTATTTTCATTATAATATTCTTATATCTATTCTCAAATATATTATAAAATGGTGAGCTAATCCAAATAAAGTAAACAGATTTCATATCAAGTTCAGCTTCAATTTTTGCCATTTCTAAAGCAGCATCTAAATCTAAATCAATATCATGCCTTATTATAATTTGCCTTCCTTCCACTTCCTCATCAAAAAAAGTACTTTTATATCCCTTTTCTTTTGCTAAATATAATATTTCTCTATAGTGATTAAATGAAAAATCACACCTCATAAATCCATCTCCTAATTTATACTAACTTATCCTAATTATAATTATAATAGATTTATCTTATAATATAGGTATACTATATATTTTATATCTAAACTTTAAAATAGGGAATAGCAACTATCCCCTATTTTTATTATTCCTCACTCTTACCAACTCCAGATAATACTAATCCTTTATTATGGTCTAATGCCCAGTTAATACCCCAGTCATTTTGGAATATAAGTATGTTTCTATCTTTAAAGTCTTTAACTTTCTTAGCATCTGAAGTTAAATTTAGTTTTTCCATATCTATATCTTTGTTTTCTATCCATCTAACATATCTAAATGGAAGTCTCTCCATCTTGATATCAACGTTGTATTCATTTTTTAATCTGTATTCTAGAACTTCAAATTGAAGTACACCAACAACTCCAACTATTATTTCTTCCATTCCTATAAAAAGCTCTCTAAATACTTGTATTGCTCCTTCTTGAGCTATTTGAGTAACACCTTTTACGAACTGTTTTCTCTTCATTGTGTCTACTGGTCTTACTCTTGCAAAATGTTCTGGAGCAAATGTTGGAATACCTTCAAATTTAAATTTCTTTGATGGTGCACATAATGTATCTCCTATTGAGAATATACCTGGGTCAAATACCCCAATTATATCTCCTGCATATGCTTCTTCAACTATTTCTCTATCTTGAGCCATAAATTGTTGTGGTTGAGCAAGCTTAATCTTCTTTCCACCTTGAATATGATAAACATCTTCACCTTTTTCAAATTTACCTGAACAAATTCTCATAAATGCAATTCTATCTCTATGAGCTTTATTCATATTTGCTTGTATCTTAAATACAAAAGCAGAGAAGTTATTATCAAATGGATCTATTTCTCCTATGCTTGAGTTTCTTGGAAGTGGTGATGTTGTCATTTCTAAGAAATGTGCTAGGAATGGCTCAACCCCAAAGTTTGTTAAAGCTGATCCAAAGAATACAGGTGTTAATTCTCCAGATTTAACTTTTTCTAAATCAAGCTCATCCCCAGCTATATCTAAAAGCTCTATATCTTCCATTAACTTATCGTGTAGAGCTTCTCCTAATATTTCTCTAAATTTAGGATCCTCTACTGAACCTTCAATAGCATCTACTGCACTTTGACCGTGATTTCCTGCCGAGAATGCTATGATTCTATTATTATCTCTTTCATAAACTCCCTTAAAGTCTTTACCTGAACCTATTGGCCAGTTCATTGGGTATGTCTTTATTCCAAGTTCATTTTCTATTTCTTCTAATAATTCAAATGGATCTTTAGATTCTCTATCCATCTTATTAACAAATGTAAATATAGGCATTTCTCTAAGAGATGCAACATGGAATAGCTTTCTTGTTTGATCCTCTATCCCCTTTGCTCCATCTACTACCATAACAGCGCTATCTGCTGCCATAAGAGTTCTATATGTATCTTCTGAGAAGTCTTGGTGCCCTGGTGTATCTAATATGTTTATACAGTGATCATTATAGTTAAATTGCATTACTGAGGAAGTAACTGAAATCCCTCTTTGCTTTTCTATTTCCATCCAATCTGATACTGCATGAGTAGAAGCTTTTCTTGCTTTAACTGAACCCGCAAGCCTTATTGCTCCTCCATATAACAAGAACTTTTCTGTTAAAGTTGTTTTACCTGCATCTGGGTGAGATATAATAGCAAAGGTTCTTCTTTTCTCTATTTCATTTATATAATCTGCCAAAGTAGCTTCCTCCTTAAAATTAAGTTTTATCTCTATTTCTCTAGTTATTCATTATACCCTAAAGTTTAATAATTTAAAATGAAAATTTATTGCAAATTACAAATCAATTTATAATGAAGGAATTGCTGTTGTTGTTTTGCTTAGCAAAACTAGAAAATAAAAGTACCAAGCATTCTCTACTCAAAATTCCTTATGTATTTTCTCTTTAATTTTTTCATCCTTCACTTTCTCTAAGCACTCTCTCAGTATTCATTACTCACTACCTAAAAATTCATTACTGACTATCTTACTCTTCACTACTCCCCCATAACAGTGTGTTTTAAAAACGTGTTGGTATTATGATAAAATTCTATACCAACATTTTTTAAAACAGACATGGATGTATTTTATTAATTATAGTAAAACCACATAACAACATTCTTCTAAAACAGATCTATATACTTTCTAAATTATAACTAGTATTATCTAAATACTATAAACCCAGAATTGAATACATTGTTCTAAAAATAAACTTGACTTAACTTTTATAAATCCATCCTTTGGATTATTATAAATTATATTCCCATCATTTCTATAATTATTGTTATCCTTATTACTATCTAAAACTTTAAAATAGTTTGTTCCATTTATAGTTTCTATTCCATATAAAACTAAATAATGTCCTTCAGTTGTAAAATCTCCAGGTCTCATCAATGCAACTGCAATATGTTTCCCATCACTTAATAACCTTTTTACCTTTGTTATTTCATTTCCATTAAATTTTTCTAAATTTAATTTATATCTTTCATCCTTTGCTACTTCATCAAAAAACTCAATAGATGTGTCATTATTACAATAATCCCTTTCGATAGAATATTTAGCCATATCAATTGGAGTTACTTCTAATTCATTCATAGTAGCTTGAATCATTGCCATAGCTGTTACTCCACATCCTGTCTTGCTCAAAGGATTATCCACTGTTTTATAAGGAAAGCTTGCCCACTTTTCATCTTCTTGATTAAAATATTTTATCTCTTTTTCATATTTTCCATTTATTAAAATATTATAATCTAAATTTTTACTTCTAATATCATCATAATTTTCTTGAAGTTGATTATTCATATGTTTTGCTCTTTTATTAAGCTCATTGTAGTTTTTATAATAATACTCTTCTAATTCTTTTACTTTTGTTTCATATTTTTCATCACCAGTTTTTGAATATAGATTCATTAAGTAATCATGCTGCTTTATATAGGCTTCTGGATAAAACCTTTCTCTTTCTAAAACTTCTTGTCCATAATCTAATGCTTTTTCATCTTCATCTAAAAGTTCATGTATATATGAAAGATTCCAAGTTACCATTGGATCATAGATGTTTATTTCTTTGCTAATTTCTAATAAAGAGATTCCTTCTTTTAAATACTTATCGTCATTACTTTTATCATACAGATTCTTTTTTACTTGTGCTCCATTAAAGTAACCTCTATAATCCCATTTAAATGAAATGTTATTTGAAAAACTAAAAAGATTATCTGCTAAATTATCGTTAATATTAATTAAATATCTTCCTAATACTATTGTTGCTTCAAAAATAATAAGATAGATAGAAATCGTAGCTAAAATAATATATATAACTTTTTTAATTTTAAGGTTATTTCTTATTTCTACTTTTATTTCCTTATCGCTTGTATATTTATTATTTTTCTTTTTTGATTTTTTCTCCTCTTCACTTATTTCTCCCAAAGTAACCAACATCATAAGAATTATAGGAAAAGTACTAAAAGATAAATCGAAATCTAATAATGAATGTAATAATATGGATATATATGCTAATATTATGTAACTTTTATCCTTATTTTTACTTTTAGCTATAATTATTAATCCATAAGCTATTACTCCTATAAATGCTATGCAATTAATTACTCCAGCATCATAGGCTACTTGTAATATGGAATTATGTATATATTTGACATCATAAAAAGCTGTTGCATCCTCAAAAAGCTTATATTGGAACATATTTATTCCATTGCCAAAAGGATGTTCTATTATACTATTTATTGAATCTTCAAAATATAGAATTCTTTCCTGTAGTGTTCCATTACTAAATGAAATATCTTTTAGCCTATTAATTAAATTACTGTTAGTAAATAGTAAAGCTAATAGTATAAACACTCCAAAAAAGTAATAAATCTTATCTTTAAATTTTATATTTTTTATTAATATATAAAAAATTAATATTATAGGTAATACCACAATACCTACTATCTTTAATTTGTCTAAAATAACATAAAGTATCATTCCTAATATAATTGGCTCTAGTGATATTATTAATTTTATTTTATTATCTTTTATATCCACATATAACTTATAGAAAATATATAAAACTGATATTATGAGTGTTGTTCTAGAACCTGTAAATAACAATGATAAAAATAAAATTGTTTCTATTGCATATGTAAACTTATCTTTAGTTCTAATTCCATTTAAATAAAGTCCTATTAAATGTAACATTGCATAACTATTTGCATATCCAATATTTCCAAAAACTCTAATTCCTTGATATAATCCATGATAAGTAATGTAAAATATACATACAGCTACTATTGCTAAAAGTGTGCAATTTAATATTTTCTCCTTATTCTCACCTTTTAATATATAACCATATATTAAATAGTAAATAGCCATATTTAAATATAAAAAGCTTCCTGAAATACTTTCAATATATGGTGAAATAATTATTTGAGATATAACTATAGAAATCCACATTGCTATTAAAATGTAAAAATACTTATTCTCCTTAAGTTTATTCTTTTTTATGAGAATAAAAATACTTCCTATTAAAAATAAAATTAAAGATCCTAAGTTTTCTTTTAAAACTGATGAAGGTATTATAAATGGCAGTATTCCTATTATTATTTCAAACATAAATTATCTCCTTATAAAAAATCCATGCAATAGATTTTTCTAAATGCATGGATTTAAATTATTCTTAAATTTAATTAAGCATGTCTTCTTTTTCTAAAGAACATAGCTCCACCAATTGCCATAATTCCTAACGCTACTACAAAAATAGTAGTGCTTGATACCCTAGCCCCTGTTTCTGGAAGATTTCCTTTTCCAGTTTCAGAATTGTTACTTGAAGTATCATTTGATTCAGTAGATGTATCTACTGATGGAGATCCTGCTCCATTATTTCCTTCTACTTTTTCAGCAATAACATACTTAGAAAAGTGTGATGTTTTAAATGTTACTTTATTTCCTTCAACTGATGTTTCCATAGCTTCAAAAGTCTTATCTGCATCGTTATAATAATAAACTACAAGTTTATCTTTATTTAAACCCTCAAGATCCTTATCTGACAATAAAATTTCTACTTCTGCTAATCCATCTTTAAAGTTATGAACGTTAACTTGTCCATCTTCTCTATTTATAATTAAATTAAAGTCAAATACTTTATTAACAGCATTCTTATCTTTTAAAATGTCAGAGTTCTCTAATATATCTAATTTAATAGTTACATCACTAGCGCCTTGTAAAAGTTCTGAATCTATTAATGATAATGGTAAATTCATTTTCATGCTATTATTTACAGATATATTTAAAGATCCTTTTCCTGATTTTAAAGCTTCTATATCTTTTAGCACAACTTCAACATTTTTAGCTTCAGATTCAGTTTTTATAGCTATTTCATTTTTCTCATTTGAATTAATCTTTGATACTTCTGCAATAACTTTATCATCAGATGGCTTGATTACTACATTCTCATTGTTTTCGTTATCTCCTGGTTTTTCTGGAGTTGTTGGTTCTCCTGGTATGGTCGGAGTAACATTATTTTTATTTTGTACTATTGTGAATCTATTATATTGTTTCAATAGAATATTGTCATTATCATAAACAATTATCTTTAAATCATTATTTATAATTCTTTCACTATCTAACTTTATTATACTAATTTCATTATTACCTTTTATTTTACTTAGATAAGCTTCATTTCCTTTATTCTCTACGTACCAATATGATTTGTCAAATTTATTTATAGACTCGCTATAAGAATAAAGCTCTATTTCCCCTAAAAAGTCATATATTCCATTTGTTAATCTATATTTTGCTAACTTCATTCCTAAATTTATATATAAAATATCATTTTCTTTAAAGGATTCATTAGGGTAATATCCAATATTCCCCTCCATTATTCCTTCGCTAATTACTTTATTATCCTTTACTTCTGAAACTTTATATTTATATATATTACTTTCATAATCCCATTCTAATTCATCATAAATAAAAACAATATTATTAACACTATCATAACTAAACTCAACATGTGGCGATCTATCCATTGACTCTTGAGCTTTGTAGATAAAGTCATTTAATATTATACCTTCTTTTACCCTATGACCTTCACCTATTTTCCCATAACCAATCTCATATTCAATTATGTTACCACTATTAGGATATCTATATATATTAGCAAAAATTTGATTTTCACTATCTTTATACATAACATTATAATATCCATCATATGCTCTATACATGCTATCTATATCAAGATCTATATTATTTTCTTTAATAATTTTTTTAATTAAATCTTTCACTTCTGCATCTTCTGTAATTGCAACTGGTCTTAGATTACTGTCCTCTATATTTGATTCTTGCCACTCATCTGGTTTTGCATTTTCAAATGTATTACTATTTAAATTGTATTTTTCATAGAAAAGTATTTCTCCAACTTGTACAACATTTTTAGTATATTTTATTACCCAGTATTATCATTATACTTAGATATACTTGCAGTTTGATATCCATCAACTTCTTTTAATACAGTTTCCTTTCCTCCCTCAACTTTTGAAATTATAACTTTATTTTCTTTTTCACTATAATAAGCTATCAAACTTCTATTTCCATATTGTTGATTGGATCTTAAATAGTAATCACTTTTCACTAAAGTAGTGTATTCATTCTCCGCTGCATTAACAACTGTTTGTAAAAGACTTGTTGGCAGTATTGACATTGCCATAAAGTAAGTTAAAACACTAGCAATAAATAATTTAAACTTTTTCATACTTCCCCTCCATTAATGTATATTATTTTTGTATATTTTATTATAATATACATAATTTTCATATTCAAGTAAATTATTGATTTATTGTGCATTATTTTTATTTATTTTAATATTTTTTCATTTTAATTTATATATTTTATTAAAATTCACATTATATTTAGTTCACACTCACCAGACCTATACTTTGCCTCTGACTTCCTTCAAACTCCACCTCCTTGTGTACACTCTTATTATTGGATAGTTGTTCCCACTACCAAACCCACAGTGGACTTTCACCATCAAGTTCTTTCCCATTCTTGGCATATGTAAAAATCCATGCACTAGTTTTAACTTAATGCATGGATTTAAAATACTCTTAATTTAAATTAAGCTTGTTTCTTTTTTCTAACAAACATAGTCCCACCAATAGCAACTATTCCTATTGCTAAAACTACTATTATTGTACTAGATACTCTTGAACCTGTTTCAGGTAATTGTGGAACATCAGAAGGATTGCCAAGCTCCTTATTCATTAATTTTGTAATATTAATAAGGGAATCTAAAGCATTATCTACTTCTTTTTGTGTTGCATCTTTATCATTAATAACTTTATCTGCTATTTTTAATGCATCCTGATATTTTTTCCAGTTTTCCTTTGAGTGGTTTGCTTCTTTATAGTACTCTAGGATTTCTTTGTAGAATTTTTCTAACTTAGATTTATCCACTTTTGAAGCTTCTGGTGTTTCTGGTGTTTCTGGAACCTCTGGCTTTTCTGGCACTTCAGGCACCTCTGGCTTTTCTGTTTCTACTTCTACTAGATTACCTTTAGCCGCCTTTAATGCTGATAGAGCATTATCTATTTCTATTTGTGTTGATGCTTTATCATATGCATCTTTTGCTGCTTTCAATGCATTTATAAATGCATCTTTTTCTGCTCCATCTTTATATTTATCTAAGTCAATCTTTTC
>NZ_JAGHFX010000084.1 GCF_017888565.1 Clostridium sp.
ATTATTATAATAATGACCGTTGTCAGTGGAACTTAAAAAAGCTGACTCCTGTTCAATACAGAAATCAGCTCTTAGCTTCCTAACTCTCTTTTTTAAAATGTCCTTGACATAGGGACCAGTTTATATCCATTACCTTCTTTTATTTTCTCTGTATTACTTTTAGCTATTGATTCTATATATCTTTTTACTGTATATAAAAATATAACTATTTTATTGAATTTACCCCAATCTGTTTTAGGACTATAAATGTATCTCCAATTAGAATCAATTAATGTTTGATAATCTAATGCTCTTGAATATATATCTTCTAATATCTGCAATCCAAATTTAGTTATTTTCTCTTCATTATTGTAGTGTTCTTTAATATCTAAGTCCTCATTTTCTATTAATAGTTCTAGGCCCTTCATACCTGTGTTTGTATAATCTAATGTAAATATTGCTCCAAGATCATCAAATAAATCTATGCTTTCTGGACTATCATAAAAAATCCCATCATTTAACCTATGTATTAAATCTTCACCTAATGATCCTATTAATAATTCAAGTATTGCCCTTGTTATATTTCTTATATTTAACTTAAATTGATAACTTACTTTTTCTATTTCTAAAAGTTTTAAAAATGCTGAAAAATAGTTACTTCCAAAAAGTGAGTTATTACCTCCTAGTAACGGATTTAACTTTATTATATGAGAATAATTGTAGGATCCTAATTCTAAAGCTGTTATATCTAAAAATACTTTATCAATATCAAGTCCATTATTATATAACTTTTGTGATATTAAGTTAACCTTTTCATCAAAGTTATTTAAGTAATCTAAAATATTGTTTCTTTTGTTTTCTAAACTTCCTTTTACTATTGCTTCATACTGTGTCTTTGTAAAAGCAGTTAGTTTTTTATTATCAAAACCTTCTGGCAACCACCTTGCATAATTTGATTGCTTATCCACATTATTTAATTGTGCTTTTAAATTTATCTTATCATCACTAGTATTCATTCTAAAAATATCAAGTGCAAACTTTCCACCTGACGGTAGACCATATGAACATTCCGCACCAGCTCCAAAAAACAAAGAAACCTTAGTCATAATCCTCCCCCTTTGACAACATCATATATGCTAATTATAGCATATATTACATTTATTAACATAATATTAACCCTATAAAATTCATATTAAACTCTCCATTCAATAATAAATGTTGTTTACTATCTAAATAACTACTATGATAAATGACTACAGGATTAATTTATTTAATATGTTTTAAATAAGCCCTAAATAATCAATTAATCTTTTATTTGAACCAACCTCATTTACTCACCATAAGATTCTTCTTATATAACTAAAAATTCAAACTATACATATTATAAAAAAATGTAGTTACCTTATTTATAAATAAAGTAACTACAAAATTTATTTATTTTCAAATTTAAATTAGATAATGTCATGTAAAAGTCTTGCTCTTCTTTTATCTTACTATTTTTAATAATTCTTTTAATTGGCTATATTCGTAATTTATAAAAAATAATGTAAATTAATATCCTTATTTTCCATTTATAGTACCTAATGTAAGAGAAGCAACCTCTTAGAATTTATTACAATTCGGTTCCAATTGTTTTAAACCAATTTCTGACTTCTTCTGGCCTAGCAGTACCGTTTACAGCAATACCGGGTAGAATTATAGATTTTGAACACTCTCTAGCTATATCATTTTCTATTTGGCCAAATCCGCCCCCTCCATGAGTACAAAATGGAATTACTGTTTTTCCTGTGAAATCATGTGATCTTAAAAATCTCAAAACTGGCGGAGCTAATGTTTTAAACCAGTTTGGTGAACCTATAAATATTGTTTGGTAATTTTCTATAGACTCATTTCCAGATATTAACTTAGGACAAAACCCCCTGGAAATTTGATTTCTTACTTCTTTAGATGCTGTATTATAATTAAAAGAATAATTCTTATCAGGAATTAATTCTCTTAAGGCGCAGTCACTCTGTATTGCTATTTCTAATGCTAAATTTTCTGTATTTCCAAAAAGTGAATAATAAACAGTCAATATATTGTTCATATGTGTTATTTCCTTCCGTAAAATTTTAATTTATCAGTTTTGTTTAAAATTATTCATCCCATATTAAAATATAGGTATATAATTTAATGCTCTAAGAATCATATATTACTTTCTTATTACGAGTATATACTACACTACCACCTAACGTCATAGTCAAGTGTAAAATCATAAATAATCTTATAGCATAAAGCTATGGAGTATTATATAATACAAAGATGGGGAAATTAGATGGATATACTATAACAATTAATCCACTAAGCTTGAGATAAAATTTTGCCATCTTATATTATTCTTAAAGAAATTAGAGGATTTTGAAATGAAAACACAATTTTTTGCAGTTAAAGATATTGTACGTATAACTGGTGTCACTACTAGAACATTACATTTCTATGATAAAATAAATTTATTAAAACCGATCCGATTATCAGATAAAGGTTATCGAGCTTATAGCATAGAAGATTTGGAAAGACTTCAAACTATTTTATTTTTAAAAGAAATGGATTTATCTTTAAAAGAAATATCGGATATTATGCAACTATCAAAAGAGAAACAGTTAGAAATTTTAAAACTGCATCGTCAAGCCTTACTTTCAAAACAACAGCGCTTAGGTTCAATTATTAGTGCATTAGAGGATTATGTATCCGGAAAAGAAATATTCAATTTAAATATCTTTAACAACTCTCCAATTTTGCCATTACAAGAACAATATAACCGTGAAGCAAAAATAGTATATGGTGAAACAGAAAAATACAAAGAATATGAGAAAACCCTAGAAAAACTATCTGATAAGGAAAAAGAAAATTTATCTTATGAATTTGCAAACAATATGGAAAAAGTATTTAAAAAATTAGCAAAACAAATTCATACCCCGCCTTCTTCTGACAAGGTTCAGAAATTAATTGCAGAATGGAAAAATTACCTGGAGCAAAATATGACTTGTGATACAGAAATTTTGATATGTATTGCTAACACCTACAAATCTGATAAGAGATGGAAAAACTATTTTAACCAATTCAGTGATGAAGATTTGATTGAATTCGTTTATCAGGCAATTATGTATTATTGTAAAACTAGTATGTAGTAACAAAGCATGCTGCACAATCAGCACGCTTTATTACATTAATTTAAATCTTTTTTCTAATAAGATTTTGGTATTATATTTAATTATTACAGGTATTCCCATGTAATTAGGTCGATTAGCTTATTTATATCTATATAATAAAATTTTACTTTTGGCATATTTGTTTAAACTCATATTTATCAATTATTTATAGAAGGATTAAGATAATCTTATTTTAACTACCCATTTTTCTAATTATTTCATCTAATGCAACACATTCTGCATATCTTTTATTCCACATGAATTCATTATGATATTTATAGCTTTGTTCTGCTGACATAAAATCATTATCTAAAGTTGTATTTGCATTAGCTGGAACTATAATGTGAAATCCATGTTCAAATCCACATTTTATAGTAGCATCAATACAATAATCGGTTTGAAGCCCTACAACGATTATTTCCTTTTCACCTTTTGTTTTTAAATACTCTAATAGACTTGTCCCCTTAAAAGCACTATTATAATTCTTATCAAATATCCTTTCTCCTTTTACTGGCTTAAACTCTTCGTATATTTCAAATCCTTCAGTTCCCTTTGTTAATTCACTCCCAGTTCCATCATCATGACGTACATATATTACTTCAATGTTATTTTCCCTAGCCTTATTTATTATTTCTTTAACATTAGATACAAATGTACCAAACTTATATAACTTTTCATTCGTTATTAGCTTTTGTGTGTCAATTACTAGTAAAACCATTTTACTCTCCTTATTAAATTCTCTCCAATTAATTATTATTGATATTGAAGATTTTAAATTTATATAATAACTAACTTTAAACTTCAATCTTTTTTCTATAATACAAACATAGGCTTTAATACTATGTTAATTATTCCATCTATCATAAAAAGAACAATTATAAAGTACAATTTCCTTTTTGTAGTCTCTACAGTTTTTTCATAAATATCACAAGCAGTTACTTCAAAACCTTCTTCAATTAAATAAATTGAATGTCTACCCGTACCGCATCCTAAATCTAATACTTTCTTATAATAACATAAAAATTTATTCTTAAACATTTTCATTATTCTCATAATAATCCAGTTTTTTATTAATAAAAATCAACTCCTTAATTAATTATTTCCAATAATTTAATCAAGGAGTTGCAATTTCTCAAATTATTACTTTATTATTATTTTGAAATCTTCATATTTTGCTATTCTTCATTTAAATTTTCTTTAAATATTTTTGTATCCTCTACTCTGCTATTAACAATACTTCCACAAGTTTTACATATAGTATGAATTACTCTACTTCCTACTAACCCTGACTTTCCTGACATAACACTTCCTTGTGATACTTGATAACCAATAACAAGTTTCTCACCCTTGCAAAATGGACATTTTTCAATCTTAACTTTCACACTTTTCATCACCTTTCATAAATCTTAATAATATTAAAAGAAAACAATCTTATCCTTCCATATTTTAATAAAATCTTCAATAATTTCATTTTCTGATCTATTATTAATACATAAATTATTTATTAACTCTCCTATTGTCTTCTTACCATCACAATTGCTTAACATAAGATACATATTTCTATTTATATCAACTCTATATTCTTCTGCAAAATTAGCAGAAATATAGAATTCATACTTTTTACTATTCTCTGATGTATATTTAATTACACTATTTAATTTATAATACTTGAATATATTAGGAATAAGTTTCTTATATTCACTTAATGATATTTTTTTAGAACTTATTAAATAATCACCTATTATAAGGTTATCTAAACCAATAGTAAGAAATGAATTAATAGCATCATTTACATTATCAACAATGGGCTCTTTGTCATTATTAAATGAAGTATTCAACAATGCATATACACCTGTCATTTCTCCGAACTTATTTAACAAATCTGCTATTTTAGCATTTATTTCACTAGTAATAGTTTGTACACGGGATGATCCATCTATATGTGTTGTAGCTTTTAAAAATTCTTTTTTTCTTCTTTTACCATCACTGTAAAATTCATAAAAGGTATATCATCCACAATTTGCTTCTACATCAAAATATTTATGTAGCTTTTCATTTAAAACAATTGGTGCAAAAGGTCTATATTCCTCACGTCTTTTAATAGCTAAACTTAACTTTTCAACTATATTTTCATATTTTTTTCATCTCCATATTTAGCCATTTCCATTACCTTATATTCATCGAACATTTCAGACCCTAAAAATTTTATTACTTCTAAATAGTATCTCCTAAACTTTTTTCGTATGTGAGCGTATTAAGAACCTTACTCTTATCTTTATTTATAATTTGAATCAACCCTGATATTCCATATCTCATAACATCAATTTCCACACATAAAGCTTCTTCAAATCCTAATAACCAAAATACATGCTCTATATGCGCTAAATGGTGTGGTACAAATTAAATTTTTTAATACGAAACTTTACACTATCCTACTATTTAATACAATTAATACAACTTTTTTGAATATTATTCTTACTTCTTTATAATCAAGGCTCAGAAATTTTTTGAATAAAAAATAACTTACCCTTAATTTAGTATTAAACTTAAAATATTTACTACCCACATAAAATATGAATTTTAAGAATTTGCTTTAAACTACTTGTCTCTCTTTCTTCTTTAGATATTAAATATATTGATTTTATATACCTAATATTTAATATATCTATGATAAAAATTATACTATCATAATTAATATGAATCTTTTAGTTCATCAATTCTCTTTATTTTAATAATTCAATAATTTATTTTTTTCTTTCATAAATCATACTTATCTTTCTAAATGACTTATTTACGCTTTAATATGCACATTTTATGTATTTTATGTTTTAAACTTTATTATTAGTTTTATTATAACCTAAAAGTAAATTTATTATATATATGTTACTTAATGTCAATTATATTATATCATTGCATTTTTTTAACACAATATTTTTATTCTTGTAAATTAAAAAATAACTTCCACTTTTTTACTTAAAAAGAAGTTATTTTTGCATTCATAGATATTCTTAATATTTTATAGATATTACATATATGACTATAAAAAAAATACTAAAGCTAAATTTATATAGTTATATATAGTGAGTTGACATTAAATTAAAACATATATATAATCTCATTGTTATAAAATTATATATAAAAGTTTATAGTTATTGGTATTATTGTATTTATAATATTTTTAGGTTTTATCTAAAACAATTTAAATTTTTATTTGCTGTAATAGAAATAAATATAATTCACATCTAGGAGGTAAAATTATGAATCAAGGACAAGAAAAATTTTTAGGTTTTATTTTAGAAAGAGTTCAAGAAGATAAAGTCGATGAAGCAAAGGAATTGCTTGCTGAAAGCTTTAAGAAACAATCAGAAGGTACTTTTTCACATGAATATATTATGGAATTTATCCCTAAAATGATTACTTTATTAAAACCTGAAAATGTTGAAGAAGTTAAATCAATTATGCAACAATTTGCTCAAAATTTAAATCGCTAAATAAATCTAGAGCATTATAAATAGCTATCTCTAAATAGAAATTCAATTTGTTCTATTTGAAAATAAATCGCTCATAGTAGTAAGTTAAAAGAACTAAAAAACAGTAGTTTATTTTGTGTAAATACAAAATTAACTACTATTTTTTTGTATCAATAAGAAGAAATAAAAGGACATTTAGGTAAGATAAATATGAAAGAATAGAACATTCATTTATATATAGAGCTTTAAGTTCTTTATAATAATTAATATCTCCACTAATAAATAATTCTTTAGCTAGCTCTTTTTGTTTATCAACTATATTAAGATTTTTATAAGCTTCATATCTGTACTGCTTCCACTTATAAACTAACCCCATATAGTCTTTATCATAAACTTCTCCTTCTTCTGCTAACTTTATTACCCTATCATATTCATTATTTTCAATACATTTACTTATAAGTAACTCTCTGAACCCTGAATACCTAATATTGTCTTCAATAAATTCATTTTTCTCTTTGTCTGTGCCATATGTACTTATTATCTGAAGTTTTATTCCTAATAAATTTTCTTTATTGTGATTTCCGCTCCAATCATCAGTATAACTTTCTAACCTATTATCTAATTTATTTTCAAATTTAATTCTTAGCTTTTCATCATCACAAAAATAGATACAGTTACTGATTACCTCTAATCTCCATTCTTCCCAGCCGTCATAAATAGCCTTATCTGCTTCATTTAATAATTTATTAAAAATCTTTGTTTTATCTTTTTTAGAAAATTCTTCAGCATTAATACAGCATTCATCTAATAATAGTATAGCTTCCCTTATGACCTCTCCAATATCTCCATTTGAATCATCCATATACTGAATAGATAATATCATTTTTATTATAACAGCTATTGATTTTTCTACAGCAACTAAAGGCTTACCTTTATCAAAGTAATAGTTTCTCGCATTTTTAGTATTTGAAACAATAGTAAAAATAAAGCAAAATCATCTATTCAAATGGATAAACTAAACCTATTTGATTTCTTACTTCATCCATTATTTTAGCTAGCCCTAATGTAAAATCATGAGATGCCACATTACTTTCTAAAGATTTGTTTATAATACACTTATTTGCTTCTTCAATTTCATACCTGTATCCAGGTTCTTCATATTCATCTACATATTTTTCAGTATTATCTTCAGTATATAAATATGCTTCTTTTGACATCCAAAAGGTTGGTATAACTATCTTTCCTTTTTCTCCATATATAACTGCTGTATTATCTGTATCAACTGCTATTGAGCATGTTAAAGAAGCTAAAGTTCCATCTTCGTACTTTAAATTAATAATATCACTTTCGTCTACATTAGTATTTGTAAATTTGGCACTTGCCTCTATTTCTTTAGGAAAAGCATTTGCTATATAATTAGAAAATAAAATTGGATAAATACCAACATCTAATAATGCTCCTCCAGCTAGATTAGGACTATATAATCTTGAGTTTATATTATACTCACTTTTAAATCCAAAGTTTGCTGTAATTAATTTAACATTTCCTATTTTATCTTCGTTAATCCATTTTTTAGCTTGATTTATTGTTGGTAAAAATAAAGTCCAAAGTGCTTCCATTATAAATATATTATTTTCTTTTGCAATGGCTAAAACTTCCTTACCTGTTTTAGAATTATATGAAAATGGCTTTTCACATAGTACATGCTTTTTAGCATCAATACATTTCTTAGCATAATCCATATGGTAATTATGAGGTGTTGCTATATAAACCGCATCTATGTTATCATCACTTAAAAAGTCATCTATATTATTATAATACTTCTTTATATTATGCTTCTTAGTAAATTCTTTTGTTTTATCCTCATTTCTTCCATAAACAGCATAAATAACTCCATCTTCAGTATTTTTTACTTCTTTTGCAAAAGCGTTGGCTATTGTACCTGGTGCTATAATTCCCCACTTTATCATAAATTCACTACTCCTCTCTTTTATTACTATAATTATATAAAAATTCTTGTATGAATAGCAAATATAAAATAGAGATAGTTATGAAAGTATATATTAAATATTTTTACATTAATGTACTTAATCCTTTATGTAGTTACATTTTAAAACTTTAAATTTTAAACTTTCTTATACATAAAAAGGCACTAATTAAGTGCCTTTTCCAAATTATTATTAATATAAATACTTTCCCAAAGTAAGTTCCACTAACATTTTATGCTTTTATTTTTAAAATCAAAAACTAATTTTCTTTAGCTCTTTTTCTTAAAACTAATGAAGCTCCAATTCCTACAGCAAATATTGCTAAAATCAATAAATATATTGGATTATTTCCTCCAGTTTCAGGTAATTCACCTTTATTTTCAGAATTACTTTCTAATTTATCATCTCCTAAATCATCTTTTGGGTTATCTACAGATGTTTCATCATTAGGGTCATTTACTGAAGGATTATCTTCTGGCTTTTCTATATCATCCTCTGTAATTTCTTCTTTTAATGCTTTTACTTTTAATTTATATTCCTTTGCTTTTTCATATGCTCCCCTTTTAACCGATACTGATAATATTACATCGCCATCTTCTTCTCCTAATTTAGGACGTTTTACATCTGCTAAAACTTCATTTTCTTTTTCACTTAATGATATAATTTCTTCATTGCTACTTTTCCACTCAATTCTCGCTCCATGTAATCCACTTAGTGGTAGAATAAAATCTTCAGTAATATTTTCTAAATCTCCAATATTTTTTATTGAATCATCTATTATAGATAAAGTATCATTAACTGCTTCTTCATTACTATATTCTTTTACATTTACAAATATAGGATTTGAATAAAACCACATATCACTATAATTACGATCATTTAAGTTATTAAAACGTTCTTCATTTTCTGCAGCCGTTGGAGTTCCGGAATAGTCAAAGGATTCGTCTATTAAAGGCTCTCCATTTTCTGTTTCTCCTTCAACATCAGTTCCCAAGTTTGTGCCACGTAAACGGTAATACTTACTACTATCTGCATCTTTTATTTGATAGGTAATAACATTATAGCCTTCACTATCAACTTTCCAATCTTCTTCTGTGAAACGTGCTATAACTTTTGTTGATTCATTAGTATCCTTATTATAATCAGGACTATTTGGTGATATCTTACCTGTAATATCTCCTGCTATTAAATCTATATGATCAACTTTCACTTTATTTGTTACATTAGTTTCATGTTCTGTAATTGCTTCATAATTATTTGTTTCAGGACTTTTAAAACGAATAGTTAATGTATAATCGTCACCTTGAGTTACTTCTAAATCACTTCCCATGTCAGCTTTTTTGTCGCTACTTTCCGCATTAAAATCTAAAGCATTAATTAAATCTCCATATACTGAAAATGATTTTCCACTACGCATTCCATCTACAACAGCTTGTATATCATTTCCATCTACCCAAGTATAATTTTTAGCATATTCTCCTGGCCAGTACCCACTTGAATATTTACGATTTGTACTTACTTTAAAATGAAAATCAGAATTAGTAAAATTATAAAAATGACGACCTTCTCCAAGTAATGAATCCCACAATCCACCTACTTGAGCTACCATTACATCAGTTCCACCATAAACATCTGTTAACTCAGCTCTATTATTACTTGCTGCCATTTGATTTCCCGGCATTCCTTCAAATCCAAAAACAATATTTGGTGCTAAATCATTCATTGCACGTATATCTTCTACATTCATTTGTGCTTTATCACCATTTTTACGAGATGGATGATTTGGAAGAACATAGCTTTCAGGATAATTCTCTTTTAACCAGTCTATTGCTTTATAAGTATTTTCTTTATCATCTGAATTTAATCTTTGACCTAACTGATCTTTATATTCTTGTTCAAATTCACTTTCATTTGTATCTTTACTAAATAAGTATTCAAATTCTTTAATTGCATCAATAGGAACTTCTTTATCACCTTCTATTATTCCAACAGATGCATGATCATAACCAAGCATATCCCACTCAAATCCTGTATAGATAATTTTATCAGTATATTTTCCTTCTTCTTTTAGTTTCTTAATTTCTTCTAGTTGTTTTTCAATTGCCTTATAACGAGCTTCCTTAGATTCCTCTCCATTACTATCGAATACAGGTTCCCCATTAATTTCTCTTGGAGACATACGCAAATGATCTGCAAACATAAGCCAATCATATCCATATTTATTAAAGCCTGTATCTAATATATTTTTTATATTTACATCTTTTTCTGATACATCGTTTGATTGAACAGTATGTACGTGATACTCTCCAGTCATCCACCTTCCGTTATCTTCTGCTTTTACTGATACATTTTCTTGAAATAATACGCTACTGCCTAGGATTACTGCCATTACTCCTGCAAATAAACTCTTTTTATAATTTTTCTTTTTTATCATATTTTCCTCTCCTCTCCTTACCTTAACAATTAAAAGAATATCATAAAATTTCTATTTCAAGATTAAGAGAAGGAAAAGGTTTGGTTAAAACCATGTAAAAAATTAGGGTAGTTTCATATTAATATCAATTTAAAACATAATAATAAGGTAAGTTATATTTAATGATTACCTTATAAAAAATTAATACATTGAATTATTGCGAACAAAAAATTTGAATTTCATAACGCCAACTAAACATTCCTGTAAAAATTATCTTCTGAATTATTGTATCTGAATTTATATTATAATTATCCCTAACATACTTTATCATTTCTCTAATTTTTTCATCTTTTTCTTTTGGATTACAAAATGTATATAAATACATTCCTTGTGGCAAAAAATCTATAAAATCACTTTCATTTGGATACTTATTACAAATTATGAACATAGACGTAATTTCATCTTCATCTATCAATTTGGTAATTAAATTTATACCCTCATCAAAATTAAAATCTTCTTTGTTATAATGAGAAATTTTCCTACTTAATAATACATCAAAATTACTAAAGTTATCTATAGATGCTTCTTTAAGTTCTTCTATTTTTACTATTGCTCTTTTTGATATATACTTTTCTTTAAAACTATTATCATAAGTGTGATTTATGTTTGAATTTAATTGTAATCTATATTTATCCTTTAATAATCCAATTTGTGATTTTATAGTTCTTAACCTTTTTATTTCATTTTTGATTTCTTCTTCTTTTTCCGAAAGAAAAGTCACTATATATTCTAAGTCATCTTTTTCTAAGACTTCTTTTATATCTTTTAATGACATATTCTTTGTTTTACAGAAATTAATAACATTTATATATATTAAATCTGTCTCAGAGTAATATCTATACCTTGATGTAGAATTTACCTCAGAAGGCTTTAACAAACCTATTCTATCATAATGCCTAAGTGTCTCAGTTGTGGTATTAGCTAGTTTCGCCATTTCACCTATTGATATTAATTTTTTCATATTATTCTCCTATTGACTTTTGTGTTACACAAAACCTTATACTTCTTTTATATCTCAAAGATAAAATATATTCAATATAATTAAGGAGGATTTAAATGAAAAATTTAAATTTATTAGAAGATAACACAAAAAAACTTTTCATCAACTTTGCATTACCTGGTGTTATATCAGCTCTAGCCATGTGTCTATATGGTATTGTTGATGGAATTATTTTAGGAAGATTTGTTAATTCAAATGCTTTAGCTGCAGTAAATATGGCTTCTCCTATTTTTAACATTATTTCTTGCTTTGGTATTTTAATTGCTATTGGTGGAAATACTTTGACAGGTATAAGTCTAGGTCAAAAAGATATAAAAAAAGCTAATAATTATTTTAATAATTCTTTTTTCACTTTATTTTTAGTATCTATTTTAATATTTATTATAATTGTATTTTTCCCAAATTTAATTGCTAAATTAGTTGGAGCAAATGATTCATTGCTACCATTAGTATCAAAGTATATTCAAACCTTTGGATTCTTTATAATACCAATTTGCTTAAATATCTTATTGGGAATTTCACTACAATCAATAGGCAAACCAAGTCTATATATGATTGGAAATATGCTTTCGGTATTTATAAACATTGTATTAGATATTATCTTTGTGTGCTTTCTTAATATGGGGATATTTGGAGCAGCTCTATCATCTGGAATTAGCGCTACTTTAGTGTTTTTAGTATTTTTATTGCAATTTATAAATCAAAAATCTATCTTAAGAATCAGAAAATTTACTATTAATTTAAAAGCAGTTCTTCATATGGCCTATAACGGCTCATCTGAAGCAATTACTCAATTTAGTTCTGGATTTTCAGCTATGATTTTTAATTGGATTCTAATTACTAAATTTGGAGAAGTCGGAGTTTCATCCTTTTCAATTGTTCAATATATTTCACTTGTAGTAACTGCTATAATAATGGGAATGTCTAGAGGTATTACCCCAATAATTAGTGTAAATTATGGAGCTAACTATTATAAACGAATAAAAGAATTAATATCTTTGTCTATTAAAATAGTAACTATTATTGGAGGATTAGCTGCATTAATCTTGATTATATTTAAGATTCAACTTATATCTATTTTTATAAGAGATAATGTAGATGTTATTAATACCTCTAGTGAAATAATTAAATACTATAGTTTAAGCTTCTTATTTATTGGATCAAATATAATTTTAAATTCATTTTATACAGCAATCAATGATCCTAAAACATCAGCTATTTTAAGTATATTAAGATATGTACTCCTTATATGTAGTTTCTTTGTCCTTCCTTATATTATGGGTAATGTAGGATTATGGCTATCTTTTTCAGTAGCTGAATTACTTTGTCTATTCATAAGTTTAGTTTATTATAAAAATACATCATCCAAATTTATTTAATATAATATAAAGGGCTATATCAAAATAAATTTTGATATTATACAATAAAAATGGAAGTTCTAATTCGAGCTTGAATTTTTGCGTATATATGAATAATAGATAAAAATTTCTATTTAAATTAAAAAACGTCCTTAAGCAAGTAAAATCAATGGTTTAAAAGGGGCTCGCGTTTGTGAGCCCCTTTATAAAAGTTTCATAAAATCTTCTTTTTATTTTTATAATGTGTGCTAAAGTATGTCCTGCATCTATTATTAAAATTAAGATGGAATTAAATTAAATATTAAAACTAAAAGTAAAGATAAAAAGGTTACTCATTGATTGATCAATTTTTATTTATATTTTATAGTATTATGGTGATATCTACTATATTTTTAAATTGCTATTTATAATTTATTTAAGTTCCACAAAATGTTCTGTATGGATTGTTTGAAGGTTCTGGTAATGTTGAGTATTCATCTTGCTCTTTAGAATATGCAAATGGTTTTGAAAGTGCGTCTAAAAGCCTATCCATAACACCATAATCATCATTTTTTACTGCAGCATCTAATGCTTCTTCAACTCTATGATTACGTGGAATTATATAAGGATTAGAGCTTTGCATTAATTGTTTAACTGCTCCTTTTGTTTCTGATTGCCTTGTTAGTCTTTCTTTCCATAGTTCATTCCATTTACTAAATTCAGATGTACTAAACATTGCAATACTCTCTTTTTTATCAAGAGTTAATGCACTAAATGTATTTGTATAGTCTGCACCATATTTATGCATCATGCTCAAAAGATTATCAATTAGTGATTTATCTTCATCCTCTTCATTAAATATTCCAAGTTTTGATCGCATTCCAGATAACCAATTTTGCTCATATATATTAGCAAATTCTGAAATTGCATTTTGTGCTAGATCAACAGCTTCATTTTGATTATCATGAATCAATGGTATTAGTGTTTCAGCAAATCTTGCAAGATCCCAAGCTGCAAGTTTAGGTTGATTTCCATATGCATATCTTCCTTGAACATCAATAGAGCTAAAAACTGTTTCTGGATCATATACATCCATAAATGCACAAGGACCATAGTCGATAGTTTCTCCACTAATTGTAATATTGTCTGTGTTCATAACTCCATGAATAAATCCGACTAATTGCCATTTTGCTATAAGATTTGCTTGTTTTTTTATTACTTCTTTTAAGAACGCTAAATATTTATTTTCTTCATTAGTTATATAAGGATAATGTCTATTTATAGTATAATCAGCTAATTCTTTTAGTTCATGGATGTTACCAAATCTCGAAGCAAACTGGAAAGTACCTACACGTATATGGCTTGCTGCAACACGCGTTAATATTGCACCTGGTAAATAATCTTCACGTATTATTTTTTCTCCAGTTGTTACTACAGCTAAACTACGAGTTGTCGGAATTCCAAGTGCAGCCATTGCTTCACTTATGATATATTCTCTTAACATTGGACCTAATGCAGCTTTTCCATCTCCACCTCTTGAATATGGAGTTCTACCAGAACCTTTAAGTTGAATATCTATACGTTCACCAATAGGAGTTATGTGTTCTCCAATTAGTACTGCTCTACCATCTCCAAGCATTGTAAAATGTCCAAATTGATGCCCTGCATATGCTTGTGCAAATGGTATTGCTCCTTCTGGAATCTTATTACCTGCAAGGATTTCTACTCCATTATTGCTTTGCAAGAATTTAGAATCTAACCCCAAAGAATTTATTAATGAATAATTTAGTGCAACTAGCTTAGGGGAAGGAACATTGCTTGGATCCTGTATAGTATAAAATATATCTGAAAGCTTTAAATAACTATTGTCTAAATTAAACTTAGAATTTTTTACTACTTCTTTTTCTGCCATTTTTTCTTCTTTTCCTCCTTATTATATATTTTATTTATAAATCTATAATTAATTATTAATAGACAATCTAACTAACTTAATCATCATATTTTATAATTAATTTGTCTAACTAAATAAAACACTATAATTAAAATCATGTTTTAAATTTATAAAAATTTAATCTTATTTAGTTTTTACCTCTAACTAGTTATTATACTAATTAGCTCTAAATTAAATTTTTATATCTTTTAAAATCTCATTATTATATAAATATCTATTAATACTACTAATAAACCTTAAAACTCCTTAATTGAAATAAATATTAATAAATAAATATTATTATTTATATTAATTATAGCATAAAAGTATGATTCAACTAAGTTTTACCATAAAAAAAGATTATGGAGATTTTTTATTTACTCCATAATCTTTTTTTATTTTGTATTGGCCAACTTATTGATTGCTTCTTCTTGAGTAGAAGTAAAATATATACTATTACCTCTATTACTTTCATAAATGAAATCTTTTAATGCTTTACTTGTATACACAGAAAAATCTCCCCAAATAGCAAATTTAGTTTGGTAATTGATAAATCGTTGTAAAATATCACCTGCAATTCCTGTGCTTAACTTAAAGAAATCTTCTATTAAAGCTTCTTTATTAATAGCAATTCTATAGCAACCAGTTTCATATGATATTGTAGCTATTAAATCTAATGCTGATTGTACATCCGTTAATATTACATCTTTACTTTCTATAACAGCAATTTCTATCCCTTTATTACTTACCTTTGTAATCTTCATTTTAATTCTCCTTATTTAAATTATTTAATAAACCTTCTTTTACTTTTTCAATCCATTTCAATTCATTTTCATATGACATAATCATATTTTCATAAAGCATTTTCCAAATAAAATACTCTTGATTAGTACGATCTTTAAAATGCTTTTCTCTTCTTTGTTCTTCTTTATACATAGATACATATCTTTTAACTTCTGTTTCATATTTTGATAGTAATAGCTCAACTTCATTAATATCTAAATGCCCTGACCACGCAAATTGTATTAAAAATTGCTTTTTAAATTCAGGTACTTCAACATTAGTATTAATAATCCAACTTTCTAATTCTTTTAATCCTAATTCTGTAATGGAATATATTTTTTTAGAAGGTGCACTCTCTTGATGCTTCACTTCATTCACTACTAAATTCTTTTCCAGTAATTGAACTAGTGATTTATATATCTGATTATTATTACCCGACCAGTAGAAAAACGGGGACTCTTGAATAATTTTTTTTATATCATATCCAGTCAACGGTTGCCAACTTAACATTCCTAAAATTGCATAATCTATTGTCATCATTATTCCTCCTCTAACCTATGTTAATATTAACATAGGTATACAATATCATATACATATTTTATAGTCAATATATATGTTTATTTCATAAAATTTGAATTCATTGTTATAATCTATATCTTAACTATTAAGCTACAAAAAATAAGGCAGGCTTATTTGAACTTATCCCTTTTTACTTAACAGGGTCATATCAATTAAAAACCTACCTTAATAATTTTATCAATCTATTCTATTTATTTTTAATATATTGACTTAATGTAACTCAGTATTGATTATATTAAATCTTCTTTAATGTATTTTATTACAAAGCTAATATTTTTAATTTATCCTTGTCAAAGTTAATTTATCTTTACAACCTATTATAATTGGAACTTTCTCTATTTTAACAATACTAGTATCTATTCCAAACCATTTAGCTGGCGAAACAGTCCATTTTTTAATTAATAATTTTGTACTTGTAATAAAGTTATCCCATCTAGAAAGTTCATTTTCGTTAGAAAGCACTTCTTCTAAAAGTACAAATTTAAAATCTCCAACAACAAATTTTCCATTTTGACTAATCATATAATCCTTTGGAGTATATTTAATTTCACCGCTTTTAACTAGGTCCTGAATTATTTGATGTAGAAATACATTTATCTTTTGGTCTATACGGAAACCTAGATTAAATTGAATACTAAATGCTTCATTTGGAACAATAGTTTTCACACTATATTCCGTTGTATATGGCTCATCTGTTACTCTAACATTTATGAACCAGTAGAATTTTGCACGCTTAGGTTGTTTATTAAATATAGAAAATATTATCTTACTCTCTATTTCTTTATAATTTTGTGATTCTGTCAAATAAACAAGATTAGTCGCATATAAAGGTATTTCTTTATCTTCTTGTAATGATTTAAAATGCTTTTTATAAGCTAGTATATCAACATATTCACTAAATCTTTTTCTAATTATTGTCCCATAAATCCAAATATACATTAAGAATATAAGAGCTCCTGCAATTATAAGAGTAACATATCCACCATGTATAAATTTAAATAAATTAGCATACAAGAATGCAGTTTCTATAACCATAAATGTAGCAAATACTATTATAGACATAACCTTTTTCTTTCTATTAAACCTTAAATATTGAGATAGTAAGATAGTCGTCATAAGCATTGTTATGGTAATTGCTAGTCCATATGCTGCTTCCATATTTTCTGATTTTTTAAACTTTAAAACTAATAATACACAACCAACATATAATAAATAGTTAACAGCAGGTATATAAATTTTCCCCTTATCCTCATTAGGGTATCTAACTTGAAGTTTTGGGAACATATTTAATTTAATTGCCTCAGAAACTAAAGTAAATGATCCTGTTATCAAGGCTTGGCTAGCAATTATTGCTGCAATTGTAGCTATTATAGTTCCTGGTATAACAAACCAACTTGGCATAATTAAAAAGAATGGATTTTCAGTAATTATACTCCCTTCTTTTAACATTAACCACGCACCTTGTCCTAAATAATTTACTACTAAACATATTTTAACAAATATCCATGTATAGTGTATATTTCTCTTTCCACAGTGTCCAAGATCTGAATAAAGTGCTTCTGCTCCAGTAGTACAAAGAAAAACAGCACCTAAAATATAAACACTTCTAGGATTTGTAATTAATAAATTAATTCCATAATAAGGATTTAAAGCTTTTATTATTTGAGGATACTGTATTACTTGACTAAATCCTAAAACAAAAAGCATAAAAAACCATATAACCATCATTGGCCCAAACACTTTTCCTATTACATCAGTTCCAAATCTTTGAAGTAAAAATAATGCTGTTATTATACTTATAACAATTATAATTATTCCTTTAGTTTCTATTGGAAAAACTAAAGTTAATCCTTCTATTGCAGATGTTACTGTTACTGGTGGAGTTATCATCCCATCTGCAAGTAATGTTGCCCCACCTATAATTGCAGGTATAATTAGCCACTTAGCTTTTTTCCTAACAAGGGTATATAAAGAAAATATACCGCCCTCACCTTTATTATCTGCCTCTAAAGTTATCATCACATATTTTATTGTTGTTTGAAGCGTTAAAGTCCAAAAAACGAGGGATACACCTCCTAAAATAAGCTGACTTGATATGTATCCATTGTCTACTCCGAGCATTGATTTCATAACATAGAGAGGTGATGTACCTATATCTCCATATACAATTCCTAATGCTACTAAAAGAGACGCTATGCTAACTTTTTTATTCATTTTCTTATATTTCCTTCCTATGTTAACAAATTAAAAATCTAACTTACTCATTATAATCCTGACTTCTTTTAATGTCCACGTCACTTATATTAGATATTTAGGCTTTATTTTTTAATATAGTTATATGTATTTATAGAAATCTTTATTCATTATTAAAATACTTCAAAATACTCAAAAATACTTTAAAATACTCAAAAATAAAAATCAGGAAAATATATAATAAATTACTCCTGATTTCAATAATATAAATTTTCTTAATATTTCTGTATAAATTAAACTTTATACTAATATAAACTTAGTTGTAATTAGTTATAAATTTAATTTAAAGTTATAGGTTAACAAAACTTTTTCTATGAAATATTCTTATTAATCCTTTTAACATGTTTTTTTCTAGCTCTATTACTATGTATGTTCCCCTTCTTTATTGAATTATAAATACATTCAATTTCTTCCTTTGAAAGCCTTATATCGGACGGATATTTCCTTATAAATTTTTTTAGTTTCTTAAGTTGAATTACTGGGGTTTCCGTTTTTACTTTTTTTAGTTTTGACTTATTTGTAAAAACTATTACTGATATAAATACGCCTTTTCTCCCTATATATTCTTCTAAAGCTTTTATATGTCCATAGTTTTGTCTAATAGGATTATAAAATTGATTTTTGTTTCTATTTATAATTTGTATCCAATATTTTGAATACTGTTCTCCATATATTGAACCACTATAATCCTTTGTTTCTATTACAAATATTCCTTTTTTGCCTATTAATATATGGTCAATTTGACTCGAACCATTTTCTCTTTTTATTAATATATCACTCAACAACCTGTATCCTGCTAATTTACTAAGGACTTGATTTACTTCTTTTTCTCCTAAATTTAACTCACGCTTTGATTTAAGCTTTCTAATTAAAATTACTGCCATGACTAGTACCAATAAAATCACTATAGTTATCCTTTGTATATTCATCTTTTTCTCCTATATTTTTGCTTTTGTGTAAAATATAATTTATTCTATAATCTCCCTTTGAAATTCTATGTTATTTTAATTAGACCTTATAAAACTTTTATACCTGCTCTAAAGACTCCTTTCTATTTCTAGTTGATCTATATTAATACTAACTATCTATACTAAAACTAAATTGGCTTTTATATGAAATAGTTAATATAGATATATATAATAAATATTTTGCTATATTATAGCAATTTTCTAATTCTATTTCAAATAAAAAATAAATGATACAATAAAAAGCTAGACACTTTTAACTTGTCTAGCTTTTTATAACTTTAATATTTAGATTTTAAATTTTAATATCATTTCATTAAGATTTTGTGCAAGCTCAGCTTGACTTTGAGCTGTTTGTGCAACTTGCTCTATAGCTCTTGTAGTTTCATTCATACTTTCCTTTATTATAACTGAATCTTCACTTGATTTTTGTGAAGATACTGCCATATTCTGAACAGCTTCACTAACTTGTCCGATTGTAGCTGTAATTTCTTCTGACATAGCTGCAATTTCATCTGACATTTTACTTACAAAATCTGAATCATTATAGTATTGATTTCCTGTTTCTTTATATGCTTGAAATTGTTCATTTACATCTTTATTTATAAATTCTAATATTTCATTACCTGTTTCATTACTACTCTTAAAGGCAGCTTGAACATTTTTAATTGTTTCTTGAATAGTAAATGCTGACTCCTTTGATTCTTCTGCAAGTTTTCTTACTTCATCTGCTACAACTGCAAATCCTTTACCTTGTTCCCCTGCCCTTGCAGCTTCAATAGCTGCATTTAAAGCAAGTAGATTTGTTTGTTCTGCTATACTTCCTATTGTATCTGCCATTACTTTAATAGTTTCTACTATTTTCCCATCTTCAATTGCTTTTTTCATCTTATTTTGTTTTTCATCATATATCTTTATTGTCTCTTCAATTGCTTTTTCACTATTATTTTTAACTTCAGATGCTCTAGATTTTGATTTATTTGCATTATTGCTTCCATCCATAGAAGTAGCAGATAATACATTTATACTTGCATCTACTTCTTGAACAGAAGCACTTATTTCTTCAGATACAGCACTTGATTCTTCCATTCCTGCTGCAATATTATCAACAGCTTCATCAATTATTTCTACTTTTGATAATAACTCCTCTACAGTTGCTGAAAGTTCTTCAGATGAAGCAGTTATATCTTCTGAGTTTTCCATAATCATTTTTATTAAGTTATTTACATTTTCTTGTGCCATAGTTAGAGCTATTCCAGTTTGTCCAAATTCATCTTTTCTAGTTATATTAATAGGAGTAGAAAAATCGTAATTAGATAATCTACCAGCTAGATCTTTTATTTCATTTAGTGGAATTGTAATATTTCTACTTAATATATAAGCCATTAAGATTATAATACTAAATGTTATTGCTGTTGAAATTAAAACTATGTAAGCAAATTTTTCAAATTGTTGTATGTTTTTTAAATTAGTATCTTTTGCTGAATTTTCATTTATTTCAATTGCTGTAATCAATTTATTAAACATAGAGTCTGTTACTTTTTCTATCTCTAAATGATGAAGCTTTGCTGCTTCATCATATTTATCTGCTTTTAACAAATCAATTGTTTTTAATTTTAATTCTCTATATTTAAATAAATCAGTTTTAAAATCTAAAAATATTTCTTTCTCCTCTTCTGTAGAATCGATAGTTTCAAACTCTTTAATTAATTCTTCATTTTGGGAAACTACGCCATTAATTATTTCTATTCTTTCATCTAATTTAGATTCATCTTTTTCAAAAATCATCTTTAATATATTAATATATTAATATAATCATAATTTAAGTTTGATTTTAAAGCTTGTAAATTCTTTATAGATATTAAATTAATACTATACATATTATTTGCATTTTTGTTAATTGACCAAGAAC